>CP054184.1:0-600000 GCA_015709715.1 Nitrospira sp.
GGAAGGATGTCGTAAGGCGGCGACGCAGCAGTATCAGCTCATTATCACGGACCTCGAGATGCCGCGTTTGAATGGATACGAAGTGATTCAAGCGCTCCGAGCAAGGCCCCAGATGCAAACGACACCCATCCTGGTCATGACGACCCGGGCCGGCGACAAACATCGGCACATGGCCATGGCAGCCGGTGCGTCCGGGTACATTGCCAAACCGGTTGAAGAACGTGCATTGATCCAAGAAATCCAACGATGGACGGGAAGAGCGATGAACGTCGGAAAATAGGAAATCTTTGTCGGCACCTTGCTTCGCTGGCAGAATGACGAACACCGATGACGCTCCGCGGACAGACTGCAGACGATCAGGTGATGGTGCGGGTGATCAGGTGCATGGTCACGGTGATTTCCAATCATCACGTTGCGTTTCTTGCCGATTGGGTTCGTAGTGTGTCTTCTCCCATCACGGCCGAGGTAAGCGGCACTCTTGACCTGTCTCAGCGAATGGGACTGGGCGTGATTCAGACTACAGTCGATACGCGAATGATTCTATATGGCCGGGGGGAGCGATCGCGCACATTTCTGGTGGACAAGGTTATTGGTCTCATCGAACTGGAGGTCGACGGAGTTCATCCGCTTCCGCGGCACTTTCGAGGGCGTGAGCGAGAATGGTTTTGCGGTCTCGTGAAGGAATCCAAGCAGGTTGCATGTGTGGTGAATCCCTATTGGATGCTGGACCTTCCTGCGCAGAGTCTGGATCTTGGAGAATTTATGGTCCGGCGTGAGTGTCGCAGGAAAGCGGCAGATGGGCTTCTCCAACCGCGCGTAGAAGTCGATTCGAACACGACGATGGTTTCCGCTCTCGGCGTCCCGGGGAGGTGAGGTGCAGCATGCTACGAAGCCAGCAAGGTGCCGACATCGAACGGGGTGGCCGGAAGCGTGTCGAGGTTCGGAAGCAACAATTCATGGTTTTTTCCGTGGGTAATGAACGGTTGGCCGCAAGGATTGATGAGGTCTGGGGCATCGAACCGTGGACCGGAGCCACGACTATCCCCAGTACAACCCCCTTCGTGACGTCTGTCATTCATCGCAATGACGAGATGTTGCCCGTCTATCAGCTTGCGGAAAAATTTGGGCATTCCGGCTTCCAGGAGGGCTCTCTCTGTTTGATCATAAAACATGCCGATGGTCCGTTGGCCATCTGTATCGACGGACGAATTCCCTCACTGCATACCGTGGATGGAGCGCGCGTGCGCATTCACAGCGGTCCCGACCCTGATGTTCTTGGGACGTGTACGATTGGAGAGGAAGAGATCCCCATTATTAATCTCAAGACCCTAGGCGGCTGATCGACTCACCACAGATCCGGTCCGCCGAAGCAACATTTGGTTAGAGGAATGAGATGCCCAAAATTCTGATTGCTGATGACAGTATCGCCGTTCGGAAAGTAGCGGAGCGTTTATTGACCGAGGCCGGAATGGGTGTGACGCTGGCGGCCAACGGCTCGGAGGCCCTCGCGCTGGTCAGCAAGGACCGCCCTGATGTCATTGTTTCGGACGTCATCATGCCCGACAAGAGCGGATATGAAGTCTGTTCGTTCATTCGCGGACAGGCCAATTTAGCTGATATTCCCGTGCTGCTTATCAGCGGGATCGTCAATGAGGAGGTTTCTAAACAGGCCGAGTTCTGTAAAGCTGACGGCGTCTTGAAGAAACCCTTTCAAGGATCTTCGCTGAAGGATCGGGTATTGGAATTGTTGACCAAGTGTCAGTCGAAAATCGCCGAAAATACAGGCCCGACATCGGCCGCTACGGCCGAGAAGGCATTGCCGATTGAACGGTATTCGACCACATCCTTACCCCTGGGCACTGACATGCCATCAATTCCCCATCCGGTGACAGACGCTTCTCTGAATGTACCCATCGGCTTGGATCCTGTCGCCTCCTCCGTGGACTCTACGCGCTCGACCAACACGATGTTCCCTTCGGGGGAACTCTTGGCTCAGCGCGAGGCACGTATTGCAGAACTTGAACAGGAGCTTGAGGCGCAGTCTCGACAGAATCAAGAACGAACGCAAGACATGCAAAGGACCATCGACGAGCATCGTAGCCAGATAGAGGAGTTGAGATCTCGTGCCGAGATGCTTGAGCAGACGTTGGCCGATGAACAGGGGCATCGTGCGGCGCTCTCGGAGCAATTGGCCGACTTCTCGCGACAGGTTCGGAGGCTGGATGAGTTGGAGGGAGCGCTGTCCGAAGAGCGCCAACGGAATGAAACTCTTGTCCAGCAGGTGACAGAGAGTGAACGTAAGGTCCTGCGTATTCCGGAGTTGGAGGCGGCGCTGGCGGCGGAGCAAGATGCGGCATGCCAGCTGGTTCAGCAGATCACGCAGCTGGAAGAGGCAGAGAAACGGGCCGTCACTCTCAGTGGAGAACTCGATCAGGAACGAGAAACGGTTGAGGTCTTGCGGCACCGATGTGCCGAATTGGAGGCGTGTGCCGCGCAGGTTCCATTGATGGAAGAAGCCTTAGGGCGAGAACGTGCCCGTGCGGTCGAGCTCGATGATCTGCTTTCGACGGAGAGGGAGGCCGCGATTGTGCTTCAGGAGCGTGTGGCACAACTGGAGCAAGCGACCCGACAAAATGCCGAGCTTGAGAAGGGATTGGTTGAGGAGCGAGAACGATCAACGGATCTTGCGCAGCGCCTTGCCGAAGCCGAGCAGCGGGCCGAACTGTCCGGCCAGCGTTTTGAAGATCTGGTAAGAAAGCTGGGAGAAATTGCGGGTCTTGCGTCTCAACTCAATCAGGGCAACCGCTAGTGGTTGCACTCAAATGGTGGCGACGTGTCCAGTGAATTAGATCAGACGGATGATGAGTTCCAAAAAGAATTGGTCGCCCTCTTTGGCCAGGAAGCTCAAGAGTGGCTGCGGGAAATTCATGCAGCTCTAACTGAGCTTGAGGCGCAACCTGACTTGGATCGGCATGTCCAGCTCGTGGAGTCCGTTGTCAGAGGAATCACCACTCTTGGAGGTTCCGCTGCCACCGTCAATCTAATGGATGTTGAGCGAGCAGCATTCGCGCTGCTGCCTTTTATCGATACGTTGAAGGATCGAACCACGGCTTCCCAAGAAGATTACGACGCCGTTCGGAAACAATTTGAAATCGTGACCGCTTCAGTGGCAACCGCCACCGGCCTGATGGCGGTCGCTGAACTGCGCCCGAAGGCCGTCGTTCAAGAACAGCCGGAGTCGGACCTCTTATCACTGCTGAACGCGTTACGAGCGTTTCAGGAACAGGAAGGCCCGAGCGGGCGGTCTGCTCGTGGTCTGGTCGGCCAGGTCATGCAGCGTCTCGAACAGGGAGCCAGACAGGGCATGACCACGATTTCAGGGTGTGAGTTCAAGAAAATCCTGAGCGACTTTCGGGATATCGATGAACAGTTGCTCGTGCTGATCCGAGCCCAATTGCCCAACGTCGCCCAGATGCTACATCATCTCGACAGCTACGGGAATTCAGATGCTGATCCAGTCTTGAATGCCTGTGTCCAAGAAATTGAACGCCTGCAGAGTAGTGCGAGGCAGGCAAACGCTGCTTCCTTGCTTACCTTTCTCACCGGTCTTCATAGCTTTCTCTCCCTTATCATTCAACACCGGCTTGTGTTGGCTCCCCGACGTGTAGCGGCGGTGGAGGCCCGCATCCGAAGCGTGCTGACAGCCTTCGAGGGATGGTGTGTGGCCGGGCAGGGGGAGTGTGATGCCATGAGCCGACTCCTACCGGCAGCATAGCCCCTTTGGTCTCCGCCGTTCGCCTATATCGACCTGAACAAAGAGGATGGGTGTGGAGAGCGAGCTGAGCTGGTATCAGCAAGCGGAGGATGTCTTGGCAGGAGCGGCGGTTGCAGTTCAACGCCGCGAATGCGTCGACCTGGAGGTCGTTTCCCGCCTAGCGCGTTATCTCGTCGATGCCATCCAAGGTAACGACCGGTTGGTGGTCGTGGCGCTCTCGAGCCCTCCAGGATCTCCCCAAATCACCAATCTCATCAACGTCGGCATCCTGGGCACCAAGATCGGCCTGGGGTTGGGATTCTATGGGACTGAACTGCACCACCTTGCATTGGCGGCGCTGCTGCACGACATCGGGGTGTTTGCCCTCTCTCCTGAACTCATGAGCAAAGGCGGTCGATTTACGGGGGCAGAGCGAGCTGTTCTTGAGGAACATCCTCGTCTAGGGGCTGAGATCATCGAGCGCCTAGGGGGGCAGTATTCGTGGTTGGCGCGGGTGGTCCTTCAGGCCCACGAACGTGGAAATGGGCAAGGATATCCCAATCGAATCAAAGGGAGAGAGATTCATGAACTCGCCCAGCTTATCGGGCTTGTCGATATTTTTGATGCGCTGATCAGTCCGCGTTCCTACCGCCGTCGACTCACGCCCCATGAGGCCGTGCGAGAGCTTCTCAACAGTGAGCGTACAGCCTTTCCCCGGGAGATGATGAAAGCGCTGGTCGAACAATTGTCCGTTTTCCCCTTGGGCACTAGAGTCCGTCTGAGCAGCGGGGAGGAGGGCGTCGTCGTCCGTGTGTCACCTCGCTACCCAGCCCGACCGGTCGTCCGTGTGCTTGAAGGGGAAGCAGATGCAGAAGCACACGTTTCGCACGACCTGAACCTCAGTCTCCTGCCGCAAGTCTCAGTGGTTCAGACCGTCGATCCGCCGGCGCTGGCACGCATCTCACTTCCTATGCGTGAGTCTGCGTCCGGTCAGCCGCCTTCCGCGCGTACGATTCAGCCGGCCGACCGATTCGCCGCCCTGTTGGACAACCTCGATGCGATCGCGAATGTCATTCGCGCTGCCGTGGAGCGCTCCGTGCCATCTACCGCGCTACCTTCCTCATTTTCTCGGCCGCGCGCTTTTGGAAACGCGACGGCGGAGATTCGCCGCGAAGTGTTGGGACTGTTCCTGCTGGAGGCGCGTGAATGGCTCGCTCAAATTCACACCGCACTCGATCGCTTGGAACGACCGGGGACGGTGGGGGATCGAGCTAAGGTCGGGGCCATCCTGTGGCATTGCCTCACTAATCTTGCGAAATCCGCTGGGGCAGTCGGACTGTGCGGGATCGAGGATAAAGCCGGCGCTCTTCTTGCGCTGCTCGGGCCGGCGGAAAAACAAGAAATGGCAGCGGCTGCGCGCCAGGTGGGTTCCTTGCGGGAAGGGCTACAGGAAATCTTTCAGATCCTGCAGCAGGTTCCGGGAGAGCAGTCAGGACATGAGTCGATACCTGCCGTGGAACAATCTGATCGAGCAGCCGGCAATCGGATGAGTGATCGCGAGACCTCGCCGGTGATATCTCGGGGCGGACCGCCGTCCTTTCAGGCGCAGGGCACCTCCCAGCATACTTCTCTCATCGAAGCGATGTGGCAATTGCATGCCGCTCGTGCGAGGTCTGCGGAACCCAAACGAGACGTTTTGGGAATGGTGATTCGAGAGGCAGAGCAAGAGGGCGAGCGTACCGGTCGCCCCATCGATGCGGCGGTCATCACGGATGTCTTAGCGAAGCTGGACGAGTGGGATCGTCAGTTCCTGGTACAGGTGCACAGGCATGTGCCGGCATTGATCGAGAGTCTGGGAGCGGTGATGCGCGATGTCTCCCAGGCCGCCGTTCCGATGCAGTCCTTTGCGCCGTCCTTGGCCCACATCGATCTACTCTGCGAGGAGGCAGCGCGGGTGTCGGCCTCGAACCTCGCTGTGTTCTTAAACGGCCTTCGGACCTTCTTTCGTATTACCGCCGAACACAAACCTGCCACGGTGCGTCAGCGTCTGGCCGCTGTAGCAGAGCGATTACACTCCTTGATTCCGCTCGCGCAACAATGGGTCGACATCGGAAAAGTGGAACGAGAAGCCATCAGCGCGATCCTGCCCAAGTCCGATGGATCCTAACGCCTATTCCTTGAGCAGTCTGTAAGAAGCCTCGCACAGTCCGCCGGTTGATGTTCTATCCACATGGTTGCGCACAACCCCTCCACAGTTCTTGTGGACAGACTGCGGTCGCTTCTCCTTGCCGCAGAATGAATCGATAGAAGCCTGACGCGATGACGATTTTTCGCTTGCGGTTCATCGCGCGATTGTACGACCATCACGCCCATGCCAAAACTTGTCGCTGTCAAACCCATCGAAGGCTACGACGCCAAAGCTACGGCCTATATCAAGGCCTACATGTTATTCCCTTCGGGCATTTTAGGGTTGCTGTCCATGGTCGGGGGCGTGGGCGCACTGGGTTACCAACTGATCGGGACGGATACCTATACCTGGCAGACATTTCTTCAGAGTTCGGGGTTGCTGTTGCTGGGAGGGATTCTCGGGTGGGTGCAGACCCTCTATCACCAGAAGATCCTTCGAGAACGGCCAGAGGTGTTCGCTGCGCGTATGCAGCAACCGACGGCGAAGCGCGGTGGCCGCGCGAAGCGGGAGCCTGCTGCCTCTCAACCTTCGTCGACCACCTCGCCATGGGTTCCCGTCGCCTACTTGGCCGGTGTCGCCGTGCTCTTATCGACGGCCACCTTCAGCGTGGTGTATGGAGCCGTCTTTGTCGTTGCGGCCTATCTGCTACCGTGGGCGGGCTTCTTCTGGGCGAAACTGTTTTTCTGGAGGAAGGTTCTACAACCGTAACACGCGGGGGAAGGGTCCTACTTGGATTTCGGGCGACGGGATTGTTTGCTCGATGCTCGGGACTGCTCCAGTTTCTGAAGGCGCTCTTCGAGTTCGCGCAGGCGCTGACGGAGTTCAGGCAATTGGGGAATCACCGCCTGGGCTTTCAAGAACGTCGCGTGCGGCATCACCGGGGCGCCGGAGACGATCTGGTTCGGTTCCAAACTTCTGGTCACACCTGATTGTGCCGCAATCATCACCTGATCGCCGATCTGGAGATGATCGGCCAAGCCGGCCTGTCCCCCCACCATCACGTGTCGTCCCAAGGTCGTGCTGCCTGCGATGCCGACCTGGGCGACTAGGATATTGTCCTCTCCGACCACGACGTTGTGCGCGATCTGGACCAAATTATCGATCTTGGTCCCTCGCTTGATCACGGTATTCCCGAACGTTGCGCGATCAACGGTGACATTGGCGCCTAGTTCCACGTCGTCCTCGACGATCACCCCTCCCAACTGCGGAATCTTTTGATGGCGCCCTTGATGTTGGACATAACCAAACCCGTCGCTTCCGATAACCGTTCCGCTGTGGATGATCACGTGTGTGCCGATGCGGCAGCCCTCACGAATGACGACATTCGGGTAGACCAGGACATCATCTCCGATGATGCAATCATCTCCGATGAAGACGCCGGGGAAGAGTGTGACGCGCGAACCAATCGAGACTCGATCACCGATCGTCACGCCGGCCCAGATCGACACATCCGCTCCAATGACGACGTCCTTGCCTCGGTGGATTTCCGGGGCGATGCCTCGCACCCGCGGAGGAGGCACAAAAAACCGTTGCGCGGCACACGCAAAGGCATAGGCCGGGTTGTCGACGATCAATTGTGGGGACGAAAAGTCGGGCAGGCGTCGAGCGACCAGCAGGGCCCCGATAGGGGCCGTGTGAATCGGTTTCAACCCGCGTCCCGCAGCCAGGAACGTGAGATCGCCGGGCCCCGCGAGATCCAGACTGGCGATGCCTGTCACGGTGGCGTCTGCTGGACCAACCAGTTCGCCTCCCACCAGCGCTTGCAACTCACGGAGCGATACGGGAGCCGATTTTGGGCTTGCGGTCATGGATCAGGCCTTCTTGCTTTTGGAGGTGCGCGGGCTCTTGGCCTTCTTCGTCTCAGCCTCCGACGGTGCCACCCGGCCCTCGACGTATCGAATCACATGGCCCACGGTGGTGAGGCCGACGAGATCCTGATCGGGAATTTGCAGGTTGAACACTTCTTCGATCCGGTACAACATTTCAATGACGGCCATGGAATCCAAGCCGAGGTCATCGCGCAAATGATGGGTGGTATGGATTGATGCGGCATCCCGCTTGAGGTAGTCCGCCAATGCCTGAATGATTTTCTCTCCGACGTCCGCTGTCTTGGCCATCACCGGTATCCTTCGTGCTTCGCCTTCAAATGTCCCGCGGCACGGGCGCCGAGGGAACGGTGGTCAGCTTGAGATTCGCCTTAAGACGACGGCGGCATTATTACTGCCGAACCCGAATGCATTGACCAAGGCGACCTTGACCTTCCTGGTCTGCGCTTCACGCGAAAGGCCTTGGAGCGCGCAAGCCGGATCAGGATCGTCCAGGTTGAGTGTGGGGTGGACCTGTCCGCTGGCTAGGCTCAGGGCCGACACGATACCGGCGAGCGACCCCGCGGCGCCCAGCGTGTGCCCGACAAGCGACTTGGTGGCGTTGACGGCCAGTTTGTCCGCTCGTGACCGAAACAGACGTCGAATGGCCTTGACCTCGACGGCATCCCCCACGATCGTCGAGGTGGCGTGTGCATTGATGTAATCGACCTGCCCGGGCGTGACGCCGGCATCTTTCAAAGCCAGGTGCATGGTCGTCGCTACTTCGATCCCGTCCTCTCGCGGGATCACCATGTGGTACGCTTCGCTGGTGGCCGCATATCCCGCGACTTCGGCATACATCCGCGCCTTGCGCTTTTTAGCGTGAGCGAATGATTCCAGAATCAACGCGCCGGCCCCCTCGCCCATGACGAATCCATCCCGCCCTCGGTCGAAGGGGCGGGAAGCGCGTTCCGGCGTCTCGTTATACTTCGTGGAGAGGGCACGAAGCGAGCAAAAACCGGCAAAGACCAGCGGCGTGATGCTTGCGTCGGCTCCGACGACAATCACCGCATCGGCCGTGCCGGCACGGATACAATTCATGGCCTGACCCAAGGCATGGGCGCTGGACGAACAGGCCGTGGAAATGGTGAGATTCGGTCCCTTGGCGCCATAAGCCATCGCCACGATCCCGGAGGCGGAGTTGAGCGTAATGACGGGGATAAAATTCGGGTGGACGCGGTGTGGTCGTCGTTGTTCGTACAGTTGGGTGATCTCGCGCTCTCCCATGACCATGCCGCCCATTCCGGCTCCGACGATGACGCCCACGCGGTGCGGGGTTTCCTGCTCCATGTGAAAATCCGCGTCAGCCAGGGCTTCCTTGGCCGCTACCAACGCGAACTGTGCGTAGCGGTCCACACGATCGCCTTGGCCGGCGGGGAGGTAGTGGCCCGGGACAAAGTCGGGAATGCTGCCGGCCACGCGCGAACGGTAGCCCTCCAGCGGAAAGGGATCGAAGGACGGAATGGCGGAAATGCCTGAGCGGCCTTCCAGCGCCGCCTTCCAGAATTTCGGCACTCCGATCCCGATCGGAGAAACGACCCCCAGTCCTGTAATGACCACTCGTGCCGGCATAAAAACCGTCTGCTCCCTTCTTCGACGAATGCGATGCGGCCTGTCTACTTACCGGAAGGTGGCGCCACAGTCAATGAGGCGCGCCGTCAGTAGCGGACTTTCAATAGGAGATAACACCCGAATGTCAGAAACACCATATTGGCCATCCAACCGGCTACCATCGGGGTCAGGGCGCCTCCGCGCCCCAGCGCGATGGCGACCGAATGGGTCGACCAGTAAAAGAAACCCACCGCCATGGCTTGGCCGATTCCCATGGCCATCCCGCTGCCGCGGACGCCGGTGCGCCGCAAGCTCAAGGCAATGCCGACGATGACCATGATGAGGGTCACGCATGGAAACGCCATGCGGCCGTAGTAGTCCGTCAATAACCGCGGCAAGAGGGTGCCGTTGCGTTCCAGTCGATCCACATAGGCTCGGATGTCCTTGAGCGTCATGGTTTCCGAGTCGATCTCCGCCCAGGTGGTGAAGTCGTCCGGGATCTGCGCAAGCGGCAGCGGCTCGCGGTCGAAGCTGCTCAGGAGCACGACGCCGTCGTCCCGAAAGACCCGCCAGGTTCCCTGCCGCAATTCCCACCCGTGCTCCGAATAGACCGCGCGCTGAGCGTCCGCGATTTGCTCCAATTGAAAGGTCGGGCTGAGGCGATAGAGCCGAACGTCCCGCAGCACGGTGCCGCCGGGCTCGATACTTTCGATGTGCATTAAGGTTTGGCCGCCCACGCTGATCCAGGGTCGAACGGCTTTCAGAGACGTCGGAGCGGGGCGTTTCTCGATGCGCTGCGACTTGATTTCGTCGGCCAGCGCCAATGCGACCGGAATGACCGTCGAACTGAACCAGAAGAGAATGACGGCCAGAACGGTTCCGAGGAACAGGAAGGGCGAGGTGATCCAATAGAGGCTGATACCGCAACTGCGCATCGCGGTGATTTCGTGGCTTCGCGAGAGGAGGCCGATGGTCAGCAGGGTGGCCATCAGCACGGCGAGCGGGGCGATCTGGTAAGAAATCGCCGGCATCTTGAGCGCGAAGTAGGCCAGCACATCCACGGCATGGGCGTCGTAGCGAAGAAACCGTCGAACCTTCTCGAAAAAGTCGATGACGAGATAGATCGTCATCAGCCCCGAGAAGCACATTCCGAAGATCTTCAAGTATTCCCGCAGCAGATAGCGAAACAGAATCGTCATACGGTTACTGTCGGCTCATACGATAAAACCACCAGACGGTCACCAGCGCGAAGATGACGTTGGGCAACCACGCCCCCGCGAAGGGCGAGATGAGCAGCGTCGTCACGAGGAACTCGCAGGCGATGTTGAGAATGTAGTAGACGATCACCACGATCACTCCGACGGCAAAGCCGCCGATGCTGCCCGACCGTTTCGAGACGATGCCCACCGGCACGCCCAAAATGCAGAACACCAGGGAGGCAGCGGGAAACGCCAGGTCTTTATAATGTTCCATGAGACGCCGGAGCGCATTGGCGTCCTTCCAGCCGGAACTCTCCAGCCTGGCGCGAATCACTTCCACCGGCGCGCGTTCCTCTGCGCCGTAGAGGCTTGCGCTGACGCTCAATTTCAGATCGTAGGTCGTAAACGAGATCTTGCGGTATTCCTCGGCGCTTTGCGGACGACTGTGGATGACGCCGTTCATGAGCCGCAGTGCAACCTGGCTGCTGGCTGGGTCGGTCATGACGAGATACTGCTGGGCGACGATGATGCGCGGATCGGCCGGATTACGCTCGTCCGCCACGAAAATGCCCCGGGCCGCTTGCCCTTGTTGCGCATCGGGTACGTAAATCACCATTTTCGGGATGGCTTCATTGAAGACGCCGCGATCGAGTTCCAGCACCAGTTCGTCCCGCAGCAGATTGAGCGCGACCTTCTTGAGGTTCACGTTGCTCCAGGGCTGTCCCCACTGAGCCAGCACCAACGTGAGACCGCAAACCAGCGCGGCAAAGAGAAAAACCGAGTGGGAGAGCCGCAGGAGGCTTAAGCCTGCCGCGCGCATGGCCACGAGTTCTTTGTCGAGCGACAGACGGCCGAAGGCCGTGATGGAGGCGATGATCCCGGCGATCGGCAGGGTGAGCACAAGGAACGACGGCAGTAAATGGGCGAAGACCTTGAGGACCGATAACAAACCGATGCCCTTCGTGACCAGCAACTCCACCAGACGCAGCAGTTCCTTCGTGAGCATGACGAAACACAACGCGCCCAGGCTGATGCTGAACGGAGTGATGAGCTCGCGGAAAATGTAGCGGTCGAGGATGGTGTGCAGCACGAAGGTGGCGAAATCCTACATGGAGCCTACGGTAGCCGCACTATAAAAGACTGCGAGGGGCTTGTAAACAGAGTGGGGGCGCACGCTCGCCCAACTAACTGCTTGACAAGATGTTCACCTCATGGTACATGGCTGCGCACTTTTCAGCAGGTCAAGATGGGGCAGTCAAAAATTCTTCCGAACGTCCCTGAGAGCCGCCGCGCTCCCCGTTGTGATTTCTCCTTTTATCGTCATCGTTCCATGCGATTCAGCTGCTGAGCTGATGGGTCTATTATCTTTGTGCGTTGAGGAAAGGAGGATTGTGTGAAGACCAAAGGGACAGTGAAGTGGTTCAATGATCGCAAGGGGTTTGGGTTTATCCGGCTGGACGGCGGCGAAGACGTCTTCGTACATTATTCCGCGCTGCAGGGCGATGGCTTCAAGACGCTGAAGGAGGGCGAAAACGTCGAGTTTGACATCGTCCAGGGCGCCAAGGGACCGCAAGCGGCCAATGTGTTGAGAGATCTCGCAGCGACTTCCTAAGCAATGAGTCGGACATCGCCTGCGGCCTCTTTGGCAATCGGGGAGGCCGCAGGCGATCTCGGTTCCCACCCAGTGTTTCTGTGCTCGAACTCCTGCCGTTTTTTCAATTATTTTGACAAAGCCTGGAGCGACTGTTAGCGTGGGCTCTCAACGCCAGAGTAGGGAGCTTCCTTGGCCGTCGATCGCCGTACCGTCCTCCAAAACGCCCAGCTGTACGCTTCCAAGGGGCAGTTCGATGCCGCCATCGCTGAATGGCGCAAGTTGACCACGGATTCTCCCGCCGACGGCACCATCTTCAATTCCATCGGTGATCTGCAACTCAAACGCCACGCCACGGGAGAGGCGATTGCGGCTTTCCTCAAGGCGGCGGCCGCGTTTCGAGCTGAAGGGTCCGTCCTCAAGGCGATCGCGGCCTACAAGAAAATCCTGAAGGTCGATGCCTCCCGCTACGACGTGTATCGCCATCTCGGCGATCTGAACGCCGAGCGAGGGCTGTTGAGCAGCGCCGTCCAGGATTACATGACCCTGGGCAATCATTTCATCAAGGAAGGGCGCAATGCCGACGCCCTCGACATCTATCGCAAGATCATCGTGCACGACCCCTCCAACCTGGATGCTCAGCAGCGCGTGGCGGATTTGTGTGTGCAGGAAAATTTACAAGATGAAGCCATCCGCATTTATCTCCAGCTCGGCAGAGAATGGTCGGCGACCCAGCGGTACGAGGAGGCCAGGCGAGCCTACCTGGCCGTGCTCCAGCTGGATCCTTCCAATGCCGAAGCCCGAGAAATCATCGAAATGTCAGACAAGAGCGGACCCTCGCCGACGGTGGAACGCCCGGCCAAAGTCGCGGCGGCATCAGTTAAGAGCGGAGAGGGCTGCGATCTGCTCTCGGAAGCCATCCGCCGGATTGATGAAGGCCAATACGCCGGCGCCGAAGCCATGTTGACACAATTGTTGAGCCGAGAGCCGGGCAACCCACAAATCTGTCAACTCCTCGCGCGACTCCACCTGCTCCAAGGCAACCTGCAAGTGGCGTTGGGCGAGTATCGGTTCCTGGCGGGAGCGGCTTTGCGCGCACAGGATTATACGATGGCTGAGAGCTTGATCACGGAGTACCTCAAAGTGGAATCGAACTCCGTGCCGATGCTGGAACTGTTTGGCGAGCTGTGCGAAGAACAGGGGGATCGAACGGCGGCGGTCCAGCACTACGGCAGGGCGGTGGAGATTTTGCTCGAACATCCGGAGCCCGGGATGCCCACACTCCCGGCTGAGCTGTTTGAGAAGGTTCAAGCCTTGGCGCCGGGAAGTCCCATTGCGAGGAAGTTGGCGCCCTCGTTCGAGTCTCAGGCCGAACCGACTGCAGTGGTGGAGGGGGCGGAAGCCCTGCAATCGGTGGCGAAGCAGGACACAGTCGTCGAGACGGAGCGCATGGCGCTCCAGCCCGCTGAGTCGCTGTCGGTGGAGATTCCCGAGGTCCATGTCGAACCACCGTTGGTGCCGCAAGCTCATGTTGAGGTGGCCGCGCCTGCCGAAGCCGCGCCGGTCGAGCCGCCCAAGGAACAGATCGATGCAGAGGTCCGGTATGCCTTAGGAATGGCCTACAAAGACATGGGGCTCTTGGAGGAAGCATCGGAAGAGTTTGCACTCTCCATGAAGGATTCGGGGTTCTTCGTCGATTCCTGTCTGATGATCGGACTGTGCCTGAAGGAACAGCGGCACACGGATCAGGCGATTCATCTGCTGGAGCGACTCATTACCGACTCGCGTTGCCGCGGCGGCAATGCGCAATTGGTGCGGTATGAACTCGGCGTGCTGTACGAAGAAACCGGATCGACTCAACGGGCCGCCGAGATGTTTCACACCATCCCTACGTTCCATGACGTACCGCGACGCCTGGAACAGCTCCGTCGTAGTGGAATCGGGCCAAACGGTCATTCTACCCCTGCTGCCGCTCCCTCCGAGCCCCTCTTCCGACTCGCCAGCCAATAACATCCGCTGCAGCACTCTTCACGTCATCGACCCTAGGCGTTCGCGAACGTCACCTGATTCGGCGCCGGCGCTCCTGCCAGTACGGCCGCGATATTCTCCAAGCAGATCATGCCCATCCGCACACGTGTCGCCAGCGTGGCCGATCCCAGATGAGGGAGCAACACCACCTGTTTGAGTTCGCGCAGAATCGGATGAAACGCCGGCTCCTGCTCGAAGACATCCAGCCCCGCCCCCGCGAGCCGACGTTGCAAGAGCGCCGACACCAAGGCCGCTTCGTCTACGACCGGTCCGCGCGCCGTATTGATGAGGTAGGCCGTCGGCTTCATCAGGGCCAATTCCTCGCGCCCGATCAGGTGATGGGTCTCAGAAGTGAGCGGTACGTGCAGGCTGATAAAATCTGCATCGCGCAGCAGGGAGAGAAGGTCTCGCCGTTCCCAGCCGAGCGGGAAGACCCCCTGAGGAAAGGGGGTGCGAGAACAGTAGAAGACAGCCATATTGAAACCGGACGCACGACGCGCCACAGCCTGGCCGATACGTCCCATCCCAACGATGCCCAACGTTTTCCCCCACACATCCGTTCCCAACATTTGTGTGGGCGCCCATCCGGGCCAGGTGCCCGACCGCACGTAGCCGTCGCCCTCCGCGACCCTCCGCGCAACCGCCAACATCAAGGCCCAGGCGAGATCGGCGGTCGATTCGGTCAAGACATCGGGCGTATTCGTGACCACGATGCCCTGTCGTGACGCGGCAGCGAGGTCGATATTGTTGTAGCCTACGGCATAATTGGCCAGCACCTTCAGGTGGGCGATGTCCGCCAGCATGGCGGCATCAATACGATCGGTGAGGGTGCAAATCGCCGCGTCGGCGGCCCGGAGGCCGGCTTGCACCGTTTCCCAGGAGGGGGCGACATCCCGTGGTTCATTGACCAGGGTGAACCGTTCTTGCGCCGTCGTCATGACCGGCGCGGGAAGCAGACGGGAGATATAGAGGAGGGGACGTGACATGGAGGCCTCGCCGGATGGGGCGTATGATAACGAATCCTGCCGACGGCAACAACTCATGGCCCGGGCGAGGCTGGCGGACGTTTTCCGCATCCTGCTAGAATGGGCCGGCGCGATCACGACATGACCCTCATTCTTCCTGACACACCCTCAGCCCTCGTCACTGACCTTCGGCAGCTGCTCGGCCGCGAGAAGGTGCAGCATGACGTCCCCACGCTGACCGCATATGCCGTCGATGCGAGCATCTATCGAATGACGCCGCAGGCCGTCGTCCTCGTGGAGACCGAGGAAGATATCGAGGCAGTAGTCCGCTTCGCGGGATCGCGCGGCATTCCTCTCACCCCGCGAGCGGCTGGCACCAACCTGACGGGCTCGGCGATCGGGTCTGGCATCATTCTCGACGTGTCCCGCATGAACCGCATCCTCGAACTCAACGAAGAGGAACGCTGGGCGCGGGTCCAGCCGGGAATCGTTTTGGCGGAACTCAACAAGCAGCTGGGCCGCAAGCAGCTCCTGTTCGGTCCCGATCCCTCCAGCGGCGACATGTGCAAGCTCGGCGGCATGGTGGCCAACAATTCCGCCGGCCCCCACACGCTCATCTATGGCGCGGTCAAGGACAACGTCCGGGCCATGCGGGTCTGTCTGCCGTCCGGGGGGTGGCTCACGGCGGCTTCGTTGCGGCTGGATGATCCGATCTTGGCCGACACCCTGACCACCCATCCCGCCCTTAGAGTCATTCTGGAGTTGGTGCAGTCGAAGCGAGCCGTAATCGAGGCCAAACGACCGACCGTGAGCAAGAATAGCTGCGGCTACAATCTGTTCGGCCTCGTCGACGGCTTGGCCCAACGCCGCTTCGACTTGCCGAAACTCTTCGTCGGCAGCGAGGGGACGTTAGGCGTGGTGAGCGAAGCAACGCTACGACTCGTGCCCAAGCCGCAAGGGACCTTGACCGCGCTGATTCATTTTCGTCGGCTGGAAGAGGTCGGGGAGGCCATCCCGCATCTGTTGGACCTGAAACCGAGCGCGCTCGAAGTGATGGACGGGAACACGCTGAACCTGATCGGGCGCGCGGCCCACGGCATTCCCGCGGCCGCCGCGGCCACCTTGCTGGCCGAACTCGACAGTGAACAGGGGAGTGACGATCTCCGCGAGCGGGCCGACCGCATGGCGGGGATCTGCCGCCGCTACCAACTCTGCGGCGACCTCGCCTTCGCCTACGACAAGGAGCAACGCGATCAGCTCTGGAAAGCCCGAAAGGCCCTCTATCCCACGCTCTATCGGTTCGACCCGCGCAAGAAGCCGATCAACTTCGTCGACGACGTGGTGGTGCGAGCGGAACGCATCAGCGAGCTGGTCCGGTACCTGGAAACGTTCTTCGCCGGCCAACAGGTGCCGGTGGCGATCTTCGGCCACATCGGCAACGGCAATGCCCACATCGTGCCCCTGCTGAATGTGAACGACCGCCAGGATTTCGACAAGATGGTGGCCGCTTACCATGAGATTCACCAGACGGTCCTCTCGCGCTTCGAGGGGTCCATCTGCGGCGAACATGGCGACGGACGCGTCCGGGCCGAGTATGTGCGCAAGATGTTCGGCGAGGACCTCTATGGCCTCTTCGTCCAGGTCAAACGGACCATCGATCCCGGCAACGTGATGAACCCCGGCATCAAGGTCAGCGATACCCCCTTCACCGAACACATCGACTACACACGCCTCTCGAAATCCTGCGCCACCTGCGCCAAGTGCAATTCCGTCTGCCCGGTGTACGACGTGTTCCAATCGGAAGACATGAGTTCCCGCGGCTGGTACGAAATCGTCACCGCCAAGGACTACAGCTACCTGCAGTCGCAACGCGTCGTCGAGGCCTGTTTGAACTGCAAATCCTGCCGCACGATCTGTCCGGCCGGTGTCGATGTCTCCGAGCTGATTCTCCAGCGGCGGGCCGAGCAACCCAATTGGGGGTCGCGTTGGTTGTTCGCGCTCCAGGCGCATGTGCCGATCTTTGAAGCGATGCTGAAAGTCTTGGCGCGCACGCAGCCGCTGTGGGATCGACCCTGGCCGCGGAGACTGCTGGCCCGCCTGGCCGCTCCGTTCTTGCGCCGCATCGCCCCAACCGCGAAACTGCCTGCGGACATGCAATTGCCCAAGCTGGCGACCGAGCACCTGCGGGATCGATACCGAAACCTCGCGCATAACATGAACCGCAGGACGGCGCCGCGTGTCGCCTACTTTCACGGCTGCGCGGCGAACTATTTTGACGATGGAGTGGGGGATGCCGTGATTGCCGTCCTCCGCCGCCATGGCGTGGAGCCGGACCTCCCGCCGCAACGCTGCAGCGGCACGCCGATCGAAACCTACGGGCATGTGGACCTGGTGCAAGAGCACGCGCGGTTCAACCTGCAGTCGCTGGCCGAGTACGATCAGGTGGTGACCGGCTGCGCCTCCTGCACCCTCATGCTCAAGGAATACAAGAAGTTTTTCGCAGAGGAGCCGGAGCGCCAGGCGGCGGAAGCGCTCGCCAAGAAAGTCCGGCATATCACCGAGTTCGTCGCGCAGTCCCCTCGGCAACCGGCCATGGCCGCGGCGGGTGACGTGGGGCGCCGCATCACATACCATTCTTCGTGCCACCTGCGAGCAGCCGGCGTGATGCGCGAGCCCCGCATGTTGCTGAAGCAGGTGCCGGGGACAGACTATGTCGAAATGACCGATGCCGACCGTTGTGCCGGCGGCGCAGGTACCTACATCGTGAAGGACTACGATACGTCACAGAAAATTTTTGAGCGGAAACGACGGAACATCGAACAGAGCGGCGCCGATACGGTCGCCACCAGTTGTCCGGCCTGCATGATCCAACTCAACAACGGACTCCGCGGACGCGCAGCGGTCAAGCATGTCGCGCAGGTGCTCGAGGCCGCCTATGAAGCCGCTACGCGCGAACAGGGCGCCGACGGGGGCGCGCGTCCATGACGTTTCGCAAGGCGGATCTCATCTTCGTGGTGCTGGCGTTGCTCGTGGTGGGAGGCGTGGCGCTGTTGCCGTCGCCGCGTGATCGGAATCCCAGGGTGCCGGGCAATGAGGCGCATCGACACGTCATGGCCGAGAAGGACTGCCTGGCCTGTCACAGCGCGTCGGGCAGCCGTCCGTTGCCAGCGCAGCATCCCAAACGCCAGGACTGTCTGCATTGCCATGCACGGGCCGAAGGGTAGGCGAACGAGATTGTTCAAGCGATAGATGATGTCAGGAGAAAGGAAGGAACGCACGTCATGCTCAAGGTGCTGATACTGGGACCGACGTTACAACAACGGGTGCCGGAGGCGGAGTTCGAGTTGGACCTGTCGGACGCCACGGCCATCAAACAACTGATCGCCGCGCATCCCGACCGATTGTCCGCGCTGGCACCCTTCGTCGAGCGGGGAGAAATCCTGTTCACCATCAATCGGAAGGTGAGTTCGCTCGACTCGGTCGTGAAGGACGGCGACCTCTTGAAGATCGCCCATCAGTCGCGCGCCTCCTACGACGGCACCACCGACATCCCGACCTGACGGAAGGTCGCACCTCACCGCTGAGGAAGCCCCATGCCGCGCAACGATCAGGCTGTGCGTCTGTTGGTGATCTTGAAGCAGCTCGAAGGCGCCCGCCATGGGCTGACGCTCGAACAACTCGCCGACTCGCTCGCCCCCGGCTCCACCCGCCACCCCCGCACCATCCGCCGCGACCTGGCCGCCTTGGAAGAAGCGGGCTATCCGCTGGTGACCGAGAGGATCAACGGGCAGACCTGCTGGCGGCTCATGGAGGGATTTCGGAACGTCCCCGGCCTGCGCTTTTCGCCCACCGAACTCATGGCCCTGACCTTCAGCCGACGGCTCATCAGCCCGCTCGAAGGCACCGAGCTGCACACGTCGCTCCAGTCGGCATTAGGCAAGGCCGCCGCCGCGCTGCCCCCGCAGGGCGTGGCCTTGGTCCAACAACTCGACGGCACCTTCACCGTCGGGCTTGGCCCGCACAAACGGTACCGCCAACATCGCGAAGCCATCGATCGGCTCACCAGGGCCATTGCCGACGCCACCACCGTGCAGCTGCGGTACGATTCCGCCTCACGCGGCCGCGTGACCCGGCGTGAAGTCGATCCCTATCGGCTGTGGTACGCCTCGGGCGGCCTCTATCTCATCGGGTACTGCCACCTGCGCCGCGAGCCGCGTATGTTTGCCGTGGAGCGCATCAAGTCCATCACGCTCACCGACCATCCCTACCAAATGCCGCTGCACTTCGACCTCGATGCCTTCGTGCAGGATGCGCTCACCGTCATGCGCGGGCCCCGCATCCACGTCGAGGTGGACTTCGACAGGGCCACCGCCGCCTGGGCGAAGGATCGCGTCTGGCACAACACGCAAAGCCTCACACGCCTGAGGGGCGGCGGCCTCCGCATGACCCTCTCCGTGGCCGACAGCCGAGAACTGGTCGGCTGGATCCTGAGCTTCGGCGGCGGCGTGACGGTACGTCAACCGGACTCGCTCCGGCAGGCTGTGGTCGACGAAGCCGCGCGCATCCGCCACGTCTATACGCAGCCTATCGGAGGTTCGCGCGCAGCCCGCCAGGCTGAAAGTGATTCGGAAGCAACATGATGCAGTTGGGGTTGAACCCCTGCGACTTCAGCGTGTCGATGCTGCCGATCACCTTGTCCCGCGCCAGATCGATCACGGTGATCGATCCATCGCTCATGCCTTCCAGGTTCAAGAGGCTGTTTTGCACGAACAGGTACCGCTCGTCCGGCGAGAGCACGCTGTGGTGCGCACCGGGGGCGGCGGGAATGGCCTTCAGGAATTTGGGCTGCCGCGGGTCACGGTTGTCGTACACGTTCACGAACCCCGGCTTGGCCGTGGTGACGTAGAGGCGGTCGGCCTTGGCGTTGTAGAGCATTTCGAGCGGCACCCCCTGTTGCCTCGCCCCGAAGTCGTCCACTTGCGCGAAGGCAAAGGTCTTCGTCGTCGGGTCCCACGTCCCGGCCCAGAGCGTGCCTTCCAACATGTTGGTGATGTGCACGACCGGCGGGTCCGATGTGGGCGAAAACATCACCTCCACCGGCGCCGCCTTGGCAGGCGAGGGCTTCGACGACACCTTGTGCGTCGAGAGCAGGGCGCCGCTCCCGGCCTCCAACACCGTCACCGACTCGCCCGCTTGGGCCATGTCATCCGGCTTGACCGTGCTGGTGATGAGCACCCGATCGATCCCATTATGAATCGCAATGCCGTGCGGATACCGAATGGAGACCGGCGCGGCCTCGGCGGTGCGGAGCGTCTTGATCGGCGCGTCTGTCATTGCGTCACCCATGATGACCGTGCTGGAGCCCATGCAGGTGAGATACCAGGTGCGATTGTCCTCCGACACCACCACATCCTCCAGGACCTGGCAGTCCGGCACGGCGATCGGGCGGAGCCGGTAGGGGAAGTGGGTCAGGTCCATGACGTGCAACACGCTCTTGCCCAAGGCGGTGACGTAGGCTTTCGTGCGGTCGCGGTTGAAGAAAATGTGGTGCGCCACCAAATCGGGCGGCAACGGCACCTCCATGAGAATGTTCCCGAAGTCGGCCGATTCGGGATCGATGTCCATGATCGCGATGCCTTCACGCCGTACCGGCTGGTTGGGCTTGCTCTCGTAATTCAAGAGCGCCAGCAGTTCCGACGAGGCCGACGAGGCGGTGGAGAGCAGCAGCACGAGGGACCAGGCGAGGATACGAAGCGGGTTCATGGCAGCCTCCTTTCTGGGAAACGACCATCCAGCTGAGTAGGATCCTCAAACCCTACTCCTCTCGAAAAATTTTCTCTACCCTCTAGATTAGCGTTCCCCACCAAGTAAAAAATATGGCGACAGTGACCTCGGATGTCACGCGGCCATGGTAGCCTCACCCACGCCATGGAGCCCGCCGAACTCAAACTCGGCGAGCAGGCCGTACAGGAGGATGCCATGCCGATCACGCAACGTCTGTTCAGGTGCTGGCTGCTTAGCCTCTGCTGGTGGTGGGCGCCGCTCACCATCCCGGCGCAGGCCGAAGACCTCGGCAACCTCAGCGCCAATCCCTATGCCTTCGAGTCCACCGCCAACCCCTACGGCGCCGGCAGCCCCTTCGCGCCGAACGGGGTGAACAATCCCTTCAGCCCCTATGGCAGCCCCTTCAGCAACCAGTCGGCCACCAATCCCTTCGCCACCGACGCTCCGCGCCTCTATGACCAGCAGGGGAACTATCGCGGCAAACTGAGCGCTAACCCCTACGACCCCGATTCCACCAGCAACCCCTTCGGCCGCTACGGCTCGCCCTTTTCGCCCGATTCGCTCAACAACCCCTACGGCGCCGGCAGCCCGTACCGGTTCGACTCGCCGACCAACCCCTATGGGCAAGGCTGGAGGATTGAGGGACGGTGACGTCCGGAATGTTCCTTGATACAGTGCCGACCCGTCGGTGCTCGATAACGAGAAGTAGAGTGATGGATCAAGAACTGCAGTCTGTGACGAGGTGCGATGATCGAAATCGTACCATGGGCGCGGGGAAGACTACCTTCGCGCGAGAGTTCTTACCTCGTGAAGCAGGTGTCATTCATTTCGTGAATGCCGATCTGATTGCCAGCGGGCTCTCGCCTCTTCGCCCCGAATTGGCCGCCCGTCAAGCTGGACGGCTTTTGCTAGCCGAATTGGACCGTCTCGCAGCGGTTCGAACAGACTTTGCCTTTGAGACGACCTTCAGCGGGCGGACATATCTTCATCTGCTTCGTCAATGGAAGGCTGCGGGATACCGAATCGAGATGGTGTTTCTGTCGCTCCCTTCGGTCCAGCTCGCATTCCAACGTATTGCCGCCCGCGTTCGGCAAGGTGGCCACAATGTACTTCGCGCTGATGTTGTGCGCCGATTTGAACGCAGTCAGCAGAACTTTCGCGTGCTCTATCGTCCATTGGCCCATACGTGGGTGGTTTATGACAATTCAGGAGAGGTTCCGCAATTGCTCGAGGAGGGGCCATGAAGTCAGCGAATGATCGGGTGCGACATGAGGCGTTTGTGCGAGGTGTAGGACGGGCATTGCGGCGCGCGGCGAAGGTCGCACGGAACACGGCGCGGGCGCACCACACCCTGCTATACGTGTGGCAAAACGGCAAGGTCGTGGCCAAGAAGCCCTGAACCGTACGCCAGGCGGTGACGGAAGATGGGCAAGACGGCGATGGCGGTCTTGCGATGGTTAGGAAGAGGGTAGTTTTCTCTCATAGGGAACGTCTGATTAATTCGCGTTTCCACGAAGCAATCTGTTTCTCGGTGGATCAAGACGGGCCATCAGCTGGGAACCCGCTGGTCCGAGAGCGCCTTTCTCGGATTCCTCCGCCGTCAGGCGGCCCGCGCCCCGTTCGCACCCCCGTCCGCTAGGCTGCCGCCAGCAAGTGCCGGCGTGCTACATACAGATTCGCCAAGCCGCAACTGATAGACAACCAGTGCGCATTCTTCGCGAGCCCCCGGTACCGCACTTTGGCCCACCCGAAGATCCGCTTGATCACCAAGAACACATGCTCGACTTTGGCACGAACCTTCGACTTCGTCCGATTGCGGGCCCGCTCCGTCTCGCTCAAGGGCCGATGGCGATGGGCTTTCGTCTGGACGAAGCTCTTGGCATGGGGAGCATGGTGCTGAATCATGTCGCGTTGCCCGCTATAGGCGGCATCGCCCCATACTCGTGTCTCCTGTCCATGCAGCAACTCCGGCAACACCTGGCTGTCATGGACATTCGCCGCCGTGGCCGCCACTGAGTGAACCAGCTTCGTCCGGCTGTCCACTCCAATATGCGCCTTCATGCCGAAATACCACTGGTTCCCCTTCTTGGTCTGATGCATCTCCGGATCTCGCTCTTTCTGGCGATTCTTCGTCGAACTGGGCGCATTGATGATCGTGGCATCCACGATCGTGCCCCGGCTGACCTTCAGCCCGTGGGCAGCCAGATACGCGCCGATCCGCGCAAAGAGCTGTGCGCCCAAGTGGTGGGCTTCCAGCAGATGCCGAAACTTACAGATGGTGGTTTCATCCGGTACGGGCTCGCGGCCCAGATCAATCCCCACGAACTGCCGCATGGCGTGTGAGTCGTACAGCGCTTCCTCCACCGCCGGGTCCGACAGGTTAAACCACTGTTGCAGACAATGGAGGCGCAACATGCGTTCGACACCCACGGGCGGACGCCCTGGGCCCTCGGCCTTGGGGTAGACCGGCTCGATCGCCGCTACCAATTCCGCCCATGGAACAACCTGGTTCATCTCGTTGAGAAACTGCTCCCGGCGGGTGGGCTTGCGATACTGTTCAAACGAGACTTCGGCAAACGTCTGTTGCTGCATGGGGCACGCCTCCAGTTCAGTGCTGCGCTACCCTTAGCACATCATGCAAAGAGAATAAATCAGACCTTCCATAGCTTTAGCCCCAATGACGGCGGCATAGAGGAACGACAGCATGAATACCGCACAGCCTGACTTCGATCGGCTATTTGAGGATCTCACGGGTAACAAGCCGTTTCCATGGCAAAGAATGCTCTATGGCGAGTTGGTGCAGAAACAATTCCGCACTAAGTGTGATGTCCCTACGGGCCTAGGCAAGACATCAGTCGTCGCCCTCTGGATTCTGGCCTTAGCCCACCACGCACGGAACGGATCAGTTGATCGATTCCCGCGCCGACTGGTCTATGTGGTGAATCGAAGAACCGTTGTGGATCAGGCAACCCGCGAAGTAGAGCATTTGCGAGACGCGCTCGCTGGCAAGCCTGAACTCAAACAACTGGCAGACGCACTACGAACCCTTTCGATTCAGCCAGAAGGACAACCTCTTGTGGTCAGCACGCTGCGTGGTCAGTTTGCGGACAACGCTGAATGGCGCAATGATCCCGCAAGGCCTGCCGTCATCGTTGGCACGGTGGATATGGTGGGGAGCCGGCTGCTCTTTAGCGGTTATGGCTGCGGTTTCAAGAGCAAACCGCTGCATGCCGGCTTTCTTGGACAAGATGTGCTCTTTATTCATGATGAGGCCCATCTTGAACCGCCCTTTCAGAAGCTCATCATGGGGATTCGTGCGGAGCAAGAGCGCTGCCGTGAATTCGGCGTCTTTCACGTCATGGAATTGACCGCAACGTCGAGGGAAAACCAGACAGGCGAGACTCCAATCTTCACGGAAGAAGACCTGAGGGATCCGAGAGTTATCAAGCGGTGTAAGGCCAGCAAGAGTCTTAGATTCCAGTCTGTTGAAGACAAGAAAAAGCTGCCTGATAAAGCAGCCGAACTTGCACTGAAGCATGAAAAGAGCAGTCAGGCCATATTGGTCTTTCTCCGCGAACTCGCTGACGTCGAGAAAGTGAGACGTAAGCTGGAGAGCGCCAAGCAAGAAGTCCAGGTACTTACGGGAACCTTGCGGGGACTAGAGAGGGACAAGTTAGCGAAGGAAGACCAAATCTTTGCTCGTTTCATGCCGAAACCAGAAGTGAAGCCTAAGTCAGGCACCGTATACCTTGTATGTACCTCAGCCGGAGAAGTCGGAGTGGATATCTCGGCTGACCATATGGTCTGCGATCTCACGCCATTCGACAGCATGGCACAGCGCCTCGGTCGCGTGAATCGCTTCGGCCATGGAGCTGCCTGTATTGATGTTGTGCATGTGGTCTCCAAGAAGGAGAAGAAAGTTTCGGAAGCTGGCAATCCTGAATCAGATAATGATGCAACCGATCAAGGAGCAAGGCACGCGGAAGAATCTACCAACGAGAAGATTGCGGAAGACGATGGATCAAAGGAGAAGAACGAGGAACGGTCGCCGCTGCAACTGGCGATCGAGCGGACTCAGTTATTGCTGGCCAAACTTCCACGGCCGGCAGACGACTCCTTCGATGCAAGCCCAGCAGCACTGCGTGGCTTGCCGGAGGCCGAGCGGTTGGCCGCGTTTACCCCGCCGCCAATGATCTGTCCTGCGACCGACATTCTGTTCGACGCGTGGGCGCTGACATCGGTGCGTGAGAAGCTGCCTGGCAGACCACCAGTCGCGGATTGGTTGCACGGAGTGGCGGAGTGGGAGCCGCCTGAGACCTCTGTGGCCTGGCGCGAGGAAGTCGAAGTTATTAAGGACGATCTTCTGGTCAAATACAAACCCGATGATCTCCTCGAAGACTATCCGCTCAAACCACATGAGTTACTGCGGGATCGTTCAATTCGAGTCCTCAAGGAGTTGGAGAAAATCGCTGCACGCGAACCGGATCCACCATGTTGGCTGCTTAGCGCTGATGGAGAAGTCCGCGTTCTCAGATTGGACAAACTCATCCAGGAGGCCAAGCAGAAGAAAGCAGAAGTCTATCTGAAAGACTGTATATTGATTCTCCCTCCCAAAGCAGGAGGGTTGAAGAATGGCTTGTTGGACGGGGACGAGCCATTTGATGAAGACCACAGTGGCCTCTACGAAGTGTCGGAGCACTGGTTCGACGATGATGGGCAGTTGAGGCGAGGTCGGATCTGGGATAATGCTGAGCCTCCAGCAGCAGGCATGCGGCTCGTAAGAACGATTGATACCTGTGCAGGCAAGGAAGATGAAATGGCAGAAGACGATGAACGGTACAGTCGCCGTTACTGGCACTGGTATGTCCGGCCACGATCGGCAGACGATGATGGCTCACGCACGGCGCGTGTGCCGCAGAACTTGCGGGAGCATCTTCATATAGTTGAAGACATGGCGGGTCAGATTGCTTCCAAGCTCGGTTTTGAGGACTCAAAAGACCCAGAGAGTCAGGTTGCGGCCAAGGCCATTATCTTGGCAGCCAGGTGGCATGATCTTGGGAAGAACCGCGCGATCTGGCAACGGTCCATCGGCAATCACAACTATCCACACCAAGTGTTGGCGAAATCAGGCGGCCGGATGAAGCCGATCGATATCACCTCATATCGTCACGAGTTTGGCTCCTTGCTTGAAATGAAGCAGCTTGCCGAGTTTCAACAGCTCGACCAGGAGACGCAGGATCTGGTCTTGCACTTGGTCGCTGCGCACCACGGGCGGGCTCGTCCTCACTTCCCGGCTGACGAAGCGTTTGATCCCGACCGTTCCGAAGAAGATGCCTCGGAGCTTATTCAAGAAGTACCTCGTCGCTTTTCCCGCCTGCAACGGAAGTACGGTCGCTGGGGGCTGGCATATCTCGAATCGCTAGTGAGGGCTGCGGATGCGTTGGGGTCACAAGCACTTGCTTCAAATGGCGTGGTGCAGCCGGCAAGTGTCGTAAGGAAGGTTTCCCGATGAACACAAATCACCATCCCGCCATCCGTGTTCATGTGGACCCGACAAACCCTGGTCAGTTTTTCGCGTGCTGCGGACTGCTTGAACTGGCACATCGTCTGTGGGACGGCGCGGAAGGGTGGTTTAAACAGGGAATGTTTTATCTTCGCCCGTTTGAGAGAGGAGAAGATAGGACATTGAGTTCGTTGCTGCACGAGATTTCAAAGACGCCTCTGAAGCAGATCGACCCAGAGGACGACTTCTCATCTCCAATGGAGTTGCCCTCTCCGTTCGCGCTACGGATTGATTGGTGGAAGGACGAAAGAACGGGTGGGGATCAGCTCAAGGTGTGGGCAGGAAGCATGCGAAGCGTGCGGATCACGCGAGCGATGCAAGCTACACTGAGTCAGACTGAGTTACACAACGAAGGCTTATTTGAATACGGTGCTGTCGTGTATGACCCACAAGAACCAGACAAAAAGGTTGAACCTTTCTACTTCGATACCCGTCGTGGATCGAATGCCCTAGCGATTGACATTGGGTTCATGCCTGACAGCCTCAGCATGACGACCGTTGCCTATCCGACAGTGGAATTTCTCTGCCTCGTGGGGCTTCAGCGCTTTCGGCCAAAGCCAACAGCCACAAGAAGAGTCTTTGATTACTTCGCTTGGTTGGTACCCCTGGGAATTGAAGTGGCACCTCTGGCAGCAAGCGGTGTGCTATCCCTTGTTGATGGCCAGGGCTATCGGTTTCAGATTGCTTTCCGCACAGACCAAAAGAAGCACAAGGCATTTACCCCAGCCTTTCCTATCGAAAGGAGCGAATCATGAGCGATGTGTTAGCAAAGTATGACACATGGTTAGAAGACACTGGGCCAGCTGCACTCGTTATCCGCGAATACCTGACGCCAGTTGAAGGGTATGATGGCGTCGTCTTCCCTTCGACCTTTGCGGCAGGTGACGGTTTCCCAGGCGGATATAACATTGATACGTTTTCTGATGGCACAAATGTCTGCCTGATAGACAGCGTTGGTTCGCAGGCCAATCGGATCGAGCCGTTATTTGCCAATGATGGCTATGCGCGTTTGGTCCCGCAGATCGTGATCAAGGCTGGCGAGAAACGCGTGAATCTCCTTGAAGCTGGACACCGCGCAGGTGATGCGATCATTCGCTGCTCGGCTTTAAAGCAGGAGTTGCAAGCTGCCTTCAAGAAGGTGATGAACGGTAACGCCGAGCTATTGGCCAATGTCGCACCAACTTCAATGGTGTTCGGTGTGTGGGATTCCCGAGACACACAGGCGAAGCTGCCTCGGCTTCTCTCGTCAGCAGTTCGCGCATTTAATGTCCGGAAGCTAACCCGATCAGCTCAATACGTTCCGGCAGTCGAATATGTGAACGAGGACCTGCTGGAGCTACCTTCTGATCAAAAGACAAAAGATGCCTATGCCGTAAGAGGGTTTATCCATGTTCCGGCCGCAGGAACACATGGCGGTGTGATCGCGACGGGTGGTATCCGGCGCGATGCGACTCTGCACCTTGCCGCCTTGCGTTTATTGACTGTGGATCAGGATGAAAAGAAGACCCGCGCCTTGCGTCGGTACGTGTTGGGGCTTGCTCTAACAGCGTTCACCTATTCTCCGATTGGATATCTCCGGCAGGGTTGCAATCTTGTACTCGACCCGGACAAGAAACGGGAGTTCAAGGCAGTCTATTACGACGGCAGACGTGAAGATGTGGACGTGAAGCATAAAGAGGCTTTTGATTATGCCAAGGATGTGGCAAGAGCGTTTGGCATAGACCCTGAGCGCGAAGTAGATTTCGCCAAACCTCCCGACCGCGAGGTTGAGTTTGATAAGGAACTGGCTAAGAAAGATGTGGCTGGCGATGCGGGCGGTAAGGGAGGGGAGAAAGCAAAAGGGAAGAAAGCGAAACAATGAGGCACTCCATGTCCTCATACTTCTGTATTTTTATTCGGCTACTTGACAGCAGGTTTCACGGGCGAAAAGAGCGACGTCTCCCAGAATGGCCACCGTCGCCGCTTCGCGTTTATCAGTCACTCGTTGCTGCGGCTTCCAGAATGGGAGAAAACGGGTTAGCAGCTGGCGACATCCGATCGGCTTTAACCTGGCTGGAGCGAAAAGTGACTCCATCCTTGATTATTACGCCACAGGCGTATTCTTCCAGCCCCAATGGAAAGCGTCACGGATATGTGCTCTCAGTGCCCAATAACGCGATGGATATCGTCGCGAAAGCGTGGGCTCGAGGAAATTTAGCTGGAACAGGAGACTCCGATCCGTCAACACATCGCACCATGAAAACCGTACATCCGACCCATCTGCTGGACGGTGACGCAATCCACTACCTATGGTCGCTTCATGATCCTGAATCCAACGAGGACAGAGGGTGCCCAGACGTTCTGGCCAAAATTGCCAACAATCTCACGGCTCTCGGCTGGGGTATCGATATAGCGATTGGGCATGCGGCGCTGCTGTCTGATGAGCAAGTGAAAGCGTTAAGTGGAGAACGGTGGGTACCCGGAAGAGAAGGAGTCGAAGATGGACTTCGCGTGCCGACGTCCGGGACACTCAACGCACTCATCGATCGACACGAGCGCTTTCTTAAACGGGTACGGCCGGACGGAACGTTCGATCCTACACCGCCCTTGCCGGAATCTGCCTACAAGAAAATCGAGTATCGAAGAGCCACTGATCCACCGAGGAGGCTCGTCACCGCGTTTTCACTCCTCAAGCCCGATTCCAGCGGCTTCAGGCCCTTTGATACGGTACGTAGCAACCTTACGCTTGCCGGGATGATGCGGCATGCCGTGACATGCGCAACTCGTCGAGCCGGCTGGTCCGAGTCGAAGATAGCTGCTTTCGTCCTGGGACATGGGGAACCGATACGCGGAAATCACATTCCAGTAGGGCCTCGGAGATTTGCTTACTTGCCACTTCCCAGTATTGAGGGACGTGGTGAAGGGAAAGCCCGTGTCGTTGGGAGCGTGCGCCGACTCATGCTGACTGCGTTTTCCGATGACTGCGAGAAGGAAATTGCATGGGCACAGCGGGCGTTGTCGGGACGTGACCTTATTGACGAGGACAGTGGGCAGTCTGCAGCATTACTCTCGCTCCTGCCCGGCAATGAAAAGGTGGTCCGCTGTTATGTCGAGCCTGCTGACACATGGTCCACTGTGACGCCGGTAGTCCTCCCTGGTTATGACGACCCGGCGCACTATCGGAGGCGATTAAAGAAGGGGGTCTCGGCTGAAGAGCAGAAGCGGCTGCTGGATCGTCTGAACGATAGGGTCGACGGCCTGCTCCGCAATGCAATCGTCCAGGCTGGGTTTTCCAAGGAATTGGCTGAGGATGCCGAACTTGAATGGCGCAAGGTTGGGTTCTGGGCTGGAACCGATCTAGCCGATCGTTATAGTGCGCCCGATCATCTCAAGGGTTTTCCCAGAATGCACGTGAGAATTCGCTGGAAGGACTCACAAGGTAGGCCTATTGCTATTCCAGGCCCAGTCTGTCTCGGTGGCGGGCGTTTCTACGGGTTAGGCTTGTTCGCTGCCGAGTAGATATCGTATAGGCTCTTGGTCATTCTTCCCACTTCGGCCTCGGTCAGTTCGAGGCGGTGGATTGTCCGTGAGGCGTGAGAAGCAGGGGCGCAGGGGGTTGCCTTCTTCAGAGAAGGTCCTTGAATTGTTCGAGGGAGATCTCGGCGGCTTCCAGAATTTGCTTCAACGTACTGGGCTTGATGCTGTGATGGCGGGGATAACCACGAGATGCTTATCGTCGGTCATCGAGATGTGGTTGCCTTCGCGGAGGACATAGAATCCTGCGCGCTTGAGGGCTCTCACGACGCGTTCATGAGAGACCTGTGGGAGCTTCGTCATACGCTGACTTTAACGGTTCTCAACTTCTTTAGGCGTTTGAGGTCTTCGATGCTTTCGAGGTAGGTCCTGATGGCGTCCTTGATGTTCCCCAAGGCTTCCTCTTCGGTTTCGCCTTGAGAGACGCATCCCTTCAGGGTCGGACAGAAGACGACATACCCTCCGGCCTCGGGGTCTGGCTCGATGACGATCGGATATTCCATATAGGCCTCCAGATCCTAACGTTGGCTGTCATTATAACAAAACGCCTGATTGATTCAGACGTTGGCCGTTCTTTGACAACTGAATATTTCCAGCCCTCTTGCCGATAGGAAGGATATGGAACCTGAATCACAGGGACCATCCACGGGGAGCAACTTGCCGTTGCTCCCCGCGCGGATGGTGAACGAGTTTGCCTATTGCCCGCGTCTGGCCTTCTTCGAGTGGGTGGATGGGGAGTTCGCGGACAACGCGGAGACGACGGAAGGTCGGTTCCACCATCGGCGCGTCGACCAAGCCCCGGTTCGCAAAGCGCGTCAGGTGGAAGATGAGCCATCCGGTGACACGACCATTCATCAGCGTTCGGTCTGGTTGTCGTCTGAGCGGCTCGGCGTCACGGCCAAGATCGATCTGGTCGAAGGGGAGGGGACGGCGGTCGTCCCCGTGGATTACAAGCGTGGCAAGCGCCCACATACGGCGCAAGGCGCGTGGGAGCCGGAGCGGGTGCAACTCTGTGTGCAAGGGTTGTTGCTGCGGGAACAAGGCTTCACCTGTGAGTGCGGAGTGCTCTACTTCATTGGTTCGCGTGAACGGGTGGAGGTGTCATTCGATGATGAATTGATCGCGCGTACGGCGGAACTTCTCCAAGGCATGCGGGCAATGACCCAGGCGACCGTGGCCCCGCCGCCGTTAGTGGACAGTCCGAAGTGCCCACGTTGTTCACTGGTGGGGATCTGTTTGCCGGATGAAGTGGGGTGGCTGCGAGCGGCACAGGAGGGCGAGCAAGCGGCGCTTCGTAAGCTCATTCCCACCAACGATGACGCCTTGCCGCTCCATGTGCAGACGCCGGGTGCGAAGGTGGGGAAGGACGGGGAGTGCCTGAAGGTGAAAGACCACGAGGAGGTGATCGGCGAAGCGCGGCTGGTCGAAACCTCGCAAGTCGTGCTGTATGGCGCGGTACAGGTCAGCACGCAGGTCGTGCAGGAACTCTGCAAGCGGAACATTCCTTTGGTCTATTGCTCCAGCGGCGGCTGGTTTTACGGCATGACGACGGGCCTGCTGCACAAACATGTGGAGTTGCGGCGTCGGCAGTATGCGGTGGCGGCGGATCGGGAACGTTGCCTTGGGCTGGCACGGCGTTTTGTGCAAGCCAAGATCGCCAATTGCCGAACCCTGTTGAGGCGCAATCACCGGGCGGCGCCGGACATGGTGCTGCAGGAGCTGAAAAACGATCAGGTCCACGCCGGTACGGTAGAGTCATTGGAATCGTTGCTGGGTGTGGAAGGCACCGCCGCCCGACGGTATTTCTCGGAATTCGCCGGCATGTTGAAAGAAGCTGAGCCAGGGGCCCGATTTGATTTCGACGGGCGTAATCGTCGCCCGCCGCGCGACCCCGTCAACGCGATGCTGTCCTTGCTCTACTCCATGCTCGCGCGTGAATGGACCGTGACGTTGCAGAGCGTGGGGCTTGATCCCTATTTGGGGTTTTATCATCAGCCGCGTTATGGGCGACCGGCCCTGGCTCTCGACATGATGGAAGAGTTCCGTCCCCTCATCGCCGATTCTGCCGTGCTCACGGCCATCAACAACGGTGAGATTCGACAGAGCGATTGGTTTGAGCGCATGGGGTCGGTGACGTTGACGCCGGAAGGCCGCCGCCGGTTGATCGAAACCTATGAGCGGCGCATGGGCCAAGAAATTACGCATCCGGTGTTCGGGTACCAAATTAGTTACCGTCGAGTGCTGGAAGTGCAGGCTCGGCTGCTGGGACGGTATCTGTTGGGAGAGATACCCGAACTCCCGGCGTTTACGACACGGTGAAGGAATGCGTCGCCACTATCTGGTCACCTACGACATCTGTGATGCCAAACGGCTGCGGCGGGTGTTCAAGACCATGAAGGGGTTCGGTGCCCATCTCCAGTTCTCCGTGTTTCAATGCGATCTGCCCGACATCGATCTGGTGCGGATGAAGGCGGCCTTGACGGAGATTATCGATCAGCGCGAAGATCAGGTCCTCATCATCGATCTTGGTCCGACGGAGAGCCATCCGGTCAAACGGATCGAGTCGATGGGAATCAAGGCCGAGTGGGAAGAACGTCGGGCTCGTGTCGTGTAGGGGTGCCGCCCAGCAATGCGAGCGCTCCAATGATGAGCACAGACCTGGCAGCGCTCGCGACGGACAATGAACGAAAATCGGCGCAAATGCAGAACAACGGTCACACGAAGGAGGTGTATGGTCAGAAAATTTCACCTGGGATTTGCGAGGAGACGAGGCGCTCGCAACCTGCGCCAAAACACTAGGGCCGACGGCCACTTGGCCGGGAGCTGATTCCACGGCTCAAATGCCGTGGCCCCATTGAAGGCTGCTACCACTCCATCTAGCTCCGTGGCTAACCGTTGATTCCACGGCTCAAATGCCGTGGCCCCATTGAAGGTTGAAAAAAACCGATTGCGGTACTGCTGCAACGTGGATTCCACGGCTCAAATGCCGTGGCCCCATTGAAGGTCCATAATTTCCCGTTGCCTAATCGCCTGCTCTTTGATTCCACGGCTCAAATGCCGTGGCCCCATTGAAGGCTGACAGACTGGCATCAGCGAACAACGCCCCATCAGATTCCACGGCTCAAATGCCGTGGCCCCATTGAAGGGAGCGGATCGACTGGCCGGTTACACCCTGGCCGAAGATTCCACGGCTCAAATGCCGTGGCCCCATTGAAGGTGCGGGCAGCCAGTGTTCGGTGGTGAGGAGCGTGAACTGATTCCACGGCTCAAATGCCGTGGCCCCATTGAAGGCGGCTTTGTTGCACAACTCAGGATCATCGTTAAAAAATGATTCCACGGCTCAAATGCCGTGGCCCCATTGAAGGTTCGTGTTTCGGCGATTAAACGCTGTTCTACCTGGGATTCCACGGCTCAAATGCCGTGGCCCCATTGAAGGGCCGTGAGTTTTTGCCCTGAAGTCGTATGCGCGAGAGATTCCACGGCTCAAATGCCGTGGCCCCATTGAAGGGTCGGAACCCGGCGCGATCGCTGCGCCGGGCAACGGATTCCACGGCTCAAATGCCGTGGCCCCATTGAAGGGATCCCGTGTCCGTGCTCCAATCGGTTCCCGTCTTTCCGATTCCACGGCTCAAATGCCGTGGCCCCATTGAAGGAGGGCGAGAATGAGGAGGATCTCATACATAATAGTGTGGATTCCACGGCTCAAATGCCGTGGCCCCATTGAAGGTGGACGTGGCTATTGCGGACGACAAGCGCGCCGCGTGTAGGATTCCACGGCTCAAATGCCGTGGCCCCATTGAAGGCATATGGTGAGTGTGCAGAAGATTGATGGGGAGTGGAGATTCCACGGCTCAAATGCCGTGGCCCCATTGAAGGCGGCGGGCAGCGTTATGTTACCGCCTACAGTCTGACCGATTCCACGGCTCAAATGCCGTGGCCCCATTGAAGGAATTGCTACCCATGGGGAATGAAAACCCACCAAGCACAGATTCCACGGCTCAAATGCCGTGGCCCCATTGAAGGCACGACTCCACGCGACACGGTGCAGCCGGATACCAGGGCGATTCCACGGCTCAAATGCCGTGGCCCCATTGAAGGTAATCATGAAGTGGGTCACGAGGATGCGAGTATTGCGGATTCCACGGCTCAAATGCCGTGGCCCCATTGAAGGCAATTAATCCCAGGTTCATAATGCTGTGTTTACCCTTGATTCCACGGCTCAAATGCCGTGGCCCCATTGAAGGGCATAGAATATCTGAGGTTGAACACTCCATTTATTCATGCTGATTCCACGGCTCAAATGCCGTGGCCCCATTGAAGGACCTTTCCCGCACACAACGACCGTCACGCTTGCGAGGATTCCACGGCTCAAATGCCGTGGCCCCATTGAAGGCCGGGCACGTCGATGGCGTAGACCTGGATCTCCACGATTCCACGGCTCAAATGCCGTGGCCCCATTGAAGGTCGTAATCCGGTTGCATACCGTTCTGAAACTCGCCGATTCCACGGCTCAAATGCCGTGGCCCCATTGAAGGCTACGTAGACCGTCATTTGCCCGCGCTGTCCTAGTTTGATTCCACGGCTCAAATGCCGTGGCCCCATTGAAGGGGTTTACTCACGCATAACCCCGCGGCGGAAATTCCGATTCCACGGCTCAAATGCCGTGGCCCCATTGAAGGGCTGACGCCAGCCTGTCGGCAACCACACTGCATGATGATTCCACGGCTCAAATGCCGTGGCCCCATTGAAGGTTCCGCATGGCGTCTATCCCGCCCGCCCGCTCCATGGATTCCACGGCTCAAATGCCGTGGCCCCATTGAAGGAACCGCAGTCCAACCCGCGCGCCCTAGATCGTGCGTCGATTCCACGGCTCAAATGCCGTGGCCCCATTGAAGGTCGGCGACCATATAGATAAGCGTTTGTTCGATGTAGATTCCACGGCTCAAATGCCGTGGCCCCATTGAAGGCTTCCCCGCGGCGTGTATGCAAAAGCCGCCCATCCCCGATTCCACGGCTCAAATGCCGTGGCCCCATTGAAGGACGTTAAGCGCCAGGACGCGAAACGCGTCCGCCCCGGATTCCACGGCTCAAATGCCGTGGCCCCATTGAAGGCCGCATGGCGAATCAGCGTCTGCAAGTCGATAACGGATTCCACGGCTCAAATGCCGTGGCCCCATTGAAGGTGGCGCGATATTGAGTCGTCTGCTATGTCTGCGGTAGATTCCACGGCTCAAATGCCGTGGCCCCATTGAAGGACGGAAGCTCTCGCAAAGCTCGTCCTGTGGGCCGTCGATTCCACGGCTCAAATGCCGTGGCCCCATTGAAGGCCCTTGTACGGCTATCATTATGGGGGATTGGCCAGCGATTCCACGGCTCAAATGCCGTGGCCCCATTGAAGGCGGCTCTGAGGAAAAAGGGAATTTAGTGCATGATCCCCGATTCCACGGCTCAAATGCCGTGGCCCCATTGAAGGTATTTCATCGCTTTGGCCCAGTCGCATTGATCGAGGATTCCACGGCTCAAATGCCGTGGCCCCATTGAAGGTGACAGTAGCTGTGGTCATTGGTGGATGTGTGTCTGCCGATTCCACGGCTCAAATGCCGTGGCCCCATTGAAGGGTTGACTGCGCTCGCCCCGCCCGAGCCGCCTGTTTTGATTCCACGGCTCAAATGCCGTGGCCCCATTGAAGGTTAAGTTGAAGCAGGTAAGAGAAGCTAAAAAAGGTTTGATTCCACGGCTCAAATGCCGTGGCCCCATTGAAGGTCATGAAAGGGAAAACACATGCCGAGTCAAAGGGAGATTCCACGGCTCAAATGCCGTGGCCCCATTGAAGGGCGTAATTTCGATTGAATCAAGTTTTAATGTTCTAGGGAAGGTCTGATTTATTCTCTTTGCATGATGTGCTAAGGGTAGCGCAGCACTGAACTGGAGGCGTGCCCCATGCAGCAACAGACGTTTGCCGAAGTCTCGTTTGAACAGTATCGCAAGCCCACCCGCCGGGAGCAGTTTCTCAACGAGATGAACCAGGTTGTTCCATGGGCGGAATTGGTAGCGGCGATCGAGCCGGTCTACCCCAAGGCCGAGGGCCCAGGGCGTCCGCCCGTGGGTGTCGAACGCATGTTGCGCCTCCATTGTCTGCAACAGTGGTTTAACCTGTCGGACCCGGCGGTGGAGGAAGCGCTGTACGACTCACACGCCATGCGGCAGTTCGTGGGGATTGATCTGGGCCGCGAGCCCGTACCGGATGAAACCACCATCTGTAAGTTTCGGCATCTGCTGGAAGCCCACCACTTGGGCGCACAGCTCTTTGCGCGGATCGGCGCGTATCTGGCTGCCCACGGGCTGAAGGTCAGCCGGGGCACGATCGTGGATGCCACGATCATCAATGCGCCCAGTTCGACGAAGAATCGCCAGAAAGAGCGAGATCCGGAGATGCATCAGACCAAGAAGGGGAACCAGTGGTATTTCGGCATGAAGGCGCATATTGGAGTGGACAGCCGGACGAAGCTGGTTCACTCAGTGGCGGCCACGGCGGCGAATGTCCATGACAGCCAGGTGTTGCCGGAGTTGCTGCATGGACAGGAGACACGAGTATGGGGCGATGCCGCCTATAGCGGGCAACGCGACATGATTCAGCACCATGCTCCCCATGCCAAGAGCTTCGTCCAGACGAAAGCCCATCGCCATCGGCCCTTGAGCGAGACGGAGCGGGCCCGCAATCGGACGAAGTCGAAGGTTCGTGCCAAAGTCGAGCATGTGTTCTTGGTGATCAAGCGGATCTTCGGGTGGGCCAAAGTGCGGTACCGGGGGCTCGCGAAGAATGCGCACTGGTTGTCTATCAGTTGCGGCTTGGCGAATCTGTATGTAGCACGCCGGCACTTGCTGGCGGCAGCCTAGCGGACGGGGGTGCGAACGGGGCGCGGGCCGCCTGACGGCGGAGGAATCCGAGAAAGGCGCTCTCGGACCAGCGGGTTCCCAGCTGATGGCCCGTCTTGATCCACCGAGAAACAGATTGCTTCGTGGAAACGCGAATTAATCAGACGTTCCCTAGATTCCACGGCTCAAATGCCGTGGCCCCATTGAAGGTACAGGTGGTGCGCGCAGCAGGCGCAGGAGGGGGGTGATTCCACGGCTCAAATGCCGTGGCCCCATTGAAGGTCTGACGCGCATGGGCATAGTTGGTGAGCTGAGGGGATTCCACGGCTCAAATGCCGTGGCCCCATTGAAGGATACAGCAACGCCGCCGGAACGGTCATCGACGGCAGATTCCACGGCTCAAATGCCGTGGCCCCATTGAAGGCACAATATTACAGACTGCTGTTTCAATATCTGCCCGATTCCACGGCTCAAATGCCGTGGCCCCATTGAAGGTGAAAATAAAATGTCCGTTCAATCTTCCCGATGAAGATTCCACGGCTCAAATGCCGTGGCCCCATTGAAGGTAATGTCCTTCGGTTGGCCCGGTTGAAACACAATGGATTCCACGGCTCAAATGCCGTGGCCCCATTGAAGGCGCCGGATACCGTCGATAGAAAGCTTGACGAAATCGGATTCCACGGCTCAAATGCCGTGGCCCCATTGAAGGGGCCAGCGGTCATTGTCATGCGGCCCATTGACGCACTGCTGATTCCACGGCTCAAATGCCGTGGCCCCATTGAAGGGAAATTTCCAGACAGTGTTCGGATGGATGTTGAGGTGGATTCCACGGCTCAAATGCCGTGGCCCCATTGAAGGAGTCCGCGGTTTGAAGAACGCCCACGCTAAAACGTATGATTCCACGGCTCAAATGCCGTGGCCCCATTGAAGGGGGCGTTAACCGCTTCGCCATCGCCCCGGCCACCTTGCCGATTCCACGGCTCAAATGCCGTGGCCCCATTGAAGGTGTTTTTGGATGAAATTGACGCCTATCCGCAGGATGGATTCCACGGCTCAAATGCCGTGGCCCCATTGAAGGTCGGCAATCCGCCGAATCCAAAGCGGCTCCATTCCTGATTCCACGGCTCAAATGCCGTGGCCCCATTGAAGGCATCGCAATCGACCCGCTCGCGTGTCCTGCGCGGATTGATTCCACGGCTCAAATGCCGTGGCCCCATTGAAGGACTTCTGCCTCAATCCGATTTTCCTGAATATCTACACCGATTCCACGGCTCAAATGCCGTGGCCCCATTGAAGGAAGCTGATCGTTCGTCAGCCGCAGCTGATGCGCCCGATTCCACGGCTCAAATGCCGTGGCCCCATTGAAGGGGCGGCTCCCCCGGTATTCGTGAAGCGGTCCGACACGATTCCACGGCTGGGAGTGAGAGTGGGGAGACAATCTCGGTAGCACCGATGTTTCTCGTTCCGCCCCATCGACCACAAGCGATCGACCCGGAGCTGACCTTCATTCCTCTCCGAAAATTTGTCTGTCGGCGGCCCTCCCAATACGAGTAAGATACGCGCTTGTTGCGAGGGGATCGAACTATGCCAGACAGGCTTCCGCCGTTCTCGCCCGCGCAGGCGGCGCTCCTCCAGGCGTTCCTTTCATCACCGCTCCGTCCAGACGGAACCATGACCTATCCGCAGCTGGCGGGGTTCCTGTTCAGCATCGCAAATGGGCCGGAATTGATCCTTCCGTCTGAGCGGATGCCGATGGTCTTCAATGATTGGGAGGCGCGGTATGGAACCTTGGAGGAAGCCGAGTCGGTGACGCAGGCCCTGATGGCCCTCTCCCACGACTGCGGTCGAATCCGAACGGAGGAGAGGCCGTCGCTGCCAAGGAGAGCAAGGGAACGTCGAGTGTGGAGCAATTGGCCGACACGGTCGTCACACTGTTTCCCAATGCGCTGGCTGAATACGCGCATCTGGGTCGATCAATCTATCAGGCACGGTGCGAAGCCGGCGAGTTTAGCGCGCCGCTGCCGACTCGCCGCCCCGTGGGCCGAAACGAGGCTTGCCCCTGCGGAAGCGGGAGGACGTTCAAGAAGTGTTGTGGCGCGTCCTGAGACACAACTGGAGACCATTTCCCTATGTTGAACCGACAGGATCTCGAACAGAAGTTGCCCGCCATGACCCAGGCCCAACTGATCGACACGGTCCGGAGTTGTCTCGATATGATCGAGCGCTTGGAGAATGATCTGTCGGCGGGGTCGCGGAAATTGGAGGAGATGACCGCGTTGGTGCGCAAGCTTTCCGAGGCGAAATCCGTCGGCTGACATGCGTGACGCTTTGGTCGTATTGGTCGTAACACTGCCCCTTGTGCAGAGGGCGGTCGTCGAGGCGCGGGCTGGGCGGCCGAGCAAGGAATCGGTCCTCGCCCGGTGAGCAGCCCCATGAGGGGGTCTGCTCACCACAGCAGACTCACGAGGCAGGCGGCCTCAGTGCGCTACCCGTTCCACCTTCACCGGCACCGGTCGGCAGACGGTGTTGCAGACGGGCGAGCGGGCCTGGGCGTACCGGAGCAGATCATCCAACTCTTCGTCGGTGCAGTCAGCCTTGACCCGCATCTTGATGCGAATCTCTTGATAGCCCGGCGTGATCGCGTCGTTCAGTCCGATGAGCCCCTGCACGTCGATGTCCCCATCCAATTCGGTGGCGAGTTCGCGGATACGAATCCCGCGCGCAGCGGCATGTAGGACGAAGGTGGTTGTCACGCAGCCGGCCAATGCGTGCAGGAGAAACTCGACGGGATTGGCGCCTTCGTTGGCGCCCAACAGCACCGGCGGCTCGCCGTTGGTGAACTCGAACGGTTCCTGCCGCGAATCGTCTTCCCGGCCTGCTCCATAAAAGTCCTGGATGCGCGACCGGTTCATCCCGCCGTCGATCCATTGATTGCGGGCGCGGAATTCAAAATGGGCCAGCGCGGGGTCGCGCTTGATCGCCTCGATCGTGTCGACCATCTGTTGCGTGTCGAGTCCATTGAGCATCGTGGTGGTGTGCGTCGTCATGATTGCCTCCTTGAATGATGCGGCCCGCCCCATGCGTGCCGTTCTGCCCCCGCATCTATCCCAAGATTCGTGCCACGAGTCTTTCTGGAGAGAATGCGTAGATACACAGAGGGGTTTGATTGTGGCCCCGCGCGCGCTGCGGAGGGACGTTTCGTTCATTCGCGGAATTTCATGAGTGAATTCGCGAGAAGTCGTGAGGTTCTTGATCCATTTTTCGCAGGGTAGGATGGTATGATGGCAGATGTTTGAGTAAGGACTTTCTTATCCATTATGGGGGAGGGCATTATGGCTAGGCATCGGGCACGTGCATTCATGGCAATCTCCTTAGGCGTCGCGTTGTGGGCGGGCACCGGTTTGGCGGCGGAGCCGGCTGACGTGGAGAAATTCGTGAATGCGCGCATCGAGATCGGCGAGATGATGGCGAATTATTTCCAAGGTGGCCAGTCGTTCGGACAAGGTGAGCGTCCGTCGCCGGAGAAGATGAAGGAAATGGGCGCCGACATCAACGCCAAGCTCGGCAAGCTCCTCTCGAAGTACGACCTGACGGTCGAGGACTACCGCGCGCGCAGCAAGGACATTTTCGCGGACGATGCGGCGGTGAAGGGCTATCTGGAACAACATCCTGATCTGAAGAAGCGGTATGAGGCGTTGCCGTTCGACCGCATGGGGCGTGGTGGAAGCGGACGGGGCTACTGAGTCCAAGGAGCGGAGGGCGGCATACGGCGAGGCGGATATGACAATCGCCTGGAAGAAAGTCTGAGCCGTCACGATGGCTGCGACGATCCGTGTCCTGATCGTGGGTGGCGGCCTCGCCGGGTTGGCCTGCGCCCGCCGCCTCCGGCGGTCAGGGGCGACTGTGACGGTGTTGGAGGCTTCTGACAATGTAGGGGGTCGCGTTCGCACGGACCAGGTTGAGGGGTACCGGCTGGATCGCGGCTTTCAGGTGTTGCTCACCGGATATCCGGAAGCCACGCAGGCACTCGACTATGCGGCCCTGCGCCTCCAGCCCTTTCACCCCGGCGCCATCGTGCGGCACGCCGGCGGCTTCCACCGCATCAGCGATCCCTTCCGCCGCCCGCAAGATCTGCTGCACACGCTTTCCAGCCCCGTCGGCTCTCTTCGGGACAAGCTGGCCGTCTTGCGCCTCAGACGCGACGCGCTGAACGGGGGCCTCTGCGCGCGCGCCGGCGGCGCGGCCACGCCGGTGCGGGACGTCCTGCGGACCTATGGCTTCTCTGTGGAAATGCAGCAGCGCTTCTTCCGCCCCTTTCTCGGCGGCGTGTTCATGGAAGACGCCCTTTCCGCGCCCTGTCACCTCTTCTCTTTCCTGTGGGCTTCGTTTTCACGGGGCGCCATTGCCTTGCCGACAGAAGGCATGGGGGCGGTGGCCCATCAGGTCGCCGCCGGCCTGCCGCCGGAATCGATACGGCTGCACGCGCGCGTGCGTGAACTAGACGGCACCGGGGTGGTGCTGGATTCGGGGGAACGGCTTGCGGGCGATGCCGTGGTGCTGGCGACGGAGTCTTCCGTTGCCGCCCGCTTGTGCGGGGAGGCTGCTTCCGGGGAGTCGGGCAGGAATGCGTTCAGTCTGTATTTCGAAGCTCCGCTGTCGCCGATGGCGGGATCCTGGTTGGTGGTCAACGGTGATGAGCAGGGACCGATCCGGACCCTCTGCGTTCTGAGCGAGGTGGCGCCGTCCTATGCGCCGCCGGGCGGTCGTTGGTGTCCGTGAGCCTGTCCCAACAGGCCGCGACCGCGGGGGATGAGACGTTGAAGGCGCTCTGGCGACAGTTGCGGGAGTGGTTCGGCGATGCGGTGGATGGCTGGCGTCACCTGCGCACGGACCGCATCGTGCGTGCGTTGCCTCCCATGGCGGTCCTCTCGGCTCACACGGAGCCTTCCGCGCTTCGGCTCAGGCCTGGGCTCTACCGCTGTGGAGATTATCTCGGTACCGGCACCCTGGATGCCGCGCTCCTCACCGGCCGCGTGGCCGCCGAGACGCTGTTGGCCGATCGCGACCTGTCCTGATGCGCAGGTGCGCTACCGCTTGCGTCTGAAGAGATCGGTGCTGAGCGACTGGATGCGGTCGAGAAACAGCGTGCCCTGCAGATGGTCGACTTCATGCTGGAATGCCAAGGCTTCGAAGCCTGATGCCGTGATGGTCGTGGCGCGACCGTCCGGCGTGAGCCCTTCCACCACGACCTCCTGATACCGCAACACATTACCCGTATAGTCCGGCACGCTGAGGCAGCCTTCGCGCACGACCTTTTGCCCTTCCTGGACCAGGATTACGGGGTTCAGCAACACCACCAGTCCATGTCCCTGTTCGCCTTGCTTGCGTGATACATCCACGGCGATGATCCGGACGCGATGCCCGATCTGGGGGGCCGCCAGCGCCACGCCCGGTGAGGCCGCCAGGCTGTCGAGCAGATCCTGCACGACGATTTGCACCAGGGCGTCGTCGGGCGACACCGGAGCGTTTTGCGACTTCAGGCCGGGATGGGGGTAGAGCAGGATCGGTCGGATAGCCACGGTCAGAAGGTGACGCGTTCGAGGGGACGCAGGGTGAGATCGACGCCGAGCCGGGGCTTGAGGTGCTCGAGCGCCTGACGGAGGGGCTCGGCCTGTTCCGTCCGGGTAAACTGGATCTCCAGTACCATCACGTAGACGGGCAGATCGCTCGTGCCGATGACGCGGGTGTTCATGTCGCTGATATTGCCGCCCTGTTCCGCTACCGTCTGCGCCACCTGGGCTACGATGCCGGGGTGATCGGCACCATACACGGACAGCATGAAGGTCGGCAGGTCCTGCGCCGGTTGGCGAACGGCGGTCTGGTCCGGCAAGGGGCGGCAGAGCAGGGTGAGGCCCAAGGGAGCGGCGAAGGGAGCCAGCCGGTTGCCGAGCTGTTCGGCGTCCAGGCCGTTCGGAAGCCGGACCACCAACATCATCGTGAAGGCGCCGCGGAGCCTGGTCATGCAGCTGTCTTCGATGTTGCAGCCGAGCCGGTAGAGCCCTTCGGCAATCGCGGCAACGATGCCGGTACGGTCATGCCCGAAGGCGGTGACGATGGCAAAGTGATCCATAGACTCCTGTCGCGGAGCGGACGGCGATGGTGCGGGCGTAGCATGCGCGAATCCCGGTGAATTAGCAAGGCATGCCTCGAGGCCTTCGGTACGTTCAGCTGCGCCCTTTGGTCCGATTGGTCGGTTGCGCTGCCGAAGGATCCTCCGGCCAGTGATGCCGTGGGTATCGCCCTCTGAGTTCCTTGCGCACCTCTTGGTAGGCTGTCCGCCAAAAGCTCGCCAGATCCTTCGTAACCTGTACGGGCCGCCCGGCCGGCGAGAGCAGATGGACCATCACCGGCACCTTCCCTCCGGCGACCCGCGGCGTGTCTTGGCAGCCGAACATTTCCTGCAACCGCACCGCCAACACCGGCAGGGCGCCCTGCTCGTAATCAAGCCGGATGCGCGATCCGCTGGGCGCGACCAGGTGCGTCGGCGCCAAGCGATCCAACTCTTGCCGTTGTTGCCAGGTCAGCAGCTGTTCCAACACGGGCGCCAGGTCGAGGCGACGGACTTGCGCGAGGCTGGTGAGGCCGTCGAGAAACGGTCCCAGCCATTGGCCGAGGGTGCGCGTGAGGGCGCCGTCAGAGAGGTCGGGCCAGCTGGGGTCGAGGCCATGGAGAAAGGCCACGCGGGTGCGCCATGCCGACAGGTCCTTCGTCCAAGACAGGCAGGCGAGGCCGGACTGCGTGATGCCGGACAACAGGGCTGCCGTGACCTGGGCCGGATCAGGCTTGGGTAGGGCCCGGTCTTCCAGCACGAGCTGGCCGAGCCGTCGTTGGCGTCGCGCGCGGACGCTCTCGGTTCGTTCATCCCACTCCAGCAGGTCGACCTGACGCAGCTGCGCGCCGAGATGTTGCTCGATCTCGTCGAGGTGGAGCGGAGCGGCCAATTGAATGCGAGCCCAGTCGTCCGAGCCGTCGAGTTGGGCGACGGCAAGGTAGGCCTCCTGCGAGAGAGCTTGAATGCTCGGAAACGTCGCGCCGCGGCCGTTCGACAAGCGGTAACGGCCCTCGCTGCCCTCGATCCGTTGCGCGATGCGATCCGGAAAGGCCAAGGCCGTGAGGAGCCCGCAGTGGTCCGCCTCTGGGCCGGGGTCATCGTCGAGCTGCAGCTGCCGTCGCCATTGGTCGGCGGCACGTCGCGCCCGTTCTGCGCCCGCGCGGTTGACGGTGGTTCCGGCCAAGGATGCGCGGCGGCCTCGCAAGGCCTCCATGCGCAGGCGAAGGTCTGCATTGCGCCCTTGGGGGCCACCCTGTAGCAGATCGCGTTCGCTCAAGATGGCGGCCAGGTCGCAGGCAATAGCTCCCAGGCCAAGCGTTGCGGCGGTCACCATCATATGGGCCAGGCGCGGGTGCACCGTGACGTGGGCCAGACGGCGTCCATGGGGGGTGAGGCGTCCGTCGCCGTCAAGCGCACCGAGCTGCGCGAGCAGGGCACGGGCTTGCGCCAGGGCGCTGGCGGGAGGCGGATCGAGCCAGGCCAGCTCGCCGGCCTCGATCGCACCCCATTCGGCGAGGTCGAGGGCTAGCGGGGTCAGGTCGGCTTCTAAAATTTCCGGAAGGCGGCGGGGCAACAGCGCCTGCTGTTCCGCCGCGGTCCAGAGACGGTAACAACGTCCCGGTTCGAGTCGTCCGGCTCGTCCGCGACGCTGATCGGCGGCGTCTTGTGTGACGCGGATGGTGTCGAGGTGGGTGAGGCCGGAACGTGGATCGTACCGCGGGACGCGCATGAGCCCCGCGTCGATCACGACCCGTACCCCTTCGATGGTCAAGCTCGTCTCGGCGATGGAAGTGGCGAGCACGATTTTTCGTTGCCCCGGCGGCGCCGGCCTGATCGCCCGTTCTTGCTCTTCTTGCGGCAGGTCTCCATGGAGGGAGGCGATGAGGAGGTCGGCGGGAAGGGAGGCCTCGAACAGCAGCCGCTCGACCCGGCGAATCTCCGCCATGCCCGGCAGGAAGACCAGGAGGCTGCCTTGGTCCTGTCGGAGCGCGTGCCTGATCTGTCGCACCACCGCCTGTTCGATGCGGTCGTCGATCGGGCGGAGCAGGTAGTCGGTCGCGACCGGAAAGAGCCGGCCTTCACAGGAAACGGTGACGGCGTCCTGCAGCAGGCGCGTGACCGCCGCGCAATCCAGCGTGGCCGACATGATGAGCAGGCGCAGGTCCGGTCTGAAGAGCCGCTGGGCTTCTCGTGCGAAGGCCAGACCCAGGTCCGCTTGCAGGCTGCGCTCATGGAACTCGTCGAAGATTACGAGGCCGTATCCGTCGAGTGAGGGATCGTGTTGTAACAGCCTGGTGAGAATCCCTTCGGTCACGACCTCGATGCGTGTTGCGGCGCTCACCTTGGCGTCGTGCCGGATGCGATAGCCGACGGTGCGACCGACCGGTTCGCCGAGACTCGCGGCCATGTAGGCAGCGGCGGCGCGAGCGGCCAGCCGGCGGGGTTCCAGCATGATGATCTTGCGGCCAGCGAGCCACGATTCCTCCGACAGGGCGAGCGGGACCCTGGTGGTTTTTCCGGCTCCCGGTTGCGCCGTGAGCAAGGCGGAGCGGCCTGAAGCCAATGCCTCTCGTAACGCCGGCAGGGCCTCTTCTATTGGTAGCCGGTCCATGGTAGGGTGCGCGCTGGTTTTCATTCGGAGCGACTGTAACAGAATCGAGCCCTGTCCGCCGAGTCTTCGGCAAGTGACGGGCGCTCGTGAGAGAGGGAGGCGATCGACAGGCAATGGCGTCCTTGACATGGACGAGTGCAAAACCCAAGCGTGCCGGGTGGTACTGGTGGCGCGGGCTCGATCAGGACACGGAACTGCTCATCCTGTTCGTGGACGAAGTCGGGTATTTCCAGTGGCCGGACGGCGCGTCTCAGGAAGTAGGGCTGACGAAGGGGCAGTGGGCCGGTCCGCTCCAGCCGCCGGAGGAGGCGTGACGGCGAGCATGATCCCGCTGCCTCAGTCGTGCGAGCGAGCGCTGCTGGAACGGTTTCTACGCGCCGAGGCGATGGCCCTGGCGGCCGTCCGTTCCGCCCAGGCTTACAACCTGCCGCGACATGTGCAGACTTTTCTCCAACGCCACGAACTCGACGAGCAGGATCACTTGCGCCAGTTCGAGAGCTTGCTCGGCACCACGTCGCTTCGTTCGGACAGCCTGCCGGGCGTGCCGTCGCAGTGGGAAGCGTTGGCCGTGTATCTCTTTGGCTATGAAGCCCTGGGGTTGGAATTCGCCAGGCTCCTGGCGCAACTCAGGCCTGACCTCGCCGAGATCCTGGAGGACGAACTGGTCCACGTCGGGTTCTTCGAGAGAGAGCTTACGGAGCTGATGACGGGAGAAGCGGCAGGGGCTCAGCAGGCGCGAACGGCCGCCCGCACCTGGTGGAAGAAGATTCCCCGCACGTTGGATCGGTATCTGCAAGACGAAGCGCTGACCCCGCACCGTGAAGCCCTGCGCCGGCACATCCTCTCGGCCATCGAGGCGCGATTCGCCTCGCTCGGCCTCATGCCGACTTAAGACACGGTGGCGACGAGGCCGCCGACCACGCCCATCTTGCGGAACTTCTGATCGCGCTGGGTGAGCAACTCGTCGATCGACAGGTCGCACAGAGCATAGAGGTGGTTGGCCAGCGCCTTCGCCACCCGGTCGGAGATGCTCCTGACATCACGATGGGCGCCGCCGAGCGGCTCTGGAATCACCTCGTCCACGATGCCGAGTCCCACCAAATCTTGCGCCGTCATTTTCAACGAGGCGGCGGCATCCGGCACCTTGGCCGGGTCGTCGTACAAAATGGCGGCACAGCCTTCCGGGGAGATCACGGAATAGACGGAATGTTCCAACATGAGGATGCGGTCGCTCACCCCGAGGGCCAAGGCCCCGCCGCTGCCCCCTTCGCCGATGACCACGGAAATGATCGGTACGGTGAGCCGCGACATGACGAACAGGTTGCGAGCGATGGCTTCGGCCTGTCCGCGTTCTTCGGCCCCGATGCCCGGATAGGCGCCGGGCGTGTCGATGAAGGTGATAATCGGACGGCCGAACTTTTCGGCTAAGCGCATCAGCCGTAAGGCCTTGCGGTAGCCCTCCGGGTTGGGCATGCCGAAGTTGCGCTGCATGCGCTCCTTGAGCGTCTTGCCCTTCTGGTGGCCGATGATCATGACCGACCGGTCGTTGAAATGGGCGAAGCCTCCCACGATGGCGCGGTCGTCGCCGAAGCTCCGGTCGCCGTGCAGTTCGAGGAAATCGCGGCAGAGTTCGTTGATGTAGTCGAGGGTGGTCGGTCGCTGGGGATGCCGGGCCAGCTGGGTGCGTTGCCAGGGGGTCAGGGTGTTGTAGAGTTCATGCTCGACTTGCGCGAGCTTCGTGCGGAGTTTACGGACCTCGTCCTGGGTCCCGGCTTTCGGCGATTCGGCGGATGCGAGCTTCTCGATTTTCTCTTCGAGTTCGCGGATCGGTTTTTCAAAGTCGAGGTAGTCTCTCATACGATGGAATCCCTCAGTAAGGGGGTCGCCTAGGGCCGCAATCGGCCTACGTTACCAAAGTGATGGTTCCCTTGCCTAGCACTTCCTCGATATCGGCTACGAAATGCTCGCTGGGTGTGATCTTGATGTTCGGGAGTGGAGAGGTTTGGGCCTCCAAGGTTCCCCCCAGGGCCATGATCAAGGAGACGCTCGAGGACCCGGGATATTTCTGAAACACCTGTCGTAACATCGGCAGCCTGGTGGAGGCGGTCGGACCGTCGTGCAAGCGAATCATCACCCGCGAGATGGCCGTGTTTTGGAGTTCCGCCAGCGGTTCGATTTTGGTTCCGCGCAACTTGGTGCCCTTGTCTCCGCGGTCCACCGTGCCGGTCAGCCGTACGACCTGTTCGGGAACGATCAGGTCTGCATGGTCGCGGTAGAGGTCGGGAAAGGCTATCACTTCTACCATGCCGTGTAAATCCTCCAGGGTCAGGTAGGCCATCCGGTCGCCCTTCTTGGTGAGCATCGACTTGACGGCGGTGATGATGCCGCAGAGTTTCACTTCCCTTCCGTCCTGCGCGTCGGAGAGCTGCATGGTGTTCGTGTTGGCAAAGAGCCGGATCGCCGCTTCGTATCGCGCGAGGGGATGGGCGCTGATGTAAAAGCCCGTCAGCTCGCGTTCATGTTTCAGTAACTCGCCCTGGCTCCACTCAGGCACATCCGGCAGCGTCGGTTCGTCGAGCGTCTGCGGCAGCCCACCGAGTTCGTCGCCGAAGATGCTGGTCTGGCCCATGGCCCGTTCCTTCTGAATGCCGGCTCCTTCTTCCATGGCCTGGTCGAGCATGGCCAGGTACTGTGAACGCCGGCCGCCCATGCTGTCGAAGGCGCCGGTCTTGATCAGTCCCTCCACCATGCGCTTGTTCAATTTGTGCAGGTCCACTCGGCGGAAGAAGTCGAAGAACGACCGGAAGGGGCCGCTCTGGTTCCGTTCTTCGATGACGGCCTCCACGGCGCCTTCGCCGACGTTCTTGATCGCCGCGAGTCCGAACCGGATGCCCCTGTCGACGACGGCGAAATGTTTGTGGCTTTGGTTGATGTCGGGCGGGAGTACCGGAATTCCCAGGCCGCGGCATTCAGTGAAGTACCCCACGATCTTGTCGGCGTTACCCATGTCGCTGGTCATGAGCGCCGCCATGAACTCGGTGGGGTGATGGGCCTTGAGGTAGGCCGTGTGGTAGCAGACCACCGCATAGGCCGCCGCATGGGACTTGTTGAACCCGTAGCCCGCGAATTTCTGGATCAACTCGTAGAGTTTGTCTGCCTTCTTTTCCGGGATCTTTTTCTGCTTGGCGCCCTCGATGAACTGTACCCGGAGTTTTTCCATCTCCTCCGGTTTTTTCTTGCCCATCGCGCGACGCAGGATGTCGGCTTGTCCCAGCGAAAAGCCCGCCACGCGGTTGGCGATGGCCATGACCTGTTCCTGGTAGACGATAACGCCGTACGTATCCTTCAGGATCGGTTCGAGTTCCGGCATCTCATAGACGATCGGCACCTTGCCCTGTTTGCGTTTGATGAAATCCGGGATCAGGTCCATGGGGCCAGGACGATAGAGCGCGATGATGGCGATGATGTCTTCGAAACGATCAGGCTTCAGGCCCGTGAGCAGATCGCGCATGCCCGAGCTTTCCAGCTGGAACACGCCGGTGGTCTTTCCCGAGGAGAGCAGCGCGAAGGTCTCCGGATCGTCGAATGGAAGCTGCTCGACGCGCAGGGGCGGCTGGCCGGGACGCCCTTGGTTCACCAAGGTCTCGGCTCGATGGATCATCGTGAGTGTTTTCAGGCCGAGAAAGTCGAACTTCACCAGCCCGATTTTCTCCACGTCGCCCATCGAATATTGCGTGACGATTTCGTCCTTGGGTCCCTTGTAAAGCGGCACGTGTTCGGTGAGCGGCTGGTCGGAGATGACGACGCCCGCCGCGTGGGTCGAGGCATGGCGCGCGAGCCCTTCGAGCGACTGCGCGACGGACATCAGTTCCTTCACCCGTGCATCCTTGTCGACGAGTTCCTTGAGGCGCGGTTCCTGTTCCAGGGCCTTGTCGAGGGTGATCTTCAGGTCGTCGGGCACCAGCTTTGCGATGCGGTCCACTTCGGCGTAGGGCATTTCCAGCACGCGACCGACGTCGCGGATTGCGGCCTTGGCCTTCATGGTGCCGAACGTGATGATCTGCGCGACATGGTCGTTGCCGTATTTGTCGATCACGTAGTTGATGACCTCGTCGCGACGGTCCATGCAGAAGTCCATGTCGATGTCGGGGAGGGAGACCCGTTCGGGGTTCAGAAAGCGCTCGAACAGCAGCGAGTAGACGAGCGGATCGAGGTCCGTGATGCGGAGCGCATAGGCGACGAGACTGCCGGCGGCGGAGCCGCGCCCTGGTCCCACCGGAATGCCGCGCGAGCGGGCGAACTTGATGATGTCCCAGACGATGAGGAAGTAGCCCGCGAAGCCCATCGAACAGATGACGGCCAGCTCTTCCTTCAAGCGGACCTGGTAGGCCAACTCCGGCAAGCCGCTGGGCCGTTCTGTCAGGCGAGCGGCCAGTCCTTCCTTGGCGAGTTGCTCCACATAGGTTTCGCGCGTGAACCCCTCCGGCACTTTAAACTGCGGCAGATAGGTCTTGTTGAGCGCCAGGTCCAATGTGCAGGATTCCGCGATCTTGACGGTGTTAGAGACGGCGGTCGGCATCTCCTTGAACTCGACGAGGGCCTGCTCGGTGGATTTGACGTAGAGCTCGTCGGTGTCGAACTTCATCCGGTTGGGATCGTTGATCGTCTTGCCCGTCTGGAGGCAGAGCATGAGGTCATGCGGGCGCGAGTCTTCCTTCTTGAGATAGTGGCAGTCGTTGGTGCCGGCGAGCGGGATGTCGAGCTTCTTATGGATCTCAAGCAGGCCGTCGTTGGCGATGCGTTGATGCTCCAGCCCATTGGCCTGCAGTTCCAGATAATAGTTGTCCTTGCCGAAGATCTCGCGATATTCACCCGCCACCTTGGTGGCTCCGGCCAGGTCTTTCTGGCCGATCAGGTAGGCGACTTCACCGCTCAGGCATCCGGAAAGGGCGATCAGTCCTTCGTGGTGTTGCTGCAGTAACTCCTTATCCATCCGTGGCTTGTAATAGAATCCCTCAAGATATGCTTTGCTCACCAATTTGATGAGGTTCTGATATCCCTTGAGGTTTTGCGCGAGCAGAATCAGATGGTAGTAGTCGTTGTGGGCCAAGCCGCTGTCCTTGGCCAGCCTGCTGCCCGGCGCCATGTAGGCTTCGCAGCCGATGATGGGTTTGACGCCTGCGTCCTTCGCCTTCCGGTAGAACTCCACCGCCCCGAACATATTGCCGTGGTCGGTCATGGCGACGGCCGGTTGGCCGAACGCTTTCACCTGCTGCATCAGGGGCTCGATTTGGTTCGCGCCGTCGAGCAGGCTGTATTGGGTGTGGAGATGGAGATGGACGAATTGCGAGGCCACGAACGGATTGTAGTGAGCGGAAAAGTTGAAGTCAAACGGCGGAGGAGGCGGGCGGGCCGGTCACCTCATTCCCTCCATTGACAGTTGCGCTGCGCCGGACTAGCCTGGCGCAGATTTTCCTCCAGCAACATGGCTGAGCCAAAAGACGATAAACCGAAACTACCGCTGACCGGCATCGTGGCGTTGGTGCTGGCGCTGGTGAGCAGTCTTCTCATCTATCAGGTGCCGCTCAAGACCTCGCGGCCGATCGACAAGGAAGCGGAGAAGGCAGCCGCCGTCGCCCCAGACCGTGTGCAGGCACGTCTGTGGCAGGATCCGTTCGAAGCGGTGACGACCCATCGGCTCAAGGAAGGATCGCAGAAACGAGCTGGGCAGGATTCGACGCAGCACCATACTGCGGCTGACGTGATTGCGGCGATGGGGTTCGGCGGCGCGTCTTCACCGATCCTCGTGCTGCCGGTGTTCATGGATGGGAGTCCCTACGCCAGCGGCGTCGAGTCGCGGCTGCGGGATCGTTACGCCGTCGTGTCGGCCTTGGGCGCTGCAGGGTATTTGCCGGAGTCGGGCGAATATATCCGCTTCTTCGAGTGGGACCAGCCGTCGGGCGAGTCGGTCGTGGTACCGATTGAACGGTTCCAGCGGACTGCGGACGAGGGCCAAGGGCCGAGTGTGACAGAGGTGCTGGTGTTGTGGCTCAAGGAGCAAGATATCGGAGCGGATCCTCTCCTATCGTTGGGGCGCCTGTTGATGCACATGAATTGCGCCTTCAAGGAGCGAACCGCGATCTACAGGGTGCTGGGGCCGCGCTCGTCGGGTTCGCTCCGAGCGATGGTGGATGAACTCCGTCTCCGGGGTGCCGCGGTGGCCACGCCCAGTCTTCGCCGAGCGCCCTCTGCGGCGTCTGATGTCGATGGCGCCTGGTCGGTCCTCAAGGGAATCGTCTTGTATTCCTCCTGGGCCACGGCGGCGGATCCGTTCCTGCTCGCAGAGGTTCCGAAAGGAGCCGAAGCGAAGACGGTCGAGGGATGGTTCAGGGACGGCGGCATCACACTCGTGCGCGCGATCGGAACCGATGCCGATTTGGCCGAGCAACTCATCGAGGAGCTACGTCGGCGGGAGGTCGATCTCACCGTCTCGCGGCAGGCACGCGCAGCAGAACAGGAGCAGCGGGGCCATGTTCCCCACGTGGCCCTCATCGCGGAATGGGACACCCTCTATGGGCGGGCGCTGCCTCAAACGTTCGTGGCCGTGGCGAACCAACTGGCGGAGCTGAACGAGAAGCAGGCAGCCTGCCATACGCTCGAATGGCATCTGGATGTGCTTCGTACCAAGAACTACCCGCATTGGGTGCATCGCTATTCCTACCTCGCCGGCCTGGATGGTGAACTGCCGCCGAAGAACCAGGACAAAGACGGCGCGTCAGCCAAGCCGAAACTCGGGGAGGGTGGATTGCGGATCGAGCAGGGCCTGGCGGAGACGCCGGCAGGCCGAAGCCAGCTGGACTATCTGCGTCGGTTGGTGGAGACCTTGAAGCGTGAGCAGGCGACGGCCGATGGAGAATTCCACGCCATCGGGGTTTTGGGGAGCGATGTGTACGACAAGCTGATGATCCTCCAGGCGCTGCGCAGCAACTTTCCCCATGCGCTTTTCTTCACGACCGATCTGGACGCTCGGCTGACACACCCGAGTCAATGGCCCTGGGCGCGCAATCTGATCGTGGCGTCGCATTTCGGCCTGGCACTGCATCCCAAATTGCAGACGCCCATTCCGCCTTTTCGCGACAGTTATCAAACCGCGTTGTTCTATTCGGCCCTGCGCGCGGTGGACCATCTTGTCGAGAAGGGGCAGGAATTTGCGACGCCGTTCGGGGTGACGGTACCGAGCGAGGTGCGGCCGCGGCTCTACGAAATCGGCAGGCATGGCGCGGTGGACGTGAGCCCTGATCCCCCGTACGCCTCGCCTCCTTCGGAGAAGCACCTTCCGAGTCTCCATCTGCCGCGTCCGGATCTCGATCCCCAGAGCGGCAGGGTCCGTCTTGTGGCGGCGCCGACCGTGATGTTGGTTGGAGCAGCCATTGTTGTGATGTTGTGTTGTGCCCTCTTGATCAACAGCGAACTCTGGCATGCCTTCCGGAAGGCCGAGCTTCGACAAGTGGTGCCGGGCTTGGCGCTGGCAGTGATGCTGTTGGGCGGGCTGCTCTGCTGGGCGATGGGCGACGGAACCGGCGGCGAACCATTCTCGCTGACGGAGGGGGTCAGTGTGTGGCCGACAACGGTGATCAGGCTGCTGGCCTTTGCCCTGTGCCTGGCCTTTCTGCACCATTCGTGGTGGCGTCTGCGAGAAAACGGCCGCGAACTCATGCAACGTTTCTCTTTGCCCGACGCCGATACGGCTCAGGCTTTGGGGATCCATTCCGCCATCGGCCTCCACGATTGGTGCCCGCATCCGAAGGGCGAGGTGGCGGTTGAGGAGTTGTGGAAGGAGTATCGATCACGCGGGACTGTGGGCGAGCGGTTGATGCGGGTGCTTCCGCAGACGGTGCTGTACGGTGTCTTGGGCTTGCTGCTGATGTTCCTGTCAGAGTTCCCCGTGTTGCCCTGCCGAGGAGCGGCCTGTTTTCAGGTCAACCAGGTCATTCTCCTGCTCAGCGTCGTGGCCATGACCCTATTGATGTTTTATGTGGTGGATGCGACGCGGCTCTGCCGCCGCCTGATCTCCATCATGGTCGGGACGACCATCCGGTGGCCCGAAGACCTCTTGGCGAAGGAAGCGGCCCAACTGGGGGTGGATAAGGCTGTCGTGCGCGAGTGGGTGGCCATCCAGTTCATCGCGAAACGAACGGCCGTCATCAGCGCCATGATCTATTACCCCTTCATCATTGTTTTCCTGATGGTAGTGGCGCGGCATGGCTATCTCGACCGCTGGGATTTTCCGATCGGCCTGCTGGTGATTTTCGGCCTCAACGCGGCCTATGCGTTCGGCAATGGGGTGTTTTTGCGGCGTACTGCCGAACAGGCGAAACGGGCGGCCGCGGCGCAGATGAGGACCAGACTCACCGGTGTGTCCGGCGTAGCAGCCTCCTCGAAAGAAAAACAATCGCTGATCGAACGGATGGCGGCATTGATCGAGGACACACAGGAAGGCGCCTTCCTTCCGTTTACCCGCCATCCCCTGTTCGGCGCCATCGCCTTGCCGACCGGCGGCACCGGCCTGGTGTTCTTACTGGAATATCTGGCGACGCTTTTTTAGGAACGGACCGATAAGGGGGAGGAGCGAGCGTGAGGAGTGATGGGATCGAATGCCGGACAGCCCTGACGGGACTGCCGCTTTTTTCGTACGGATTTCGGCCGTTCTTTTTGGGGGCGGCGCTCTTTGCCGGTCTTGCGGTGCCGGCCTGGGTCCTGATGGTTTCCGGTCTGACCGGGGCGACCGGTTCGTTGCCCGCGCGCGATTGGCATGTCCATGAGATGGTGTTCGGCTTCTTGCCCGCCGTGATCGCCGGCTTTCTCCTCACGGCTGTCCCCAATTGGACCGACCGGCCCCCTCTCACCGGCGTTGGGTTGATGCTGTTGTCTCTCTGCTGGGTCGTCGGGCGTGTCGCGATGGCCGTGACCTGGCTGCCGCCGATGGTCTCCGCCTTGCTCGACGGACTCTTTCTCGTGGCGCTCGCCGGTTGGCTCTGGCGGCAGATCGTCGCGAGCGCGAGTTGGAACCATGCGCCGATAGGAGTCCTGTTGACCCTCTACGCCTGCGGCAACCTGTTGTTCCACGCGCTGGTACTGAACGGGAGCGCGACGGATCTTGCCGCCCGAGTGGGGGTGGGATTGGACATCACGTTGCTGGTTTTTATCGGCGGACGCTTGACGCCGAATTTTTCCCGTGAATTCCTCATCGGGGAGGGGAGTGCGAAACGGCCCGCCGCTTTTACTCGATTCGATGCCGTGGCGATTGGGTCGGCTGCGGCCGCTGCCCTGGTTTGGGTGCTGGCCCCGCAGGCTCTCCTGACGGGGTGGGCGTTGCTCGCGGCGGGGCTTGTCAATCTGATGCGCCTGTTACGGTGGTATGGGTGGCTCACCTGGCGGGAACCCTTGGTGCTGGTGCTGCATGTTGGGTATAGTTGGCTCGTACTGGCCCTACTGCTGGTCGGTGGCGCGACCTTGGGGGTCGGCTTGCAACCGGAGGATGCGATTCATGCGCTGACGACCGGCGCCGTCGGCGTGATGACGCTGGCGGTGATGACCCGCGCGAGTCTCGGGCATACGGGACGGCCCAGGCATGCGGGCCCCGTGACGGTCGGCATTTATCTGTTGGTCTTCGTGGGCGCGACGCTCCGTGTCTTCGGTCCTGCCACAGGCCTCCCGTCCGCGCTCGTGCTGGGATCTGCGGCTACCTTCTGGAGCGGCGGCTATGTCCTCTTCGCGTTGGCCTATGGTCCGTTTCTGCTGCGTCCAAGCCTGGACGAGTAACGGAGGCTTCTCACCCCCGTATCTCTTTCGATACCGTTCACGACCGTTTTAGATACAGTGCCTCCTTCCAGCGCCCTTCCGCAAAAATACGTCCATTCCTATGTGGTCAAAAAACCAGTGAGGGTTTTCCTCAGGTTCTTTCGGCACATGCCTTGCTGACTCCATGTCTCGCGGAGGCATGTGACGTAGGAAACCACCATTCAACCGGTTGTCTAGCGGCGGGGGACCTTCCATGGCTAAAAGAAAATCGAAAGCGGCGACAACAGGGCAAAAGAAATCAAGCCGACCGATTGGGGCCCGCGGAAAGCCGTCGCAGGGCGAACTTCCCGGGTCGGCGATGCCGACCACATCTCCGGTGAACCCGAGCAGGCCTTCACCCGGGTCCGATCTCGAAGAGAAGCTCAAAAAAAATCTCGTAAAGACGGTCATCGCGCTTCCCCTCCTCGATAAGTTGAATCGAGAAACCGATCGGCGAAAGACGGCACCCTCGACGCCGCCGGCCTGTTACTCGGTGATCATCGATCTTAACCTCGACTATCCGAAAGGCCGGGATGCGGCCCGGATCTGGGTGTTCGAGAAGATCGAGGCGCTGATCACTCAAGGCGGACGAAATCCGGCCGACCAACGACTCGATCGTAAAAAAAGCGACTTCAATGAGCAATATGTTTTTGCCGCCCTCGAAGGGCAGGTGATTCGTGAACTGGTCGAGCAGGACGCGAAGGTAAAACCCGACGTGCTGGGCGCAGACGGCAAGCCCAAGGCGGCTCGGGCCATCTACCAGATCTGGGAAGATTTCACGCTCACGGCGTTCATTACCAGTTCCGTCAGTACGGTGAAGGCCGATGCCGCCCGAGTGGCCTTTTCCGCCTTGGGCGACAATATCGTCTGGGCCGTGATCGATTCCGGGATCAAGGGCGACCATCAGCATTTTGGCACGCACCGGAATCTCGCAGGCCAAGTCGAGGAATGGCACTACGATTTCACGGACGGGAGCGATCCGAAGAAGACGGCGTTGGTAGATGGAATGGGCCACGGCACCCATGTGGCCGGCATCATTGCGGGAGAAATCCCTCCCGATCCCAAGCTCCCGCCGGGCGAATCCCACCCCGACATTCGGGCCTTTTTCCGAACGCTCAAGCCTGACGGGGACCAAACGGAACGGGAGGTCGTCTACGAGCAGATCAAGGCTGCCTCCATTTCCGGCATGGCGCCTCGCTGCAAGTTGGTCAGTCTCAAGGTCTTGAACGAATCCGGCCAAGGGAGTGTCAGCAACATCATCGCGGCGATCGGACACGTTCAGCGCATCAACAGCTACGGGCGGTGGATCCGTATCCATGGGGTCAATTTGAGCGTCGGTTACCAGTTCGAGCCTGAGTGGTTCGCCTGCGGGCAAAGTCAGCTCTGCGTGGAGGTGGATCGCTTGGTGCGATCCGGGGTCGTGGTCGTGGTGGCGGCCGGCAATTCCGGTTATGGCACGCTGTCTACTGATTTCACCGGGCTGCGTTCGGCCGGCATCAGTTTGACCATCAACGACCCGGGCAATGCCGATCTCGCGATCACCGTCGGTTCGACTCACCGCAATATGCCGCACCAATACGGCGTATCGTATTTTTCGTCGAAGGGGCCCACGGGCGACGGCCGTCTGAAGCCGGACCTGGTTGCGCCGGGTGAAAAGATCCTGTCCTGCGCGGCGGGGAGGATGGAGATGGAGATTCAGGAGAAGATTGAGAAGGACGTGACGTACCTGGAACACTCCGGGACGAGCATGGCGGCGCCGCATGTCTCCGGGGTCATTGCGGCGTTCCTGTCCATCCGTCGCGAGTTCATCGGACAGCCGGAACGGATCAAGCAGCTTTTTCTCTCGACCGCCACGGATCTTCGGCGTGAACGCTATTTCCAAGGGGCGGGGTTGGTGGACCTCATGCGCGCAATCCAATCCATTTAGCGATCGAGGAGGTTGTGATGGAACAGTTGTCGGGGTTTGCTTATTTTCCGGTGCAGTTCACGAAAGACGCCGTCGTGCATGACCAGACCGAAGTGACGCGGTTGAAAGAGTTCCTGCGTCAGGATCGGACGACCGATCTGATCGTCATTTCCCATGGGTGGAACAACAACATGGATCAAGCGAAGGACCTCTATGCAAAGTTCTTCGCCAACTTCCGGTCGGCGCTGACCGTCGGATCGCCTGCGGGGCTCGCGAACCGTCGGTGGGCCATCCTCGGCGTGTTGTGGCCCTCCAAGAAGTTCGAAGAGAAGGAACTCATTCCGAGCGGCGCCGCCGGGGCCGGTTCGGTGGTCGGAATGGCCGCCATGAAAGCGAAATTGGCGGACCTCAAGGGCGTGTTCGACGCGCCGCAAGCGGATGTGACGATCGAGGAGCTGCAAAAACTCCTGCCGAAGTTGGAAGACAGCACGACGGCGCAGAGAGAATTCATCGAAAAGGTCCGTTCGCTGGTTCCGAAGCGCTCCCTCGATGCGGAAGACGGCTCGGGGCTTTTCTTTCAGGAGCCGCCCGCAGAGGTGTTGCAGAAGTTGAGCAGGCCGGTCTCCTTCACGGTGGCCCGTCCGCCGGTCAATGCGGGGGGCGCTGCGGCGATCGGCGCGGGTGGAGCGGCGGGACTGGGAGAATTTTTCAGGGGCATCTGGTCGGGTGTGCGGAACGTCCTCAACTACACAACCTACTATCAGATGAAGGAGCGAGCCGGACTGGTCGGAGCGAACGGCGTCAACCCGATCCTCAGCGCCATCAAGGCTGAACAGTCCGAACTCAAGATGCATCTGATCGGGCACAGTTTCGGCGGACGATTGGTAGCCGCGACCGTCGCCGGCGTCAGCGACGCCGCGCTCCTGCATGTGACGACTCTTTCGTTGCTCCAAGCGGCCTTTTCCCATTACGGCTTTGCGGAGAAATGGGACGGGACGAACCACGGATTCTTCTACCGCGTGGTGGGGGGGAGGGCCGTCGCCGGTCCCACGATCATCACCTGTACGGAGAATGATAAGGCTGTGGGACTCGCCTATCCCATTGCGTCATTGTTGGCCGGGCAGGTGGCGTCCGGGGTCGGAGACAAGAACGACAAGTACGGCGGGATCGGCCGCAACGGGGCGCAGAAAACACCACGGACCGTGGATCTCTCGCTGCTCGACGTGACGGGTTCCTATCAGCTGACCAACGAAGGGGTACACAACCTGTCGACCGACCGCCTGATTACCGATCACGGAGATGTGGCCAATCAGGCGGTCGTGCACGCCGTCGCCTCGGCCATCGCGGCGACGTGACGGATATCGCGCGATGGCCGAACGAGCGCTTCATCCGGAGAGGCCTGCAATGGTCGAGCGGGCTCGACATCTACGACTCGGAGAACCCGAGCCGCATCTGTTGGACCTGAATGCGGCGGTGATGGAGATCCGTCAGGCTTGCGAGGAACTGGGCATGGAGGCGCACCGATCGCCCTTCTTTTTTGTGGTCGGTGCCGGTATTTCCTTTCCGCCGGTTCCCCTCGCGTCGAACATCATCGATGACTGCAGGAGTATCGCCGAGCGCTACCTGCGCCGGGGCTCTCCTGACAGCGAGCAGACGCTGGACGCCTATTCCCATTGGTTCAGCCGCGCCTACCCGGGAGCGCGTCAACGTCAGCACTACCTGCGGAAGCTGATTGAGCGAAAGCCGTTGTCGCTTGCCAGCCTGCGCCTGGCCCATCTGCTGTCGTCCCGCAAACTGACCAATCTCGTGGTGACGACCAACTTCGATGATTTCATTGCAAGGGCCCTCCGGCTCTTCGGCGAAGAACCGTCGGTCTGTGATCACCCCCGAACCGTGGGCCGCATCGACCGCGAACGCGCGGATATCCAGATCGTGCACGTCCACGGCAGTTATCTGTTTTACGACTGCGCCAATCTGCGCGGTGAAGTGACCGACCGCGCCCGCGCCGACGAGGAGACGAGCGTGACCATGGTGGGGTTGCTTGACAACCTTTTATGGACCCGCTCGCCCCTCGTGATCGGATATTCCGGTTGGGAGGGGGACGTGATCATGAGCGCGCTGAAGCGCCGGCTGCGCGGAGGCAACCCGCTGGCGCAAAGCCTGTACTGGTTTTGTTATCGGCGAGAGGATCTGGGACGTCTGCCGAGCTGGCTGCGCGACAGCGCGGATGTCCGTTTCGTCGTGCCGACGGAGCCTCCGCCCGAGACGTTGTCGCAGGGGGCTGTGACCGTGCGCGCCGGGAGTGAAGAGGGGATCGGCGCGTCGGATGGGAGGCATCGCGGGACGGTGCTGGCGGCGTTTGCCGTTTTCGACGAGTTGAACCGCGCGTTCGATATCGGTGCGCCGGCATTGTTTGAAAATCCGATTGAATACTTCGCCGACAGCCTCCAGGCGGCCCTGCCGGATCTGGAAGAGCCCGGAGGCGATCCCTATGGGTTCAAGCGATTGGTCGAGCGGCTCCATCAAGCCGCCCAGAGTTTCGGTCGGGTCGCCGGCGCTACGAGCGCGCTGACGGCGGACCTCGATCGGCTACGAGCGCTCATGCGGGAATCTCAATATGGCCAGGCCCTCACGCTGTTGGCCAAGCTCGTGCCGAGCCGGCTTATGAAGCTGGGTCCCGATGAGCGTCGTGAAGTCCTCCAGGCGGCGAATCTCGCAGGGTCCGCGCTCTTGGCGAAACCACAGAACGGAAAATTCGATGAGGCCTTGGCGCATGTGTTGGTGTATGACCCACGGTTGGAGAAGACATTGGGGCCGCTCCCTGCAGGCATGGTCTGGGCAATCGGATCGCGCTCGGGGCAGGTGGGCTACGAGATGCTGGCAGGCGCCAAACCGCACGGCGCGTTCACGGTCCAGCTGATTGAGACCTTGCGCGATCCTGCCGCTGATGCCGATGGTGACGGACGCATCTCGTTGCTGGAAGCCACGATGGCGGCCGGTCGCCGTGTGTTGCGGGAAGGGCATCCGCAGACCCCTGTCGTTGCGGGTGATGCCGCTACCGTCGCGCTGTTTGCTTCTCGAAAACAGAAACGGAAGATCAGCGGCGGGCCGCCCGGGACCCTCCATGCCCTGCTGGTGGGGGTGGGCCACTATCGTCTTCCCGGCGCGAAGCTGTCCGGTCCGGCAAACGACATTGAGGGATTCCGCGACCTGCTTCGCACCCGCGAACGACGGCTGTTCAGGCAGGTTGAAATCCACACGCTGCTTGACCGGCAGGCTACCAGGGCAGGGTTTGATCGGGCCTTGGCTCGTCTGGCCGACGTCGCAAACCCTCAGGATCTGGCGTTGCTGTATTTCAGCGGACACGGCTCCCGACGCGACCTCTCGAAGAAGGCCGATGGAGCGCAGGAATTGGTGATCGTCTTGTACGATTTCGATAACAAAGGGCGCGGCGAAATCAGCCATGCCGGGCTTGTGAAGGCTTTCGAGGCGGTGAAGGCCGAGCAGAAAGTCATAATCCTGGACTTCTAGGGAGCCAGTGTCTCGCTATATTTCCTCCCCGTATTTCAAGAAGTGTTGTTCCTTGGCGCCGGCGATCCAGTTGTCGTGGCGAATGCGATCGGGGAAGGTGTTGAGCTGGGAGGCCATCTGTTCGACGTCTTGGTCGTTCCACTGAGCGATCTGCCGGAAGGTGAACATACCCATGCGGTTGAGGACGCGCTCCATGACCGGGCCGATGCCGTGGATCTGTTTCAAGTCGTCTTTTTGCTGCGGCTGGTTGTCGGGGTCGGAATTCAAGGCGAGTTGGGAAACCGGACCTGGATCGGGATTTTGGCGGGCTTGGGTGCTGAAGCGTTGTGCGACTCGATATTCAACCAGCCGCTTGCGCAAGGCCGCAATTTCCTCTTCCCGTTCGCTCACGTCCATGACGCGGCGTTCTTCGGCCTCACGTAGCGCGATCTCCTTCTTTTCGACCTCGCCGCGGAACCGTTCGAGTTCTTCGACGCTGCCACGGAGACGCTGAATCTCGCCGTCTCGTTCCTTGAGGATGGCTTCGAAACGACCGAGGTCTTGTTGGCTCTGCGTGCGCAACTGTGAGGACTGCGCCTGCATCTCGCTGAGGCGCGCCATGGAGTCGGCCAATTCCTGCTCCTTCTGTCGGAGCGCGCGAGTAGCCTGGGTTCGTTCCGTCTCCTGCTCGGCTTCCAGGCGGCGGCTGCGCTCGGCGAAGGGTTCCAGGGTTTCGATGCGGCTGCGCAACCGGCCGATCTCCGCATCTTTCGGTGCGAGTTGCTCGACCCAGGATTTCAGGGTGGCAATCTCTTGGTCGCGGCTGATGAGGAGATCTTCCGCATTTTCCATCTGGGTCTTCATTTCGGCGAATCCTGCCGCCTTGGCGGCGAGCGCCGCTTCGGCCTCTTCCACTTCCCGTCGCAGGTGGTCACGTTCCCGCTCCACCGCATGCAGCTGGACGCCCTTGTCGGCCACTTCCGTCTGCAGGGCGGTGAGTTGTTCCGTCCTGGCTGCGAGGTCGGCCGTCAGGTCTTTGAGCGCCGCTTCCGACGCCATCATCTTGCCTTCCAGCATTTGCACGGCCGAGGTGCGGACCTTTAGTTCGTGATTGAGAGTGTCCAGTTCATGTTCACGACCGCGAAGGCGGGTGGCGATTTCGGAGAGCTGCTGACGTTTTTCCGAGGTGGCGAAGCTCCGGAGAAACCAGCCCATCAGTAATCCGATGATCGTCGCGATCAGGAGACAACCCACCATCTGTAGAATCAGTCCGGCCATACCTTCACCGTTCCTCTTTCACCCGCAATTCGATGCGCCGATTCTTTTTAGACGCCGCGCGCGTCCGCTCCTGGCTGAGTGGCCGCGTCGAGCCGTACCCGACGGCGGTGAGCGGGTTCGTCACGGCATGGTCGAGCAGGTACTGCCGGACGGTGTCGGCCCGTCGGCGGCTCAGCTGCAGGTTGTACTCCGGGTCGCCATAAGAATCCGTATGGCCCCCAATCTCCACGGTCGCCTCCGGCGTGCGCTTGAGGACCGCAACCAGCCTGTCGACCACGGCGCGTCCTCGCGGCGTCAAGACCGCGCTGTTGCTCTCAAACCCGATTTGCTCGCTCCGCAGAATGTCGTCCAACCCGGCCTGGGTTTGCTGGCGAGAAGGATGGGGCGCATGGGGCTGAGCCGGGGCGGCGACGGCGACCGACGATCCGGTTGCCACCGTGACCTGATCTTGTACGTTGACCGCCGATCCGACCAGCGATGCGACCTCGCGCAGGAGTCTTGATTTCGCCTCGCCGCTGGACGCAGTGCCCTTGAGAAGTACCGCGTGGTCGGAGAGCGAGAGCGTGGCCTGTTGATGCTGCAGAGTGGTCAATGGCGCGATCAGAGCCGGAAGCGCCTGTTCCCACTCGGCTGCGCCGCCCTCGTGGGCCACATCGATTTCATGACTCACGCGCAGCCCGGCCGTCTTGGCCGCCTCCTGCGCACGCGTGATGGCAGCCTGTTTCGCCTCCTCGCTGCCGACTGTTCCGGTGAGGGTGAGGCGTCCATGTTCGATGCTGACGTGAAATGCAGGGCGAGGAGCATCGGAGGCGGCCACCGGCAGATGGCGTGGAATGCAGATGAGAGCCAACAGGGTCAGGGCGATCAGCCCGACGCCCAGAATCAATCCGCGCGACATGCGCTCACTCCACGTACCTTCGTGCACATCTTGAAGTCTGAATCGAGTGGTCCGCCGGGCGGCGACGGCTGCCGATACTTCGAGTATTACTTAATCCATTTGCCTGGGCGCGGCCTACTCCGCCTGCCTGGCTGTCGGGAGGGTACCACATCGGTTCAGTGCATGCTAGCCCGGATTCGCCGGAATGCGCTCGGCTTGCAGTGGCCTCGGGGCATCTGTTATTCTTCCGACGCTTTTCATCTGACAATTTTCCCACCCACATGGTACCGATCGTTGGAGGAGTTCATCATGGCCAGCATTGCGCGGGCACTGATCAGTGTTTCTGACAAGACCGGAGCCGTGGACTTGGCCAAAGGTTTGGCCGCCCTCGGCGCCGAAATCCTTTCCACCGGTGGCACCGCCAAAGCCCTGCGGGAAGCGGGGGTGCCCGTCACCGACGTGGCCGCCTACACCGGATCTCCCGAGATTCTGGACGGGCGCGTGAAGACGCTGCACCCGAAAATTCATGGCGGGCTCCTGGGCCGTCGCCGCGTCGCCGACCACGTGGCGCAGATGCAGCAACATGGCATCGGCAACATCGACGTGGTCGTCGTGAATCTCTACCCCTTCGAGGCGACCATCGCGAAGCCGAATTGCCCGTTCGAAGAGGCGATCGAAAATATCGACATCGGCGGACCCTCCATGTTGCGGTCGGCGGCCAAGAATCATGAGGACGTACTGGTCCTGGTCGATCCCGGCGACTATGGTCGCGCGTTGGAGGCCCTGAAGGCCGGAAGCGTTACGCCCGAAATGCGGCGGGAACTGGCCATGAAGGTCTTCCAGCATACGGCCCGCTACGACAGCCTCATCGCGGCCTATTTGGAAAAGCAGGTGCAGGGAAACGAGGTGAAGTTCCCGGCGATCCTTTCGCTCCAGTTTGAGCGCGTGGAAACGTTGCGCTATGGCGAGAACCCGCATCAGCAGGGGGCGTTCTACCGTGAATTGACCGGTACGGAACCGGCGGTGTCGCGGGGGAAGATCCTGCACGGCAAGGCCATGTCCTATAACAACTTTCTGGATGCGAATTCAGCCTTGGAGTTGGTGAAAGAGTTCGACCAGACTGCCGTGGCCATCATCAAGCACAACAATCCCTGCGGTTGCGCCTTGGGCGCAAACCCGGTGGAGGCCTACGTCAAGGCGCGTGAGACGGATCCCGTCTCCGCATTCGGTGGTGTGATCGCCTTCAACCGGCCGGTCGATCTCGCTGCGGCCAAGGAGATCACCTCGACCTTCGTGGAGGTCGTCATCGCGCCGTCATTCGCCGAGGATGCCTTGGCCGAACTGCGACGGAAGAAGGATATCCGTTTGCTGGAGGTGGGAGCGCTCACGAAGGCGACCGCGGAAGGCTACGACCTCAAAAAGTTGGTCGGTGGGTTGATCGTTCAGGACCGTGACTTGGGCGTGCTCAAGGACATCAAGACGCTCGCGGTGCCGACGGCACGAAAACCGACCGAGGAGGAATACGCGGCTTGCGCCTTCGCTTGGGTGGTCTGCAAACATGTGAAGTCCAATGCCATCATCTATGGGCGTCCAGGGCAGATCGTGGGAATCGGCGCCGGACAGATGAGCCGGGTGGATTCCGTGAAGTTGGCCGCCATGAAGGCCCAGTCTCCCGTGAAGGGGTGCGTGATGGCGTCCGATGCGTTCTTCCCATTCCGCGACGGGATCGACGCGGCCGCCGAGGCCGGCATTACCTGCGTCATTCAGCCGGGCGGGTCCATCCGTGATGCCGAAGTGACCAAGGCCGTCGATGAGCACGGCATGGCCATGATCCTCACCGGCATGCGCCACTTCCGCCATTGAGGGCGGGAAGCGGCGCGTGGTTGGCGTCTTGAGTCGCCTCTCGTTGTTCTGTGTGTCATCTAAAGGTTGACCTGTGAAGATTTTGGTCGTCGGCAGCGGCGGGCGTGAACATGCGATGGTGTGGAAACTTGCGCAGAGCCCGCGTCAGCCGCGTATTTTCTGCGCGCCGGGCAACGCCGGCATCGAAAAATTGGCTACCTGCCTGCCCATCAAGGCCGATGACATTGCCGAGTTGAAGGAGTTCGCGCTCCGTGAACAGATTGACCTCACGGTCGTGGGACCGGAAGCGCCCTTGGCGTTGGGTATTGCCGATGAGTTCCGCAAAGCGAAGCTGAAGATCTTCGGGCCGACGAAAGCGGCGGCGCGGCTGGAATCGAGCAAGAGTTTTTCCAAAGACATCATGGCTGCGAACCGTATCCCGACCGCTGAGGCGCGCAGCTTCGATCGTATGGACCAGGCCTTGGCCTACTTGGAGACACGGCCCTTGCCGATCGTGGTGAAGGCCGACGGGCTGGCGCAGGGTAAGGGCGTGGTCGTGGCAATGACCCTGGCCGAGGCGCAGCAGGCTGTGCGGGATGCCATGGAAAAGTCGGTGTTCGGGCAGGCCGGGCATCGGGTCCTGATCGAGGCGTTTCTAGATGGGGAAGAAGTGACCATCATGGCCTTCACCGACGGGAAGACCGTCGTGCCGATGGTCCCGGCGCAGGATCATAAGCGCGTGGGTGATCAGGATACGGGGCCGAATACCGGAGGAATGGGGGCCTATGCTCCGGCGCCCATCGGGACGGCGGCATTGCGTGAGCAGGTGTTGCGCGAGGTGCTTCAACCGACGGTTGATGCCTTGACGCGACTTGGGTGTCCGTTCCAAGGCGTACTCTATGCCGGGCTGATGGTCGTCAAAGACACGCCCTATGTGCTGGAATTCAACGCGCGGATGGGAGATCCCGAGGCCGAAGTCGTGTTGCCTCTGTTGAAGACTGATTTGATCGACGTGATGGAGGCCGTCGTCGAGCACCGTCTCGATCAACTTGCGATCGAGTGGCACCAGGAGAACGCGGTCTGCGTGGTCATGACTTCATCCGGATATCCTGGTCCTTACCGGACCGGTGTACCGATCCAGGGACTGGGCACTCAGCCTCCAGACTGGCGTGGAGGAATCTTTCATGCTGGAACCAACCGCACGGCAGATGGCATCGTGACGGCAGGGGGACGAGTCCTGGCGGTCACCGCCTGCGCACCGACCTTGCGGGAAGCGGCGGATCGGGCCTATCAGATCGTGGATTCCATCTCCTTCGAGGGACGTCATTTTCGACGTGACATCGCGCATCGCGCGTTACCTCCGAATTCCTGATCCCCATTCACCTCGCAAGCATGGCCCTCATCCTTCCGTTCACTGCAGCAGGCTCAGGCGAGGGACTGTCGACCGTGCGGCGTGTGTTGGCGGCCCACGGTATCATCGCCGTGCCCACTGAAACCCACTACGGGTTGGCGGTCTCTCCAATGGACGATGAGGCGCTGTCCCGCCTGTTTGCGGTGAAGGGCCGGCCTTCGGGGAAACCCATTTTGCTCCTCATCGGAAACCGCTCACAGCTGACACCCCTCGTGGCATCAATCCCTTCGGCGGCGGCGCTGTTGATGGAGTGCTGCTGGCCCGGCCCCTTGACCCTTGTGTTTCCTGCCGCGGCGAGCCTGCCACCCATGCTGACCGGCGGGACTGGTACGATCGGCATTCGCCTTCCCCCTGTGCCAGACCTCTGTGCCTTGCTGGAATTTATCGGCCCACTGACCGGGACCAGCGCCAATCGATCGGCTGAACCGCCGCTGGATCGAGCGGAGGACGTGCAGCGCCTGCTGGGTGATGCCATTGATCTCATCCTCGACGGCGGCCATACGCCAGGCGGCTTATCTTCAACGGTTGTCGACGTGTGCGGGCAGCCGCGGTTGCTGCGCGCGGGCGTGCTCCCGACTGAGGAGATTCGTGCTGCATTGGCTCGGCAAGGCATCGAACTTTCATCATGATTTGACAAACGGTTGCCGTTATAATCCGCCCTCAGAGGAGGACTCGGTATGGTCATTCGTTCGCATGGTGTGTTGTTTGGACGGGCCCTGCTGTGGGGCGGAGCGCTGTTGCTCTTAGCCGGGTGTGATTTTTGGCCGCCGGCATTACAGGCTCAGATCGAACAGTTGCGTTCGGAGGCTCAACAGGCGGCTGCGGATAAGGCGCTGCTGCAGAATCAGTTGAATGCGGCGAACAAGGCGAAGGAAGAGCTGCAGATTCGAGTGGAAGACCTCACCCGTGTGAACAAAGAGAAATCGGCGATGATCGCCAGCCTGGAACATAATCTTGCGGCGGCCCGTGAGCGCGCGGCCAAGGCCGCCAAACCGGTTGCAACGAAGCCGACGGGGAAGACAGTGGCCAAGAAGCCGCTCAAGGCGGCTTCCAAAGCTACGCCCAAAACGTCGCATAAGGCGGCACCGGCCAAGAAGACGAAGCCGGTTCCCGCCAAGAAGACGATGTCGGAGCCGATCAGGTAGTGGATGCGGCAGAACTGCTGGAACTCGATGTCCCGGTGCTCGATGGTCCCGTGCTGCCGGTGGACGTAGATCCCGTCGATGCCGGCGCGTTCGTGGCGGTATTGGGTGATGCCGCAGGGCTTGCGGCGGTTTCCGTGGAGGCGGCTTTCTGTTTGTCGGTCTCGGATGAGGCAGGCTTCTCCGCCGAGTCGGTGCCGGACCCAGGCTTGAGCTTGTCGGAATAATCCGTGATGTACCAGCCGCTGCCTTTGAACATGATGGCGGGTGGGGAGATGAGCTTGTTGACAGCCTTCCCGCAACGCGCGCATTCCTTGATCGGGTCGTCTTTGATGCCCTGCTTCACTTCAAAACGGTAACCGCACTCCGTACATTGGTACTCATAAATCGGCACTGCTGATTCCTCCTCTTCTCACAGGCCCGGCATCCTTCTCGTTTCAGACCTTCCTCAGACCAACTGGCCGGCCTCGCGATTCCTTCTTGTTAGCCTCGATTTCGACAAAATCAAGCGGGGTGCGGCCTGAGTTTTTTAGTCGTTAGCCCAACCGTCCGATCGCCTCCTGAATCCGTGAAAGCCCTCGTTCGATGGCGTCCATGGCGGTGGCGTAGGAGAGGCGAATGTGGACATCGCTGCCGAAGGGTTCCCCCGGCACGACCGCGACTTGTGCTTCGTTCAGCAAGTAGGTCGCCAGCCCGGCGGCCGAACCGATCGGTTGTCCCTTCCACTGTTTCGACAAGAGTCCGCTGACGTTCGGAAAGGCATAGAAGGCTCCGGTCGGCATGCGACAGGTCACCCCCGGCATGGCATTCAAGCGTTCGACCATGACGCGCCTCCGTCGATCGAATTCCATGACCATGGTCTTCGTGAATGGCTCCCCATAACGCAAGGCAGCCACGGCGGCTTTTTGTGAAATGGAACAGGGATTCGACGTGCTCTGGCTCTGAATGTTGGCCATGGCCGTCAACAGGGGTTTTGGACCCGCGGCGTAGCCGATTCGCCAACCGGTCATGGCGTAGGCCTTCGAGACGCCGTTGATGACGACCGTCTTGGCGGCGACCTCAGGACTGATGGTGGCGATGCTGACGTGTCGGGCATCGCCGTACAGCACCTTTTCATAGATCTCGTCGGAAATGATGACCAGGTCGTGCCGCAAGGCGACGTCAGCGATGCCCTCTAGGGTCTTGCGATCATAGGTCGCGCCCGTTGGATTGCAGGGGCTGTTGACGATGATGGCCTTTGTGCGGGGGGTGACTACGGTTTCCAGGGCCTCGGGGCTGATCGTATAGCCGTCCTCTTCTCGCGTGCGGAGGAGGACCGGTGTGGCGTCGTTCAGCAGCGTTTGGTCCTGGTAGGACACCCAGAAGGGGACGGGGATGATCAATTCGTCTCCCGCTTCGAGCAACGCTTCCGCCAAGTTGTAGAGCGAGTGTTTTGCTCCGCACGACACCAGGATCTGCGATTTGTCATACCGCAGCCCCTGTTCGGTCTGGAGTTTGTCCGCAATGGCTCCGCGCAATTCGTCGATGCCGGACGAAGGCGTGTATTTGGTGAAGCCGGCGCGGATGGCCGCCTCTGCCGCCGCCTTGACCGGCTCGGGAGTATCGAAATCCGGCTCGCCGGAGGCGAAGTCGATCACGTCGATGCCTTGGGCGGCCATCGACTTTGCGGTCGCCGTAATGCTCAAGGTGGGGGAAGGGACGATTCTTCCGACACGGGCTGCAAGTTTCATCCTTTTAAACTCCGAATTCGTTCCTGGAGGCGCCGGGCCACTTCGGGGTGGACGAAATCACGAAGGGGCCCCCCATGGCTGGCGACATCCTTGATGATGGTGGAGGATAAGTACGAATATTCTTCACTGGGCATCAAAAATACCGTCTCGACCGTCTCGGCCAGTTTGCGATTGATCAGGGCCATCTGAAATTCATGCTCGAAATCCGAAATGGCCCGCAAGCCTCGTAAGACCGCATGGGCGCCGCTGCGACGTACGAAATCCACCAGCAATCCCTCAAACGTGGTGACTTCCAGATTCGGCAGGTCCTGCGTGACCAACCGAACCATCTCCAGCCGTTCCTTGAGATTGAAGAGGGGGTGTTTGCTCGGATTGGGCGCCACCGCCACGATCAGTTTTTCAAACATCCGGAATCCACGACGGATGATATCACTATGGCCATGCGTGATGGGGTCGAAGGTTCCTGGGTATACGGCGATTTTCACGGCAGATTACCGGCCTTTCTCCGCGAGTTGAAAGCGTGAGAGAGCCGTATCGCCGTAGTCGTAGCGTTTCACGAGACTTAGAGGGCCGAGCGTCGAGGGGAGGTCCGTGTGCTTTCCATGTTCGATCACCACGAGGGCGTCGTCTGTCAACCAATCGGCGCGCCAGCGTTGAATGATGGTGACGAGGTCCGGTACCGAAGCATAGGGCGGGTCGCAAAACACGATGTCATAGGGAATGAGCCGATCGGTCTCTCGGCGGAAAAAGTTTTGAACGGGAAATCCATACACGGTGGCTTGCTGTTGAAACCCGCACCGTTCCAGGTTGGCCTGCACCAGGCGGAGCGCAGCGCCATCGGATTCGACGAACGTTACGTGGGTGGCCCCCCGGCTGAGGGCTTCGATGCCGATCGACCCGGTTCCGGCAAACAGATCGAGTACGCGGGCCATGGTGACCCGAGTGCCGAGAATTGAAAAAAGGGCTTCCTTCACTCGGTCCGATGTCGGCCGAATGGCATTCCCCCTGGGGCCGAACAATCGGCGCCCCCGATGAACCCCTGCGATGACACGCATGATCGTAGCTGGGTGAGAGCCATTCGTTTGAGGCTAAGGAGCAAGAAACTCTAACACAGCGTTTTTGAAGGGGTCAAGGTGAGACGAGGGCGAACATTGATTGGAGGAGTTCGTGGAGGGAAAAGTATCTACTCCCCGCCCTAGGGCGGGGAGTGCCGTGAGCGTCGAACCGGAGGTGGAGTTTTGACGGGTCTGAGAGGGCTCGTTATAATGCGGAACGCATCGCTGTGCGGTTCACGCGGGCTGAAGAGGCGGCCGATGCTGCAGGGCCTTCATATCCTCCCGTTCCTCACGCAACCAAACAACGAAATTGTGTCCTTAACGAGTCGCGACAGGCTGCGCCTCGCGGGCGGCCAGGCTTTTCCGGCGGTTGGCCGAAATGGTTCGGTCGATGATGGCGCCGCAATTGATGCATTTCCATGCGTAAAAAATCAGAAAGAAATCGGAGAACCGCTCTAACATCATCATGCCTTTGCACTTCGGACATTCCATGTGTTCCTCCTGGGTGGTGACGTTCACAGCTGTGACCGCTTCCAAGCAAGAGCTGCACCAAAATGTCAAATTGTGATTTTTCAAATGGTTGCAATGGCTCCTCCGCATACACAGGATCGGAAACCCGTCAAGTGACCGGCACAAAAAGGTGCGAGACGACAGTTTTTTGTCGAGTGACCTGCCCATGACTAGGTCTCACTCGGAGCAAGGCATCAGAAAGTGGCCGGAAATGGAGCGCCCGCGTGAACGGTTGCTACGCGAAGGGGCAGAGACCCTGTCGGACGCGCAGCTCCTGGCGATCCTCTTACGGGTCGGACGCCAAGATGCCTCGGCGTTGAATGTGGGGATGGAAGTGCTGGAACGGGTCGGAGGTATCTATGGCTTGATTCACTGTGGGACGGAAGAATTGTGTGCGATTCCCGGCGTGGGGCCGGCGAAAGCGGCTCAATTGAAAGCGGCTGTGGAAGTAGGAAAACGCGCGTTGTCCTCACCCTTGACGACAGGAACCAGGATTCACTCCAGCGCCGACCTGTTCAAGCATTACCATGCGCGTCTGCGTGACCTCCGGCACGAAATCTTCGCGGTGGTGCTGTTGGATGCGAAACATCAGGTCATTCGGGATGTCACCATTTCCGAAGGTAGCCTGACCCTAAGTATTGTCCACCCTCGGGAAGTGTTCATTCCGGCCGTGCGGGCCTCCGCGGCGGCGGTCATTTTTCTACACAACCACCCCAGCGGAGACCCGACGCCCAGTCAGGAAGATCGAGTCCTGACGACCAGGCTGGCCTCGGCCGGGGCGCTCCTGGGAATCCAGGTTTTAGATCACCTCATTGTGGGGGACGGAACCTATGTCAGTTTCGCAGACCAAGGGTGGTTGAAGCGGGATGGTACGACGTGAGCATGCGGATGCAGAAAGGATGGTGTCGCGGGCAGCGATCTTTCTAACCAGGCCTACATGGCCGCCGACGTGGCGAAGGAGGTTACTATGCAAGGTCCCTCCCCTGAGTCCATTAGGAATGTAGCTGTGGTATCGAATGTGGGTACGGGCAAGACCACGCTCGTGGAAGCCCTAGCTTTCTGTACAGGAACCGTCTCCGTCCCCGGCTCAATCACAGCCGGCACGACCGTGTCGGATTTCGAGCCCGAAGAGCTTCACCGGCACAGCTCGCTCAGTACGAGCATCCTGCATTGCCCCTACCATGATCACCATCTCAATATTCTGGATACTCCAGGGGCGCCGAGTTTGGCGGGGGAAATGCAGTCGGCACTACGTGTGGCGGACGGGGTAGTGCTCGTCATCAATGCTGCCACGGGGCTGCGAAGCGAGATCCAGCGGTTATGGGGAATGATTCAGGAGGCGGCGCTTCCCTGTCTGGTCTTCGTGAACGGTCTGGACAAAGACGGAACGGTCTTCGAGCAGATTGTGGAAACGATTGCAAAGGACTTGGACGTCTTGGCCGTGCCCCTGATCGTGCCGAATGCCAGGGGGGCCCAATTGAGCGGTGTGATCGAACTCTTACAGGATCGTCTGATGACGGCACAGGCCGGTCGGCCTCACGCAACAGCTGGACCGGTGCCGCAGGACTATCAGGATGCGCTCGAGCGCGCCCGGCGAAGCCTGGTCGAACGGGTGGCCGAAGGCGACGATCAATTGCTGGAGCGTTATGTCACCGATGGGGATCTGGGGCGTGAGGCCCTGCTGGAGGGGGTACGGAGCCAAACCCACCAATGCCGCCTGCTTCCCGTCGTCGGTGGATCCGCGCTGAAGCAGATCGGGGTTTCGACTTTGCTGGACGCTATGGTGACACTGTTGCCCTCGCCGATCATGCGTGCTCGGTTCCATCCCATTCACGGTTTCGATCTTCAGCCTGAATCTGCCGCCATCAGCCGTGAGCCCCTGCCGACGGAACCGTTCTCTGCGCTGGTCTTTAAAACCCTCATCGATCCCTTTGTCGGTCGACTGTCGTATATCCGCCTCTATTCGGGGACGCTTCAGGCCGATAGCGGCTTCTACAACTCGACCCGCCAGGTGAAAGAGCGGGGCGGACATCTCTTCTCGATTTTGGGGAAGAAATACACTGTGATCCCTGCCGCTATTGCGGGTGACATCGTCGCAGTCGGCAAACTGAAGGACAGTTTGACCGGCGATACCCTCTGCGATGAGCACGCGCCCATTCGGTATCCCGGGATCTCCTTTGCGAAGCCGGTGGTGTCCTTTGCGATCACGCCGAAACAACAGGCGGAGATTGAAAAGGTGAGTTTGGGTCTGCATCGGTTGATTGAGGAGGACCCCAGCTTGGAGTTTCATCGCAACGGGGAAACGAAGGAGATGGTTCTGGGCGGAAGGGGGCAACTCCACATCGATGTGGCGCTGGAAAAACTCCACCGCAAGTACGGCGCCGAAGTGTCGTTGCACGCGCCCAGAATCTCCTACCGAGAAACCATTCGGAGTGTTGCGCAGGCGCAGGGAAAATATAAGAAGCAGACGGGGGGACATGGTCAGTACGGAGATTGCTGGCTGGAAGTCGGACCGGTTCCGCGCGGCCAAGGGTTCGAGTTCGAGAATAAGATCGTCGGTGGAGCTATTCCCAGAAACTTCATTCCGGCGGTGGAAAAAGGTGTGGTTGAATCCTTGCGGGAGGGGCCGTTGGCCGGCTGTCCCGTCGTCGATGTGCGAGTCACCGTGTATGACGGGTCCTATCATGTCGTGGATTCGTCCGAGCTGGCCTTCAAAATTGCCGCATCACTGGGTGTGAAAAAGGCTCTTGAGGCCGCCCATCCCGTATTGTTGGAGCCGCTGATGGCGGTGGAGGTGGATGTGCCGGCGGATTGTATCGGGGCGGTCATAGGAGATTTGAATGCCCGGCGTGGGAGAATCGTCACGGTAGCGGCGAACGGACATCTGGAAACCATCAAGGCGTTGGTACCGCAGGCCGAAATGCTGACCTACGCAACGGCGCTCAACTCTCTGACCGGGGGGCAGGGGAGTTACGTCATGGAACACGCACACTACGAGGAGGTTCCGCGAGAAGTGGCCGTCCGGATCGTGGAGGACCATAAAGCCGCTCACCACGCGGGCGTCGGGTCGTGATCGCGAGCGATCCACTCACGTCTGAGTCGCATGAGCGGGCTCAGTGATCGGCCGGCTTGAGAACGACGTAAAACGCACGCCCTTCGCGCAAGACGCGCAGCAGGACCGTATCGCCTCGTCTGACTTTGGAGACGGCCACGGTGAACTCGCCGACGGTGCCGACGTCGACTCGGTTGACTTCCTTCACCAGGTCGCCCTCGCGCAGGCCCTCTGCTTGGGCGAGGCTCCCGGGCTCCACCTTCGAGATCAGCACTCCTCTGCTTTCATTCAAATGAAACTTGTCGGCGAGTCCTGCGGTCAAGTCCTGGACGTCGATGCCGAGTTTCACTTCTGACCGGGATTGCGGCAGGGAGGCCGTCACGACCGAGTCTCGTCGCTCGCTCAATGCGACATTCAGGGTCAGGCGCTTACCGTCCCGTACGACCTGCACGTTCGTCGTCGAGCCAGGTTCCAATCCTGCGACCAAGCGCGAGAGTTTGTTCGGCGTATCCACCAGCGCGCCGTCGACTTTGGTGATGACATCGCCGGGCTTGATTCCGGCGATGGCGGCAGGATCGCGTTCGAACACCTCGTTGACCAGGACGCCTTCGTTTTCCTCCACGCCGAATTTCTTGGCTAAATCCGGAGTCAAGGGTTGCAGCCCGACGCCTAACCAGGCTCGGGTGACCCTGCCTTTCGTGATCAGTTGGTGCATGACCTGTTTGGCCATATTGGATGGAATGGCGAAGCCAATGCCCTGTGCGAAATTGATGATGGCGGTGTTGATCCCGATGATTTCGCCGCGCAGGTTGAAGAGGGGGCCGCCGGAGTTGCCTGGGTTGATGGAGGCGTCGGTCTGAATAAAGTTCTCGTAGCGGGACAAGTTGATGTTTTCTCGGCCGATCCCGCTCACCACGCCGAGCGTCACGGTTCGATCCAAGCCGAAGGGATTTCCGACGGCCAGTACCCATTGCCCCACCTTCACACCGCTGGAGTCGCCGAAGCGGGCGGAGGGGAGGGGGTGGTCGGCAGTCACTTTCAGAACCGCCAGATCAGTATCGGGGTCCTTTCCGATGACCTGGGCGAACAATTTGCTTTTGTCGGACAGGCGGACCTCGACCTCCGTCGCATCACCGACGACATGGTTGTTGGTGATAATGTGGCCGTTTGGGTCGACGATCACACCGGAGCCGGATCCGGTCGAATTGCGTTCACCGGCCACCTCGCGGGAGCGCCCTGGGACTTGCACCGGGAAAATGCTTACGACTGAGGGTTTCGCTTCCTCGGCCAGGTCCGTGATGACCGTCTGGAGGTCTTCCAGGAGTCGCAAACCAGGGGAGTCCTTACGGGCAGCGAGGCCCGGCTCAGGCCCGGCAAGAACGGTCGTTGCACTGCCGAGCCATCCGCACAGCAGAATCAGACTGAAAAAGAGCGTTGAGACAGTGGGACGAGGTCTGGTCATGGGGAGCATCTCCTGCAACGGTACCGGTACCAGTGCCGTTACAGAATACCAGATTCCTGTTTTACGACGGAAGCGTGGGTCAAGCGGACTTGGAGGCAGCGGCGGTCTGGAATAGGGGGAGGCATCGTGCGAGGTCTTGACGAAGCCCGACCAGGACGACGATGTCGTCGGCACGAAGCGTGAGGCTGTCTGACAGAAGGAGGAGGAAGGGCCCGCGAAAGACCGCTACCGGCCTCGTGGTGGGACCAAACTCGAATTCGCCCAGCGGGTGCCCAACGATGGGCGCGCCTTTTGCGACGGTCACTCGTTCAAAGGCTGCATCGCGGAGACCCAGGTCACGTTGGATCGCCAGCAGTTCTTCTTGGGCCAATTCAACCTTCAGCTCTCGAATGTGGTTCTCGATCTGCGTGAGAGCGGCTCGCTGTGCCGAGATGCGCTCGGCCGCGACCCGAAGGGTTTCGTTCGATGGAGAAGTTTCGGATCGGTTCGCCGGATCAACCGGCTCGGCGATGGACCGACCGACATCCCGGTGAATCAGGTGGATGTGATGCAGGATATTCGTGGCCTGGCCGTGGAGGCGCAGAACCTGGACCTTCCGATTCACACGCTCGGCGATGGCAACGACGATTTCATAGAACGCGGTACCGGTCAGCGAGAGTTCTTTTCGAAGGCGGGCAAGAAGCTCAAAGGCAGGCATGGGATAAATGTCTGATAAGATGTATTATGTTAACTTGTCTGTCCGATTCGGGATTCGGTTCCGCTCCACAAGCGGATCAGGTTGTCCCTGTGTCTGATCCAAATCAGGAGGCTTACCAAGCCCGCAAAGCCGATAAACAACCAGGATCGATGGGCAATCAACGCCACCAACGGAAACGCCGCGAACGCAAGCAGGGCTCCTCCTGAGGAGTACTTCCACAAAAACACGGCACCGATCCAGAGCAGCATAAGCGTGAGCCCGATCCACGGCGCCACGCCCAACACGGCTCCCAAGGCCGTGGCCACCCCCTTGCCTCCTTTGAAGCGCAAGAAAACCGAATGCAGATGACCGAGGATCGAAGCCAGCGCAACGAGCAGAATAGAGCTTTCCTCCGCAAGCCAGAGGGTGGCCGCCCAACCGGCCAACCAGCCCTTGCCGATATCCCCGATGAGAGTCAGGATGCCGGCCGTTTTGCCGCTGACGCGAAGGACGTTTGTGAAGCCGACATTGTGGCTCCCGGCCGTCCGTGGATCGGCCATGCCAAGCAGCCGCGACACCACCACACCGAACGGAACGGATCCCAAGGTATAGGCAAGTAGGACGAGGAACCAGACGAACCAGGAACTATCCATGATCGCCGATCGCTAAGCTCCTACAATCCCTTCGTCCCGATCTGCCGCCAAAAGCTCCACACATATTGAGCCCCTGAGACATAGCCGAGCATGAGGGAAAGGTAGAGGGTGACGATGCCGGCCAGATGGAGATTGCCGATCGCTTCGACGACGGTGCCTTCCAGGATGAGTAAGACGAGGGCAATGACCTGTAACGCCATCTTATACTTCCCAGTAGTTTCGGCGGAGATGATGACCCCTTCGGTCGCCGCGATGGCGCGAATCCCTGTCACCGCGACCTCTCGGGCGATGATCAAGATGGCCACCAATGCGCTGACTCGGTCGACCTGAACGAGCAGGATCAAGGCCGAGAGGACCAGCAGCTTATCTGCGATGGGATCCATCAAGCGTCCAAGTTTGGTGATTTGACCAGTCTTCCGCGCCACATATCCGTCAAGGAGGTCCGTTACAGCGGCCACTACGAAGATGAGGGCTGCTGAGAGCGCGCGATCCGGGGTCGGGTCCATCAGGAGGAGGACGAAGACAGGGATAAGCAGAATTCGAACAAAGGTGAGGACATTGGGCAGGTTGATGTTGCTTTCCTGGCCCGCAGCCCGCATCAGCAGGAGTCCGGCTTGTTTCCAGTTCTCGCCCATGGTCGTGTCTGGGTAAGTTTCTCGGGTGATACCGCTACACAATGCCGTTTTTTAGCAGGTCATGCAAGTGGATGACACCGGCCAACCGGTTGGGCGGCTCCATGACGACCAAGGACGTGATGGAGAACCGTTCCATCAATGCGACAGCCGCGGTCGCCAGTTCATCCGGACCGATGGTCTTGGGATTGCGGCTGGCCAGATCGCCGGCTGTCACCTTGCTGAAGTCTCCGCCCCGCTGAATGAATCGACGCAGGTCTCCGTCGGTGACGATGCCATAGAGTGCGCCCTCTCCGTCCAGCACCGTGGTCATCCCGAGCTTTTTGGACGTCATCTCCAGAATGGTGTCGGCGCCCGACACGTCGAAACGGACTCGAGGGAGGTGCGTTCCTTGCTGCATCAGGTCGCGGACCTTGACCAGCAGGCGCCGGCCGAGAGTCCCGCCCGGGTGGAATTGCGCGAAATCGTCTTGTTTGAATCCGCGTTTCTGGAGGAGGGCCACCGCCAGGGCATCTCCCATGGCCAGGGTGGCCGTCGTGCTGGCGGTCGGTGCCAAGCCCAATGGGCAAGCCTCCTCGTGGACGGAAATATCCAGGGTCACATCGCTGGTCTTGGCGAGCGAGGAGTTCATATTGCCCGTCATCGCCACCACCGGGACGTTCATCCGTTTGACGAACGGCAGGAGTTGCAGCACTTCCTGTGTTTCGCCGCTGTTTGAAATGGCGATCAAGGCATCTCGCTTGGCCAGCATGCCCAGATCCCCATGCACACCCTCCGCGGGATGCAGAAAGAACGAAGGCGTGCCGGTGCTGGCGAGCGTCGCGGCGATTTTCTGGCCGATGAGTCCCGACTTGCCCATGCCGGAGATGACGACCTTCCCTTGGCAGTCATACAGATATGTCACTGCCTGGGCGAATCGGCCGTCCAAGCGAGCCGTCAAATCCAGCACTGCCCGCGCCTCGATTTCCAAGACACGTCTCCCCTCCTTCACGCTGGGGTCGACCGTGGCGTCCTGGGCGGGCTGAGCGCCGACTGAAGCGGTTACCGGATCGGTTGTGCTGCGGCTGCGTCCCATATGCGCACCACCCGTTCGAGCAAGGCTTGAAGAGAACCAAGCGGCACCATGTTCGGTCCGTCCGAAAGGGCAGAATCCGGATCAGGGTGCACCTCCATGAAAAATCCGTCGCATCCGGCCCCGGCCGCGGCGCAGGCCAACGGTTCGACGAATTCGCGCTGTCCGCTGGACGTCGTGCCTCCACCGCCGGGGAGTTGCACGCTGTGGGTCGCATCGAACACCACCGGATAGCCGAACCGGCGCATGATCGGAAAGGAGCGCATGTCCACGACCAGGTTGTTATACCCGAACGATGAACCCCGTTCGGTGAGGATGATCCGACGATTGCCGCTGTCTTCCACTTTCTTGACGGCGTTGCCCATTTCCGCGGGCGAAAGGAATTGCCCTTTCTTGATGTTAACGACTTTGCCGGTTTGGGCCGCGGCGATCAGTAGATCCGTCTGGCGGCAGAGAAACGCGGGAATTTGGAGGACGTCAACCACCTCACCAGCGACGGCAGCCTGTTCTTCCGTGTGGACATCCGTCAAGACCGGCAGACCGAGCTCGTCTTTCACCTTCTTGAGCACGGCCAAGCCCTTCTCGATGCCTGGTCCGCGAAAAGACGTGATGGACGTTCGGTTGGCCTTGTCGAACGACGACTTGAACAGGTACGGCATCCCGATCGCTCTCGCGATGCCGGCAATCCGTGCCGCCGTCTCCATGACGAGTCGTTCGTCTTCGATCACACAGGGACCTGCGATCAAAAACGGCCGATTCCCCGCCCCGATTTTAAACGTTCCAAGTTCGACTTCGTACGCCATAGTCTCCGGCTTCACAGGGATCGCAGGATGTTCAGCACCTCAGCTCAGTGGCCGCACTTGCGGCGCAACGCCGCCCCTACGAATCCACTGAACAAGGGGTGCGGGTGATGCGGCCGTGATTTGTATTCCGGATGGAATTGTGTCGCCAGGAACCAGGGGTGGTTCTGCAACTCCACGATTTCCACCAGTCGACCGTCCGGCGATAAGCCGCTCAGGACGAGCCCCTTGGCAGTCAGCTGCTCCCGATAGGCGTTGTTGAATTCGTATCGATGCCGGTGCCGTTCGCGCACTTCGCTCACGCCGTACATCTTCTGGGCGAGCGTACCTTCCCCGAGCTGACAAGTGTAGGCGCCCAGCCGCATCGTGCCGCCCTTCTCGTTGACGGACTGTTGGTCCGACATCAGGTGGATGACGGGGTGCGGCGATCGCTCGTCGAACTCTGCGCTGTTGGCGCCGGCCAAACCGGCGACATGTCGCGCAAATTCGATGGTGGCGCACTGCATGCCCAAACAGAGGCCGAGGAAGGGAATCTGATGTTCGCGCGCATATCGGATCGTGATGATTTTCCCCTCGATCCCGCGCGCGCCGAAGCCGCCGGGAATGAGAATGCCGTCGCACTCCCGCAAAATGCGCTCGGTGCCCTGCCGTTCGACGTCTTCAGATTCGATCCAGGCGATATTCACACGCGTCTCATGATCGATGCCGCCATGGACGAGCGCTTCGGCCAGGCTCTTGTAACACTCCTTCAGTCCCGCATACTTGCCGACCAGCGCGATCGACACCTCGTGTTTGGGGTGCTTGATCTTCTGGACCATGGCATCCCACTCGCGCAGGTTCGGGGGCCCGGTTTCGAGCTTCAGCTGGCGCACGATCAACTCGTCCAGCCCTTCTTTCCGGAACACGATCGGAACTTCGTAGATCGTCTCGACATCCTTCGCCGTGATGACCGCATCTTTCTCGACGTTGCAGAACATGGCGATTTTGGCCTTGAGTTCCGGCGGCAGATACCGGTCGGTCCGGCACAGGAGGATGTTCGGCTGGATACCGATCTCGCGCAATTTGTTGACGGAATGTTGCGTCGGCTTGGTCTTCAGTTCTCCGGCTGCGCCGATGTAGGGCACCAATGTCAAGTGTACGTAGAGCACGTTGTCCCGCCCGACATCGTATGGAATCTGTCGAATCGCTTCGAGAAAGGGCAAACTTTCAATGTCGCCGACGGTGCCGCCGATCTCGACGATCGTGACGTCCATGCCCTGCGAAGTCCGCATGATGCATTGCTTGATTTCATCGGTGACGTGCGGCACCACTTGCACGGTGCCGCCCAGATAGTCGCCGCGCCGCTCCTTGGTAATGACGGAGTGGTAAATGCGGCCAGTCGTGTAATTGTTTTCGCGGGAGAGAGTCAGCGAAGTGTAACGCTCATAATGACCGAGGTCCAGGTCGGTCTCCGCCCCGTCTTCCGTGACATAGACCTCGCCGTGCTGGTAGGGGTTCATCGTGCCCGGATCGACATTGATGTAAGGGTCAAGCTTCAAGAACGTGATTTTCAGCCCGCGGCTTTCCAATAAATTACCGATGGAAGCCGAGGCCAAGCCCTTTCCGAGCGACGACACGACTCCTCCGGTAACAAAGATCAACTTGCTCATCGTGACACCTTCTTGTAAGTGCGTACCGTCTTCATTGCGGAACGACTCCCGCAACGCCGGCACGACTGCGAAGTTGTTCCAGCGCACCCGGGACATCGGACGGGCTGTCGATGCGCAGAGATGCGTGGCTGGTTTCCCACACGCGAATGCGAATCCCGTGCTCCAGCGCGCGCAATTGCTCAAGTTTCTCCGCGTCTTCCAGCACGCCGGTCGGGAGCGAAGCCAGGCGCAGCAACGTGTCTCTCGTATAGATGTAGAGGCCGAGGTGGATGAAGTGCAGCCCCGGCGCCGCCGCGTGCCGCGGATCATCCCGCACGAGCGGGATCGGGGCACGAGAAAAATACAGCGCATAGCCTTCCTGATCGGTGGTCACCTTGACCACACCGGGGTTGTGCAGGTCTTCGTCGGAGTCGATCCGCCGTTTCAGCGTACCCATCAAGGCCTCACTCGCCAGGAAGGGCTCGACCAAGTCGGTAATCAGATCGGGGTGGAGGAGAATCTCGTCGCCCTGTAGGTCGATGAAACAGTCGCCTCCCCTGGCGGCGGCGACCGCGGCGACGCGATCGGTCCCGGTACGGTAGGGTTCCGTCATCATGATGACACGACCGCCAAACCCCTCGACCGCTGTTTTGATCCGTTCGTCATCCGTGGCGACCAGGACGTCCGACACAGCCCGGCAGGCCTGAGCCTGCTCATAGACATGTTGAATCATCGGCTTGCCGAGCAAATCCACCAGGGGTTTGCCGGGAAAGCGGGAAGAGCCGTATCGTGCCGGGATTACCAGCGTGACGGAGCGGCCCATGTCAGGCCTGTCCCAAGGCATCGATCAATTGCGGGGCGGTCACTGTGGCGGTCCCGACCATGCCCACGACGACGCCAGCGGCTTGGTTGGCCAAGATGGCGGCATCGCGTATGGGGGCTCCCGTCGAGAGGGCGAGCGCCAGGGTCCCCACCACGGTGTCCCCCGCGCCGGTGACGTCAAACACCTGTCGCGCACGCGTCGGGATGTGCCACTGGTCGCCGTGCCCTTGGTAAAGACTCATGCCGCGCTCCCCGCGCGTCACCAGCACGGCGTCGCAGCCCAGCCGCTGATGCAGGATCGTCCCGGCTTGATTGATCGCCTGGTCGTCTTCGCCGTGCACGCCTGTGGCTTGGGTGGCTTCCAGATGATTCGGGGTGACCACCGTCACCCCCTTGTAAAAGCTGAAATGCTCGACCTTGGGGTCCACGACGATGGGAATTTTGCGCTGACGGGCCAACCGAGTCAACTCCGCCATCAGCGATGTGGTGACCACACCCTTGGCGTAGTCGGACACCACCAGGCAGGAGAGCTCTTTGAGTCGGGACTCGACATACCGAAGGATGCGTCGCTGAAGCGTCTTCGACAGTTCGTTGCGACGTTCGATATCATAGCGGACGATCTGTTGGTTGTGGGCCACGACGCGGGTTTTGCGGGTCGTCGGGCGATCCTGATCGATCACGACCCCGCCGCGATGTTGCCGGCGCCCGCCCAACTCCTTCAGCAGGAGCCGTCCGCTCTCATCAGCTCCGATCACTCCGCAGAGGTCAGCCTGTCCGCCGAGCGCGAGAATGTTGTTGAAGACATTGGCCGCTCCACCCAATTTGAGCGACTCGGATTCCACATGCACGACAGGAACCGGTGCTTCGGGAGAAATCCGGCTTACCCGGCCCCACACATAATGGTCGAGGATCAAGTCCCCGATTACGAGCACGCTGGCTCCTGGAAAGCGACGCACGCAGGCCGCCAACGCGTCCTGGTCGAACCCAGGCCTGCTCGGCTGGGCCGGACTCGGTGTCGCGCGCCCTACCGAATGGCTTTTCCGAATCGTTCCCATCGTACCCATTCGGTCCACGATCCCTGGCCGCTCCACGACCAATAGATGCGAAACGCCTTTCCCCGTACCTTTTCCGTCCGTACGTAGCCCCAGAATCTGCTGTCGAGGCTTTGGTCTCGATTGTCTCCCATCACGAAGTAGGCATCCTCCGGGACCGTCACGGGGCCGAAATTGTCGCGCGGATTGATGTGGCCGTCGATGACGCCCGGATCGATGCGCTGGGTGAAGCCGCGATCCTCGTAGGGTATGCCGTTGACGTGCACGACTTTGTTGCGGATCTGGATGGTGTCGCCGGGCAGTCCGATGACGCGTTTGATGAAGTCTTTATCCTCATCTTCGGGAAACCGAAACACGATGATGTCCCCGCGTTGGATCGAGCCGAAGGGAATCACCGTCCGCGACGAGTAACAGGTGATCGGAGGGAAGCCCGGTTGAAATTTGCAGTCCGTCGGCCACTGGAGTCCGTAGGAGAGTTTGCTGACCAAGATGTGGTCCCCGACCAGCAGGGTGGGGATCATCGAGCCGGACGGAATCTTGAACGCCTGCACGACGAACACGCGGATGGCAAAAGCCAACAACATGGCGATGATGATCGCTTCCGCATACTCCCGGACGACGGATTTGTGGGAGGAATGGGCCATGGAGGCGGCGCTTCCGATCGGCGCCTCGGGTACGGTCCGCTCTGCCGGAGCTGGTGGTGCGACCGGACCGCTCGTAGCGGGAGCATCATCGGGACGCGGCTGATTGGGCTCCACGTTCATTCTTCCGATACCTTGAGAATCGCGAGGAATGCCTCCTGCGGGACCTCGACCCTGCCTACCGCCTTCATGCGTTTTTTGCCTTCCTTCTGCTTCTCCCACAGCTTGCGTTTGCGGGAAATGTCGCCGCCGTAGCACTTGGCCGTCACGTTCTTCTTGATGGCGCCGATGGTTTCCCGCGCGATGATCTTGTTGCCGATGGCTGCCTGGATGGCGATTTCGAACATCTGCTTGGGAATCAGCTCTTTCATTTTTTCGGCCAGTTGGCGACCGCGTTGGTAGGCGCGATCCTTATGTGTGATGAATGACAGGGCATCGACCGGTTCCCCGTTCAGCAAGATATCGAGTCGTACGAGGTCCGATTCTCGATAACCCAGCAGTTCATAGTCGAGGGACGCATACCCTTGGGTCTTGGATTTGAGTTTGTCGTAGAAATCCAGGATGACTTCGTTGAGCGGAAGTTCATAGGTGATCATCACCCTGGTCGGATCCAAAAAATGGATGCTGCGCTGGATGCCGCGGCGTTCTTGGCACAATTGTAAGAGCGTGCCGACATACCGTTCCGGCGAGATCAGCGTGGCTACGATAAAAGGCTCTTCGAACGAGGCAATCGAACCGGGATCCGGCAACTCGGCGGGATTGTCGATCTCCAATACATCGCCCTTCGTCGTCAGGACCCGGTAAATGACCGTCGGTGCCGTCGTGATCAGGGTGAGCCCGTATTCCCGCTCCAGCCGCTCCTGAATAATTTCCATATGCAGGAGCCCGAGGAATCCGCAACGGAATCCGAACCCGAGGGCGAGCGAGGTCTCCGGTTCGTAGATGAAGGACGAATCGTTCAGGCGCAATTTCAGCAGGGCGTCGCGGAGGTCCTCGTACTTGGCCGTGTCGGTTGAATAGAGTCCGCAGAACACCAGGGGTTTGACTTCCTTGTACCCGGGAAACGGCTGGTCTGTCGGTCGCGCGGCATCGGTCAGGGTATCGCCGATCTTCACGTCGGCCACTTCCTTCATGTTGGCGCAGAGGTATCCGACCTCTCCGGTCAGGAGTTGCGTCCCCTTGGTGCGCTTCGGGGTGAACTGCCCGACCTCCGTCACCTCGAACAACCGGTCGTTCGACATCACTTTGATTTTCATGCCAGGCCTGACCGATCCATCGACGATCCGGGTCAATACGATCACACCCTGGTAGTTGTCGAACCAGGAATCGAAGATCAAGGCCTTCAGCGGCGCATTGGGATTGCCCGAGGGCGGAGGAATTCGTGTGACGATGGCCTCGAGGACCTCGGGCACCCCGCGTCCTTCCTTGGCGCTGACCAGCATGGCGTCGCTGGCATCCAGGGTGAGCACTTCGGAAATCTGGTGCTTCGTGCCTTCGACGTCCGCGCTGGCCAAATCGATCTTGTTGATGACCGGAATGATGGTGTGATGATTGCCCATGGCCAGATTGACGTTGGCGATGGTCTGGGCTTGCACGCCTTGGGTCGCATCGACGAGCAACAGCGAACCTTCGCACGCGGCGAGGCTCCGCGAGACTTCATAGGTGAAGTCGACGTGGCCGGGCGTATCGATCAGGTGCAACAGGTACGTCTTGCCGTCGCGCGCCTTGTACCGGATGGCCACGGCATGGGCCTTGATCGTGATGCCGCGCTCACGCTCGAGGTCCATCGCGTCGAGGATCTGTTCTTTGAACTCTCGGGCAGTGATGGCGCCCGTGGCTTCTAGGAACCGGTCAGCGAGGGTCGATTTGCCGTGATCGATATGGGCGATGATCGAGAAATTTCGGATGAGACTTTGCAAATCCTGGCTCATGTCCCCAAAAATCGGTTCATTATAGTGGCCGCTTCCGAGGTTGTCAAAGCAATCGCCCACCGATATAATCCGCGCGCCGCGCGGGATCTGGCCTCAACGGGCGCGGATGGACGCCGACCGGTCGATCTCTACGATTACCCCATGACACTTTCACGCAGGACGGCTCAACTCGCTGCCTGGGACCATACGTATCTCTGGCATCCCTTCACGCAGATGCAGGAATGGGAACGGGACCTGCCGGTCATCATCGAACGGGGACGCGGCTCCTACCTGATCGACACGGAGGGGCGAAAATATTTGGACGGCACGTCGTCGATTTGGGTCAATCTTCATGGTCATCGGCATCCCCGCCTCGATCGAGCGTTGACCGCGCAGCTGCGACAGATCGCCCATTCGACCCTGCTCGGTCTTTCCAACCCCCCCGCCATTCGACTTGCACGGGAGCTCATCCGCGTTGCGCCGAAGGGCCTTACGCGCGTCTTCTATTCCGACAACGGCTCCACGGCGGTCGAGGTGGCTCTCAAGATGGCGGTGCAATATTGGCAGCAACGAGACTCGCAGGCCGGCCCGAAGACGACCTTCCTCCATCTGAAGCTGGCCTACCACGGCGATACGGTGGGCGCCGTCAGCGTGGGCAACATCGAACTCTTCCATGCGCGATTCAAACCGCTGCTGTTCCCTACGTTGGAGGTCGATCCCCCCTACTGCTACCGTTGCCCGCTCGGCTTGACCCATCCCTCCTGCGGTATGGCCTGCGTCGATCCTTTGGAACAGATCCTCCAAACCAGACATCGCGAGATCGCCGCCGTGATCATCGAGCCGCTCGTGCAAGCGGCGGCGGGAATGATGACCGCACCTCGAGGGTACCTGAAGCGCGTGCGTGAACTCTGCACGCAATACGACGTACTCCTGATCGCCGATGAAGTCGCGACCGGATTCGGACGGACAGGGAAACTCTTCGCCTGTGAGCACGAACGCGTCACGCCGGACCTGATGGCCATCAGTAAGGGGCTGACGGGCGGCTATATGCCCTTGGCGGCCACCTTGGCGACGGAAGACATCTATCGCGCGTTTCTCGGTCGCTATGACGAATGGAAGACGTTTTTCCACGGCCACAGTTATACGGGCAATCCCCTGGGATGCGCGGTGGCGCTTGCGAATCTCGAAATCTTCCGCGAGGGGAAGACCCTCATGGGCGTGCGACGGAAGGCTGCGCTCCTCCGGCGGTTGCTGCGACCGTTTACTCACCTGAAGGCCGTGGGCGACATTCGCCAATGCGGACTGATGGTCGGCATCGAGCTGGTGGAGGATCGAGAGACTCGCAGGCCCTACCCGATTGAACTGCGCATCGGGCACCGCGTTGCCCTGGCTTGTCGCGCGCACGGATTACTGCTGCGGCCGCTCGGCAACGTCCTCGTTCTCCTGCCGCCGCTCTCTGTCAGCGAGCACGAACTCAGCCGGATGGTGTCAATTTTGAACAGGGCCATCGTCGACACGACAGAGGCCCAGGCCTCCCTCTCCTAAGCATTCCTTCATAAGCCCTCTTTCTTCACGGCGTTCAATGAGCGTTCCCTGTGCGGGTGTGACGATGTTCACTTCCGGACGCGCGCTGCGCGGTTTGTGTCCGGCCTGCCTGACGACCTGACGAAATAAAATCGAGTGCTAGACTTCAGGTCATGTTGCGTGACGCTGTTGTCTGTTGTGGTTGCGCCTCATGAATCGGTGCCGGGCGCTGTGGCTCCTGGGCGTCTCGCTCCTGCTTCCTCTTGAAGCCTCCGCGGACCAGACTCCACCATCCAATCTCTTACTCGAGCGGATCCAACTGAGCGATGCCGCACGGGTGTCCGGGTCCGGGGCCATTCCCTATTCCATTGCCACGCCGGTGCTCCATACCTCATTTCGTGCTACCTCCTTCGTTCCTCCGACGACTTCGACCAGGCTCAAGGACCTGGTTCCGGATTCCGAGCGGCCGCAGACCAAAGGGATTGCCGCGGCCTCCACGTTTTTGAAGGGACAGTTTTCCTTGGAAGGCGAGGTTGCCAACAATGCCACCAACGATGCCGGCATGCCGGCCCGTATCGACCAGCGCGACGACGGGACGAGGCGCATGGTGCGTATGGCCATGACGGGGATGACGGGGGCGTTCCGCTACGGCGTCACTTACCGTTCGGCGGGGCGAGCCTTCTTCAATTCGCCCGATCAAACGGTGCGCGAAATGTGGGGGGAATATGCCCTCGGGTTTGCGAAGGTACGGAGCTCGGCCGGACAGACCTGGAATAATGTGGACTTGGATCCCAGCCGGGCGCGGATCCAACAGACGTTTCACCGCATCGGTCTGGCAGTCACCAAACCGGCCTGGCCGGAACTGAGCGTCACCTACGCCCGCAGCTCGCTGGCCAGCACGTTCGACCCGATGGGGACCGTGCCGCAGCGCAGCCAGAGCAACAGCATGGAAGCGGCGCTCGCCTACAGCGGTCTGACGTGGAACGCCAAACTATCCTCCAGTTATATCCTGACGAGCGATGCGGCTCGTGGGGGTGCCCACACGACTGCGTTGGCTCAAACCTTCACAGCCGTGTATCGGCCGATCAATACCCTGACCCTGACGCCGACCCTCAGTTACAGAACGGAGACGCAAAGTTGGTCGGGAGCGAAGATTCAGACGCCGATGGCCTCCTTGTCCGTGCTGTATAAACAGAGTCAGCGGTTGTTGGTAAGTGCGATGGGAGGATACACGAGCAGCAGGTCGAGTGATCGGCTGACGACTCTGGAGAGTGTCGTTGGAAAAGGCATGTTCGCTTTCTCGCTCGAGCCAATCTACGGCCACCCGACCACGATCTCCCTCGAAGCCTCCTACAGCAATACGACCAATCGTGCGGTCTCGGGGCTCGATAGCGAAGACCTGTCAGGCCTCCTGCGGATCCTGGTCGCCTCACTCTGACCGATCGGAATCCTGATCCGCCTAAGCTCCTTCGGTAGAGGCTCCCGTCGCCGTCAATCGTTTGATCTGTGACGGCGTGAGCACGATTCGCTCACCTGCCGACAGCCCTTCCAGAACCGTTACCTGGCTGCCCACGACCCCTTCGATGACCACCGCCCGCTCTTCATACCGGTCCTGATCGTGTCGGACGATGACCCACTGTTTTCCGGATCGTTCGACGACGGCCTGTCTGGGAATCATGAATGTCGGGCCGCCGCCCCGGCCCGCAAGCATCAGGCGAGCGAACATTTCCGGCTTGAGCCGACCGCTGTCGTTGGAGACCGATGCCCGGATTTTGATGGTGCGGGTGGCCGGATCGACCACGTCCCCGATGACGGCAATGGCGGCGGGGAAGGTCAGGCCCGGGTAGGCTTCGACCGTCATGTCGGCGATGGAACCGACGCGGATGCCGGAAAGATCGCGTTCATACACGTCGGCGATGACTTGAAGGCGCCTGAGATCGGCAACCGTGAACAGCGGGCTGGCCGTGTCTGGTCCCACCATCTGTCCCGGCGTGACGTTCCGCTCGACCACCGTGCCTGTTAAGGGACTGCGCAGGGCGAAGCGTGAGGTGATTTGTTGTTGGTCGAGCGGCTTGCTGAGTTCCTCCGCCGGCACGCGAAGGGATAATAACCGCTCCTTGGCCTGCTTGAACTCGGCGCGTTCGCGGTTCAGGTCGTTCTCCGCATGCTCCAGATCTTTCCGGGACATGGCCTGCGCATCGTAGAGATCCTTCGTCAGCTCATAATTGCGTTCGGCGAGACCGAGTTCCGAGATTTCCTCGACGTAGGCCGCATAGGCCTTGGCGATATCGGCGGCATCGATGACCATAAGGATGTCACCCGCCTTCACCGTCTGGCCCAGTTTCACCCGCACATCCAGCACCGGCCCCTCCAGGGGGGACGAGATTCGGGAGAACCCGTCTTCCGCATAGGTGACGCGGGCGGAGAGGGTCAGGTTCGGATGGTCTGCGGCGGCTTGGACCAGCAGTGTTGGAATCTCGGCCGTCGGCGTAGGGTGCGCGTCGGCGCCGGTCGGGGCCGTGGGAGATGAATCGGGCTGTGTACAGGCCGCAAGGGCACAACCGAAGACGATTGGGCCGAGATGCCGGAGGAGAGCGTGATTCATGGTGAAGCCAACCAACCGTAGAGGTGTTGTGTTCATTACAGCACCGTGCTCTTTGGGCTGTCAACGAGGTCGGACTGGAGAAGGTGGAGAGTGCGGTTGGGGACGAGGCGATTCACGCTCCGCTCAGCAGAGTTCGATCCTGGCTCCACGGTCCACGTGAAGTCGGTCTGCGGCGCGGCCCTCTTTCAGAAACACTTCCAGGTACCCATTGCTGTTGATCAAGGCCTGCGGGTGGTCCGCAGACCCGTCACTGTAAGTCCTCACGAGACCGTCGATGGTCAAGCCTCCGATGCGGATGTAGGGCTCCGATCGCTTCGTCACACCCCGCACCTCTTTCACATGATAGGGCGTGAGGTTCGTAATGAGGTTGCCGAAGCGATCGATGTACATGATCTGGCCGGCCATCACATGTTTGTCCCAAGCCGGTTCGGATGAGGCGAGCCGTTCGTAGCTGGGGGTCAGGCGGCCGAACGAACCGAGCGGTTGGTTCTTCGTCAGCCAGGCTGCGGCTGGGGCGAACAGGTCACGGCCGTCAAAGGTGGCGCCTTCGGAGTCCAAACGGTACTGCCGATTCTCGATCTGCCTGACTTCGACGGCGCTTTCCTCTTGGTAAATGTGGGTGAAGATACCGTTGTCGGGGCCGATAAAAAAATAGCGCGATGACGACAGCAGCAGCGGTCGCCTGGTCCCGCCGACGCCAGGATCGACTACGGCGATGTGGATGGTGCCGTCCGGGAAATATCGGTAACAGGACTTCAAGAGGTAGGCGGCGTCCGCGACATCATGCGGGGTGACCTGGTGGGACAGGTCGACGATGTGTGCCTGCGGGTTGATGTTCAAGATGACGCCCTTCATGCTGGCCACGAAGTAATCGCGGTCGCCGAAGTCCGTCAAGAGGGTGATGAGGGGAATCGCCGCGGGCATGGATCACACCCTACAACTCATCGAAGCGGATTTCGATGACTTCATACTCCACCACACGAGCAGGTGTGATCACTTCCACCAGATCCCCGACCCGTTTACCGATGAGGGCTCGACCGACCGGCGACTGCACCGAAATACGTGCCTGTTTCAAATCGGCTTCGTCTTGTCCGACCAGCGTGTACTGTTTCCGTTCCTGGGCTTCCTGCTCGATCAGGACGACGGTAGCCCCGAAGACCACGGTCTCACTCGTGCGGCCGGCCGTGTCGATGATGCGGGCGTCGGCCAGTTTGCCCTTCAATTCGGCCAATCTGGCTTCGATGAAGCCCTGGCGTTCTTTGGCCGCGTCGTATTCCGCGTTCTCGCTGAGGTCGCCGTGTGCGCGGGCTTCCGCGATCGCCTCGATTACCCGCGGCCGCTCGACCTTGTGCAGACGATCCAATTCAGCCTTCAGCGCTTCGTATCCTTTTCTCGTGATCGGTGTCGGCATGCCTCCCTCCCGATGACCATCCTTCACTGCACCCGGTGATACTCCTGCAAGGCGCGAATGGCAAGCCCCTTTTTGAGCAGGGCTTCAATGCCCATCACCGCGGCCAGTGCTCCCCGCATGGTGGTGTAGTAGGGCACGCCCTTGTGCAAGGCTTCCCGTCGAATGGAGAGGGAGTCGGTCTGCGCCGACGCCGTACGCACGGTATTGACCACCAGGGCCACCTCCCCGTTCTTGATGTGATCGACCACGTGCGGTCGACCTTCCTGAACTTTGTTGACCACGTCGACCGTGAGCCCCTGCTCGCTCAAGTAGAGCGCCGTCCCCGAGGTGGCCGTGATGCGGAATCCCAAGGCGGCCAACCGTCGCGCAACATCATGGGCTCCCGCACGATCATCGCTTTTCACGCTGATGAAGGCCGTCCCCGCCGTGGGCAGGATGGCACCCGCGCCGGCCTGGGATTTCACAAAGGCCCAGCCGAAGTCGCTGTCGATGCCCATCACCTCCCCGGTCGATTTCATCTCGGGGCCCAGCAGCACATCGACCCCCGCGAATTTCGTGAAGGGAAAAACCGCCTCCTTCACCGAAAGGTGGGTCGGGGTCGGCGCCTGCACGAAGTTCAACTGCTGCAGCGATTTCCCGACCATCACCTTCATGGCGAGCTTGGCCAACGGGACGCCGATGGCTTTGCTGACGAAGGGCACGGTGCGTGAGCCGCGCGGGTTCACCTCCAGTACGTAGATCGTGCGATCCTTCACGGCAAATTGCGCATTCATCAGTCCGATGACGCCGAGTTCCAGCGCCAACGCCGTCATCTGCCGGCGAATCTCTTCGATCAGGGCGGCATCGAGCGTATAGGGCGGCAGCGAGCAGGCCGAGTCTCCCGAATGGACCCCTGCTTCTTCGATATGCTCCATGATTCCGGCGACCACGACGTTCTTGCCGTCGGAGATGGCATCGGCGTCGATCTCAATGGCGTCCCGCAGATACTTGTCGATCAGGACCGGATGTTTATCCGACGCCTTGACGGCCGTGCCCATATAGGCCAGCAATCCGGCCTCGTCATAGACGATCTGCATGGCGCGCCCGCCGAGTACGTAGGAAGGCCGCACCATGACGGGGTAGGTGATGGCGTCGGCGATGCGGACGGCCTCTTCGACCGAACGCGCCATGCCGCTTTCAGCCTGGCGCAGGCCGAGTTTGTCGAGCAGTTCGCGGAATCGCTCGCGATCCTCGGCGCGGTCGATGGCATCCGGGCTGGTCCCGAGAATGGTCACCCCTGCTCGGGAGAGTGAAAGGGCCAACTTCAACGGTGTTTGTCCGCCGAACTGCAGGACTACACCGATGGGGCGCTCGCGCTCCACGATGTTCAGCACGTCTTCTTCCGTGAGCGGTTCGAAGTACAGGCGGTCGGAAGTGTCGTAGTCGGTGCTGACCGTTTCGGGGTTGCAGTTGACCATGATGGTCTCGATGCCCTCTTCCCGCAAGGCCATGGCGGCGTGCACGCAGCAGTAATCGAATTCGATCCCCTGTCCGATGCGGTTGGGCCCGCCCCCCAGAATCACGACTTTTTTCCGGGCGGTCGGGCGCGCTTCGCATTCCTGTTCGTAGGTGGAGTAGAGGTACGGCGTATGGGCCTCGAATTCCGCGGCGCAGGTATCGACGCGTTTGTAGGTCACGGACCGAGGTTGTGGCGCCTGTCCCAAGGCCAGTCGCCAGTTCCGAACCGTCCCCTGTTCGACCCCGAGGAGTTGAGCCAAACGGACGTCCGAAAACCCCCGTTCCTTGGCCTCGGCGAGCAGCACCTGGTTCAGCCCCGTCCCGCCGATCCGTCCCCGTTCGGCAACGATGCGCTGTTCGAAGGTCACGATGTCGCGGATCTGGTCGAGGAACCAGGGATCGATCTTGGTGAGGGCGAAGAGTTCCTCATTGCCCATGCCGAGCCGCATGCCGTCGGCCAGTCGCCACAAGCGATCCGGCAGCGGCGTGCGCACGGCCTTACGCACCTGTTCCATCGCCTCTTCGCGATTCAGGCTCGACGGCACCTCCAGATCCAGCCCCATCTTCGATGCGAATCCGAATTGGTCGACCTCCATGGACCGGATGGCCTTTTGGAGCGATTCCTTGAAGGTGCGTCCGATGGCCATGACCTCGCCCACCGATTTCATCTGCGTCGTCAGCGTGGGATCGGCACCGGGGAATTTCTGGAAGGCGAAGCGGGGGATCTTGACCACCACGTAATCGATGGTCGGTTCGAACGAGGCTTTCGTGACACCGGTGATGTCATTGGTGATTTCGTCGAGGGTATAACCGACGGCCAATTTCGCCGCGATCTTGGCGATGGGAAATCCTGTCGCTTTGGAGGCCAGCGCCGAGCTGCGGGACACTCGCGGATTCATTTCGATGACGACCATCTCGCCGTTGGCGGGGTTCATGCCGAACTGGATGTTGGCGCCGCCGGTGTCCACGCCGATCTCTCGGATGATACGGACGGCCGCATCCCGCAGCATTTGGTATTCCTTGTCGGTCAACGTGAGGGCCGGGGCCACGGTGATGCTGTCGCCCGTATGGATGCCCATGGGGTCCAGGTTCTCGATGGGACAGACGATGACGACGTTGTCCTTGAGATCGCGCATGACCTCGAGCTCGAACTCTTTCCAGCCGATGACCGACTGTTCGATGAGCACCTGGCGCACGGGGCTCATCGCCAACCCCCACTCCACTTGCGTCCTGAACTCTTCGATGTTGTACGCGATGTTGCCGCCGGTGCCGCCCATGGTGAAGGAGGGCCGGACGATCGCAGGAAACTGGATGCGTTTCACCTGTTCTTCCGCCTCGAACAAGGACGTGGCCACACCGCTGTCGGGGACCCGTAGGCCGATTTTCCACATGGCTTGCCGGAACGCGTCGCGATCCTCGGCCTTGTGGATGGCCTCGATGGAAGCGCCGATCAGTTTGACGCCGTATTTGTTGAGCACGCTGCGCTTGGCCAGGCCGATCGCCGTGTTGAGCGCCGTCTGGCCGCCCATCGTCGGCAAGAGCGCATCCGGCCGCTCGCACTCGATGACCTTCTCCACCACGTCCAAGGTGATCGGCTCGATATAGGTGCGGTCGGCAAAATCCGGATCCGTCATGATCGTCGCCGGATTGCTGTTGATCAGGATGACGCGGTAGCCCTCTTCTTTGAGGGCCTTGCAGGCCTGGGTGCCCGAATAGTCAAATTCGCAGGCTTGGCCGATGACGATGGGGCCGGAGCCGATCAAGAGTATGGAACGGATGTCAGTCCTTCGTGGCACGATTGACCTCGAGCAAATGGATGTTAGCCGGTCGGCAGGGGCGCCTCGGGCATGGGGCCCACCGGGGGGCGGTAGGGTTGGATCGGACCGATCGGTTGCACCGGACTCTGCCCCGGCGGATGGTAGTGCTTCAAGGCCTCCGGAATCCAGGCTTCGATCTGTTTGATTCGGGTGACGTCCGAGGGGTGCGTCGAGAGAAATTCCGGGATCGCCTGCTGCGAGCGAAAGCAGAGTTTGTTGATCATCGCGCGCGGGCAGCCGCTCATCCGTTCCCAGAAGGCCACGGCTTCACGCGGGTCGTAGCCGGCTTCGGCCATCAGGCGCAGGCCGATGTAATCCGCCTCCGATTCCTGGCGGCGGTCGAACGGCAGCGATACGCCGACTCCATAGACGGTCATGGCGGCCATGGCCGCATCCGGCCGTCCTGCGGCGGCCCCCGCGCCCAGGGCGGCCAGTTGCCCGATCTGCTCCAGAATCCCGCGACTCATCCGTTCCGCTCCATGGCGTTGTAACGCGTGCGCCACCTCATGCCCCATGACGGTGGCGAGGCCGTCCTCGTTCTTGGTAACTTTGAGAATGCCTGTAAACACCGCCACTTTCCCTCCCGGCAGGGCGAAGGCGTTGACGGTGCGGTCGTCCTGAATGACGGCGAACTCCCATTGGTACTCCGGCTTGTTGGCTGCCTTTGCGATGCGGTTGCCGACGCGGTGCACCATCTCGTTGAGTTCCACATTGTTGGTCAAGGGCGCCTGGCGCAACACCTCCCGAAAGGCCGAGAGGCCCATCGCCATTTCCTTTTCCTCGGAAATGTATATGAACTGGTCGCGAGCAGTCCCCGGAGCCCGCTGGCAGCCGGCGAGCGACTGCAGGAGGCCCGTCACCGCGCCCAAGCCGGTCAGGGTCGGCAGGGCGGCGGCTGCGCGAGCACCCAAGGCCAGCAGCGCGCGGCGACCCATGCGGCTGTTCAGCCACGTGTCGATGGAGGAAGTCGGTGATGAGGGCGTCATCATCCTTCCATTCAATCAGTCTCAGGCCCATGATGCAACTCACGCCGTCACGGCATCCAGAGATACATGAACTGGGGCGATCCTCCGCGTACCAGCGTGAGGAGGTCCAGGTTGGCGAGCGAGCCGATCGTGGCTCCCGGTCCGGCCAAGCGGGAGTACACGTTGTTCTGGTATTCTCCAGGCCGCCTATAGGTGACGACTCGTGCTTCAGCGAGGCCCGCTTTCTGCTTGGCCAGTTCGATCGCATCATCCAAGTACCCGATCTCATCGACGAGCCCCGCGGCCTTCGCCTGCTCACCGGAGTAGATCCGCCCGTCCGCCAGCTTTCTGACCTGGTCGGCGGACAGGCCCGGCCGTCCCTCCTGCACGACCTGCAGGAACCGCTGATAAAAGGCATCGATCACGCTTTGAAAGATGGTACGCTCCTCCGGCAACATGGCGCGAAACGGCGAGCCCATGTCCTTGCGCGGACCTGACGTGACGGCGTTCGTTTCGACCCCCACCTTCTCCAACAGACCTTTGGCGTTGACCGTCATCATAATGACTCCGATACTGCCCGTGACGGAGGATGGATGGGCGAAGACGGCATCTGCCACGGAGGCGATGTAGTAGCCTCCCGACGCGCCCACGTCCATGATCGACGCCACCACAGGGACTTTTCGCGCGGCCTTGAAGGTCTTCACCTCGTGGTACAGGATGTCGGACGCCGTTACGGTGCCGCCGGGGCTGTTGATGCGCAACACGACCGCTTTCACGCGCTCATCCTTGGCGGCCCGCTCCAGTTCCTCTTTCACGGTCGCCAACATCCCTGGCGAGGAGTAGAAGCCATCCTTGTTCTCGGAACTGATCACGCCCGACAAATCGATTAAGAGGACCTTATCCTTGCCCGTTCCGCTCACCTTATGTTCTTCGAGGGCGCCGGGTCCGGGCGGGAGGTTGATCGTCACGCAGGCGGTCTGCAGCAAGGCTGCCAGCAAAACAGCGCCCGCGGTTGAGAAGTGCCAAGTGCTACGCATGCTGGGTCTCCATTAAGGTGACGAATTGCTCGAACAGATAGGCGGAGTCGTGTGGGCCGGGTGAAGCCTCGGGATGATACTGGACGGAAAAGACCGGTTGATCGAGGCAGACTAAGCCCTCGACCGATTCGTCGTTGAGACTGGTGTGGCTGAGTTGCACACGGCCGAATGGTGTATCTGTCAAGGCCAGGTCGCCCGCCCCACCCGCTCGTGATGCGGGGAACCGCACGGCGAAATTATGGTTCTGCGAGGTGATCTCGACCTTTCTCGTCCGGAGGTCGATCACGGGGTGGTTCGCTCCGTGATGGCCGAACTTCAGCTTGTAGGTGGAAAAGCCCAGCGCCAACCCCAGCAATTGATGGCCCAAGCAAATGCCGAAGATCGGCAGCCGACCGATGAGTTCCCGCAACGCGGCCATCGCATAGGGCACCCCTTCGGGATCACCCGGACCGTTCGAGAGAAAGAGGCCGTCGGGTTTGAGGGCCAGCACCGCCTTGGCCGGTGTGGAGGCCGGCACCACCGTGACGTCGCAGCCGACATCCACCAAACGCCGCAAAATATTCTGTTTCACCCCGAAATCGTAGGCCACGACTCGCCAGCGCTTCCGCGGCTCCTGTGCGGCACCGACTTTCGGCAGGTCCAGCTTGGGGGCCCAGTCGCCTGTGCCGTGGGTCCATTGATAGGGGGTCTCGCAGGTGACCGTTGCGGCAAGGTCTCGCCCGATGATGCTCGGGGCCTGGCGGGCCTTCTCGGCCACGCGACGAGGGTCCAGGTCGAGATGGGAGATCACGCCCTGTTGGGCACCTTTCTCGCGTAGGTGTCTGGTGAGCGCCCTCGTGTCGATGCCCTCGATCGCGACGATGTTGGCCTGCTGTAAATATTCCTGTAACGTGGCCTTACTGCGCCAATTGCTCGCGAGCCGGCTGGATTCCTTGACGATAAACCCCTCGGCCCACACGCGCCGGGATTCCACGTCTTCGGGCGTGACGCCGTAGTTGCCGATGTGGGGGCAGGTCATCGTGACGATCTGGCCGCGGTAAGAGGGGTCGGTCAAGACTTCCTGGTAGCCGGTCATGGCCGTGTTGAACACGACCTCCCCGCCGGTTTCTCCTTCCGCCCCCAAGGCCCGCCCTTCGAACCAGGTTCCATCGGCGAGCGCGAGAATCGCTTTCTTCACCATTACTCCTTCACAGGGATCCAGGATCGTACCCGCACGGTCAGTAGCGCGATACCGAGTCCCACATTCAAGATATACAGAATCCGCATCGGTTTATGCAGCTGGAAGAACGCTTCGAATGCGGCCTTCCTCGCTTCTTCCCCCTTGGAGGCAAACGCCTGCGCCTGCAAAGCGGCCGCCTGGGGGTGCAGGACGAAGGTAATGATTCCGGCAATGACCAACATCGCTCCCAATAGGAGCCATTCAGTCCGGGGCACGTCGTTCGATATCTGCCCTTGGCGCACCAACCAAGCCCGCCAGAGAAGGCCTGCGGTCAAGGCGGCGGCTGTTCCCAGGATCAGGCGGTTGTAGCCTTCGAAGGCGCGGGTCAGGAAAAACCCGCCGGTATCCTGTCCACCGAAGGTATTGAACACGGCGGGGATCACGGCCGCTACCAATACCACGAGGCCGCCGATCCAGATCCCCAAGGCCAATAATTCGAGCGTGACACAGGCGATCAACCCTTGCCGCACGCTCGCCGCCCCTTCACGCAAGCTGTGGCTCCCTGCCGCCGATTCTGTTCTCGTATCACATTCGTCTCGCCAGAAAGCGTCAGGGCTACGCGCGGGGCGCCGGGCGCTCCAGATCGAAGACTACTCGTCCGCCTACAATCGTGGTGGTCACCTGCCCCTTCACCTTCCAGCCGGCGAAGGGCGTATTGCGGCTCTTCGAACGGAAGCGTGCGGGATCCACCTCCCACTGCGTCTTGGGATCGACGATCGCGACGTCCGCGGGCGCACCGACCGCCAGGGTGCCGGCCGGGAGGCTGAAGGCCTTGGCCGGCGCGGTCGCTAGTTTCTCCACCGCCCCTTCCAGCGACAGGACTCCCTCCTCCACGAGGGCCAGGGTCAAGGGCAGCGCCGTTTCCAAGCCGACGATTCCGAACGGCGCCTCGGTAAACTGCTGCTGCTTTTCTTGGGACGCATGGGGGGCGTGGTCCGTCGCGATGACGTCGATCGTCCCGTCGCGAAGCCCATCCTTGATGGCCTGCACATCCTGCCAGGTGCGCAGGGGGGGATTCATCTTGGCGAGCGTATTGTATCCACGGGTGACCTCCTCGGTCAGGGTGAAGTGGTGCGGACAGGCTTCCGCCGTCACCCGCAGCCCGCGCGATTTGGCTTCCCGGACCATGCGAACCGACCCCGCCGTGCTGATGTGGGCTAGGTGGAGGCGGGCGCCGGTCAGCTCGGTCAGCGAGACGTTGCGCGCGACCATCACATCCTCCGCCGCGGATGGAATGCCGGGCAGCCCCAATTCGGTCGAAATCAGCCCCTCATTCATGCAGCCCCCTTCTGAGAGGTGCAGATCCTCGCAATGATCGACCACGGGGATATCAAAGGCTCGCGCATATTCCATGGCACGGCGCATGACCAGACTGTTCATCACCGGCCGGCCGTCGTCCGAAATGGCGATACAGCCCGCCCGACGCAGGTCGCCGATTTCCGCCAGCTCTTTCCCTTCGGAGCCCTTGGTGATGGCCCCGATCGGGTACAGTCTGGCCGTTCCCGCCGCTTTGGCCCGTTCGAGCATGAATTCGGTAATCGATTGGTTGTCGTTCACCGGGTTGGTGTTCGGCATGGCGCAAACGGACGTAAAGCCGCCGGCGACGGCGGCCGCGGTGCCGGATTGAATCGTTTCCTTGTACTCGAAGCCCGGCTCGCGGAAATGGACATGGAGGTCCACAAAGCCGGGAAGGACCAATCGACCGGCGGCCTGAATGACCGTCGCTCCGGCCGGCGTGGGAAGCGTCGGCGCCACGGCCGAAATTTTGCCGTTCTCGATCAGGACATCACCGATGCCGTTGAACCGTCCCGGATCGATCACCTGCCCGCCTTTGATCAACAGTGCCATTGCCTACCTATCGTGCGTAAGAGGTGAATGAAGCGCCCGATCAGTTGCCCGCTCCGGACATGAGGTACAGGATACCCATGCGGACGGCGACGCCGTTGGCGACTTGATCGAGAATGACGGATGACAGGCTGTCCGCCACGTCCGGGGCGATTTCGACGCCGCGGTTGATCGGCCCGGGGTGCATGACGATGGCTCCCGGTTCCGCCAGCTTGACCCGCTCGCCGGTCAATCCGTACTGCGTCGCATATTCGCGAATCGTCGGGAAGAGGGCTCGCCCCTGCCGTTCCAACTGCAGTCTTAACATCATGATCACGTGGACGCCGCGCAAGGCTTCGTCCAGGTTCGAATAGACCCGGACACCGAGCTGATCGATGTGCAGCGGAATCATCGTGGGCGGTCCCACGACTCGCACTTCGGCGCCGAGCTTTGTGAGGGCAAAGATGTTCGATCGAGCGACGCGGCTGTGGGCGACATCCCCCACGATGGCTACACGAAGGGCTGCGAAGTCCATCCCCCGGGTCCGAATGGTATAGAGGTCCAGCAGGGCTTGCGTGGGGTGTTCGTGCCAGCCGTCTCCGGCGTTGATGACGGATGATTTGACGCCCCGGGCCAGCGTTTCCGCCGCGCCGGCGGAGGAATGTCGGAGTACGATGATGTCCGCCTGCATGGCCTCGATGTTGCGGGCGGTATCCAGCAGGGTTTCGCCCTTGACCACGCTGCTGGACGAAGGAGAAAAATTGATGACATCGGCGCTGAGGCGTTTGGCTGCCAGCTCAAACGAGGTTCTTGTTCTCGTGCTCGGCTCGAAAAACAAATTCACCACCGTCTTGCCCCGCAGGGCCGGCACCTTCTTGATTTCCCGGCCGGTGACTTCCTTGAAGGAGTCCGCGGTCTCGAGAATGAGGTTGATGTCTTCCGGCGACAGGAGGGTGAGGCTGAGGAGATCTTTTCGTTTAAGGCCCACAGTGCTGTCCTCGATTATCCCCTGACGATGACCACGCGATCTTCTTCTCCGCTCTCTTCGAGTGAGACATGAATCGCCTCATCCCGCGAGGTGGGAATGTTCTTTCCGATGTAATTGGCCTTGATCGGGAGCTGCCGGTGGCCGCGGTCGACCAACACCGCCAGCTGGATTTCGGCCGGTCGTCCCAGATCGATCAGTCCATCCATGGCGGCGCGGATGGTCCGGCCGGTAAAGAGTACGTCATCGACCAACACGACCTTCAGGTCTGAGATTTTGAACGGGACCGACGTCTTGCGCAGCACCGGCTGATCCTTCCGGAGCGCCAGATCATCCCGGTATAGCGTGATGTCCAGTTCGCCGATCGGAATCTGGGTGCCTTCTATGTCATGAATGCGGCGGACCAGCCGGTGTGCCAAATGGACGCCGCCGGTCCGAATGCCGACGAGAGCCAAATCTTTGGTGCCCTTGTTGCGTTCCAAGATTTCATGGGCGATGCGCGTGACGGCGCGGGCGATGTCGCCGGCGTCCATCACGATGCGTTCTTGGGGTTTGCCCTGTGTTGTGTCAGTCGTCATCGTTCCCTGCCTGGCGCGAGGCATAAAAAAACCTCCCCACCCCACCGGATGAGAAGGTCGTGACTGTCGGGCGGCTCGCTGCCGTGCATCATCATGAGCTCCTTACCCACCTCACAGGATGAGCATTAAAGGCTGCGGGATCTTAGCGAGTTGAAACGACCCTGTCAAGAATCCGACAGGGCGTCCAATCTTGAAACGGGGTTGAGCCCTTCATTCATTGACTCCCTGCATGCCTTTTGTTAGCTTCTGGCCGAGAGAACCGGCTCATCCAACTCAACTGTCCACCTCATCCGTTTTTCGTGAATCGTGAAAGGATCGCGCATGACTTCCCCGACGAGTCCGGCGACGCCGGAATTGCTGACCGCCCTGGCCGATAAGGCCGCTCAACTCCGCATCGACAGTGTCAAAGCAACCAGTGAAGCCGGCAGCGGCCATCCGTCCAGTTGCTGTTCGTCTGCCGACATCGCGGCGGCCTTGTTTTTCTCGGTGATGCGGTACGACCCCCACAACCCGAAGTTGCCGAACAGCGATCGCTTCGTTCTCTCCAAGGGCCATGCGGCTCCCCTGCTTTATGCCGCCTGGGCGGAAGCCGGGTTGTTTCCGGCGTCCGACCTGCTGAAACTGCGCACACTCGGATCCGATCTCGAAGGCCATCCTACCCCGCGTTTGCCCTTCGTGGATATGGCCACCGGTTCGCTGGGCCAAGGGTTGCCCGCCGGAGTCGGCCTTGCATTCAACGCCAAGTCCATCGATAAGACCGATTACCGCACCTATGTGTTGATGGGAGACGGCGAGTCCGTCGAGGGCTCGGTGTGGGAGGCGGCTGAAGTGGCCCGACATGCCGGTCTCGACAATCTCTGCGCCATCGTGGATGTGAACCGCTTGGGGCAAAGCGATCCCACCATGCTGCAGCACGACATGGAAGCCTACCGTGCCCGCTGGTCCGGATTCGGCTGGCATGCCATCGTTGTCGACGGGCATGACATCGCCGCCCTGCTTTCTGCCTTCGATGAAGCGTCGCGGACCAAGGGGCGCCCGACCGTGCTCCTCGCCAAGACCTTCAAGGGGCGCGGGATCTCCTTCATGGAAAACCATCCGGAATGGCACGGCAAACCCATCAAGAAGGGCGAGGACGAACAGAAAGCACTGGACGAGTTGGCGAAGCAACGAAAGCCCGGAGCGGTCGCGCTGCAGGTCGCCAAACCGACGTCCGTGAAGGCCGCAGCTCCGTCCGCCGGAACGATGGCACCTCCTCCCTACAAGGTTGGGGAATCGGTTGCGACCCGCGAAGCCTTTGGCGCGGCACTCCTGGCGCTGGGCGAGGCGAATCCTTCCGTCGTGGCCCTCGACGCCGACGTGAAGAACTCGACGTACAGCGACAAATTCGGCAAGCGCTTTCCTGATCGGTTTTTGGAGAACTTCATCGCCGAACAAAATATGTTGGGCGCAGCCGCCGGAATCGCGGCTTGCGGGAAGATTCCATTCGTGGCCACCTTTGCCGCCTTTTTCACACGCGCCTATGACTTCATCCGCATGGCCGCCATCAGCCAGTCGAACGTGAAGCTGGTCGGCACACACGTGGGGGTCAGTATCGGCGAAGACGGTCCCTCGCAGATGGGGCTCGAAGATTTGGCGATGATGTCGGCTCAGCCTGGCATGACGGTGTTGTATCCGTCCGACGGTGTGTCGATGTACAAGCTGGTTGAGATCGCCGCAGCCCACAAGGGGATGGTCTATCTGCGGGCCGGACGCCCGAAGACGCCGGTCCTGTATAATGGTGATGAGCCTTTCCGAGTCGGCGGCTCCAAGGTCCTGCGGCAAAGCGCCTCCGATCGGTTGACGATCGTTGCCGCCGGGGTCACGTTGTTTGAGGCGTTGAAGGCGCATGATCAATTGAAAGCGGCCGGTTTCGCGACGCGCGTCGTGGACCTCTATAGCATCGTGCCCGTCGATCGCGCGACGCTGCTCGAATGCGCACGAGCGACCGACGGCCGGTTCCTGACCGTGGAGGACCATTATGCTCACGGTGGCCTCGGCGACACGGTGCTGAGCGCGCTGGCCTCGGAAGGCGTGCGAGTTCGAAAGCTGGCCGTGCGCGAGATTCCCCGCAGCGGAAAGCCCGAGGAACTCATCGATCATTTTGGAATCGGAGTGCGCTCGATTGTCGAAGCAGCCAAAGAAATTCTCCGCTGAACAGCCCGATCAGGCCCTTCCGAGCGGGCTGAACCAGATTCCCCTGTTGAAGATTCTCAGTGCCCAGGATCGCCACAAGATCCTGGGCGAGCTGATCGAAACCCGCTATGGAAAGGGGCAGTATATTTTCCGGGAGGGGGATCCTACGGAGTATTTCCATATCCTCAAAGAGGGCACGGTCAAGTGCGTGAAGTCCTCTCCCGGCGGGAAGGAGTGCACGCTCAAGGTGCTGATGCCTGGGGATCTGTTTTGTTGTGATGCCGCGACGTTCGACGGGGCCTACCATCCGGGCACGGCTCGGCCCATGGGCGACGTCAGCGTGCTGCGGATGAGGAAAGAGGCCTATTTCGAGATCTTGCGGCAGAACCCAGCCGCCGCGATGGAGGTGATACGACATCTCGGCAACCGCTTGAATGAGGCACAGGAAAAGGCCAAGGTTCTCGCGTTGGATCGGGCGGATCAACGACTGGCTTCGTTGCTGGTTGATCTGGCCGAGCGGACGGGCGTGAAGGAGCCGAATGGCATTAAACTGGCTGTTCGACTCACCCGAGAGGACATGGCCGATATGGTGGGGATTACGACCGAGACCGCCATCCGCATCATGGCGCGATTCAAAAAAGATCGTCTAGTGTCCGGAACCGCTGCCCAGCTTATTGTTCGCGACCTTCCCAGGCTTAAGCTACTCGCTTCCACGTAGTTGTTCCCACGAGAGGCCGGTATTTTTTTAAAATATGATATTTGTCATATTTTATTGGTCATGCTCTGCCGTAAAGTGCGACAGTCGATCATCCTTCGAGCGCTCCGAGGGATGCCGATCGAAAGAGTAGTTTCAGCGGCGCTGATTCAACCATTAGGAGGCAGGCATGCAAGAGCAAACATGGCAGCACAATCACAGACGCCGTCGGTGCAAGACGGCGTCGCTATTGGGAGTGACGCTCGGGCTGGTGGCCGGAATGGCCTTCTCCGCCCAAGCCAAAACTCATGACGTCCAGATGACGGCGGTGGAAACGGATATCGTCATCGACGGTGGAGGGGAAAAGTATGCTGCCTGGACGTTCAACGGGCAGTTCCCTGGCCCGGTCGTGCGGGTGACGGAAGGCGACACCATCAATTTCACCTTGACCAACCCGGCCACCAACAAGAACCCGCACGCGATGGATTTCCATGCGGCGGAAATCGACTTCCTCAAGAACTATCGGGCGGTCAATGCCGGAGAATCGATCAGCTTCACCTTCGTCGCTAAGAAGCCGGGCGTCTTCTTTTACCATTGCGGGGCGCCCCCGATGATCCAACACGTCGCGCGCGGCATGTTCGGCGCGATCATCGTGGATCCGAAGGATGCCAAGGTTTGGCCAAAGGCGGATCGTGAGTATGTGCTGGTGCAGTCCGAGTATTATAAGAATCCGAACGATGTGCAGGCCATGTTCGACCGCAAGTATGACGGCATCATGTTCAACGGCGGCATCTTCAAGTACCATCCGTTTGTTACGGGCGGAGGGAAGCTCGATGCCAAGCCGGGTGAACGCGTCCGCATCTACTTCGTCAATGCAGGTCCCAACGAATTTTCCTCGTTCCACCCCATCGGGGAGATTTGGGACAATGTATATGAGAGTGGTAATCCCGCCAATAACTTGAAGGGTGTCCAGACCTATGTGGTCGGCCCAGGTAGCGCCGCGACGTTCGACGTCGTGGTGGAATCTGCCGGCGCCTACCCACTGGTCACTCATTCGCTGACGGGTGCCCTGCGAGGAGCCATTGCGGTTCTGTTGGCAGGACCGGATGCGAAGCCGGCTCCGTTGATGCCGATGGTGCCCTGGGAGTTGCCGACCTCGAAGACTGAGACCACACCCCCGCCAGGTCACTGACCGGCATGCGGGCCGGCCGCCCATGAGGACGGCCGGCCCCCTTTGGAGAAACCTCACTGTGATCCACACCCACGTGCAACGTTCATGGTTTCTGGGAGATGCCGATGCGGAATCTTGGGACGATATGGTGCTTCCTCCTTCTGCTGACCGGATGCCTCGTGGTTCCGGCCGCTGCCGAACCACGGTACGAGCGCACGGCACTGTCCTTGTCCGGACAAGACTGTGTTTCTCAACGCCCGTCTATCGGCGAGGCTTTGGCACGCATGCCCGGCGTGGTACGAGTCGATTTGGAAAGCGTATCCGACCACGCACTCATTGATGTGAAACCAGGGGAGGTGACGGCGGAACAACTTCGATCCGTTGTGGCCGAACGCCTGGTCCCTGACGCGAGTTGTCGGGTCGAAATCATGCGATCCTGTATCTCCACGGGCGGAGCCCCACCGACTCCCTGATAGGCACTTGCGCCCGTCCAGCGATTCGGACAGACTGAGACGTGTTCGCGCAATCTCGTCATGCAAACGACTGGCGTCATGGAATGGCAATGGGGCATCTTTGGGCCGTGCCTGCTCATGGCCGGCTGGGTGTCGCTCCTCGCTGTCCCGTCGGGTTCGGCCCAAGAAGCGGTCCTGGAATATCCCATCCGTCCGTTTAATGTCGATGTCATGTTGCGTCAGCAAACCTTCGCGCCGGATGACCGAGAGATCGGTGTGCAAGTCGGCGTGACGGCTGCGCGGTATGGTCACGTCGAAGTCCGGGCCATCTATCAATTCTTCAGCGTCCACACCCAGGAGTTTCGAACCGACCAGCACTCCTTGTTTCTGAACCCTCGCTGGAATAACTTCATCGACATCCTGGATTTCCCGAAGCATAGGCCCTTGAACCGGATGATCAGGCATCTGCTGTTCGGTCCGTTGGAGGACCGGGCCGTGCCCTATCTTGGGCTGCTAGGCGGGGGCGTCATGCCGGGGCCAGGGCATCGTGCTCCGGGACATTTGGTCGGCGGCCAGGTCGGCGTGCGTTTCCCGGTGGCCCGCAGTCTCTCGGTCGATATCGGCGTTCAGTTCACGCAGTACGGGGTGGATTTTCGCGGCGAGGCAGGGCAGGCGCAACAATGGGTCTTCTTGACCGGCGTTCGATTTTAAGGCGCGTTTCCAACCGGTGGCTTACCGGTCTGGCGGTGGTTCCGCTCTTGACCGGGTGCGGGTTACTCATCGACGCCGCCGAGCAGGTCTGGCCCGTGTCAGACAATGAAGTCGAAGCTATTTGTGTCCGAGAACGGGTGCAGGTCGGCTTGGCCATGGAGCCCTTTCGTCCCTTTGTGTTCCCCGCCATCTGGACGGATGAAGGGGCTCGGGTCACCGGCCTGGACGTCGAACTGGTCGGCGCCATGACCGACGAATTGTCCCGCCGTTGCGGCCGTTCGGTCACCCCTGTCCTTCATCTGGTGCGGTTTAGAGATCTGTTCCGGCTCCTGAACGAAGGGCATCTGGATTGGTTCGTTTCCGCCGTGGCGGCCAATGTTCCTTCGCCGCAGCGGGCCGGTGTGGCCTATTCGCTCCCCTATCTGTACGGCGGCGGCACCAGTGGGATCGCGAGAAATCGCGAGGTCCTCGATCGAGTGCGAGCGAATCTGATGCAACCGACTTTGCGGTCCGCTCCTGCGGAGGCGGCTTTTCCCACCCATGCATTGGATGGATTGACGGTGGCCGTGCAGGATGAAACCAGCGCGCACCACTATGCCGAGGCCAACCTGCGTTCCGCCCGCTTGGTCGTCTGCGATTCGCTTCCGGCGGCCTTCGAGTATGCCGACGCCGGATTGGAGCCACCCATTGATGTCATTCTCGGCGCGCAGCCGGTCTTGGAGTACATGGTGCATCGGGTTCGCAAGGACTGGATGCTCCTGACTCGTGATCAGGGCGCCCCCCTGTTGCTGACGAAGGCGAACTATGCGGTCGTGTTGGCCGAGGAGAGTTACCGATTGCGTTGGTTGGTGAACGATCTGTTGTTGAAGTTGGAGGAGTCAGGGCGGCTGCAAGACATGCGTATTCGCTGGCTGGAAGAGGAATACGCCTTTCCGCGACGGGCCTCGCTGGAGGGACTCCCGTTCGACGTGGAGAACATGGCGGCGCACTATACGCAGGGAGGCTGTCGAGTCAAATTCGGATCATGATGGCACAGGGGAGGATCAGCATGAAAAGGCCATGGGGAGTGATCCTGCTGGCGGTGGTGCTCGGTGTGGCGGCACAGCCGTCCCTGGGGATGGCGGTCGAACGGGCGGAGGCGGAAGAAACGTCCAGGCTCTTGGCGAAACTCCTGCAGTCCGGCCGCATCGTGATAGAGCGCAACCAGGCGCTGATCGACGATCCGCACAAGGGCGACAAAGGGCTGACGGCTGAGGTGTTCGAACAACAATTGGTCCAGGAGTTTCGAGCCAGGACCGGCATTGATCTCACGGCTTTGCGGACGGCTTCACCATCCATCGTGATTCCCCCCTTGGCGATGGAACTCTTGCCGGTGCTCGTCCAGGCCGGCAAAGAGGTCGTCCGTGAAGCCCAAGTGGTCATCAACCAGCGCGGGATCGGGTATAAGAATTTCATCCCCGCCACCTATGGCAGCCGAACCTCGGCCCGGTTCTCCAAGGCCTCGCATGTCCGGCTGAAACAGACGGCTCTCCAGCCGCGCAATCCCAAGAATGAGCCGGACGAGTACGAAGCATCTGTGTTGCAGTGGTTGTCGGCCAGGCCGCGCGCGGAGGCCTATGTCAGTGAATTGACCGAGGGGGGACAAACCTTGCGGGTCGTCATGCCGATCTATTATGCAAAGGACTGTTTATCCTGCCATGGGGAGCCGAAGGGGGATCTCGACATTTCCGGTTATCCCAAGGAAGGGCATAAGGAGGGCGATCTCGCCGGGGCGATCACCGTCACGACCCCGCTCACGCGCTAGGTCGGAAAGAGTCTTCCGTTCTCAGCCATGATTCGGCGCCACGAAGACCAGCACCTTCAATCGTTGAGCCGTGTGGTTCTTCACGCCATGTTCCTCGCCGGCCGGCGCCAGGGTACCTTGTCCCGTTGTTAAGGTCTGCCTCTGCTTGCCGACCTGGAACGTTCCCTCGCCTTCCAGCACGATGTAGACCTTGTCCTGCTCGCCGTGGATATGGCCCTTCTGCTCCTGACCGGGCTCGAAACAATAGATGTCGCAAAAGAACCTCGGGGTCTGGAAGAGGTTATTCTTTTTCATCTTCTCGCTAGTGAACTGCTGAAAATCAGAGAGGGAAATCACCTTCATGTCGCATGCTCCGCCGCTGTGGATGGATGGGATTCCTGTGGTGTCTGCAATCGTCGCACGATGCTGTCCGTTGAAATCAGGTGGCGTGACAGGCCCAAGTCCTGCGCCGGGATGCCCATGGCCAAGCCGAGCAATTGCGGCAGGTGGAGAATCGGCAGGTTCAGGGCCGTCCGGACCGCCTGCCCGGCCCGCTCCTGGTAAATGTCCAGGCTCATATGGCAGAGGGGGCAAGGCGTCACCATGAAGTCGGCGCCATGGTCACGGGCGTCTTTCATGTTGGTACCGGCCATGGCCACGGCGATGGCTTCCTTCTCCAAAATGATCGGGAACCCGCAACACTTCGTGCGCCCCGCATAGGCTACCGGCTCTCCACCGACCGCGCGGATGACCTTCTCCAACGAGCTGGGATTTTCGGGATCGTCGAATCCCAATTCCCAGGAGGGGCGAAGCATGTAGCACCCATAAAAGGGCGCGATTCGAAAGTCGCGAAACGAGGTCTGGACGTGGGTGCCGAGGCGGGTGAGCCCGATATCGCGGACCGCGATCCAGAGCAGGTGTTTGACCTGTATACCGCCGTGATACCGGATGCCGTCCTGTGCGAGGATGCGGTTGATTCGCTCGAGCGTCGCCGGTTCGGATTTCAGCCGCCGGTTGGCGGCACTCATGACCCCTTGACAGGTGCCGCAGATCGTCATCACGTCCAGTCCCAGCCGTTCGGCTTGGGCAAAGGTCCTGGCGTTCAGCGCCAGCGCCACGTCCGGATCCGCTTCGCCGATGACGCCGGCCCCGCAGCAGGAGGAGGCGGCCAATTCGACGACCTCAAGGCCCAATCGGCCGATGATGGCCATGGTGGATTGGTACAGCTCCGGCGTCGCGCCTTTGGCGGCGCAACCGGGATAAAGGGCAAACTTCAGCGGCATCGGCGTCACCTTACCTGGTCTGGTGTGGTCAAGGAAGCTTGGACAGCGCGTCGCGATAACTTTTCTTCAGATCTTCGACCGCTAGCGTCATGCCGTCCTTGAGTGTTGCCCAGGCTGCGCTTGTCGAGTCGTTCACTTGGTCGAGTTTCTTACGGGCTTCATCTTTCTTTTTTTCCAGGTCCTGGACGGCCTTCTGAAGCTCGACCCGAGCCGCAGCCGAGGCCGCCTCGGTTTTCTTTCGCAACTCGGCGATCTTGGCGTGCATCTCGTTGAGTTCCGAGCGGACGGCCTTTTCGAAAGCCTCCTTCTGTTGGACGCTGTATTGTTTGGTGGCTTCGACGGCTTCTTTGGTCTCCCGAATGACCTTGTCTGCCCCGGCGGGCGACTGTGATTCGGCAGCGATCCCTCCGCCAGGCAGAAGCACGAGGCTTCCAGCCAGCAATCCTACAATTAGCCACAACTGTCGGATGGTTCTCACCTGTTCCCTCCCTGGCTGAACGCCAATCCGCGACTCGGCGGCACAGTATACCATTCAGACGGCAGTTTCCACCTCCGAGAGGCCTGCCATCCGGTTAAGGTTTTCGACCTGAGACGCCGACAAGGAACTGCCAAGCGGATCATCCACCCCTTCCTGATGGTGATGTGAACTCTATGAGCGAAGAACCCACGTCGGCAGAAGGTTCGGTCACGACCGAAGCCTTGGAAGAACTATGGAAGGTCTGATTTATTCTCTTTGCATGATGTGCTAAGGGTAGCGCAGCACTGAACTGGAGGCGTGCCCCATGCAGCAACAGACGTTTGCCGAAGTCTCGTTTGAACAGTATCGCAAGCCCACCCGCCGGGAGCAGTTTCTCAACGAGATGAACCAGGTTGTTCCATGGGCGGAATTGGTAGCGGCGATCGAGCCGGTCTACCCCAAGGCCGAGGGCCCAGGGCGTCCGCCCGTGGGTGTCGAACGCATGTTGCGCCTCCATTGTCTGCAACAGTGGTTTAACCTGTCGGACCCGGCGGTGGAGGAAGCGCTGTACGACTCACACGCCATGCGGCAGTTCGTGGGGATTGATCTGGGCCGCGAGCCCGTACCGGATGAAACCACCATCTGTAAGTTTCGGCATCTGCTGGAAGCCCACCACTTGGGCGCACAGCTCTTTGCGCGGATCGGCGCGTATCTGGCTGCCCACGGGCTGAAGGTCAGCCGGGGCACGATCGTGGATGCCACGATCATCAATGCGCCCAGTTCGACGAAGAATCGCCAGAAAGAGCGAGATCCGGAGATGCATCAGACCAAGAAGGGGAACCAGTGGTATTTCGGCATGAAGGCGCATATTGGAGTGGACAGCCGGACGAAGCTGGTTCACTCAGTGGCGGCCACGGCGGCGAATGTCCATGACAGCCAGGTGTTGCCGGAGTTGCTGCATGGACAGGAGACACGAGTATGGGGCGATGCCGCCTATAGCGGGCAACGCGACATGATTCAGCACCATGCTCCCCATGCCAAGAGCTTCGTCCAGACGAAAGCCCATCGCCATCGGCCCTTGAGCGAGACGGAGCGGGCCCGCAATCGGACGAAGTCGAAGGTTCGTGCCAAAGTCGAGCATGTGTTCTTGGTGATCAAGCGGATCTTCGGGTGGGCCAAAGTGCGGTACCGGGGGCTCGCGAAGAATGCGCACTGGTTGTCTATCAGTTGCGGCTTGGCGAATCTGTATGTAGCACGCCGGCACTTGCTGGCGGCAGCCTAGCGGACGGGGGTGCGAACGGGGCGCGGGCCGCCTGACGGCGGAGGAATCCGAGAAAGGCGCTCTCGGACCAGCGGGTTCCCAGCTGATGGCCCGTCTTGATCCACCGAGAAACAGATTGCTTCGTGGAAACGCGAATTAATCAGACGTTCCCTATTAGTCAAGCGGATTCATGAGGGAAAGGTCGAGTTGCCGCTGCTTCCCCAGGTGGCCTCCCAAATCCTGGGCATGGTGTATGACCCGAATGCAGAGGCGGCGAAACTGGCCGCGTTGATCCATCAGGATCAGGCCCTGGCCGCCCATGTCATCCGGATCGCCAACTCCCCCGCCTACATGACGCGGAATCCCGTGGTCTCGCTCCAGCACGCCGTGTCCATGCTGGGCATGAATCTCATGTCGGAAATCGCCTTCTCCGCCTCCATCAAGGGTAGTGCCTTCAAGGTGCCGGGATGGGACGACGAGGTCAAACGACTCTGGCAACATTCCTTAGCCAGCGGGGCCTACGCGAAGGAAATTGCCAGGATGCGCCGCTTCAACGTCGAAAGCGCCTATCTCTGTGGACTGCTCCACGGAATCGGCAAACCGGTCGTATTGCGGACCTTGGTGGTAGTGGCGACGGAGCAGGGAGCGACCTTGACGAAAGAACAGGTCCATCAATTGTTGGACGGGTACCATACGCAGGTGGGTCTCCTCGTCGCTCAAGAATGGGGACTTCCCCTGCCGGTGACCGAATCGATTACCTTCCATAGCGACTATGACCATGCCAAGACGGCCAAGCAGGAATGTATGACGACCTGTCTCGCCGAGCGGTTGGCCCGGCATTTCCTCGACCCGGAGGGCTTCAACGAAGAGGCGGTCCGCGACCATGCGGTGTTCACCGACCTGAATTTATACCCCAAGGACATTGACACCCTCTTGGCCTTGAAGGACACGGTGGCCAAGACCGTGGAGGCGATGCCGCTGTGAAGTCCGCCTCCACCTACGATATCGTCGTGATCGGGAGCGGACCCGCCGGCCAAAAAGCGGCCATTCAAGGCGCCAAGGCGGGGAAACGCGTCGCATTGGTCGAACAGGAGCAAGGAATCGGGGGCAATTGCGTCTACCGCGGCACGATCCCGAGCAAAACCCTGCGGGAAAGCGCCGTTCAATACGATCGCATCAAACGATCCAGTGAAGTGTTCGAAGGGCGGCTGCGCCTCGACGTGCCTATCGTGTCCCTGCTCCATCGGCTGGAAGAGGTGGTCAAGGCGCACGAGTCGTACATGAGCGATCAGTTGACCAGGAACAGCGTCACCTATCGGCACGGTCGTGCGCGCTTCCTCTCCCCGCATGAAGTGCAGGTGGAGGCGGTGGATGGCGCCTGCCAGACTCTGTGGGCCGACACGATCGTGCTGGCCACCGGCTCCCGTCCCCGCATGATTCCGGAAATTCCCATCGACCACGAACATATTCTGGACAGCGATTCCATCCTGTCGATGATCTACCTGCCCCGTTCCTTGACGGTCTTGGGAAGCGGGGTCATCGCCTGCGAATATGCCGCCACCTTTGCCTTGCTCGGCGTGGAGGTGACGGTGATCGACAAGGATGAACGACCTCTTTCCTTCCTGGACAAGGACCTCGTCGAGATTTTTCAGCGCAGCCTGGAGTCGCGTGGCGGGCGGTTCTACGTCCGCCGCATGGTGAAGGAAGTGGCCTGGGACGGTGTATCCTCCGTGGTCGCCACCCTCGAGAACGGGCTGGCCGTGAAAAGCGAGAAGATGCTTGTCGCGCTAGGGCGTCAGCCGAACGTCGAAGAGCTGAACCTCCCCGCCGCGGGCCTGTCCCTCGATCCTCAAGGCTGGCTTCGGGTGAACGACTATGGGCAGACCGAGGTGGCGCACATCTATGCGGTGGGTGATATGTTGGGTTCGTCGTCGTTGGCCTCTCGCGCCATGGAGCAGGGGCGACGGGCCGTGAGCCATGCTTTGGGCCTGCCGGTCGGCGAAGCCGTGAACCAGATTCCCATCGGCATCTACACGATTCCGGAAATCGCCTCGATCGGGCTCGATGAGGAGCAGGCGAAACTCCGGTACCGTGGCCCGCTCGTGGGCCGGGCGCGTTTTACCGAAATCGCCAAGGGGCAGATCCGCGATGCCTGTGACGGCCTGTTGAAGTTGATCGCCGACCCGTCCGGTGAACATCTGCTGGGTGTGCAGATCGTCGGTGAGGATGCCACCGAGTTGATCCACCTGGGGCAAATGGTGCTGCAAAACGGCGCTTCCATCGATCAATTCATCGACAGTATCTTCAGCTTTCCGTCCTTCGCCGAAGCCTATCGCGTCGCGGCCCTCGACATCCTCGGTCAGCGCCGCCAACAGCAGGACGGCCAGAAGGCTGCCTGATCGGCCCTCCCACCTCACTTTGACCCTCCCTCTCCGTTTGCGATAGTCTCTCTGTCGGCCGGTCCCTTCGTCTACCAGGGAGCGCTCCATGAATCGAGAGGAACGTCGCCGCCAGGAGAAAGCGCTGGCCAAGCGCGCCGGGGGGGCAGCAGCCGCTGCTACGGCGAGCCTGCTGCGCGAAGCGCAAATACTGCATCAATCGGGCCGGCTGGATGATGCGGAGCAACGATACCGTCTGGTCCTGGAACGAGAGGGCACGCAGCCGGATGCGCTGCATGGCCTGGGGTTGCTGCTCTACCGTCGCGGGAATCCCCGTGAGGCCGTCGCCTGGCTGGAGCGGGCCTGCGTGGCCGCCCCACGCAATCCCCTGTACCGGTTCAACCAGGGTGTGGTCCTGCAGCGTGCCGGCGCCCTGGCCGAAGCCGTCGATGCCTACCGGCAGGCGATCCTGCTCAATCCTCGCCACCTAGATGCTCGCACGAATCTCGGCAATGCCTACAAGGAACTCGGCCGACTCAGAGAGGCGCAGACGGCCTATGAGGGTGCCCTGGCCATCGACTCCACCCACGTCGAAGCCCAGAACAATCTCGGGGTCGTTCTCAAAGACCTGGGAGAGCTGGAGGCTGCAGCCCAGGCCTATCGTCGCGCCATTGCGCTGAAGCCCTCGCATGCGGAGGCCCACAACAATCTCGGCCTGGTGTTGATGGAACAGGGACGGCTGGATGAAGCCGTTCGTTGTTTTGAGGAGGCGCTACGGGTGCTGCCGGGATACGGCACGGCGCTCTATAACCTCGGCATTGCATGGATCTGGCGGGGAGAGCCGTTGCGGGCGCTGCATTGCTTCGACGAGACGGCGCGGACGAAACATGATCACGGCCGCCCGGTGGCCGGAACGACGCTGTTCCGGTCGCGTCTCAAACACGATGCGGAGCAGCTGGAGTATCTCGCGGATTCCGCTCTGTCCGGTGACGTACCACGCGCCTATGTCGAAGCGTTGATGCGCCTGCGCACTCAAGCGGATGGACAGCCGGCTGATCAGGCTGCGTCCAACCGCATGGTCCTCTCGCCGGTCGACCTCCAGGCGTTAGCACCCTCCTTCAACCGGCTCCTGTATATAGCTCCCTGCGAGCGGATTCCGGAAGGCGCGCTCAGCCTGGAGCTCGATGTTCCCGCCATCGAAGCGCGCTACCATGCGGCACAACCCGAGGTCACCTATATCGATGGACTTTTGTCCGAGGAGGCGCTGCAGCGATTGCGCCGCTTTTGTTGGAGTTCCACGATTTGGAAGAAAGACTATGAGAACGGCTATATCGGCGCCTTTCTGGGCGACGGATTTGCCACGCCTCTCTTGCTTCAGATTGCCGAGGAACTCCGACAGCGGTTCCCGCGCATTTTTAGAGACCATCGGCTCACGCAAGCCTGGGCCTTCAAACATGACAGCGCCAGGCGCGGCTTGAACATCCATGCGGATGCCGCGGCGGTCAACGTCAATTTTTGGATCACGCCGGACGAGGCCAACCTCGATCCGTCCTCCGGAGGCTTGGTCGTCTGGGATCGGGAGGCACCGAAAGACTGGGATTTCCGAGCCTATAACAGCGACAAGAACCGCGGGAAGATCTACGAGTGGTTGACGTCGCAGGGGGCGAAGGAAATCACGATCCCCTACCGAGCGAATCGTGCGGTGGTGTTCAACTCAGACTTGTTTCACGAAACCGATACGATTGCGTTCAAGGAAGGATATACGAATCGCCGCATCAACATCACGCTGCTGTACGGACATCGGCACCGCCCCTGAGCAGCAGTTCGAAGTCCTCCGCGCAGACCGGCCGGCTGAACAGATACCCCTGGACCTCGTCGCAGCCCTCCTCGCGCAATCGCGCCAGTTGTTCCTCCGTCTCCACGCCTTCCGCGAGGACCGACAGGTTCAAGCTATGCGCCATCGCGATGATGGCTTTCGTGATCTTGACGTTATTATCGTTCGTTTGCAGGTCCTTGACGAAGGATTGGTCGATCTTGAGCCGGCTCAACGGAAACCGCTGGAGGTAGCTGAGGGATGAATACCCGGTGCCGAAGTCGTCGATCGACAGGCGCACGCCCATTGTCCGTAATCCTTCCAGCATGGTAATCGACGCCTCCACATCGCGCATGGCGATGGATTCCGTCAATTCCAGTTCAAGCTGATTCGGGTTGAGCCCGGATTCGCGCAAGGCGTCCCCCACCGTCGTCGGCAAGGTGCGGCCATGAAAGAGAGAGTTGGACACATTCACCGACACGGTGATCGGCGAGAGTCCCGCCTGTTCCCAAGCCTTCACCTGGCTACAAGCCTTCCTCAATACCCATTCGTCCATCGGGCGAATCAGGCCCGTATCGATGGCGGCATTGAGGAACACGCCCGGCGTGACCAACCCGCGTTTGGGATGTTTCCATCGTATCAACGCCTCCGCGCCCAGGATCTTGCGTGAATGGATGTTCAGCTTGGGCTGATAGTAGACGATGAACTCCTCACGCTCCAGCGCGCGGCGAATGTCGTTCTCGAGATCCAGCCGTTCGGCGGCGGCGGCGTTCAGCCCCGACGAATAGAATTGGCAGTTGTTTCGCCCCTGCTCCTTGGCGTGATACATGGCCGTATCGGCGTTCTTGAGCAGCGCTTCGACCGTGGCGCCGTCGGAGGGATAGATGGAAATGCCGATGCTGGCCGCGATGAACACCTCGTGGCCTTCGATATTGAAGGGATGGGCGAGGGCTTCAAGGATGCGCCTGGCGACGCGGCCCGCATCTTCAGGGTTCGGGAGCGCGGTCAAGAGGATGGTGAACTCGTCCCCGCCCAAGCGGGCCAGTGCGTGCGAGGGTTCCTGGTCGGCATGTCGGGCGACCGAATCGCTCTGCCGCACCGATTCGCTCAGCCGTTCGGCGACTTGGGTCAGGAGTAGGTCCCCGACCGTATGGCCCAAGGTGTCGTTGATGACCTTGAAGCGGTCCAGGTCGATGAACAGCGTGGCGAGCGTCTGTCCATGGCGCTCGGCGTGCGAAATAGCATGGGAGAGACGGTCTTTGAACAGGACTCGATTGGCCAGACCGGTCAAACTGTCGTAATAGGCCAAGCGGTGAATCGCCCGTTCGGCTTGTTTGCGTTCGGTGATGTCCTGTGCCGTGCCGATGACCGTCAACTCGTCGGTTTCTTCTTCCCGTACTCCTTCGGCCTGCAAATGAATCGTGAAATCGGTGCCGTTCGGGAGGACGATCCGATGGTCGATGTCGCACAGCGCGCGATGATGAACCAGGTTGTCGAGCGCCCGCCGGACCGCCGAGCGATCGTCGGGGTGGACCAACTGGAGGAATCCTTCGAAGGTGCCTCCGAAGTCCTGGGGTCTGATCCCGGCCAGACGACAGAGCTCATTCGACATCGAAAAGCGATTCGTTCGCGGGTTCCAATCCCAGTTGCCGATCCGGGCGATCCGTTGGGCGAGTTCCAAGCGGGCTTCGCTGCGCACCAAGGCCTGGAGCACATTGCTGGTTCTGAGCATGTACCGAATATGGTGGCACAGGATCGTCGCGTGGACCGGTTTGTTGATGAAGTCGGTGGCCCCATGTTCGTAAGCCAGCGCGATGGAGTTCGGATCGTCCAGGCCGGTCATGATCAAGATGGGAATGCGTTTGCCGCGCGGCAACGACCGGATGCGAGAGCAGGTGAGATACCCGTCCATCTCCGGCATCACGATGTCAAGCACGACGAGATCAGGAGTCAGTTTCTCGAAGACGGTCAGCGACTCCTGACCGCCGGAGGCTTCGGTCACGATCATGCCGGCCGGTTCGAGGGCTCCACGGACGAACAGGCGTGCAGTGGGGTCGTCGTCGATGACGAGAATGACAGGACGGCCTTGACTCATAGCAGGATGTGCGACCGACATTTGTGGTGGCGCTGCAGCGGATACCTGTGAGGGCGTTGCCCCTGTCGTGTGTTCGGGGTCAGGGTATCAGACTTCGGACGAACTACCAGAGAATTGTCAGTTGGTGCGGGCGACCGGGGGGATTCCCTTCGCCGCGTCGAGAAGAATGCGACGGAGGAGTCTGCGGGTCTTGTTGATGACCGAGCGGATGGTGACGGCAGCGAGCATGGTTGTCACGAAAAATAACGGCGCGATCACGAGCATCACGTCGCGCCCAAGGTCCTCGGGCGTTCTGTGTGCCGCGCTGCTGAGGGGCGCAGCGGCGACTACGTTGACCCAGGCCACGACGTGGCCGTTCTGTCGGATTGGGACGACGATGGTGAACGCGGGCCTCCCTTGATGGAGGCTCGACGCGACGCCACCGGCGGCATTTGTGACGGCGGGCCGAGTTGCATCCCGGACCGGCTCCCCGACGGCAGCGGGATTGTCCGCCGCAATGATCACGTTATCGGTGCCGATCACGGCCGCTTCCAACAGGCCCGCTTGTCGCGCATGCCGCACGAGTGTCTCTTGCAGCGCCGCCACGTTGTCCTGGAGCAGGGCTTCGCCCATCCAGGCAAGGGTCTGGGCGATGGCGCGTGCGCTCTGCCCGGCCGCCGTGACCGCCGCCGCATTTCGTTCCTGGACCAAGGCGCGGTCATGTTGGGCGAGGAGCAGATAGAGGGCCGCGGCACAAGGGAGCGTCAGGACAAGACCGAGAGCCAGGGCCGGCATCCACGCAAGCGGCAAACGAGACGGCGTAGCGGATCCATGACCCATGCTGGTACTCCTTCGGAAATGGAAGATCTTAGATAGCGGCACGATCTTGCGAGGACTGGTTCTGTTCGTATGGGTGCCGTTCGAGGGCGGTTACAATCGATTGGAGACGGGCCCATTCACCGGGTTGTAACGAGACGAATTCCAGGCCGAAACGACCATGATGGCACCAGCGCACGACCGCCTGAGCCACGGTCAGAGGGGACGCTTGTGCAGACTCATGAATCTGTAGCTCGAGCGTCGTGCCGGGAAGGACTACGGTGGCGCTCACGATGCCGCCCCCGCGGATGGAGAGGTCAATCACCTCCCCCTCCCCGCTCACCAGGTTCGCCGACCTGAACGAACTGCGGAATCGGACGCGAAGGCGTGGCTGCTGACGTTGTTCCATGAAAAGCGGCACAGGGTGAATCGGCTAGCCCTTTATATTGCCGATCGGTTTCAGTTCCGCCACTTTTTTTGTGATTCCGGCTCGATGGACCGTATCGACTACCTCGACGATGTTTTTGTAGGCGAACCCCGCTTCTTCCGCGAGACCGGACATGGAGACGGCTTTCACCAGAATTCCGTGCGCCTTCATGTCGCGAAGCAACTGCTCTCCTCGCACGGTGCGTTTCGCTTGGGCGCGGGACATGGTTCTGCCCGACCCGTGCATGGTGGATCCGAATGTCTCGTGCATGGCGCGGTCCGTGCCCACCAACAGAAAGGAGCCGGTCTCCATCGACCCACCGCAAATGACCGGCTGTCCGATGGCGCGATAACAATCCGGCAGCTCAGGGCTGCCGGGACCGAACGCACGGGTCGCGCCCTTGCGGTGGACCAGCCATTCCCCATCGTCATAGCGTTCAACCTTGGCGATGTTGTGTGCTACGTCGTAGATGAGATGCATACCGAGCGCCTGCGACGTCGTCTCGAAGACCGCGGCGAATGCTTCCCGAACGTGATGGGTGATGACCTGCCGGTTGGCAAAGGCGGTGTTGGCCGCACAGTTCATGGCGGCGAAGTAGTCCTGCCCCTCCGGTGAACGGAAGGGCGCGCAGGCGAGTTGCTGATCCCGGACGGCGATGTGGTAACGTCCCATCGCTTTTTCGAAGACCTTGAGATAGTCGCTGGCGACCTGATGACCGAAACCGCGCGAACCGCAATGCACCATGATCACGATTTGGTTGCCGCCTCGCAGTCCCATCGCCGCGGCCGTCTCGGGATCGTGCAGGCCCCTATCCGAGAGGACCTGTACTTCCAAATAATGGTTGCCGGAGCCGAGCGTGCCCAGCTGGTTGATGCCCCGTTCAAACGCATGGTCACTGACCTTCGCAGGGTCCGCTCCCTGCAGGCAGCCGCGCTCTTCGATGCGTTCGAGGTCGCCTTCCCATCCGTATCCCTGCGCGATGCACCAGGCGGCGCCTTGGCGCATCACCTCGCGAAACTCGCGCTTGCTCGGGCTGAGGAATCCTTTCGAGCCGACGCCGGCGGGGATGCGGCGGAACAATTCGGTCATTAGGCGATCGAGTTTCGGCTGCACCTCGTCCAGCGTGAGGTCGGTGCGGATCAACCGCATGCCGCAATTCACGTCGTAACCGACACCGCCGGGTGAAATGACCCCATCCTCAGGATCGAAGGCCGCCACCCCTCCGATGGGAAACCCATAACCCCAGTGGCCATCCGGCATGCAGAGCGCGTAACGGTGGATGCCGGGCAGGCACGCGACGTTGGTCACCTGCTCGAACACGCCTTGGTCCATCGCGCTCAGCAGCGGCGCGCTGGCATAGAGTCTGGCCGGGACGAGCATCCCGGCTTTCTCCGACGGCGGAATTTCCCAGAGGTAGTCGTTGATACGGACGACTTTCATAGCGGTATTGAGTTTCATACTGTGCCTGTCAATCGACTCACACGTCCAAGACGACGCGGGCAGTCCAAGTGGTGCCGTCCTGTGTGACTGCGTATAGATGTTTCGTCACACCCTTGACGTCCGAACGAAGGTCCTGAGTCGTCGGATCCACCGGCGCTCCGATCACCTCGGCATGCAGCGACCAGGACGAACGAGCAGGCTGTTCTCGGAGCGACAAGGCGACGCGCCGAAAAACCACGGCCTCTGCATCCTTCAGGTAGGCCAGCCGCTCCAGCCATTCGAACAAGAGTGTCGGAATGTCGGCTTCCTCCAGATCTACTGTCGAGTGCCATGTCGCATCGACGGTGGCGGGATCGGCCAGGCTTTCCAGCAAGGCCTGCGTGGCCGCTTCGAACAGTGCCTGCAGGGAGTCCCCTTCGGCTTCGAACGCCATGTCGGCCAAGGCGATGTCGTCGAGGAATCGAAACCGGCCGGACATGGCTGTCAGGTGCGTCGCGCCAAACGCCGTGCGGCGGAGAAGATGGCGCGGACCTGTTGGATTCCGGGAATCGTCTGGCCGAACGGAGCCGGGACTTTCCCCTTGAGAGCCATACGAATGCCGAGCGGCATGATATGGAACAGGCGCCGAAGGTTTAGCCCGACCACCTTCAACGGCATAAGGGCCTCGTTCAACCGACCTTCGTGGTGCACGAGGTCCACAAAGCCGGTAATGTGCCGCGCGCCTTCCTTGTGGGTCAGGCCATGGCGCAGGGACGAGCGGCGCAGACGGATGATCGCCTCCATCGGTTGCACGTCCTTGGGGCACACCTGGACGCACATGTTGCAGCGCGTACAGTCCCAGATGCCGTGGTCTTCCTGGAGGGCGGTCAAGCGAGACTGTTTTGCCGTCGCCGGCTCGCGGGGGTCGGCCACGAACCGCGCCGCCTTCGCGAGCGCCGCCGGGCCCAGGAAGCCGCGTGAAACCTCGTGGGAGGTACAGGCGGCCACGCAGGCTCCACACATGATGCAGGCATCGACATTGTGGAATTGATAGGTCTCAGGCAGCAGGCGGAGTTGTCCCGTCGGGCCGTAGCGCTTCGTGGGATGTGTCTCGGGCGTCAGCCAGGGGGTCACGGCCCGGATCTTCTCCCAGAAGGGCGCCATGTCGACCACGAGATCCTTAATGACGGGAAGGTTCGGCAGCGGTTCGACGGCGATCTTGCCGTGGCGCTCGAATTCCTTCCGGATAGAGGTGCGGCAGGCAAGCTTTTCAGTCCCGTTGATGCGCATGGCGCAGGAGCCGCAGATGGCGGAGCGGCAGGAGTAACGCAGCGACAGGCTGCCGTCGAGTTCGTTCTTGATGCGGATGAGAGCCTCCAGGACCGTCATACCGCGACCGATGTCGAGACGATAGTCTTCCTGGTGGGAATGCTGATCGGTTTCCGGATTGAAACGTGTAACGGTGAAGGTCAGGCGCATGGGATGGCCCTTGAACCGAGACGGTCATTCGCCAAGTTCGAAGACCTTTGGATAGTTGGTCAGGTTTCGGCACCCGTCCTTGGTGACGAGGACCATGTCTTCGATCCGGACGGCGCCCAGCCCAGGATAATAGAGGCCCGGCTCCACGGTGACCACATGCCCTTCCTGCAGGAGCGAGCCGGTTCGGCTGATGCGCGGAGCCTCGTGGATGTCGAGGCCGACACCGTGGCCCGTGCCGTGGAAGTACCCCTGCATGCGTCCGTTGACCAAGCCGGTGGTATAGCCGGCCTTCTCAAACCGGTCGCAGATGCCCTGATGAATAGCAGCCCCGTCCGCCCCGTCGCGGATCTTCGTGATGGCTTCTTCCTGAGCATCCTTCACGGTCTGATAGAGACGCTTCAGTTCGGGAGAGGCCACGCCCCTGATGACCGTGCGCGACATATCGGCAAAGTATCGTGATGACGCCGAGCGCGGGAATACGTCGAAGATGATGCTGCGATGGGCCGGCAGCGGTCCGCTGCCTTCGTTGTGCGGGTCGCAGGCCTGCTCACCCCCCGCCACGATCGTATGCTGCGCGACGCAGTCGCATTCCATCAACGTGACGTTGATCAGTTTCTTGATGCGTTCGGAGGTCAGCATCTCCCCGTCCAGCCACAACTGGTTGTTGCGGATGTCGGCTCGGCGCAGCGTGTCGTGGGCGGCGGCCACGGCGGTCTCTGTCGCCCGTTGGGCCGTTTCGATGTGCCGGACTTCCTCCGCCGACTTCACCACCCGCTGCTCGTAAAAGGGTTCCCGTTTGGTGCGCAGGCGGTACCCCAGCTCCTGGAGCCGATTGGCATGGATGAAGGGAAAGGTCGAGGGCACCAGGATTTCGCGTACCTCGCGATCCTGCAGCACCTGATGCACCACATCGACCATGCCGGGCTCGTTGATGCCCTGGGCCTTCACGCGCCGTTCCACCTCGGAGTAGGACAAGACACGATCGACCGACGCCTGGTGGCGCGCGCGGTCCATTTCCAGGTCGCTCATCAGCAGGAGCCGTTCGCCTTTCACTTCGAGGTAGACGAAGGGGTCCGGGGCGATGAACTTGGTGGCGTAATAGAGGTTCGAATCGGTTTCGCTGGCGGCGATGAAGAGCGTGGCGGCTTGGTCGGGCTGACGTGGTTGCACGGTGATGGGACTCATGAACAGTGATGATGACGCTCGGATGCTATCACGCGATTCGGAGGTAATCAAGGCGCGGCCGCCGGCGGCGCCGGCAACGCTTCAGGCGGCGGAGGCGGCGCATGCGGCGTCTGCAGCTCCATCGCCGGGTCGTAGAGCGGTTCCTTTTCTTCCTGCGGGGTGAGGATGTCGATGGGCAGCATGACCGTGTTCTTGAGCAGATCGAAGGCCAACTGCGCGACGCCGGTCAAGCCGGTCGTGAAGGACTTCATCGGCATGTAGGTCACGTCCGGATCGTCGATCGAGCCCTTCACCTGGAACAGGGCGGTGGCCAGCCCCTTGCGGTCGCCCGCGACCAAGCGTCCGAAGAGCGGTATGGACTTCAAGAACTGCGAGTACGACCCGAAGGGACTGACCGCCCAGACCATGTCGAGCTGATCGGTGGGCAGGTCGTAACTGCCCACGGCCGAAATCTTCAGCACGGGGCTGTCGAGGATGATGTTCTGCGTTTTGATGAGCCCGTTTTGAATCGTCAAGGTGGCGCTCGCGCGATTGTACTGGAGCCCTTCTTTTTCCAGATCCACCTTGCCTTGCAGTACCGCCGGAAGGTTGAGGATCGAAAGGATCTTCCAGATGGCGCGTTTCTCCGTCTTGAGGATGCGGCCCTCCTGCAGCACCATCTCCACCTTGCCGTTCAAGGTCGGCAGCACGCCGTGGGGATTCCGTCCATGGCCGCGCAGCATACCGGTGAACTTCAGATCGCCCGTGACCGGTTGGTCCTGCGACCCCAGCAGCGGCAGGAGGCTCTCGAAAGGAACGCCGGTCATGCGGATGGAGGTTTCGGTTTCGGCTGGTTCGCCCTTCGGCAGGCGGACCACGAGGCGTCCCGCGACTTGACCGGTGCCGGACTGGCCGACGACGCGATCCAGATCCAGCATGCCGTCTTGAATCGTCAAGCGGCCGGACAGGCCGCCGAACCGCAGGTGTTTGTAGATACCCCGCTCGATGGTCGCGGTGGCGCTCACTTGGCTGGTGGCGGCCAGACTTTCCAAGAACTCACGGATGGGCGACCGGTGCCCTTTTGGGATGAGCAGGTCCAGATCCAGCTGTGTCGACTCCATCTTCAAGGCCACGATCGGCTTGGTCGTCCAATTCTTCAGGGCGCCCGACATGCTGGCGTCGCTGTCCTTGATGCGAAACGAGAGCTGTTTGATGTCGGCGATGTTGCGTGAAAATTTCAGGCGCAGGTAGATGTCTTCGACATGGCCGTCGACGCCCTTCACCGTCATCAGCCCGTTGGTGAGCGCCAGCCATCCGCCGGCCCGCCAATTCTTCCAGTCGGCGTCGGCGCCCTTCACGTCCATCGACACTTCGAGATTGCCCGCCTCCAGCCCGCTCTTGTAAATCCATTCCGGCAAGCTGGAGAGCGAGATCGTGCCGGTGGCCAGGGCGGCATCAATGGTGAACTGGTCGCCCAGCGTGATGGTTCCTTTCAGCGGCAGCCGGAGCGGCGGCACGACCAATTCGAGCCGCGAAATGATTAACCCAATGCCGCGCTCGACGTCGGCGTCCAGCTCCAACGACGCGGCCGAGCCGGGCGGCTTTTCTCCCACCGTGGGGAGCACCAGTCTGGCGTCGTTCAAGCCGATCTCGCCGCGCAGATGCGGCGTCCCAGACGGGCCGGAGAACTGCACCTTCGCGTTGACCATGCCGGAGAGCAGATCGTCTGGGAAGGCACCCTTCGACATCATCTGGCGCAATTGCGCCGCCGAGCCCTTCGCGCGAATGACGAAGTCCTGGAAGAGGCTGGGGACGCCGCCTGTGATCTGGCCGTTGAACTGCAATTGCGCTTCGCCGAGGTTGGCGGTGACCTGGTCGAACTGCGCCCCGCCGGTCTGCGAGAAGACGATGCGGCCCTGCATGGCGGTGAGCCGTTGCGGCAGCGACGGATTCGTGAGGCTGACGTTGTCCGCTTGGACCTCGCCGCCCGCGAAGGTGATCCCGTCTGGTTTGTCGAGCGGGCCGACCAAGCGGAAGGTCGGGTGCGTCATCCCCTCGATCTCCCGCGACTGGGCCAGCAGCGAGGTGAGACGATCCGCGCGGATCGTCGAGGTGAGGAACTTCACGAGTTCGACCGCTGTCATGTTGCCGCCGACGTCCATCTCCATCCAAGGCCCCGCCTCCAGGAACGAAATCACGGCCTTGCCGTCGGTGACTTGGAGGGCTCCGTAAGCCCCGGTGACGTTGTTCACGCGAATACGGCCAGGCTCCACGGACACCATGCCCGCCAGGTTCTGCGTGGGCACCAGGTCGTTGCCGATCAAGGCCGTGCCCTTCTCGACCCGGAAGTCTCCCGTCAGCGACAGCCGGGGGATGGGCGCCGTCGCGCCGCTCAAGGTGGCCGAGAGGATTTCCACCCTGCCGCCGAGTTTCCGTTGCTCCACGATGTTGGGCAGCTGCGGGTGAATCCACTGCGCAGGCACACGGGCAAAGAGCTGCTGCAGGTCGATGGAGGGTGAGGCGAAGGTGATGGAAAAGGTCGGTTGCGAGGTTAGGAGGCCGGCGAGGTTCGCCTTCCCAGAAACCGCCAGTTGGTCGACGCTGGCCGTGATCTCCGTGAGCACGACGTCATATCCCGCCACACCCGGCGCGACCCGGATGCGGCTCTTGAGGTTGGCCCCACCCTGCAACTGTTCGGGCACAGGCCTGGGACCGAAGAAGTCCGCCGTATCACGCAGACGAAGGTTCACGGTCTCGATGTCTCCCTCGAACTGGAAGGCGGGCCGCGCCGAATAGGGTTCCTCCGCCGAGAACGACGTCGAGGTGTCGCTCAAGCTGATCGTGCCGGTGAGCGACACCGAGGAGGGGGTGGCATCGGCGGGGAGTGACGCGGAGAGGTGTAAATCGCCCTCGGCTTTGCCCGGATAGACCTTCAAGGCCATTTCCACGGCTTCGAGGGTCAGCTTCCGGACGCCGTCCGGCCTGGCCTCGTCGGTGATCGTCACGTGCCCATTTTGAATGGTGGCTTCGCGGATCTGCAGCAGCCGCATGAACATCTGGGAGGCGGACTCCTCCTTCGGGACTGAGGGCAACCCCGTCATCACGTTCCAATGGCCGGAGCGGTTGCGGATGATGCTGACCGTCGGCTCGTCGAAGAACAGCCGCTTGGCCACCACCTGTTTTTTCAACAGGGGCCAGAGCCGCAGGACGATGTCGATTTCCTTGGCCTTGAAGACGATGTGGGTCGGGTCATTGTGGCCGTAGACGCTCACATTGCCCAGTTCCAGACGCAGGCCCGGCAGCAGCACCAGTTTGACGCGGTCGACTTCGATCTTGCGTTGAAGGCTCGTTTCGAGTTGTTGGAGGAAGAAATTCTTGAGGAGGTCGACCCCGAACAGTTCGCGGGAATAGAGGAGCAGTAGCAGGCCCAGCATCAGCAGGCCGAACAGAGACAACACTACCGCGCGCGGACGAACCCTCACCCCACCTCCCTCATGTCGGACGAAAAAACAGTGTACCGGATGGGCTGAAGTGAAATCCACACGAAGCCGCACAGTTCGGCACAGGTCGGCTGGTGGGCGGCGCAGGGGCGGTCTATAATGCCGCGCCCGTTCATCGTCACTGGGAGGAGTTGGGTGGAACATACTGCAGCCGAACGTCCACGCTGGGGGATCCTGAGTCTCCTGTTTGCCATCAGCGTGGTGACCTATATGGACCGCGTGAACATCTCCGTGACCGCGCGGCAGATGATGCCCGCCTACGGCCTCACCGACCAGGACATGGGCTACGTGTTTTCCGCCTTCGTGTTCGGCTACGCGCTTTGCCAGATTCCCGGTGGGTGGTTGGGAGATCGCTGGGGGGCCAGGTTAGTGCTGACGGCGGCCCTGCTCTGGTGGTCGCTCTTCACCGCCTTGACGGCCTTGGCCGCCACCCTGCCCTTGGCTTCACTGGTAGGCGTCGTGGGGGCGCTGGTTGTCGTCCGGTTCTTCCTCGGCGTGGGGGAATCGGTGGCCCTGCCCAATTTCAACCGGGCCGTGGCGGATTGGATTCCCCCGTCACGTCGCGGGCTCGGCATCGGCATCGCCATCGGCGGTATCGGTGTCGGCGCGGCCATGACCCCTCCCCTTGCCTCCTGGGTCATGGTCAATTACCATTGGCAGACCGTGTTCTACCTCTCGGCCTTGGTGGGACTGGTCGTGGCGGCTCTGTGGGTACTCGGGTCGCGGGACGGAGCGGCAGGCGCGGAGCAGAAGACCGTGGCCGCTCGCCCCGTCGTGCCTTGGAGACAGCTCTTCCGCTCACCGGTGCTGCGCTGGCTGGTGCTGAGTTATGCCTGTCTGGGCTACGTGGCCTACATCTATATGTCGTGGTTTTATCTGTATCTGGTCAACGTGCGCGGGATCGATCTCTTACGTGGCGGATGGCTGGCGGCTGCGCCGTTTCTAGCCATCTTGGTGTTTTGCCCGCTCGGTGGATGGACCACCGACCGGCTCGTGTCGAGCGTGGGCCTAGCCAAGGCCAGGAGGCTCGTCGGGATGATCGGGATGGTGCTAGCCGGAGCCATGATCGCGTTCGGCGCCTGGGCGGAGTCCCATGTGGTGGCCATCGGCTGCCTGTCGCTCGGCGCGGGCTGGTTGTACTTTACCGTGGGCGCCTATTGGAGCGTGCCGACCGACCTCTCGAAGACACATGCCGGAACCCTCTCGGGCGTCATGAACATGGGGGCCAACGTGGGCGGCGCCATCTCACCCAGCCTGACGCCCTGGCTGGCCGACCATTGGGGCTGGACCGCTTCGTTGCTCGTCGCCGCGCTCATCGCCCTCTGCGGCGGAGTGATGTGGATGAAGATCGATGCGACGGAGGGACTCAGTGAGTGAAAAAAGCGTTGGTCTGTGATCGCATTATGTTTGCTCCTTGCGCGTACCCATGAGCGTCTTTTTGAGGGCGACGGCATGAAGCAACACAAAGTAGAGTGACAATCCAAGAATGAGCCCTAGCAAGCATCTATCGACAGTTTCGTTGGTCTTGTGTTGTGTCCAGAATACGATCCGCACCAAGATGAGCACTCTGATCAGCACGATGGTGATGTCGCCAAGACTCACCCACATAATTCTCTGAGTAATTTCCTGCACTTTTTTGTTTTCTGGTCTGGCAATTTAAATTTATGGGGATCCTCCTCAATCGCCATCCGTTGATTCTTAAAATGGAGCACTACTCCGCTGGTATATGCGGCGAGAGCCAACATGATAGTGAGAAGATCCACCTGATTGGTGTCGAAAAGGGCAGTCAGATTGTAGCGCTGGGGAGAGCACGCCTCGCCAGGACCTCTGTTTTCGTAAGGGAAAGACCTGCTCAGGCAGAAGATGAAAAGACAACCCGCGACAAGGCATATGATCAGCCGAAGGAATGCTTCTCCAAGATGTTTTGGTTCGAAACCAGGTTTTTGTGACATTTATTTTGCCTCTTGTTTTTCGTTGTGCCGGTCATAGTGCTCTATTCTCCGCCCATGTAAAGTCGTCCGCTTCGGTCCCCGTAGACTTCGTAGACATGTTCGAACACTGCGGAGCATTTCTGTTTGTAGATGTCCGGCGTGTAGGCACGAGGCAGGCCTTGGTCGAGAACATCTTCGATGGCGAGCTTCACCCGTGACCGAGCCGCGACGGTGTGACGCCAGTTCAGAACGAGTAACTGCTTCAGTTTTGTTAACAGATTCTTGGCCACCTTCTTCAGCTCCGCACGCTCCTCTCCACTCAGCGCTGGAGCCGGCCTGGTGAGGATGTCGAAAATGACCAATTCTTCCTCGGACAGGTGTTCACGAACATGCCGCTCTTGCTCCTCATTCAGGCTGCGGCTCAGCGCCAGCAGCTCCTTGAACAGCTCGTCGATGTTGCAGCTCCCTGCGTTGTAGGACTCAATCAATTCCTCAAACTTCGCCAGATAATCGGCCCTGATCCGGTTCAGACGAATCAGCGTATCCAGCTTCGAGCGGATGGCCGCTTTGAGCTGCTCCAGGTCGATGTTTTTGGTCTTGGACTCGCTTAACCGCTTGGCCAAGGCGTCAAAGTCGATCTTCGTCAGATCGATGACTCCATGACCGTCTGTGCGTTGAGGAATGTGGAAACCGTCCGCCGCCACTGACGCATCCAGAATCTTGTTCAAGTCTGCTATCACCGCTGAGATATCCGCTGGTCCTTCGCCGGTTCATTTACGGATCGAGTCAGCGATGGTCGTGAGACAAGCCACACGTGAGGCGAATTCCAACACCGAAGGATCGGGCTTCGCGGCTTGAAAGAGGGTCCGCACCCAACGTTCCTGCGCCAGAAAATCCTTGCGCAGCGGGTCCGGCGAGATGAGGGCCTCGACGGCCTCTGCGATCTTGGTGAGGCGGTCCAAACTTCCGACAGACATGTTTTCAAGTTCCTCCAAGCTCACCCCATGGGCCTGGCAGAAGGACGTCGCTTCGGTGATCGCCTGACGGAGACTTTCGACAAGGTTCCGTTTGTCGCGGATCGGACGCTCACCGCCTTTTCCTTTGGCATAGAGGGCGAGCGCCTTCTCCAATGACTCGAAGACATTGGCATAGTCGACGATCAGGCCGCTGTGTTTGCCAGGGAATACGCGGTTCGCCCTGGCAATGGTCTGCATCAGGGTGTGGTTCCGCATCGGCTTGTCGAGATAGATCGTCGAACAGCTCGGCGCATCGAAACCGGTCAGCCACATGGCACAGACAAAGGCCAGGCGCAGCGGGTCTTTCGCTTCTTTGAACTTCTCGTCCAGCTCATCATCGTTCATGCGCTTGCGGTGCGGCGCGATGTCCAGACCCAGTTTCTTCATGTCCGAAATCTCGTTCTGGGCGGAGGAGACGATGACCGCCATGTCGGTCGTATGGATCACATCGAGGCGCGCCTTGAGTTCCCGGATACGATCGGGATCGGCGGCCTTAGCCCCGTACGTCCTGAGCCTGGCCAACTCCTGCGCGACACGCGTCCCTTCTGCGTTCCAGTGCACCCTGACCTTGTCGTACATCCGTAAGGCTGTCGCCTTATCGATGGAAATGACCATCGCCTTGCCCTGAAAGCCACGCCCGAGGAAGTGCTGGACGATATCCTTGGCGATCGTCTCCAAGCGGTCGTCGCGCGTCAGGAGTTGATACTGCCGGCCGAGTTCCCGTTCCAGTCGCTTCTCCTGCTCGTCGTCGAGTCCTGCTGCCTCAATCAGGTTGTAGATGTCGTCGTTGAGGTTCGGATTCTCCAAACGCAGTTCCGGGGTGCGGTTCTCATAGAAGAGCGGCACCGTCGCGCCGTCTTCCACCGACTGCTGGAAGTCATAGACCGAGACGTAGTCGCCGAACACCTCGCGCGTCCGCTCCTCCCCTGCGATCAAAGGCGTGCCGGTGAAGGCGAGGAAAAGGGCGTTGGGCAAGGCGGCACGCATATTGAGGGCCAACTGGTCGTATTGGCTCCGGTGGGCTTCGTCCGTCAGAACGATGACATCCGAGCGGTCGCACAGTAGTTCAGGAGTTTGGAATTTGTGGATGAGCGTGAAGACATAGCGATGGTTTTCGCCAAGCAACTGCCGCAACTGCCTCCCGCTTTGGGCGTGGCATTGGTCACTCTCTGTCTCACTGACCGCACCACAAGCCTTGAACGTCTTGGCAATCTGGTCGTCCAGTTCAACCCGATCGGTCACGACGACAAAGGTCCAATTGCCGGGCACCTTGCGGAGAATCTTCTGGGCGAAGAACACCATCGAGAAGCTCTTGCCGGAACCCTGTGTCTGCCAAAAGACACCGCCTCGTCCGTGGCCCTCCTTCCACGCGGTCAACGTGGCGGCAATGGCATTGTTCACCCCGAGGAACTGGTGATTCTGTCCCAGCACCTTGACCAATCCGGCCTTGCGCTCGGAGAACAAAGTGAAGTTTTCAAGCAGATCCAGCAGGCGCGACGGCTCACAGGTGCCGCGGAGCATCACTTCCAGCGACACCCGGCGGGGTTCGTCTTCGTGTTCGATCCGCTTCCACTCAAAAAAACGCTCCCAGTCTGCCGTGAGCGAGCCGACATGGCTTTCCGTTCCGTTGGAGGCGATCATCAGGCCGTTGAACCAGAAGAGCTGGGGGATATCCGATTTGTAACAGGTGAGATTGTCGTCGAACGCCTGCTGCGCCGGGACACCGGGCTTCTTCAACTCGATCACGACGATGGGCAGGCCGTTCACGAACCCGACAAGGTCAGGCCGGCGGGTATAGAGCGAACCTGTCACGCTGAGCTGGCTTACCAACAGAAAATCGTTGGCGGCAGGATTCTCCCAATCGATCACGCGGATCCGCTTTGGCTCCTGGCCGCCGCTCGCGGCATCCGCAACAGTCACCTCAATGCCGTCTTTGAGCAGCCCGTACACTTCCCGATTCGCCGCCGCCAGGCTCATGGCAGAGCGGTCTCGGGCGAGTTGGTCGATGGCTTGCGAGAGCGCTTCGGGTGGGAGAGAGGGGTTGAGGCGTTCGAGGGAGGTACGGAGACGAGGAAGAAGCAGCGCTTCGCTTTTCGTCTCACGCCCCAGCGTGCCACCGACACCGAAGACTTCTTCCAAAGCCGAGACCGTCTGCCAACCCAGCTTAGAGAAAAGCTGGATGGCCGGTTGTTCGACGAGAGAGTCTTCGGTGTACGTGTGAGGACTCACGGCAACGCTTTCACAATCGGCCGGAGCACCTGATCCATTTTCACCAGTCGCTCCGTGAGCCAGTTCAAATATTCATCCCAGCGACTCTCATCCTCGATGGATGCGTGTGAGTACCAGGTGGCTATCCGGCAAGCCTTGGCATCCGGGAGTTCCTGCCAGTCCAGCTCAAATCCCAACTTCCCTTCAATGACCTGCTTCTGTACTAGCAGATCAGCGAAATGCTTTTTGGCCTCCGCTCCCGGAATCCACAATTCTACCCCGAGGCGCTCGTCGCGGGTGTTCGCCGTGATGGTCAGACCGAAACCGGAACGTCCAATGGAATTGTTCAGCCAGTGCTGAGGGCGAGGCTTCTGGGGTCGAATATGTGGTGCGTTCTTCGCAAGTCTTTCAACGAGAGCCGTCCAGAACTTCTGCTGCAACTGTTTGGTCGGTGAGGCAGAGGATACGGCACGCGCCTGCTCACGACCGATCTTCGCCCAATCGTTGGGTTTTACGACGACCTCGAATTTCGGCGCAAGCGGCGATTCACCGATGCGCCATAACTCGATCTGCACACCGAAGAAACTCAGGTTCTCGGTCGTGTTCTCGTTGAGGAACTGAAGCGCAGCGATGTGCTCGGGGCGGAACGATTCCGCCAACCACACCACCTTGTTGGCGCCCACCCCGGCCGCGTAGGAGAGGATCTGGCCCAGGTGCTTGTGGTCCGTTTCATCAAGCTGATTTTCGATGATGACCTGCTGATCGCCATCCGAACAAAGAATGTCCAATTTGAAATCGCCAACCCAATGTTCTGTGGCAACAAGGACCAGTTCACTTACTCCGAGGGCGTCCGCAAGGGTGTTCAAGTTGTCAGCCTCAGCAAGCCATGGCGTGAGCTCGCCGGCCTCGTGCTTCCATGCCTCGCGTAGCGGCACGCGCATCAACTTGCTGAGGTTTCGGATCCCAGCCATGATTCAGTTCTCCTTCACTGCTATCTGCCCTGACAGCAGCCGCGGGAGTAGCAGGTCTCGGGTGCGGCGGAGATTCTGAGTTTTCCCTCGAAGCTGTTGGCTGAGTAGCAACATTGGGGCGACAACTGAGGAAAACCGTTCGATTATCGATCGATCGGATACGGTGCCTGGGATCGTAAGGAGGTTTTCGGGCTTGACGCGTTGATGACTAGTTGACGTGCCTATTGCGAGACTGGCGAACTGACCCGCGAACTCTTCAGAACAACATTTGGCATAAATAAATTCACGAGTGGTTCCTGGCCGTGGTTTCAGGACGAGGAATTCAGTCGAAGTGATGGCGCGACGCTGGTCACTTGTTGCTGGGAGCCAAATTCGTGGGATTCGTGGGTTGAGCTTGGAGAGTAAGACACATGAACTATTGATGCAGTATTTCCCGCTCAAAATCGTCTCACCCAGTTCGGTTGCTGGTTGTCGGCCATTGTCGAATGCAGGAATGCTGAAGTGTTCGAACAGTTCTTGGGGAAACTCAAATGGGTTGATGCCATCACGCTCGATAGTGACAAGATCACCAAATCGACCTCCCCACCCTTGTGGGATAGAGCCGAGGGGAGAAGAAACCATTTTGACTTTATCGTGGCCGGGGAAGCGGAAGTGCACGAACCACTCGCGGTAGAGGGATTGGGCCATCTCTTCCAGAATCTTGATGCGCCGCTGGTTGTTCTCGATTAGGTCGTCATAGGCCGACAGGATGCCTGCGATTCGGCGTTGGAGCGGCAGCACGGGAATTTTTACCTTAATGTCGCAGAAAGCGGACTTGTTCAAGATCGGCGTTCTGACTCCAGTAGCGGCGCCGAGCGAAAGCAGCTCGCTCTTTCGGGGGAGCAGCGAATAGAACAGAAATGATGGGTCGACCTTCCCATTGGGAACGATAGTGTTGATTTGTTGGTTGGTGAACGATGGGCGATCGGTCATGATCACCTCGCCCATCTGCCAGCCAATGCAGGAGACGCAAATGCTGTTTGGCGGGATTTGAATCCGTTTCAGTAGCTCTGCACCCTCATTCGAAATAGTCCGTTGTGTAGATCTGGCGAACTTTCCTTGATGCATATCTGTGGGCGTTATGAACGGAAATTCTCCCCCAAAGTAGGATTGTCGCTCGGTCGGCGGAGTCCGACCTGTGAAGACCTCTCCAATATCTCCAATTCTCGTTTCAGGCCAGCTGTGTGCGTGCAACGTCACGCCTCCAGAATCTCCGCTACATTCCGAGCGATGGTTCCTTCAAGGTCGCGTGCCTGCGCGTTGAGCATTTCCAGTTCTTCGTTTAGCGTTTCGAGCTGTTCCTTGAAGTCCTCGTCGCTGACTTCCCCGCCGGGTGCCACGCCAACGTATCGACCGGGATTCAGGCTCCAGCCCTGCGCTTTGATCTCCTTGATCGTGGCGGCTTTGCATAGTCCTGGCACATCAGCGAACTTCAGCTTTTTGCCGAACACTTCCTTCAGCTTGGCTCCGGCCTCAGGCCCGCCCAGGGTGAAGTCCGGCTCTTCCCCCCGATAGAGCCGGACGACGTTCGCCATGAATCCGATTTGGCCTTCGGTCCAGTCGCGGTGCGCCCGATCCACATGACGGTAAATGTGCCGTGCATCGAGAAAGAGGACCTTGTCGGCCCTCGGCGTCTTCTGCTTTGATCGATCCAGAAACCACAAGGTACAGGGCAGCGTGACCGTGTAGAACATGTTCGGCCCGACGGCGACCATCACGTCCACCGCACGGGCTTCGATGAGCTGTTTGCGAAGTTCTTGTTCGGACGAGCGGGCATCGGAGGCGCTGTTGGCCATGACGAATCCGGCTCGCCCGGTCTGGTTCAATGTCGAATAGAAGAGTTGAATCCAGAGATAGTTGGCGTTGTCCGTGCGCGGCAGGCCGAAGGGGTAGCGGCGGCCCTTGCCGACCTCGGCTTCCAGCCGTTCCTTATCGACGGCGTTCACGTTGAACGGCGGATTGGCGAGGACGAAGTCGAATCTGCCCGTGCTGTTGTGCAGGTCGTCGTAGTAGGTAATGGCCTCTTTGATATCCCCTTCCAGGCCGTGCATGGCCAGGTTCATCCGGCAGAGGGCGACGGTGGCGGAGACTTTCTCCTGTCCGTGAATAGCCAATTCTGACGAAGGGTTCTTCTTATGCTCGGCTACGAAACGGGCGCTTTGGACGAACATGCCGCCGGAGCCGCAGGCCGGGTCCAGAATGCGGCCATGGTAGGGCTCCAGCACTTCGACCAGCAAACGCACGATGCCGGAAGGCGTGTAGAACTCGCCGCCCTTCTGGCCTTCCGTCCTGGCAAACTCGCCGAGGAAGTATTCGTAGATGCGGCCGAAGGCGTCGTAATCCATGGTGGCCGGGATTTCGGACACGCGCTTGAGCAGATCCTTCAACAACGTGCCTACAAAGACTTCATAGCTCTTAGGAAGCACCCCGGCAAGCTGGGGATTGTGCTTTTCAATGTCGCGCATGGCTTCATTGATCGCCTTGCCGGCATTGCTGCCCTCCGGCAGATGGAGGAGCTGTTCGAAGCGGGCGTTCGGCGTGAGATAGAGCACCCCTTCGGCATGGTAGGCTGATGGTTCGTCCACGCGTGAGCCGCGCCGTGACGAGGATGCCATCTTCTCCAGGTCGGCCCGGATCTTGGCAAAGCGCACATCGGCGAAGCGGAGGAAGATGAGGCCCAGGAATATTGGGCCGAGGTGAGGCCGCTATTGGCCCGCAGCTGATCGGCTGCGTCCCACAGACGCTTTTCCAGCGCGTCCGTCGCCCTGTCTTTTTCCGATGGGGCAATCCATTGCATCTGGGGCTTCGTGAAACATGTGTCCGCTGCAAGCCGCAGCAGGATACCCTTTCTCCGGTGGCGAGACAATCTGGCCGTTGCCCCTCCCCTTGCCGTTGGAATATCGGGCCTGCTAGATTTGGGCCCATGACGATCCAATTCCAGAAGAAAGATCCGCGGGCCACGATCACCACGAAGTTCGGCGAGATCAAGATCCGGTTCTATCCGGACGACGCGCCGCGCCATGTCGAAAACTTCATCAACCTGGCCAAGATGGGCTTCTACGACGACACGACGTTCCATCGCGTGATCCCGGGCTTTCTCATCCAGGGCGGCGACCCCTTGAGCAAACAGCCCGAGCGTCACCTGCACGGGACCGGCGGCCCCGGCTATTTCCTCAACCCCGAACCCAACGATCGCCCGCACAAACGCGGCGCGCTCTCCATGGCCAAGATGCCTCGCGACGGGACGAGCACCAGGGACTTCAACGACAACGGCTCGCAGTTCTTCATCTGCCTCGATGACAACAGCGGGCTCGATCGTCGCTATTCGGTCTTCGGCGAAATCTTTCGCGGCATCGAGGTGATCGACCTGATCGCCAAGGTGGCGCGCGATGAACGCGACAACCCGCTGGAGCCGATCCGCATGAAGGTGACGGTGAAGGAGTAAACTCGGCACCGCCCGGATCACTCAGCGGATGAACCGTCACTTTCTTCATGTCACTTTCTGCCTCTCGCGCTCGATTATTCTCCTGCTTCTAGCGGGTTGTATCACTCCAGAGAGAGTCTCGTTCGAGCCGCGAATCTCCGATCGCAGCGAACTCGCCCATGTCATCAGCCACAAAGTACAGTCCGGCTTCAGATATCCTGATCGGGCGAAGACGGAGGGTTGGGAGGGATGGGTCCTCGTCGAGGCGTTGATTAAGTCGGACGGCAGTCTGGCCGGCTTGGAGGTATATCGTCACTCAGGCTGCACGGACCTGATAGTGGATGCAATCGAGACGGTTGAGCGAAGTTTTCCTATTTCAGCCCATATCCCGTTAGAGCGAAACGAGCTGTTATCCGTTGCTGTCCCGATCCATTACGAACTTGACCAGGCATCCAGGAGTCATCCTTTCGGTGTTCTGCAGCGGTTGATTGCGGATTCACTCACAAGAACGGTCCGCGCCATTCAGCAATATCCCGAAGAGGCAAAACACGCTGCGCGGGAAGGGATCGTCATGACCAAGGTTCTCGTGGAAGCGGACGGCACCATCATCGATGCGCAGATTCAGGAAAGCTCCGGCCACCCAGACCTCGACGCGCATGCGCTTGCAACCATTCAGAGCGTGGGGTCGGTCTACGATCGACGCTGCTCGCCCGATCCCCGGAGGGTTGAAGTCCAGTTTCCCATCCAATATGCATTACCTGCTCCGGATCGAGCGGCTCTCCAGGGAGGCCGCCATGATTACACCTGGCTCGCAAGAGATGTGTTTGCTAAATTTACGGACATCGGGTTTTATCCTGCGCAGGCTGTTGAGAGCGGATGGGAGGGCACGGTGGTAGTGTCCACCATCATCAGATCGGACGGCACCATTCCGTATAGCTGGATCGACAGAAGTTCGGGCATCCCCCTGCTGGACCAGGCCGCCATGCAGAGCGTACGCGGCCTTTCTCCATTGAAGCTGAGACATCCGCTTGGTCAAGCCAAAGTCATTGTGACCCTTCCCATAACCTATTCGACCACGTCGAGGCCGTGAGCCGGTCAGCGTGGGCGCGCGTGCCGCCACGATGTGTGTCGGTCGGGACCTTTGCCCTATGATCACCATGCACTCCCTGCTCTACGGTAGCCTCATCCTCGTTGCGACGGCTGTCTCGGGCTGCGATGGGGACCGTCACCGCCTGATGACGGACCTCTATCCGTCTTACCCGGAGGGCGTGCGCTGGGCCATCGATCACGGGAAGATTCTGCGCGGCATGACGCAGGATCAGGTATACCTGGCGATGGGGGCTCCGGTCTGTAAGAAGGAGCAGGAGAGGGCTGGGAAGCTGCTTCAGGTCTGGCTCTATCCGCCGATCGGACGGGATGCCTGTGTGACCAGCGCGTTTCGTGTGTACTTCGAAGAGGGCCTGGTCACCACCTGGGACCGTTTCACGACCCCGACCAGATATACCGACCCGGCCGGCGGCGTGCCGGAATAGGGAGCGGCCTAGAAGAAGGTCATGCTGGCGTAGGTGACCGTGGAATTGTATTGATCGGTGATGCCGCGGTCGTAGCGCAGCACCTGCCCCGTTTCCGCCTGGATCAAACGCAGCAGCAGGTAGATGGGCGAGAAGCCCGAGATGCGGCGCTGGTCGTTTTCCTTCTGGATGAACCTGGCGAATTCTTCTGGCTCGCGATTCTCCACGTGTTTGAGCATCTCCAAATCGGTCTGCATACAGCGGTGGAAGGAGAAATCAGTCGGCGGCGCCGAGTCGCCGTAGCGCATGCCGATGTGGGCGAGTTCCGCCCCGGCCACCACGCAGTAGGGCTTGCCGTAGGCCGACAGGGCTTCCTTCAAGACCCGCAGGAACGTCTCCACCTTCTCGCGTACCTGGGCGTCGCGGAGGCTGTCCGCCGAGAACGACGTGAGGATGGGGACGATGCGGAAGGGCCGGTCCTTCCCGAGGCTTGCTTGCAAAAATGGCAATTGGAATTCCAAGGCATGTTCGTTTTGATGGACCAACTCCTCGTTGAAGACCATGGGTAGCTGCGCGCGTAGCACGTCGGTCACGCTCCGTTCGACCGGCACGACGCCCAGCGGCGTTTCAAAATCCTTATCCGTCACCGCGACCAGTTGCTCCAGACCGGAGAAGGCCGTGCCGAGCAACACGTAGAGTTCCGGTTGCTGGGCCTCCTGCAGTTCCTTGTAGGCCCAGGCATAGACCGGCCCGGCATGTTTGGGTTCGTAGGTCGGAGCCACCAGCCCCTTGATGGGCTTCCCCGCATGTTCCGAGGCCTTGATCTCCGGCCCTTCCTTCGACGTGAAGAAGCCCTTGATCTGGGCGCGCAGCTTGGCCCCATCGGCTTCGTAACTGCGGCCTGCAAAGGCGGCTATCCGGTGGGGCGCTTGCCGGTAGGCGTCCAGTGCCTGCCGTTTAGCCTGTTCCGCCCGTTCCCCTTCCAGAAAGAGTTTCTCGTCCAGGTCGGCGATGAGTTGCTCGACCTTGTTGGGCATGAGAAATTCGCCGAAGCGCTTCAGGTAAATCGTCCCGATCTCGGGCAGACTGTGTTCGCCGTCCAGGTGCTGCACGATGAAGAAATAGTTCAGCGGCAGGACCAGCTTCTCCTTGCTCAATCCGGTCGGGTCCCAGAGCACGACGTACTGCTCTTCACCCTGCTTGATGGGCGTGAACTGCAGATTGCGGAGCAGCGGACAGAGCGCAGGATCTTTTGGTGCGGCGGTGGTGGCGTCCATGGTGAAGCGCATTCTAACGGAGCGGTCTTCTCAGGCGCAACTGGAAGGTAGGTGTTCGGTGGCTTAACGTTCCGGCGGATGGGCGCTGCCGCGTTGACTCAGGATGATGAGCGTGGCGACGGTCAGCAACAGGAGCCAGAGGGTCGGACGGCCGTAGGAGGCGTCGGAAAATTCGATCAAGTCCGTCAGCCGGCCGATCAGAAGCGACATGCGGGCCATGACCGTATAGCCGAAGGCGGCGCCGAAGGAGATCATCAGGAACATGATGCCGGCGCGCGCGACCATCTTGCCCGGCCCCGAATGCTCCACCGAGAAGAAAAAGTAGAACAGGACCGAGACCACTCCGATGAGGATGATGATACCGTTGAGGTTGCTGGCCGGATTCAAAAGCGACCAGGTGAAGGTGACGCCCTCACCGGGGGCCACCGACAGCAACGGCCTCACCGTGTCCTCGATCTGTTTCAGGATGAACGATGAGATCGTCCGCGGAATCGCCAGGCCCGCGCCCACGCCCACGATGAAGGCAAAGGCGTAGCGTGAGAGCCAGGCGGCCTTGGGCACGTACCGCGTGAGCATCAGCATCCCGATGGCGACCGGGATGAGCAGCGACCATTCCCCCTTGTCGATGATCGGCCGGATGATGAGCGTCATCACCACCGTGTCGTAAGCCTTGACGATGGTGTAACCCAACGAGACGCCGACATAGAGGTGCTCGGCAAGTTTGAAGAGCGGGTTGTCCTCATAGAGGAACGACAGGATGAACAGCGTCAGTCCCGTGGCGACCCAGGCGCCCAACATGGTGGCGAAGGAGAGTTCCATCCTGTCTAGGCCCCCATGCCAGGCTGGCGGCGTTGTTGCCGCCGCAGCGAGAAGTAGAAGAGGTTGCAGATCATCACGAGCACGATGATGGCCATGTGGGTAGCCGACTGCGCGTCCATGCCGGCCACTGCCTTGCCTTTCGCCCCCACCAGCGTTTCATATTCCGCCGCGCCGCGCAGACCGCCGATCAGCCCGTTGATCTGGCCGCTCCGGAGCAAGGGATAGAGGCCTGGCGCCATCACGCCGGTGCAGCCGCCGCCCAGTTCGAACTTGTATTTGTCCTTGCCGAACACGTACCAGGCCTCGACGCCGGGATTGCCCGCCCCCAGGCTCATGGCATAGGTCACGTCGCGCAGGTTCTGCACGCCGGCCAGGACCGGCAGCCCCTTGGTGGCCTTGCCGCCATAATCGGCGGGGAAGGCGTTATAGAGGTCCTGCCCCATGTTCAAGATCACCGCGCTGCCGCCGGGACTCCAGCCCAGGAACACGTAATCCGTCCCGTTCACCTTCCCCGCTTCCTTCGCAGCCTGGGTAATGATTTGATCGGCCAAGCCCGTGCCCGACACCCAAAGCGTCATCGCCACCACGCGCAGGTTTTTCTTGAAGGCGTGGCGGAGAATCGCCACGGCCTGCGGGTAGAGTTCCGGCTTGGAGGCCGGGTCGAAATCCAGCGACAGCAGAAACACCGACTGCTCGGGCAGGTTCTCGATGTAGTCGTAGACGGCCCGCACTTCGGGGGAAATCTTGATCGGCAGCCCGACCGGGTACAGCAGCGGGAACAGCGTACAGAGGCCGATCACCAGGAAGATGACCCGCCGGTCGATCCGCAACATACGTTCGGCGAGGCTCATTCCTTTCCTCCGCCCAGGTAGGACCGTTCCACGCCGAAGATGATCTTGAAGGAAAGGGCCACGGCGCCCAGACTCACGCCGATGAGGATGGCGCGGCGGACGGAGGCGTTCAACACGTTCAAGATCCAGCTCGACAGGTCTCCGCTCAGCGGCAAGATGTATTCGCCCAAGGGCACGCGGCCCATCATAACGATGACGGCGGCGACCAGCAACACGGCGGCTTCGCGGCTGCGGGCGCGGAACGACCGGTAGGCTGCGGAGGCGATGAAGAAGGCCAGGATCGCGAACATGGTGCCCTGCAGCGGCACGAGCATATACGAGTAGACCCAGCCGAAGGAGGTCATCGCCCCATCGATGCTTTCCTTGCCGTGGTTCCAGAGGCCGACGGCGATAGTGCCCAGCATGCCGGCGTAGAGCACGAGGCTGTAGCCCCATCCCGCTTCCTTCCGGCGTATCTTCGCCGCATGCAGGTGAAACAGGCTCGTGACACCCAACACCAGCGCGAAGCCGCCGATGATCTGCAGCCACTTGGTGACCGTGGTCAATAGTTGTTCGGACGAGGGATGCGGCACGTAGTACTGGGCCGCCATGACCAGGCCGGTGATTAGCGTGATGAGCAGCGGCAGCTGCCGGCGAAGAAAGATCATTTCAGGTCCTTGAAGAGGTCCAGAATCAGCTGCGGCCACGTCGCGCCGGTCACTACCGCCAGGGTCGCCAGGATGGTCCCGAGTCCGATCACGCCGAGGATGAAGGCCTTGCCCAAATCTTGCCCGCGTAAGGTGCCGATCTGAATCGGTTCCTTGGACAGGTAGGCGCTCGCGGCGTAGAGTTCCTCGCCGATCAACGTGTAGTCGCAGGTCGTGACGAAGAACGGGAGCTGGTGATCGGAATCGGTGCCGGCGATCTGAATCGCGCCGGTGCTTGCGCCCGTTTCGGTGAGCAACAGCGACTCCGCAAAATAGGAGCCCATGAAGAAATTCGCCGCCGGTTTCCGCCGCAGCATGATGCCGTCTACCGCCGCCGTGTAGCTGAACTGGTCGCTGGTGATGAAGAAATTCGCGTCTTCCTTGAACAGGTCCGGTTTGCCCGCTTCTAAATAGGCCTGCTTGGTGATCTCCTGACAGACCGCCATGGTGATGGGCTCACGGTGCGGAACGAGTAACTCCGTTTCATAGGCCGCGGCCTTCTTGGCCACGCGACCGAGGATGACGGCGGCGGCGATGGTCGAGGGATCGTTCATGTCGTGGGCGCCCGTCATGTAGAGCACCGGTTTGCCCAATTCGGTGGCGCGTCCGATGGCCTCGTCGACCGCATCCAGGCCGGGGATGCGGCGGAGAAAGATCTCCTTCCGCTTGGCCAGGTTGATCGCGTAAAACACCACCGCCCCGAAGAGCAGCGCGAGCAGCAGGTTGTTGAGCTGGTTCCAGTTCATCCAATTCGGTTCCGGCGAGGCCAGTTGCGAATCCGCCAAGACGCGTTCCTGATCGGCCACCACCGCTACGGTCACGGCATAGGCCTGGCCTGCCTTGAGTTCGACACCCTTCCCGTTCTTGATGAAATAGACATGGTCGTCCAGCGCGCCGGGCCTGGTCCACCAACTGGCCTTGGCCTCGCGCACGTAGTGGCTGTTCGCAGGAAATTCAGCGAGTACCTTCCAGTCCGCCTGGTTTCGCGGTGCCACGCCCTCATGGAAGAGGACTTGGTACTTGGCGGTGGCGCTGTCGGCAGCCGAGGGTGCCCACAAGACGGTCAAGCTGCCGCCCCCGTCGCTGGGCGTGTCGAAGACCTGCAGGTGTTGCGGTGGAGCCGGCGAAGCCTGGGCCGGTGCGAAGGTCGCGGTCCAGAGCGCGCAGAGCAGGATGAACAAGAGAAGGCGGACGAGGGGCTGCACGTCGCTCAGGCTCCTTCGATCACTTCGATGTTGGCGCGTGGCACCACGGTTGTCGTCCCGTCGGGAAATTTCACTTCGAGCACCCGCACTTCACTCTCCGTCGGGATCAGCCGCAATTCAGACGGGAGGCCGCACACGGTCCCGATGCGCCCGAAAAGCGGATCGCGGATGATGCGCACCGGGTCGCCGATCTGGATGCCCTCGCGCTCGGCCTGCTGAGGAGATGCCTGGACCTTGGGCGTCTCGTGCGGAATGATGATTTCCGGCCGGATCACCCCGGCCCGGATCTGCGTGGCGCCTGAGATGGAGGCCCGCTGTCCGGCGTGGGCCGACAGGAGCGCGAAGGTCTTCGGGGCCATCGGGATGGTGCCGAACCCTTCGGTGAGGATCAACGTGAAGCCCACCTGCTCCGTGCCGGTGATGGCCACGCCCAAGTCGTAACCCAGCAGCGTCCGCAGGTCCTTGTCGTGAATGCCGCCGACGACGATCCCGACCACGCCGATATCCTTGGCCTTGGCCATGGCGACGGCGGACAGGAAGGAGCCGCCGACGACGATCTTGCCCTTCATCGAGGGGGTGAGTTGTTCGGGATGGAGCGGTTGGTCCGGCGAGGTCACGCCCATCACCAGGTCGCCGCCGGTCTCTCCGCCGATGCCGAAGATGCCCTGTACCAGGCTGCAGGTGGTTTCGACGGTCACACCCTGTGCCGGATGTACCTCGGCGATCGTTCCGTCGATGTAGCCGCGCAATTCGAGCACCCGGGGCGGCTCGCGGAGCAGCACCTGCCCGGTGATGGTGGAGACGGACTCCACCGTGCCGGTGACTGGCGAACGGATCTCCGTTTTGAACCACTTGATGAAGGGTTTGTTTTCCGCCAGGACTTCGTCCTTGGCGACGGCGTCTTTCTCTTTCTTCACGAGATATTCGTGGATCTCGTCCGGCGCGATGCCCAGCTGATTGGCCAGGTTGAGGGGAATGACCTTGCCGGGCAGTTCTGCGCGGGCGACGGCCGTTTCGGCATGCACCTCTTCGCCGGCCTGGACCAGCACCGTGCCCGGCAGCGGGAGGATGCGTCGGCGGTGGACGGTGGTCCGTTCGGTGACGGTCAAACCCGGTGTGTAACTATGCGCCATCCTGTCGCCTTGTCCCTAGAAGCCGCTTTGTGGATAGAGATCGACGGCCTGATACCACCGCTTCAAGGCGGCCACACGAGCCTGTTGGTCGCTCGGCAACTGTAACGGCCTGCCGCGTCCATCGAGCATGAGCCCGACGACTCCGCCCTGTACCGTGCGTGTCAGACTCTGTCCCGGCCCGTTGCCGAGGTCGACCTGTTTGGTCGGCTGCATCGTAACCGTGGCCTGTTGGTCGTGCGTCAGCGGGATTAGTTTCAGATCGCCGAACGCCAGCGTCCCCTTCTCGATCCGTCCGTCCGGCATGGCAATTTCATAGTCCGCGCAACGGTCACCGTCCTTGCCCTTGCCGATCGGCGCGATGCAGGTGCCGAGATAGACCATGCAATCCCGTATGAAGACGTCGGTCGCCGCCTGCTCGTTGATGGTGGAGAGCACGCCCAAGTGGGGCATCATGAAGATGCTGTCCACCGAGAGGGTCGTGACGCCGAGCGGCTCGTAGGCGTCCACCATCATCAGCATGGATTGCACGCGGCGCGGCGCATGCGAGAGGATGCCGCCGCTGCCCACGATCAGGTCCAGCTTCAGGAGATCGATCAAGGTCTTGCCGGAGGTCTGCTGCTCGAACACGTCGGAGATCGTCCGTTCTTGCTGCACGCCCTTGAGGCCCGCCGCGAGCGACTTGTGGTGAATGAGGGCGAGCCGCAGGGCTTCCCGGGCGATGGCATGTTCGATCTGGAGTTCGTCGAGTGTTTGCGGAATCGTCGTGGGCCGCACCATCTTGTTCTTGATACGGTTGCGCAGACTCTGCTCGTCGATGGTGAACGGCACCCAGCGCATGATGTTGTCGAGTCCTGCCTCGGCCAACACGTTCGAAATGCTGTAGGACATGCCGAGGTTCGCGCTCACGGTGCGGTTGAAGGTGCCGCCGAAGACCGAAAACACGTCGGTGGTGGCGCCGCCGATGTCTACGCCGATCAAATTGATGCCCTCGCGCTTGGCGATGGTCTCCATGATGACGCCGACGGCGGCCGGCGTCGGCATGATGGGCGCGCCGGCCATCTCGATGAGCTTTTTGTACCCCGGTGCCTGCTGCATGACATGTTCGAGAAAGAGGTCGTGAATCTTGTTGCGCGCGGGCGCGAGGTTTTCCCGTTCGAGGACGGGCCTGAGGTTGTCGGCCAACTCCAGCGCCGTCTTCTCGCCGAGAATCTTCTGGATCTGCGGCTGTGCATCCTTGTTGCCCGCATAGACCAGCGGCAGTCGGTAGGTGCTGCCGAAGCGCGGGCGCGGTTCCGCCGCCGCGATGTATTCCGCCATTTCCACGACATGTGTCACGGCGCCCCCGTCGGTGCCGCCGGACATCAGGATCATGTCCGGGCGCATGCTGCGGATCCGCTCGATCTTTTCGTAAGGCATCCGCCCGTCGTTGGAGGCCAGCACGTCGATCACGATGGCGCCTGCGCCGAGGGCCGCCCGTTGGGCGCTTTCCCCGGTCATGTTCTGCACCACGCCGGTCACCATCATCTGCAAGCCGCCGCCAGCGCTGCTCGTCGAGACGTAGATATCCACGCCCCGCTTCGGATCGCCCTGCCCCGCCTGGTTGGGCGTGATGATGTGATCGCCGTCGAGGATCGTGCGCCCGGAGAGTTCTTCGATCTCCGCGATGGCATTCAACACCCCGCGGGTGACATCTTCATAAGGCGCCTCGACGGTGGTGGGCGCTTCGCCGCGATAGGTCTGGCGATATTCGTCGCCGATGCGTTCGATCAGGATGGCTTTGGTGGTAGTGCTGCCGCAGTCGGTAGCGACGATGACGTGCAAGGGCCGATCGCTGGCTGGCTGTGGAGACGCCTGCGGAGCGGTCATCGAGACGAGGCTCCTTGGGAAGGAGCAGCCTTGGCTTCAATCAAGGCGATCAGACGGATGAGGGTGTCTCGGCGTTCGAGGAGCCGCGCGATTTGAGCCAAGTCCGTGCCGTTCACGGCACATTCAATGATGGGCGCGAGAAAGAGCAAGGCCTGGCTCCCAAGGAAGCTCATCGGTCCCATTGATTCCAGAAACAGGACTGCAGGGCCGGCCATGTGCCGTGCAACGACGGCCTCCGCCACTCGGTCGAGCAAGGCCAGGTCGTCAGCCGTCAGGTCGTCGCCGGCGGGCCGGACGGCAAACGCATGCCGGAGGCCTGCGCGAAGATCTTGGATGCGACGGGATGAACGCGCGGTGGAGAACAGAGCCATAAGTGCTTGTCAGAACACAGTAAACGGTAATTTTTCGCATTATAGGAAGGGGCAAGGGGAGAGTCAATCAAAGGGTCTGCGCAGCCTTACGGCTTCTTGGTCTCGCCGGACTGCGGTGGGCAATTCATGCCGGCAAAGGGGTTCAACGGATTGACGCGCGGCGAGCAATGTTGCGCTTCCGGCGCGGCTTGTGCTTGGGGTTCGGTCTGAGGCGGAGGGGTGAAGTTGGACTCGCCCGGCATCGATGGTCGTGGCGCCGTCAGTTGCGCCGCCGGCGGCACTGCGTCCGGTGGAAGTTGCGGGGGTGGAAACGAGGAGGCCTCTCTCGGCGGCGTGAACCCACCGGGGAGCGACGGGGTCGCCGTGTTGATCACCACACAGTTTTGCTTGCCCTTCGGCTGGTCCGTAAGCAGTGTCGATCCGTTGGGCCCTTCGCAGCGGTAGATCTTGGCATCGGCGGGGAGTGAAGTGAGCAGCGTGACGGCAAAAACGACCGCGCTGCTTGCCCGGACGATCGTGGGTGAAATAGAACGTTGCCGACCGGCGAATGGATTCCTGCGCATAGGCCTGTCCAATTGTGGGACATAGGCACTATAGGCTTGGAACGCCGATCCGTCAATGAGTAGGAAGTTTTAGCCTGGTCGCCCGAACCACTTTTTGATGAGACCCAGTAAGCCCACCTCTGCCGGCGGCGGAAGGTCCGGATACTCGATCCAGGGCTCCTGTGATCCCAGATAAACCCCGCCGCGGTAACATTGCTGACTCCGCAGTTGCGTGAAACCCTCTCGCTGCAGGTGGTTGATCAGGTGTTGGAGCGCTTCTGCCGGCGTCGTGGCTTCGGCGCTTTCGATCCTTGTGGCCTCGTACCGCCACAACGCCTGGTAGCCGGCGGCGGTGCGGAGGAATTCTACCGGACGGTTGAAGCCACGCGCCCTGTCATCGAAACCGGCGAGTTGGTGTTTCTCTCCCGCCTGATCGACCATAACGACCTAGAGCGCGCGATACACCGCCAGGAGATCGCTCAAAGCAATCGTCTTATTTTTCAACACGACCCGCTCTGCGCCCAGCACGTCGAGCGCGGCTACCTTGTCCGTGCCGCCTTTGAGGCTCTTGGCTCCCAACGTGAGGACCCGCTCGCACTCCTTCTCCACCTTGCCCTTGACGACCGGGTTGACCTTGAGGATGTCCATCATCTTGGCGCGGGTCTCGGAAAGGTGTTTCTGCAGTTCCTCCTCCGGGTATTCCTTGCGCTGTGCCTCGTCTTCACAGCGGTCGATGTATTGGGTCAGGAACACGTAGAGCCGCACGAACGTTTCGGCGATCTCGATATGCTGCGGGGTCAATCCACTCTCAGCCATGGGCACCTCCCTTACAAACGAACCTTGATGTCGTTGCCTTCCACGGTCACTTCGTAGGTCGTGACTTTCGCCGACGGGTTGTTGACGCAGGCGCCGGTCTTTACGTTGAATTGCCAATTGTGCCAGGGACAGGAGACCACGTCGCCCTCGACATCGCCTTCCCCCAACGGGCCGCCTCGATGGACGCACGTGTTGTCGATGGCATAGAACGTGCCCTCGACGTTGAACAGTGCGATGGCTTTGCCGTTCACTTCCGCCACCATCCCGCTGCCCGGTTTGACATCCCCTGTTCCTGCGACGCGAATCAACTCACCCATAGGTCCTCCTGTCGGTCGGGACCGGTTCTGAGCCGGTGCCCGCTCAGTTGCCGGTAGCCGGTCGTTTGATTTTCTGCAAGAGACTCTCGATGCGGCTCTTCGCCGCCCCCGCCCCGCCCTTCTGCAGGGCCGCGGCGATCTTGTCGGCGATCTCACGGAAGGCCTTCGCTTGCGGCGAATCGGGCTTCGCGACGACGATCGGATTGCCGGAGTCTCCTCCCGCCCGAATGGCGGGATCGATGGGCACCCGCCCGAGGAACGGAATGCCGAGTTTTTCCGCCGCGCGCTCGCCCCCCCCGTGGGAGAAGATTTCGGTCCGTTCGCCGCAATGCCCGCAGACGAAGAAGCTCATGTTTTCGATGATCCCGAGCAGCGGCACGTTCACCTTTTGGAACATCATCATGCCTTTGCGCACGTCGTGCAGCGCGACTTCCTGCGGCGTCGTCACCGTGATCGCGCCGGCCAGCGGCACGAGTTGCGTGAGGGTCAGTTGCGCGTCGCCCGTGCCGGGCGGCAGGTCGATCAGCAGGTAATCCAACTCGCCCCACAATACATCGCGGAAGAGCTGTTGGATGGCCGTATGCACCATCGGTCCGCGCCAGACCACCGCCGTGTCTTCCGGTACGAAAAAGCCCATCGAGATCAATTTGACGCCGTGACTTTCGGCCGGGGTGATCTTGCCGTCCTGTTGCTCGGGCGTCTTTTCGACGCCCATCATCATGGGGATATTCGGACCATAGATATCCGCATCGAGCAGGCCGACTTTGGCGCCGCTCAGTGCCAGAGCGACCGCCAGGTTGACGGAGACCGTGGACTTGCCGACTCCGCCCTTACCGCTGCTGACGGCGATCACATGTTTCACGCCGGGAATGATATTGGGTCGGGTGGACGCATCCCCCTGTTGGGGCGCGCCGCCTTGTTGTTCCGCCATGCTGAATCCTCCTCCGTGACCGACCTCCCCCACGAGAGCGTCGCGTCGTCGCCATCTTAAGCCATCGCACCGAACAAAAGAAATGGGTCAGTGGACGCAGCCGGCTCTAGGCAGAAGAGGGTTGAGGCCGACAGGAACAGGGCTACGTACGTTCCCGGTGGAGGTTGTAGGTCCAGCCGAACAGGGATAGGGAATAGATCAGCCACTTGGAGGGGTCGAAGTTATACCATTTCGATCCGTTACGGTAGTCGCGCGAATAGGTGTGGTGGTAGTTGTGGTAGCCCTCGCCGAAGCTGATGAACGAGATCAACCAGCTATCGCGGCTGCTGTCCTGCGTGCCGTGCGGCTGGCTTCCGACCATGTGGCAGAGGGAGTTGATGGTGAAGGTCGAATTCAGCACCAGCACGACGCGGAGCAGCCCGGCCAACAGGAAACAGCCCAGCCCGCCGGAAACCCCGTTGTTGAGGTATCCGGCCGTGAACGGCAGGAGCAAACCAGACACCGCAATGGGCCAGTAGTATCGGTGTTGCCACATGACCATCGGGTCGGTGCGGAGTTTCGCGCCGAACCGGTCCTCTCGGTAGGGCGTGTTCTTGAACAACCAGCCCACATGGCTATGCCAGAAGCCCTTGCGGGCGTTGTACGGATCGATTTCCTCGTCGGTGTGGGCATGGTGACGGATGTGGTCCGAGCACCAGAGCAGCGCGGAATTCTGCATCGCCCACCCCCCCGCAATGAGCAGGCAGGCCTTGACCCAGGGATGGCTCTCGAAACTGCGATGGGTGAACAGACGATGATACCCCACGGTGATACCCAGACCCGTCACGATATAGAGGACGCCGAGCAGCACCCAATCGAGAGCCGTATAGTCATAGAAATAGGCGAAGAGCGGCACTCCGATGAGGGTCAGGAGGGTGATCGCGGTGAACAGGGACACGGTGCCCCAGCAGGTGGATTGTGCGGACGAGTCGCCCATCGTACTCCTTCGGGTCCTGTGCGCAACTCGTGTTCACAGTGCACCGCCATGGAAAGAATTGAGCCGGACAAACGGGGCGCATGCTAACGGAGGCGCCGTCGAATTTTCAAGAGGGGCATGCAGCCGCGGCGCCATGTCAGGGCCGGAGCCTCGGTGTATACTGCTGGTGAGATTAGTGTGTATCCAGAACCCGCTCCAGGAGGACGCCATGCCCCTCGATCCCGCCCTGCTCGAACCCCGCATTCGCGCCATCGGCGAAGACCTGGCCCACCGTTCCAGCGGATTGGCGCCGGGCCTGTTCGACTCCCGCTGGTGGTCCCAGGCAGCAATCAATTTGGCGATGAAGGATCCTGCCTTCAAGGCGCAATTGTTTCGCTTCATCGACGTGCTGCCGTCGCTGCGCGAAGATGGACAGGTCGTCCGGCTGGCCGAGGAATATTTCGGCGAGATGGGCGCGAACCTCTTCGGCGCCCAGTGGGGCCTCAGGGCGCTCGGTTCCACCAAGCTCGGCGCGACGCTGAGCGGTAAGGCCCTCCGCCATCAGGTGGAGCAGATAGCGACCAGCTTTATCGCCGGCGCCTCCATCGACGAGGCGCTTCCCCGGCTGCGCGCGCTGTGGCAGGAGGGACGGGCCTTTTCCGTCGATCTTCTGGGTGAGGCCAGCGTGAGCGAGCGCGAAGCCGATGCCTACCGAGATCGATGTCTGGCGACGCTGCAGGTGTTGGGAGAGGTCTGCTCGACGTGGCCTTCCTTGCCCTTGCTGGAACGGGATCATTTGGGGAGCCTCCCGCGCATCCAACTTTCCATCAAAATCTCCGCGCTCTATTCTCAACTCGACCCGATCGATCCCGACGGTAGCTACCGCGTCATCGCGGCCCGTTTGCGGCCCCTGCTGAATGTCGCGGTCACGCTCCCCGCTTCGGTGATCTTCGACATGGAGCAGGCCGAGACCAAGGAGGTGATCCTGCTCACCTTCATGCGGCTGTTGTCCGAAGAGCCCTACCGGACCTATCCCCACGCCGGGGTTGCGCTGCAGGCGTACCGAACCGATACGGAAGCGGACGTGCGGCGGCTGCTGGATTGGACTGCCGAACGAGGTGTGCCCATCACGATTCGCCTCGTGAAAGGCGCCTACTGGGATTCCGACGCGATCCGCTATCGGCAACGGGGCTGGCCGCTGCCGCTGTTCGTACACAAGGCCGAGACCGACGTGAACTACGAAGCGCTGATCCGACTGTTGCTGGAGCAGCATCCCCTGGTGCGACCGGCATTCGGTACCCACAATCTCCGGAGTCTGGCGGTAGTGGAAGCGGTGGCAGAGTCGCTCAAGCTGCCGCCGGAGGCCTGGGAATATCAAATGATCTATGGCATGGCGGAACCGTTTCAACATGCCATGACCGATCGCGGACGACGCCTGCGGCTCTACACGCCGGTAGGGGCCCTGCTGCCCGGCATGGCCTATCTGGTTCGGCGATTGCTGGAGAACACCTCCAACGAATCGTTCCTACGGAAAGAATATGTGGAGTCGCAGCCACTCTCCCTGTTGCTCTCTCCACCCCTCCCTGGCCCTCACCCACCCTCGGCTTCTCCGGAAGCCGCTCATCCTGATCCTGCTGGCGGTTGCGACCAGGAGTTCGTCAACGAACCGCTCTCGGATTTTTCCCACCAGTCGGTGAGGGATGCCATGGCGCGCAGTCTCGACCTCGTCCGGGTAAAACTGGGAAGCCGCCTGGACGAGGCGAAGTGTGCCCTCGTTCCACCAGCCGGGCCGGAGCTGCGTTCGCTCAATCCCAGCCGTCCGGAACAGGTGGTGGCGATCGTGCAGGGCTATGCTCCGAGTAATGTGCCCGCGCTCATGGCTGCGGCCGAGGCCCATGCTGCTGCCTGGCGCGATCGGTCTGTTGCCGAACGAGTGGCGATTCTTCGGAAGGCGGCTGCGCTCATGCGCCGGCAACGGTGGGACCTGGCGGCTTGGGAGGTGTTTGAAGAGGGCAAGCCTTGGCGGGAGGCCGATGCCGATGTGGCGGAGGCGATCGATTTCCTGGAATACTATGCGACGGGGATGGAGCGGCTGGGCGCGCCCCTTCGTCTGGGCCGGTATCCCGGTGAGTTGAATGAATTGTCTTGGCGACCTCGCGGCATCACCGTCGTGATTGCGCCGTGGAATTTTCCCCTGGCCATTCCAACGGGGATGGTCTCGGCTGCGTTGGTCTGCGGGAATCCGGTGTTGTTCAAACCCTCCGAGCGGTCATTCGCCGTGGGGTATCAGCTGACACGTGTGCTCACGGAAGCAGGAGTGCCGGCGGGAGCGTTGCAGTACGTGCCAGGCGGTCCCGATGTGGGACGTGAACTGGTGCAGGCGGCGGGAGTGGCGACCATCGCCTTCACGGGCTCCAAGGACGTCGGCCTCGGCATCATTCAGGCGGCCGCGGCTCGCGATCCAAAGCAACGGGCAGTGAAACGGGTCATCGCGGAGATGGGTGGCAAGAATGCGATCATCGTGGATGACACTGCTGACCTCGATGAAGCCGTGACCGGTGTCGTCACCTCCTTCACGGGGTATGCCGGCCAGAAATGCTCCGCCTGTTCGCGGGTGATTGTCACCGATGGCGTGCACGACGAATTTTTGCAACGGTTGGCCGACGCGGTCCGGAGCCTTCGTCTCGGCGCGGCCGACGATCCGGCCACGCAGGTCGGGCCGGTGATCGATGGGCGAGCGCAACAGCGCATCGCAGACTATGTGGCGATTGGTCGGCGCGAAGGGCGCGTGGTGGTCGATCGTTCCGCCGAAGGGGTCGGGACTGCGGTCGGGCCGGTGGTGGTTGCGGACATCGACCCCTCGGATAGGCTGGCGAAGGAAGAGATCTTCGGACCGGTGTTGGCCGTGATGCGTGCCTCGTCCTTCGAGCAGGCGTTGCAACTGGCGAACGGCACGGACTATGCGCTGACCGGCGGGCTCTATTCGCGGAGCCCGCGACACATCGATCAGGCGCGGCAGGCGTTCGACGTGGGGAATCTCTACATCAACCGCGCGATCACGGGGGCCTTGGTCGGACGTCAACCCTTCGGCGGGCACCGCCTCTCAGGGGTTGGCGCGAAGGCCGGCGGCGAGGACTACCTGAAGCAGTTCATGACGGCCCATGTCGTCAGCGAGCAGACCCTGCGGCGTGGATTCGCCCCGACCCCCTAGTGCGGCGGATTTCACCTCGACCTGTTCCAGCTCTTCCATGATTTCGGTGACATTACCGCGGTCATCCTTCAGGGCCGCAAGTTCCTGCCGCTCGACGTACTTCACCAATCCCACCCCTCTGGCGAACCAGGCCGTCATCACGTCGGTGCCCACGGCCATTTTCTCAGACGACGAGAGCTTGATGCGGAGGCTCATGCGCGCTTCGACCTTCACGGCATCGCTGTAGGTCCCGGCCGGCACGGTGATGGCCTCGCGGCTGAGGACGGTGGAGTGGCCCTCCACGTCGACCCGTTCGTTCGTGCCGTCGCCGTCGATGTCGCTGCCGAAGTCGATGTCCGTGCGGTTGAACTGCTGGAACGACTGGGACACCCTCATGGGAAATCGCATGATCTGGTAGGGAGTCAGCTGCTTTTCCAAAGGGGTGCCCGGTTCGGACCCGTAGTAGACGATGCCAGCCGCGTCCCGCCGATAAAAACTGTCGGAAGGGCCGTGGTTCCCTGGATTGGTATCGTGAAAGACCGTGACGACCAGGCCGCCCTTGAGGGTCTTGGTACCGGTGACAGAGGACACGTTGGTGAAATACTTATTCTCGATGGTCTGCAAGGGACCTTCGGAGATCTGGCCGCGATACTGCCAGCGGGTTCCGACTGCGTCAGGAAAAAACTCGGCGGAGTGAGAGATTGACTCGCTTGCGTCGGCGGCATGCGCCGGTTGCGCGGTGCCACCGAGTGCGAGACTACCGACCAGGCCGAATACGAACAGAAGCGCACGCGTCACGTGTTGGACCATCGCGGGTTGCCTCCAGTGAAAAGTGAACGACCGTACCATACTCGCCAGAGAGCGGCAAGGTCGCGCCGGAGGCGTGGCTTGCCTTCTCCTCTGTCGCCTCGCATAATCGACCGCCGGTCGGCATGCACGACCGCGGGGTGACGACCGTCGATGGAGATGGAAATCGATCAACCGCTGCAACCCCGGACGAAATCTCCGGGCAAGACGGTGCTGGTGACCGGAGGATCGGGCGGCATCGGGCGCGGCCTGTGCGTGGCCTTTGCACGCGCCGGTCATTGGGTTGGAGTGCACTATGGACGGCATGCCTCGGCGGCGCAGGAAACGTTGGACCTGCTGAGGGCCGCAGGTGGCGCCGGCGCGCTCTACCAAGCCGACATCAGACGAGCCGACGAGGTGCAGACGATGGTTGCGGCCATCGAAACCGCGCGTGGCAAGCTCGATATCCTGATTTGTAATGCGGGGACGGCCGGTTCACATCTGGTGGTGACCTGTCCAGAAACGGAGTGGCAGCGCGTGGTAGACACCAACCTCACCGGTACCTTCCATTGCCTTCAGGCCGCGGGCGCGGCCATGAGTGCGGGAGGGGGCGGCTCTATCGTGCTCATCGGGTCCTATGCAGGCCTGCAGGGCGCGACCGGTCAGGCGGCCTACGCGGCGTCGAAGGCGGGGTTGATCGGCCTGATGAAGAGTGTCGCGCGTGAATGGGGCCCGCACAATATTCGCGTGAACCTGGTCTGCCCCGGGTGGCAGGCGACCCCCTTGGCTGGTGACCGGTTTCCGGCGCAGGCGCTGAACACCGATCATGTGCTGGGGCGGACGTCAAATCTCGATGAGGTGACAAAAATGGTGTGCATGCTCGCCGAAGTGTCCGACATTTCGGGTCAGGTCTGGAACCTGGATAGCCGAGTCCTGCCATGACGCGCAGGCGACAACCGGGACTGTTCGTGACCGGCACGGATACCGGCGTGGGGAAGACGTTCGTGGCCGCTGCGATCGCGCGGCGGTTGCGCTCGATGGGGTGCGCCGTCGGCGTGATGAAACCGGTCGAGACCGGCCTTCCTGCCGGGTCCGACGATAACAGCGATGCCGAGCGGTTGAAGGCCGCGGCCGGCATTCACAATGAGCCGGATCTGATTTCGCCCTATCGCTTTGCGCTACCGATCGCTCCCTTGGCTGCGGCGCGAGCAGCCCGGCAGACGATCGAACAGGCGCGTGTCTTGGATTGCTACCGGCAACTCGCAGAGCGGCATGACGTGATGGTCGTCGAAGGCGCAGGCGGACTCCTGGTGCCCACCGGTCCCACCTGGGATATGCGTGATCTGATCTTGTGGCTGGGATTGCCGGTGGTACTGGTCGGGCGAGCCGGGCTCGGCGGGATCAACCACGCCTTGTTGTCGCTGGAGGCCCTCTCAGCGAGGAAGGCGCCGGTTCTGGCCTTGCTGTTGAACGAAACGGAAGCGGCCGAGAACCCTCTGCAGCGGGAGCAGGTCGCGACGACGGTTCAACTGTTGCGGGAACGCACGTCAGCGCCCGTGTTGGGGCCGCTCCCCTATCAGAGCGACGGAGGTGGTGATTGGCTGGAGAGGGTGGATCGTTTGGCGTTGGACCAGGCGATTACTGAGATTGCCGCTTCTGTGTGGCCAGAGCACGCTGAAAGGCCTGAACCGCCGCACCCACGTCAGGCGCCTTGAGCACCGCAGAGATCACCGCCAGACCGTCCGCTCCCGCGGCCACAATGTCGGGTGCCGACGCGACCGTGATGCCGCCGATGGCGAAGATGGGCAGCTCCGTGAGACTTCGCACGCTCCGCAAGCCTTCGATGCCGACCACAGGATCATGGTCTAATTTGGTCGCGGTACCGAAGATCGGTCCGAACCCGATGTAATCCGGCCCCGTCCCTGCCGCATCGCGCACCTGTTGGATCGAGTGCGTAGAGAGCCCGATCAGCCGCTCCGGCCCCATCAATCTCCGCGCATAGGCAATCGGAAGATCGTCCTGTCCCAGGTGGACGCCGTCTGCTTCCACCGCCAAGGCCAAGTCACAACGGTCGTTGACGATCAGCAGCGCGCCGCATTGCGTCGCAGCTTGCCGAAGGGCCGTAGCCTTCCGATAGGCTTCCTGCATGGTGGCCCCTTTATCTCGGTACTGAAAGAGTCGCACGCCCTGCGCCGCCGCCTCACATAACAGCTCAGTCAGCGGGCGGTCCGGACGGACGGAGGGGTCAAGGATGAGATAGAGCCCCTTCAGCAAGGTCTGTCGGTCGCAGTGAATCGTGGCCGGCTCCTGCAATGCGGTCAGGACGACTGGTTGGCCAGGAAACGTTCCAAGAACGTGGTGGAGACGTGGCCCTTTTGGAAATCCGGGTCGTTGAAGATGCGACGATGGAGAGGGATGGTGGTCTTGATGCCTTCGATGACGAACTCGTCCAACGCGCGCCGCATGCGGGCCATGGCCTCCTGGCGATCGCGCCCATGGGTGATGAGTTTGGCGATCAAGGAGTCGTAATAGGGGACGACGACGGCCTGCGGCTCCATGGCCGAATCGACCCGCACGCCGAATCCCCCCGGAGCGGAGTATTTCGTGATCTGGCCGGGACAGGGTGTGAACTTGTCGGGGTCCTCGGCGTTGATGCGACATTCGAAGCTGTGGCCGTTCAGCTTGATGTCCGGTTGTTTGAATGAGAGCGGCAATCCCGACGCAATGCGGATCTGCTCCTTGATCAAGTCGATGCCGGTGACCATCTCCGTGATCGGATGTTCGACCTGAATTCGCGTGTTCACTTCCATGAAGAAGAAGTTGCGATCCTTATCGAGGAGGAATTCGACCGTGCCGACGCTGTTGTAATGGATGGCCTTGACCGCCTCGACGGCCGTACGGCCGATCTCGCGGCGTAACCGTTCGTCGATGGCGGGCGACGGTGTTTCTTCCACCAGTTTTTGATGCCGGCGTTGGATCGAGCAGTCACGCTCGCCCAAATGCACCACATGGCCTCGATGGTCGGCCACGATTTGGACTTCGATGTGGCGCGGTTCGAGAAAATAGCGCTCGAGATAGACGCCGTCATGGCCGAACGTGGATTTGGCTTCCGCCTGCGCCGCCTGGAATGCCCGCGCCAGTTCCTCCGGTTTGTTCACGACACGCATGCCGCGCCCGCCGCCGCCCGCCGAGGCCTTGATGATGACCGGAAATCCGATGGCCTTGGCGGCTTCCTGGGCATCTTGCTCGCTACGGAGTTCGCCCGGGCTCCCGGGCGTGACGGGCAAGCCTCGTTTGGCGACCACTTCACGCGCCTTGGACTTGTCGCCCATCAAGGCGATGTTTTCCGACGTGGGCCCGATGAATTTCACGCCGATGGATTCGCAGACCTCCGCAAAATGCGCGTTCTCCGAAAGGAATCCGTAGCCGGGGTGGATGGCATCGGCGCCGGTAATTTCGGCGGCACTCAGCACATTGGGGATGTTGCGATAGCTCAGCGCCGCTTCAGGAGGGCCGACACAGACGTGTTCATCCGCTGCGCGCACGTGCAGGCCGGCGGCATCCGCCTCCGAATGGATAGCGACCGTTTTGATGCCCAATTCCTTGCAGGCGCGGATGACCCGCAGGGCGATTTCTCCGCGATTGGCGACCAGGACTTTCTTAAACACGACCGGCTCCGGCGTGGATCACAATCTGCATCGTTTTTATCATGACGGTGGCGGCTGCGTGTACCGACTGGGCGCCCAGGCTCCGTCGGCGTTAGGGCGTGGCGTTGGGATCGATCAGGAAGAGCGGTTGTCCGTATTCGACCGGCTTGGTGCTTTCCGCCAAGATCTTGGTGATCCGCCCATCGGCCTCGGACTCGATTTCATTCATGAGCTTCATGGCCTCGACGATGCACAAGACCTGCCCACGTCTGACATAGTCTCCTTCTTCGACATAGGGATCGGCATCCGGCGAGGGCGAACGGTAAAAGGTGCCGACGATCGGGGACGTAATGGTGACCTGCCCTTCCGTGCCCGCTGCCTGGTGAGGTTGAGCGATTGCGGTGGCGGCAGGCACCGTCACCTGCGCATGCGCGGATTCCGCGACATGGACCGGTGTGGTGCGCACCGCTGGCTCATGACGGATACGGATACGGACGCCGCTCCGCTCGATTTCCAGTTCCGTCAGGTGATTCCGCTTGAGCAAATCCGCCAGTTGTTGGATCTGTGCCGCCTGGTCCGGATACAACAGGCTCTGCTCGGCAGCCGCGGAGCGGGGGGCAAATTCACGAGGCAACACGATCGGTTTGCCTGCGCCCCGTCCTTTTCCACCCTTCTTGCGTGCTGGGCTCAACGAACGCGCTCCACGAATTCGCGGGTTCGGGTGTCGATCCGGATGGTTTCGCCGATCTCCAGGTACAGCGGGACCTTGATCGTCGCGCCGGTTTCCACCGTGACGGGCTTGCTGCCGCCTGAAGCCGTGTCCCCGCGGACGCCAGGCTCGCCGTCAACGACCTTCAATTCGATGAACGTCGGAAGCACGACGGCGATCGGCTTGTGCTCATAGACGAGGATTTTGGCGATCATATTTTCTTTGAGCAGGTCGGCGTTCGTGCCCAACTGGCTCTTCTCGTACGTGAATTGCTCATAGGTCGAGGTGTCCATGAAGGTATAGGCGTCGCCGGTGGCATAGAGGAACTGCATGTCGCATTCTTCCAGGTCCGGCTCGTCAAACCGTTCACCGGAGCGAAAGGTGCGTTCCAACAAGTTGCCGGTCAGATAACTCTTCAACTTCGTACGTACGAAGGCCCCCCCCTTGCCGGGTTTCACATGCTGGAATTCCACGATGTAGAAAGGTTGGCCTTCCACCATCAGGCGGCTGCCGTTTCGAAATTCTGCGGTCGAAATCACAACAAGACTCCTTGGTACGAAAAAATCAGCGGCGTGCGGCCGCAGGCTTAGTGCTCGATCCGGATCGCGCGCGCGACGGGCGACGATCGGCGTCGAGATGAGCCGCAAGCGCTTCAAGCGCCAGGAGGTAGCTGGTCGAACCGAATCCGGAGATCTGGCCCACTGCCACGCCGGCGATGAAGGATTGGTGACGAAACGCTTCGCGCTGGTGAATGTTCGACAGATGCACTTCCACCGTAGGCAATGCGACGGCCGCGATCGCATCGCGAAGCGCGATGCTGGTATGCGTGTAGGCCGCCGGATTGATCACGATGCCGTCGAAGCGACCGCGGGCTTCCTGAATCCAGGTGACCAACTCCCCTTCCATATTCGACTGCCTTGTTTGCACGGCAATGCCTAACTCTCCGGCTCGCCGGGCGATGGCCTGATCGATGTCAGCCAGGGACTGGCGGCCGTAGACGGATGGTTCCCGCGTCCCCAGGAGATTCAAATTGGGACCATGAAGCACGAGCAGCCGCAGCATTAGTCAGTTAACGCGTTTCGGTTTTCCGTAGGCTGCAATGGAAAGGAACACCAGCAGCGGCGGCATTGTAACAGGGTGTCCTGGGTGGGTCAAACGTTGTTCGGAGCGGGATCGCACGCGGCTCACCAGCCATCGCGAGGCCGGAGAACCACTACGGCGTTTCGGAGGCTGCTCGGCGGTTCGCCTGAACAGTATGGAGCCAGGCTTCAAGCTGGGCGATGATGGCGGCATGGCGTGGGACGGTCGGTGTCAGAATCGGAGATTCGGTGGGAGCCAGTTCGGAACAGTCGACGTTCGGCGCCGAAACCACTGGGATCGGTGCGGTACCAGTCGACTCGGGTTGTAGCCGGTCCGCTATGGGTTCAGATGTGGGAATCGGATGATCGGCAGCTGGACCGGTGAGGCGTCGCTGGATCGAGAGAGCTTCTTCATCGTTGGGATTGGCGCTCAGAATGGCTCGGCAGGAGCGTAGGGCCGCTTCGCCTTGGTGTTCGGCGGTGAACAATTTCGCCAGGATACGGTGCGCGCGGAGGTTGTCGGGGCTGTGGGCGATGACCTGCTCGAGAATGGCTTTGGCCTTCTCCGGTTGTCCCAGCTGATCGTACACGCGTCCCAATGCGGCCATTGCCGTGATGAACGTTGGATGGATCGCGAGGCCGTCTTCGAGGACCGCGGCGGCCTCTTGCCACATTCCGGCCTTGATGTACTCATCAGCCAACGGCAGAAACGCCTTGGAGCGAGGGTCTTTGGCGAACGCAGTTGCGAGTCGATCAATGGCCGCAGCCACTGCGGGATCAATACGAGGGGAAGAGGACACCGGTTACTCCTTGGGTCTGTGCGGGCGCGAGGGCGAGGGGGCCGGCGCGGGTCGGGCCGACACAGCCAGAATATGGTCTAGAATCCGATCCGCAAGCGCCCGTTTGGACATGAGCGGCACTTCTTCACAGGATCCCTGTCGATCTAGGAGCGTCACGCGATTGGTGTCGGATCCGAACCCGGCGTCGGGGGCGGAGACATCGTTCGCCACCAATACATCAACGTCCTTAGCTTGCAGTTTTTCCTGTGCATGGGCAAGGAGATCCTGGGTTTCCGCGGCGAACCCCACGAGGATTTGTGTCGTTCGGCGCTCGGCCACTTCCTTGAGGATGTCCGTCGTCGGTTCCAGTTCGAGACTGGTGAGCGTCACACGCTGCTTCTTGAGCTTGTGCGCCATAGGCTTCGCAGGGCGAAAGTCTGCGACGGCGGCTGCCATGATGACCGTATCGCTCCAGGGCAAACGACTCAGGATGGCGTGCCGCATCTCCTCTGCGGTGATCACCTGCTGGACTTCGATCCCCTGAGGAGGCGTGAGCGCAGTCGGTCCGGAGATCAACATCACCGCCGCACCACGGACCTTCGCGGCTTCCGCCAGCGCATACCCCATCTTTCCGGAAGAGCGATTGGAGAGGTAGCGCACCGGATCGATGGATTCCTGCGTCGGGCCGGCGGAGATCAGGACGCGCCGACCGCTCCAATCCCTCCGAGGGTGAAACGCCGTCCTGAGCGCAGCCACAATTCGCTGTTCATCCGCGAGTCGTCCCTTCCCGCTGCGGCCTGAGGCCAACGGGCCGTCTTCGGGGTCCACCACCACGATGCCACGGCGACGCAAGGTTGCGACATGGTCGACCACGGTCGGATGTTGCCACATATCGCCGTCCATTGCCGGCGCGATGATGACGGGGCAACGGGTGGTCAGCAGCATGGTGGAGAGGAGGTCGTCGGCCAGGCCGAGCGCGGCCTTGGCCAGGCAATGGGCCGTGGCCGGCGCGATCAGGATCGCGTCCGCCTCCTCAGACAGCGATAGATGAAGCATCTCCTGATGGGCTTCGAACAGATCGGTCGCCACATGGGCACCGGACAGGACTTCAAAAGTCAGGGGAGTGATGAAACGCCTGGCTCCGGCCGTCATGACCACACGAACCGTCGCCGATTCGGCGGTCAGCAGCCGGAGCAGGCCCACGGCTTTATACGCGGCGATACTTCCGGTCACGCCGAGGACGATTCGGAGACCGGAGAGTGAAGGGCCGGCAGGTTGCACGGAAACGGACTACTCCTCGCCCTCCGCGGCAGCGGGCTTCGCGGTGTCGTCCACGTAGTTACTGAGCTCCTTTTTGATTTCCTTGGCGTCTTCGCCGGTCATCATGGCCATGCGTTCGGTCTCGCCTTCCTTGACGCGCTTTGATTCCTTGATGGCGTCGCGGGCTTCCTTGCCGCAGAGAAACGACACCTTGTGCTGCATCACTTCATCGAGAGCGATACTGGTCTCTTTGGCGAATTTCGACGGGCCGCTCGATCGCGCACCCTGGACAAGATGCTTCGCCCGCTGCGCGGCGATAATGACGAGGCGGTGGCGTGAATCAAATTCACCGGGGGTGTATTCCGGCAACAGCGACAACATGTCAACCATGGTTCGTGTGCTCCTTTGATACGGAGGGTACGGAGGAATTCCCCGGCTTCCCCTCCTTGTCGAGAATAAATTTTTCCTCCAACCACGCCATGTTGAGGCGCTTGGTCTTGGTGCGCTCGGCGAGAAAAATGCTTTCGAGTTCCTTGAGCGACTGTTTCAAATCGTCGTTGCGGACGATGTAATAGTATTCCCGATAGCTCCAGACCTCTTCTTTCGCCTTTTGAAGCCGCCGCTGAATCTCCTCGGGCGCGTCCCCTGCCCTGGTCTGCAACCTGGTCCGCAGCGCGTCAAAGGACGGAGGAAGAATAAAGATGTAGACGGCATCTTCGAATTTCTTCTTGACCGAGCGGGCTCCCTGCACGTCGATCTCAAGAAGGACATCGATCCCCTGCTCCATCTTGTCGGCCAGCATCTTGCGCGGAGTACCGTACAGGTTGCCATAGACATGCGCCCACTCGATGAATTCGTTCCGGTCGATCATCTGACGGAAAGATGCTTCATCGAGAAAATAATAGTCTTGTCCGTCCACCTCTCCGGGCCTCGGTTTGCGCGTCGTGTAGGATACCGAATGCCAGAGGCCGGGAACCTTGGTAGCCAGTTGTTTGCAGAGCGTCGTCTTCCCTGCGCCGGAGGGAGCCGAGATGACGAACAAGATACCGCGTCGCGCCGGTGCCGGTTTGTCGTGAGAGGGAGAGGCAACGTTGGTCATCGCGCGATCATTCCAGGCGAACCGGCCCAATCATTCGACATTTTGCACTTGTTCCCGCAGTTTTTCCAGTTCGGCCTTCATGTGGACGACCAAGGCGGCGATCTCCGCGTCATTCGCCTTAGAGCCGATCGTATTCACTTCTCGACCCATTTCCTGCAGCAAAAACTCGAGGGTCTTTCCCACAGATTCCTTGCTGTGCAAGGTGTGGCCGAACTGTAGCATATGTGACTCAAGTCTGACTAATTCTTCCGAGATGTCCGATCGGTCGGCATAGAGCGCCAACTCTTGATGGAGACGAGCTTGGTCCGGCAGGTCGCCTTGCAAGAGGGCTTGCAGTCGGGCCTTCATGCGCTCAAAAGCTGCTTGAGCCAGGCGCGGGGCCTTTTCCGCCACGGCTGCTTTGGCCGTACGGATGGCCTCCAGGTGAGACCTCAGATCGTCGGCCAAGGCCTCGCCTTCGCGTCGACGCATGCGATCCAATTCAAGCAGCGCTCCGCCGACGGCTTTCACGACAGCCTTACTCACCTGTGCCGTATCGACCGCCTCTTCCGATATGGAGAGAATGTCCCGAAACCCGGCCAACGTCGACACATCCACCTTCCCGCGAAGCCCCAACCCCTTTTGCAATTTCTTCAGCGCGGTATGGTACTGGTTGGCGAGCGTTTGATCGACCTCGACCGTCTTGAGACTGCCGCCACTGGTGTGCAGCGAGACGGATACGTCGACCCTGCCGCGGAGGCAGTGCTGCTGCACGGTCTTGCGCACCTGTTCTTCCAGCGAGGTGAGGGATCGAGGCAGGCGCACGGCGACTTCGAGAAACCGGTGGTTGACGGAACGGATTTCAGCGGTGACCGCAATGCGCTGCGCGGTGCTCTCCTTTTTGCCGTACCCGGTCATGCTGCGTATCATCGCGTGAGTTTCCCTTTCCACCCGCAGTCTGCATAGATCGGACAGGTACCGCATTTCGGCGCGCGCGCCAGACAGACGTACCGACCATGGAGCAGCAGGCGCTGCGACCCTTCCGTCCAGTGTTCTTCCGGTAACAATCGTCTCAGGTCCATTTCGATCTTGTCCGGATCGGTCTGGCGCGACAGGCCGAGCCGCCCGCTGACCCGTTTGACATGGGTATCGACGACGACCGCCGGTTTGCCGAACGCGTTGCCGAGAATGACGTTCGCCGTTTTCCGGCCTACTCCAGGCAACGTCGTCAGGGCCTCCATACTGTCCGGAACTTGCTCATGAAACGTGTCGGTCACGACTTTCGCACAGCGGATCAGACTACGGGCTTTCGCTTTATAGAACCCCGTGGAGCGAATGAGCGCTTCCAATTCAACCGGATCGGCTTGCGCAAAGTCGCGCGGCCGTCGGTAACGCCGGAATAACTGTGGCGTCACCTGATTGACCCGCTGATCCGTGCATTGCGCCGATAAGATGGTGGCGACCAGGAGTTCCCATGGCGTGTGGTGATCCAGTTCGACCTTATACACGGGCATGGACGCTCGCAGGGTTTCGAGCAAGTGGGCGACACGGGTACGGTTCCGTCTCTCGGCCGGTTGTGGCGACAAGGGTTTGTTCATGGTGCGCTGCAGGCGGCGGCCAATTGTGCAGGGCTTAATCGTGAGATGCAAGGGCCAGCTTGAGGGAATTCGGTTCGTGCTCTCCCAGTCGGTCCTGCGAAGTCGATGGAGCCGGAAGCAAGCTAGCCAGGTGGGCGATCAAGGGCCGCAACGTCTCGCGTTGAAGGGCCGAGATACCGATCGCGCGGTACCGCTGACAAAGGACAAGGCGTTCGTGCGGTGACAATCGGTCGCATTTGTTGAGCACCAACACCTTCGGAAGGTGCTCTAAGTCAAGCGACCGCAGCACGCTTTCCACGGCGGAAATCTGGAGGTCAATGTCCTGTGCCGAGGCATCCACCACATGAAGCAGCAGGTCGGCGTCGCGCAGTTCTTCAAGTGTCGTACGAAAAGCACCTACTAAGTCCTTGGGCAAATCACGGATAAATCCCACCGTATCGGTCACGATCAGCTCACGATCTTCGGGGAAGCGGAGCCGACGGCTGGTCGTATCCAACGTATCGAAGAGTCGATCCTGCGCTGCGACCCGGCTGTGGGTCAAGGCGTTCAGCAAGGTCGACTTACCGGCATTGGTATAGCCCACGATCGAAAGAATCGGAAGTGCCTGACGCACACGGCGGGCCCGCCGCTGATCCTGATGCCGGGCGAATCGCTCGAGTTCCCGCTCCAGATGCGCGATGCGATCGCGAATGCGCCGCCGATCGGTTTCTAATTTGGTTTCGCCTGGCCCTCTGGTCCCGATACCGCCGCCGAGCCGCGATAGGGAGGTGCCGTGACCGGATAAGCGTGGCAGCAGATACCGGAGTTGCGCCAATTCCACTTGAACCTTGCCCTCACGCGTGTGCGCCCGCCGAGCGAAGATATCCAGAATCAGTTGCGTGCGATCGATGACTTTCAGATCGGTGACCTCCGCGATGGCCCTGGCCTGTGCCGGAGCCAGGTCCTGATCGAAAATCAAGAGATCCGCGCCTTGCTGGAGCGCACGGACCACGACTTCTTTCAACTTGCCCTTCCCGAGCAGAAATCGCTGGTAGTCCTCATGGGTGCGCTGCACCATCCGGTCAAGCACTCGAACGCCCGCCGATTCGGCCAGTTCCTGTAGTTCCTCCAGATGCTCCTCCTGCTCTCCCCGGCTCTTCGGTGAGGCGCTGATGAGTATGGCGGCTTCCGCTTGGCCTCCTACCGTGTGCGTGGTTTCAGCGCGAAGGAGTTCGCTATCGAGCGACTGGATGAAGACATCAAACGGAAAATTCAGCTGATGAAACGGCACCGGCTTCATGATTTGACAGACCTGCCCCTGCGGATTGAGGGGAAGGAGGTGCGCGAGATGGAGCAGAGTCGGCTCTCCATCTTCATTCGTCCCTAGACTCCCGATCAGGTCCAATCGAAGTAGCGCCAGTTGGGTAAGGTCTTCCTGGGTCAGTGGCTCCTCATGCAAGTCTGTGCGGATCAGTCGCAGCCCTCGCAACGAATGGGGCCCGACTCGAAACCTGGCCAACGACTCGAACGTGGGGACGCACGCAGCGCCGATCAACACCTGATCGACTATGCCGCGTCGGGTGATGAGAAGACCAATGGGACGTCGAATCTCTCGGCTGAGCTGGCAGGTGGTTCGGGCCAACTCCGATGTGAGGACGACCGAGGCAGGCACCCGACGCCGATACAACCGTTCCAGCGCTGCGAGGTGACTCGGTTTTAGGCCGCCAACTTGTCCATGTAGAGTCGGGATCGTCGTCCTCCTACTCTGCCGTGTTATCCGGGCAGGTATTCATGTGGATTCTGGGGAGTTATTGGCAGTGCCATGTTCGGTATCGCTTCGCTCTCGATGGAAGCGCGTCGCCCCTCTGCGAGAGCCCGAAGACCTGCCGCGGCGATCATGGCCGCATTGTCGGTGCAATACGCAAGGGAAGGCAATGCCAGTTCTATCCCTTCTATGGTTGCACGAGCCGTCAAGCGAGCGCGCAAGCGGGAATTGGCAGAGACTCCCCCGACCACGGCAAGGGCAGACACCTTTGCTTGGCGAACGGCTGCAAAGGCCTGGCGCTCCAGCACGTCGACGATCGCCTCTTGATATCCGGCAGCCAAGTCATTCCGTTGTGCCTCGATAGCAGACGAGGACATATCTCGAAGGTGGTACAAGAGGGCGGTTTTTAATCCGCTGAAGCTGAAGTTGAGCTGTGGTCCCCTGACGCGCGAACGCGGAAACCTGACCGCGTCGGGTCGACCGCACTGCGCGGCTTTGTCGATTCGTGGCCCCCCAGGATACCCTAGGCCGAGCAACTGCGCTCCCTTGTCAAAGGCCTCTCCTGCGGCGTCGTCGATGGTGCGCCCCATGAGGCGCAACCCATCGGCGGATGCATGGAAGAGGTGCGTATGGCCACCCGACGCAATCAATACGACACAGTCTCTTGGAAATGACGGACGGTCAATCCAAGCCGAGGCAATATGGCCCTCCAGATGGCTGACTCCCACCAGCGGAATTTCGAGGGCATAGCCCAGTGCTTTTGCGTAACTGAGACCGACGAGTAGTGCTCCGGCTAAACCCGGCCCCTGAGTAACGGCAATGGCCCGCAGGTCGCAAAAAGAAAGACCGGCTTCCTTCAGGGCCTGCGCGGTCACGTGCTCGACATTCTGAATATGAGCACGCGAGGCCAGCTCAGGCACCACGCCGCCGAAGCGTTCGTGCAGGGCCTGTTGCGAAGAGATGATATTGGCAAGCGCTCGTTCGTGTTCGTCCAGAACGGCCGCTGCGGTTTCGTCGCAGGACGTTTCTATCGCCAAAATGGGAGCGAAGCAGCCTCTGGCTCGTTGATGCCCATTCATAATTGGGAGGCGAGTCTCGCAAGACTCACTGTGGGAGGAAACACGACAACCCCCGGATCCGGTTGAGGATCTCGGGGGTTGTCAGGTTGTAAGCAAAGAATCAAAGGATTTGTCTTCTCCGAACGATGCGCGAAAGCAGGGTTACACGCCTGCCATGGCTTCCTGCTCGATGAACGCAGGGGCGCCGTCGCGCAGAACGACCTTGATCTTGCGGTTGTCCTTGAATCGGCCCTTGATGAGTTCTTCGGACAGCGGGTCGCCGATGGCGCGCTGAATGATTCGACGCATCGGTCTGGCGCCGTACAGCGGCTCGTACCCCTCCTTGATCAACCACTGTTTGACCTCGTCGTCCACCTCGATGCTCACGTTCTTTTCGAGCAAACGTAGATTCAATTCGCGCAAAAGAATATCCAGGATGTTGATCAAGTGCTCCTTCTCAAGCGAATGGAAGACCACGATTTCGTCGATGCGGTTGAGGAATTCCGGACTGAAGGAGCGCCGTAACTCGCCCATCACTTCATCCTTGCGCCGCAGATTTTGGCCGTCTTTTTCCTCGCTCTGGAAACCCAGGGAGACCCCCTTCTGGATCAACTTGGTGCCGATGTTCGAGGTCATGATGACGACGGTATTCTTAAAATCGACCTTACGACCGAGGCTGTCGGTCAACACACCATCGTCGAGTACCTGCAACAACACATTGAACACATCGGGATGTGCCTTTTCGATTTCGTCGAACAGCACCACGGAGTAAGGCCGGCGGCGGACCTTTTCGGTCAATTGCCCGCCCTCTTCATAACCGACATACCCAGGAGGGGCTCCGAAAAGACGGGAACTCGTAAACTTTTCCTGATATTCCGACATGTCGATGCGGATGAGCGCATCCTCGCTGTTGAAGAGGAATTCCGCAAGTGTTCGGGCCAACTCGGTTTTCCCTACACCTGTCGGACCCAGGAAGATAAAGGACCCGATGGGTTTCTTGGCTTCCTTGAGACCGGCCCTGGATCGACGGATCGCTCGAGCCACGGCCGAGATCGCTTCATTCTGGCCGATCACGCGCTTATGGAGGAATTCCTCCATCCGCAGCAGCTTATTGGACTCCTCCTCCTCGAGCTTGAAGAGCGGAATGCCCGTCATCTTGGAGACGACGTACGCGACCTCTTCCTTTCCGATCGTCGGCTTGTGCTTCTCCTGATTCTTCTTCCATTCCCGCTTGGACTCATCAAGCAGCTTCCGCAGGCGTTCCTCTTCCTCGCGATGGCGGACGGCTTCCTCGAAGTTTTGCATCGAGATCGCCAACTCTTTTTCGCGCGAGATTTTCTTGAGTTCCTGTTCCAGCGCCTTGAGTTCGGACGGCAAGGCATAGGTCTGCAACTTGGCGCGAGACCCCGTTTCATCGATCAGATCGATTGCCTTGTCCGGCAGGAAGCGATCGGTAATGTAGCGGTCAGACAGTTTGACTGCCTCGACGATCGCGTCTTCGGTGATTTCCACACCATGGTGTTCTTCGTACCGATCGCGCAATCCTTGGATGATCCGGACGGTTTCATCCGTGCTGGGCGGTTGCACGTAAATGGGCTGAAAGCGGCGTTTGAGCGCCCCGTCCTTTTCGATATGCTTACGGTATTCATCCAACGTGGTCGCCCCGATGCATTGAATCTCGCCACGCGAGAGTGCCGGCTTGAGCATGTTGGAGGCATCGATTGACCCCTCCGCAGCGCCCGCACCCACCAAGGTATGTAGCTCGTCGATGAAGATGATGATGTTGCCCGCCTGAACGATCTCTTTCATGACTACTTTCAGGCGCTCTTCAAACTGCCCGCGATACTTCGTGCCAGCCACCAACGAACCGAGGTCCAGGGCAATGACCCGCCGGGACAGCAGGTTATCCGGGACTTCCGATGCCACGATCCGTTGGGCCAGTCCCTCCACAATTGCGGTCTTGCCGACACCCGATTCCCCGATCAGCACGGGATTGTTCTTGGAGCGGCGGCTGAGAATCTGCAGGACGCGCTCGATTTCATCGGCTCTCCCGATGACCGGGTCCAGCTGCCCTTCCTGCGCCAACTGCGTGAGGTCCCGTCCGAATTCATCCAAGGCCGGCGTATTGCTCTTGCGATCCCGCTCGCGCGGCGCTGACTTCCTCAGGAAGGTGACGGTCAGTTGTCGTGCGGTGAGCAGGTTGGCACCGAGACTCCGAAGGATTTTGCCCCCGATCCCTTCCTCTTCGCGCAGAAGACCCAGGAGGAGGTGTTCGCTTCCGATATGGTTATGGCCCAGCAACCGCGCTTCCTCGACCCCGTACTCGATGACTTTCTTGACGCGTGGGCTGAAGGGAATTTCCCCGAACGTCATCGTGGTGCCTCCGCCGGGAAGATTCCGCTCGATCTCGAGCCGAATCTGTTCGGTCGAGAGCCCCATTTTTTTGAGGATCATTAGCGCGATCCCATCCGTTTCCCGAAGGATGGCCAACACCAGATGTTCGGTCCCCAGGTAGTCGTTCTGATGGCGCTCGGCTTCTTCACGTGCCAGGATGATGATCTTGCGACCCTTGTCCGTGAACCGTTCGAACATCCCGCCTCCTTATGGTGATGGGGCTTGTAAGAGAAGCCTTGGCTGAGTGCTAAATGCAGGTCAAAGGCTCGAAAAAACTGATGTTCAGATTCTAACTAGAGCGATATGGGGTGTCAAGGTATTGGGCGAAACGACAGGGTGATCCGCACTTCTTCGACGGTGCGCTCGGCCGGGACAAAGGCCGATGTCGTTCGGCTCGTGGTTTGACAGTATGAAACTCATCTCGATACAATCCCGCACCTTTCACGAAGCGCCTCACCCTGTCGTTCGGCGGCCCCTCTATATGAAGAGCAAAAGCATCGGCATCCTGACGAAACCCAAGTTTCCGGAAGTAAAGAGCACCGTACAAGCCGTCGTTACTTGGTTGCGATCGCGCAGCATCGACGTGTTGTTGGATACGACGGCCACGGCCCTCCTCGAAGAACCTGGTGGATATCAGAAGACGCAGTTGGCCGGCAAAGCCGATGTCTTGCTCGTTCTGGGCGGAGACGGCACGATGCTGAATGCGGCGCGCCTGGCCGGTGAGCGGGGTATTCCCATTCTAGGCGTGAACATGGGCGGTCTTGGATTTTTGACGGAGGTCATGCTCGAGAATCTGTATCCGTCATTGGAGCGGGTATTCGCCAACGACTACGTCCTGGATGAGCGATTGATGTTGAAAACCCATGTGCATCGGCATGGAGAAACCGTAGCACGCGGGGTGGTGTTGAACGATGTAGTGATCAGCAAGGGAACCCTCGCCCGCATGATTGAACTGCGTATCGCTATTCAAGGGCAGTTCGTGACCAATCTACGTGGAGATGGGTTGATCGTCAGCACCCCGACCGGTTCCACGGCCTATTCTCTGTCGGCGGGAGGCCCCATCATCAATCCGGCGGTGCAGGCGCTGATCCTGACGCCCATCTGCCCACACACCTTGACGCATCGTCCATTGATCGTTCCCGCCGATGCCCAAATCGAAGTGGTGCTGACGAGCAAAGACGATGGTGCGATGGCGACGCTCGATGGGCAAGTGGGAGTCGCGATGACCCAAGGGGACACGGTTGAAATCAAGGCGTCGGAGTACCTGACCAGATTGATCCGCTTTCCCGAAAGCAGTTACTACGAAGTGCTGCGGGAAAAACTGAAATGGGGGGACGGGTAAGTGGAAGGGAGCGCGGTTATCCGCGCCCCCGCTCGATATGGGCCAGCATTTCGGCGTTCGACGAGAATTTGAACTCCCCGATGGCATCAGGCGATGCGGCATTGGCCTTCTCTGCCGCCTCCAGAATCTTGAGCCCTTCCAGATCCACCGGCTGACTTTTTCGCTCTCTCAAAATCGTGTGCAACCTGCCGATGACGGCATCGATGGCAGAGTCGGACATCGGAGCTTTGCCGGCGAGATAACGGCTGATGATCTCCGCGCACCAATCTCCATCCCGTTTGGCAATGCCCACCAACCCTTCGCTTGCCTTCCGTGCCCAGCCGGCCAGGAAGACGCCGTCGACGATCTGCCCGGTTTTTTCGTCATAGGCTTGGAAGAATGCATCATCGGGGTCATTGCCGGTCTTGTTCGGATTCGTCACGAAGACCCCGTTCTTATAGGGAAGGCCGACCGTTTCATCGACCTTGTCGCCCACGGCAAACACGACGCTATCGACGGGGAACTCATACAACTGCTTCAACCCAACCGCCGCCGTATCATCACCTTTCGGCTCCAGCTTGTTTTCTTCCATTTCCAAGGCGCGCACTCGATTATCGGCGTCGACCAAGACCCGCTTCGGGGAGGCCAGAAATCGGAACCCCATTTTGGAAGGGCTCCCCGTCGCCTCACACTTCGTAAACTCGGCGGTCATCGAGGCCAAGACTTCATCCGCATTTTGTCCCACTGCGGCCAGACGATCCTTGATCCGGGCAAACTCCTTCGCGATGCCTTCCATGTCCATGTTGGCACAGACGGCACGGATTTCCTTCGGGTTGTATTTTCGCTCCACCGGTCCACGACGGGCGATGGCCGTGACGCGTTCGACCTTCTTGTACCGGATCAGCCAATGCGCGATATCGACCATGACGTCGCCGACACCGATGACCGCCACATGTTTGCCCATGTCGAACGGACGGTCGCCAAAACCCGGCAGTCGGTTAAAGTGGTACACTACATCCTTCGCGTGGAACACGCCTTTCGCGGAATCTCCCTCGACGCCGATGGCTTTTGTGCCCTGCGCCCCGATCGAGAAGGCGATGGCGCTCGCCCCGAGCCCGCGCAGGTCTTCCACCGACAGGTCTTTCCCCTGCCCGACCGAGACATTGCCGAGATACCGCACGTTGGGTTGCTCGAGCATTTCCCAATATTGCTTCTTCAAGCCGCCGCGGAGTTTGAGCTTGCTGGGGAAAATGCCATACTCGGCCAACCCGCCGAATTTGATATCGCGATTGAGAATGATGACTTCATGGCCGGCGTCGGCCATGTTCTTCGCCAATGCCATTCCCGCGGGGCCTGCCCCGACCACGATGACGACATGTCGATTTGTTCCGGAACCCGTTGCGCTCATCATGTACCCTTTATCTGAATAATAAGCGTAAGCCGTCAGACGGCGGAATTGTCAAAATTTTGCGCACGTTAGCATAGGGGTCATCAGACTGTCAAAAGCCGAGGTGGTCTTCAACGCCCTCAGCCTCCGGCGCTGCCCACAGGTCCGCCCGCTTCGGTCATCCGCCAAGGATCCAGCAGCTGACTAAGTCGCTTCTCCGGCAGCACGTTCTGTTCGCGCGCGACTTCCCGGACGGTCTTCCCGGTCTTATAGGCATCCTTGGCCAATTTCGCCGCGGCCTCATATCCAATGACAGGGGCGAGGGCGGTACACATGGCGAGGCTCTGTTCGATCAAACTCCGACAGCGCTCCTCGTTCGCCTTGATTCCTTCGATACATTTGGCGGCAAAGTTGGTCGACGCGGTCGCGAGCAGCTCGATCGATTGCAGGAGGTTGTAAGCCATGACCGGCAGCATCACGATCAATTCGAAATTCGCCGCCTGGCCGCCGACCGTGATCGTGACATCGTTGCCGATCACTTGGGCGCAGACCATGGTGACAGATTCCGCGATGACCGGGTTGACCTTCCCGGGCATAATGGACGATCCCGGCTGCGTTTCCGGCAGGTTGATCTCGCCGAGCCCGCACCGTGGGCCTGAACCCAGCCAGCGGATGTCGTTCGCAATCTTCATCAGACTTACGGCGACGGTGCGCAGGGCTCCGCTGGCCTCGACCAGGGAATCTTGCGCAGACTGTCCCTCGAAATGGTTGACCGCTTCCCGGAAACGGCAGCCGGTTTCCTTCGAGATGATGGCCATGACCTTGCCGGCGAATTTCGGATGGCAATTGAGCCCGGTGCCGACGGCCGTTCCGCCGAGCGCCACCTCGCTAAGAGCTTCCTGCGCCCGCTTCACCCGCTCGACGCCCAACTCAATCTGTCGGGCGTAGCCACTGAACTCCTGTCCCAAACGAACCGGGGTCGCATCCTGCAAGTGGGTGCGGCCGATTTTCACCACCTTGTCGAACTCGCGCGCTTTCGCCTTGAGCGCCTTGTGGAGCCGCGCCAAAGCCGGCAACAGTTCCTTCTGCATGGTTTCGGAAGCTGCAACGTGGATTGCCGTGGGAATGACGTCGTTGCTGGATTGTCCCAGATTGACGTGGTCGTTAGGGTGAACCAACTTGCTCCCCCTCGCCCCACCCAGAAGCTCCGTCGCACGGTTGGAAATGACCTCGTTGGTGTTCATGTTCGTGGAGGTGCCGGAGCCGGTTTGAAAAATATCCACAGGAAACTCGGCGTCCAACGTCCCCTCCACCACTTCGGCCGCGGCACGGATGATGGCCTCCGCCGGCTTTTTGTCGAGAAGTTTGAGCGAATGGTTGACCGACGCCGCGGCGCGCTTGATCAAGCCCATGGCTCGGATCATAGACCGTGGGATGCGGAGCGGACTGATAGGGAAATTTTCAATGGCGCGAGCCGTCTGCACTCCATAGTAGGCGTTAGCTGGAACCGGCAACTCCCCCATCGTGTCGCGTTCCATGCGAGTGTGCATCGTCAAGGGCGGAGGGGGAGCGAAGGTGGTACCGGAGTTGCGCGAAGTCTTCTTCATCGTCGGATCTCCTCGAAAGGTATCAGTTGACGTCCTGGAGCCGCGCATCTTAAACGGTCGCCCTGCGCGAGTACAAGCAACAGGATGTGAGAACGAAGGAGGCCGGGGGCTCGGCGAAGCCGAGGTGTTCGTGGATGGGGATATTCTAAAGGGGGCTGAGGTGGGGATGAGATGCAAAGGCCCGCCGGAGGCGGGCCTTTGGTCGCATCCATTCGCTGACCGCCGACGTGAGCTGCTTATGCGATCTTCACGTCGATCTGTTTCGGCTTGGCTTTCTCCGACTTTGGAAGGTGGAGATGCAACACACCGTCTGCATACTCCGCCCGCACCTTGGCTTCATCGACGGTGTCGGGAAGGGTGAAACTCCGTACGAAGCGGCCGTACGACCGTTCGATCCGATGATACTTCTTGCCCTTCTCTTCCTTCTCCTGCTTCCGCTCGCCCTGAATCGTCAGCACCCCGTCCTCGACGGTCACCTTGACGTCTTCCTTCTTGACCTCGGGAAGCTCGGCCTTGATGGCGTATTCGGATTCGGTTTCACTGATATCGACCGTCGGCGTCCAATCGGCCACCGTCATGACTTCCTTGCCTACGCCACCTCCGGCGGCCGTGGGACGGGCAATCATACGATTGAGCCGATCGGACATCTCTTCCAGTTCCCGGAACGGATCCCATTTCACGATAGCCATGGTTGAACCTCCTTGTGATGGCTCTGTGCCCTGTTCTATTGCAGGCGCCACATTCACTATGTGGGAGGTAATCTCCGGTGGTTTGAAGTCAAGTGCCGAGGATTGGAGAACAATGATGCGGAGGAAGGGCGCCGGGGGCTTGACATTCGCGCCCCCGGCATTATTTAGTAACGCCTTTCATTGATCACGAGGATGCCATGTTGGAATTCATCTCATACGCCTTGCTCGGGGCCATCATGTTTGCCGCATCGTTGGCCGTGTGGGTGTTCATCGGTCGCACCGAATAGCCACCGGCGTCAGCGACGTTCGATCGGCACATAGGGTCGGTTGTGTTCTCCCGAATAAATTTGGTCCGGGCGATACAGCTTATTTTCCCGTAGTTGTTCCAGCCAGTGCGCCAGCCACCCGCTCACTCTTGCCATCGCGAAGAGTGGAGTAAACAAATCCACCGCGATACCCATCTTGTCGTAAATGATGCCGGAGTAGAAGTCGACGTTCGGGTGGATCCCTTTCCCCTGCAACCGTTCCGCGGCCACCTGTTCGACTGCGATCGCTACCTCATACAGCGGCGAGGTTCCGCAGACATTGAAGAGCCGGATACAGAGTTCCTGGAGCACTGTCGCGCGGGGATCCTTGACCTTGTAGACGCGGTGGCCGAATCCCATCAATTTTTGTTTTCCCTCGAGTCGTGATTCCACCGCCGCCTTGGCCTGAGCGGCGCTGCCGATCTCGCGGAGCATCATGACGACTTCTTCGTTCGCGCCGCCGTGCAACGGCCCCTTCAAGGCACCGATCGATGAAGCCACGACGGTATAGGGGTCGGCGAGGGTTGAAGCCGTCACCATGCCGGCGAAGGTCGAGGCGTTCATGGTGTGTTCGGCATGGAGAATCAGACAATCGTCGAAGACTTCGCTCCAGAGGGGATGCGGCACGGTTTCGGTCAACATGTACAGGAAGTTGTCTGCGAAGGGGAGATCATCGCGGGGGGGGATGTATTCGTCCCCGCGCCGGAGCCGAGACCAGGCCGCGACGATGGTCGGCAGTTTGGCGATGAGGCGCACCGCCGACCAGTAGTTATTCTCGACATCCTTGACGTTGCGCCCCGGATAGAACATGCCCAGTGCCGCCACGGCAGCCTGGAGAGCATCCATGGGGTGGCCATGTTCTGGCAGGCATTTCAGAAGGTCTACAATGCGGAACTTGATCCGCCGGTGATGGGTCACATCCTCCACCCACCGGGCCAGTTCGGCCTTGGTGGGCAGTCGACCGAACAGCAGCAGGTAGCTGGTTTCGAGAAACGAGGATTGTTGGCAGAGTTCCTCGACACGGATTCCTCGATATTCGAGCACCCCGCGTGCGCCGTCGACATCGCTGATGGCCGATTTTGCGGCGGGAACTCCGGCAAGGCCCGGCATGAAATCATGCGGCATAGGTTGGATCTCCTCTGTGCGTAGGTCCGCGGTTCGACGCACGACGCGCATGGCGTCATGCGAGCAGTTGCGGACAGCTTATCATGATCGGGACCATCGGCTCAGCCTTCCCTTGAATTGAATTCCTTCGGTTGGCATACTGAGCCACACGGGAGCGGTGAGCGGCCTCGAGGGTATGATGAATGGATTGGTGCGGGCCATCCTGATCGGCGGATTAATTGTCTTGGGCGTCGGGTTGGCGATCCTATGGCGCGAGGACCGGCCCCCTCCCCCGTCGGAATCGGCTTTCGCTCCGATTCCTGGAGCCGTGCCGGCAGGACGGAGCACACTGAGCCATGGAGGGTCGGATGCACAGCCTCCATCCGGAGCGTATCGAGGTACCCAGTGAAACTCTTCTCATGGTTGATGTTGACCCTCTCGATCGCTTGTGTGTGGGGAGCAGTCGCGGCGGCCGAGGAAGAATTGACGGTGTTCGCTGTCGTGAGCGAGGCTCCCAAAGACAGACAACGGGTGGCGGCAAAGGGGCTCGTGGATGGAGTCGTGTCCGATATCAAGCTATTGCCGGTCGATACGGTTGCCGGGAATCCCGTCTGGCGCATGCTCGAAATTTGTCACGCACTCAAGCTGGAAGGGTTTCGATCGGGAGAGGGCTTCAGAGTGACCTCGGCCCGTGTGCTCGATGCCAGCATGTTGCCGATGGCTCTCCAGGGGTATGCGGGAGACTGCTTGATTAAAAAGGCGGTCGAGGTCGCTCCGCTGGTGGATTGATCGAGGCTTGTGCGGCAGAGTAGCTTTGTGGAGGCAGGGTTATGGGCGACAGGCCGGGCAGACCATCGGTTCTTCCTCGGCCTCACATTCATCCGCCGTCAACGGAAAGTATTGTTCACAGTCCCGGCAGGTGCGGATCTCAAAATAGGCGACGCCTTGTGCGTCGATGTCGGTGGGGAGCAGCAGTTCGATCGGATCATAACCGAGCCGGACCTCGTCTTTAAAACGGATGATCGCCAGCCGGTCATTAAACACTTCGAACGTCGCCTCCTTCCCTTTTCGGTCCAAGCGATGCCCGACGACAAACACCGGCTGCCCCTTGCGTTTCGTGCGCAAATCCTTCAACGTGCGCTGGTTGTCCGTTGCGCAGGAGAATTTGCCGATCTGGTCGCTGGTGTCGGTACCGAATAGGGGCATAGCCGTGATCGTTGTGAAGATGTTCAGACGTGTGGTGTAGCACAGGTCAAAAAATTGCGTCAAGAGAACGATGGGGAAAGGACGAGAAGGTGATGAGATGGCCGAGATGACGATTTACCAGAAGCCGACCTGTTCGACCTGCCGGGAAGCCGTCCGGCTGGCGCGGGAGAGCGGGCAGCCGTTCAAGGCGGTCAATTATTACGAAGAGCGGTTCACGAAGACTCGTCTCAAGGCGTTGCTCAAGAAAGCCGGTCTGACGCCGCGCGACGTGCTGCGGGCGAAGGAGGATCTCTACAAATCGCTCAAGTTGGCCGATCCCACACTGTCGGACGACAGACTGCTCGATGTGATGGTCGAACACCCCGATCTGATTCAACGGCCCCTGGTCGAGAAAGGCGACCGCGCCATACTGGCGCGACCTGCCGACACGATCACCGAATTGCTCTGAAGGGAGGGTGCGGTCGATGAATGCCTTTAGTGCGGCGGATCGTGTGTCGCTCCTGGGGCGGATCCTGGAGCGGCTCAATTTGCGGTTTCCGTCCCTGTTCCTGCTGTTTGCGCTCTTGACCTTGGCGGATCTGATCGTGCCCGATGTGATTCCCCTCGCGGATGAAATCGGCCTGGCGCTGCTCACGCTCTTGTTGGGCTTGTGGAAAGACCGTACCCGCCGCTAGCGGTAGGATGAGGGGAGAGAAGGGCTCGATTATTGGTCGAGGTGCCCGAAGCGCAGTTTGCCAGCAGTCGGATCGATCCAGACCTTCAGGCATCCAGAGAGGACGCTGAGTAGCGTTTCCCCCACCAACTGTCGCCGCCACCCTCGCAAGACCGGAATATCCAGTCCATCGGGCGAGGCTCCACGCTCGATCAGTTCCTGCAGGTCACCGGTAGTCGCGATCAAGGTGGGCGCGATGTTCTCAATCGATGCGCGCGACTTGAGCACGGCCTGCAGCAATTCCAGCATGCCGGTCGATTCCGGATCGGGTTTGCGGTCGCGCGGCACCTGCGGCCATTCCGACGGGGGTTTCGAAAGGGCCTGCTGGATGGTCGAGAGCACGGCCTGACCGTTGCGTTCGATGTCCGACGAATACATGCCCCGCATGCTGCGGAGTTGGTCCACCGTACAGGGTGTTTGTCGAGCCAACTGAATCAAGACTTCGTCCCGGAGCACCCGGCCGCGAGGAACATTCCGTCGCCGCGCCTCCCCTTCCCGCCACGCCGCCAGGTCTCGAAGCACGCCGGCGGCGCGAGGCTTCAGACTATCCCATCCACGAATTCGCTGGTAGCGCTCTTGAGGGTCTCTGGCTTGCGCGCCGAGCGACAGCTCCAGACGGCAAAACTCTTCACCCACCCAGTCTGCACGGCCCATGGATGACAATCTCTGCAGCAGGTGGCGATGGATCGGAAGCAAGAACGTCACATCGTCCAATGCATACGTCAGTTGGTCGCGCGTCAAGGGCCGCTGACTCCAATTGGTGAAGGTGTGGGCCTTGTCGAGCTTCACACCCTGCACGCGCTGCACCAAATTGGCGTAGGCCGTCTGGGCACCGTAGCCGACCAAGGCAGCCGCAATCTGCGTATCGAAGAACGGCTTGGGTAAGCGCCCGGCGTGGTGCGCGAACAGCTCCAGGTCCTGTCTCCCCGCGTGCAGGACTTTTTCGATACTCTCATCGCACAGAATATCCCACAATCGTCCGATCAGGCTGCTCTCGCGCACAGCGGGAAAGTCGATGACGGCAGCCACGCCGTCGGCCGCTACCTGAATCAGCTCCAGCTGCGGGACGAAGTGGTCCTCACCCATGAATTCGGTGTCGATCGCGATGATCGAACTGCCGGCCAGCCGATCACAGAGCGTATCGAGGGTCTCCTCGGACGTGATGAATGTCTGTTCCGGCGGGAAGGTCGACATAGGCCTATTCAGTGGGGTTGTACTCGGCGCCCCGCGAGATCGGGGGTTCGGTATTGCTGAGGCTCAGATATTCCTTCAAAAACTGATAGGCAGCCAGAATCCGGCGTAACTCCGGCTCCGAACTGCGGTCGCCATTGCGCGCATCAGGATGAAGTTCCTTAGCGCGTTGCCGGAAGGCCGTCGTGACATCGACGAGCGTGGTGCCGAATTCGAGGCCCAGGACCTGATAGGCGTCGTAGGCGTTGGTCACTTCGCTGGCCGAGCCGGTCGGTCCGCTCTCCCCCCCCGCTGCCTTGAGGAAGTCGGCCAAGTTGATCTTACGCCGCCGCCGCCTGGGACGTTCTCGCACTTCGCTGTCGAGCTCGTCCCACCGATCTTCCACAAACTCCAGCCGCGATTCCAGGCGAATCGCGCCGGAGAGATCTCGAATCGTCTCCAACTCCTCCTCGATTTGCTGCAGCGACCGATCGATCTCCTCCAACCCCGGTTCAATGCGGAAGTAACTGTCCACTCGCTCCTGCATCATGAAATCGATGGCGAAATCCAGGCTGTCCGCGTTCTTGGCGCGCAACATCCCGATCCGTCGCCTCATACCCCGTTGGTACTTGAACAGTCGGTTGGTTGAGAAGGCCATGAGTCCTCACCCTGCGCGACGCATCTTAGCACAACCCTCCCGGCCCGGATAAGTGTCGAAGGAGTGAGCATCTCACAGGAGTAGAAACGCCGCGGCCGCGATGATGGTGGGTGGCAGCGCCGCCAGCGCCAATTTCGCCGGACTCACGCTTTCTTCCTCGAAGTAATTCCGCAGCAGTGCCAGGCCAGCCGGATTGGGGGCGTTGGCAATGACCGTCAACCCTCCGCCGGTCACCGCGCCGGCGACCAGGGCATATTTAAAGGGGTCCGACAAGCCATTCACCAAAGAGCCCAGATAGGTGAGCGCGGCATTGTCGGTAAAAGCGGTCAGCAGCGTCGTACCGAAAAACACAGCGCGATCGCTCAACTGCGAGAGGACCGGTTGCAACCACCATTGTTGTTGTCCCCCTAACACCTCCAGCCCCGCCAGGAAGAAGGCTACGAGGAGTCCTTCGCGAAGGATCAACCGGTTCTGATACCGCTCATACGCATGGGCGACGCCCAGGAAAAACAGGAAGAGCCCCATGAAGATGGCCGGATGGTGGGCGAAGACCACGACTCCGGCGAGGAAGAACAGATGAATGGCCACTAAGGGAAACGGAGTGTGGGCGCCCTCACCCGGACGCTCCTCACTCGGAAGTGCGGCAAGCTCTCGGCGAAACAGCACCGTCAGCAGGATGGCGTTGACGAATACTGCAATGGCCGCTTTCCACCCGAAGGTGGACGCCATGAAGGTCATGTCCCACTGCCAAGTCCCTGCCACCATGAGGATGGGAGGCGCCGCGAAGGGGGTCAGAGTGCCGCCGATCGAGACGTTCACGAACAAGACGCCCAACGTGGCGTACTGCAGGTTCGGCGAAAGGCCATTTCGAAAAAACCGATCGCGCAGGATCAGGGCCGCCAAGGTCATGGCGGCGGCTTCGGTGAGAAACGACCCCATGAGGGGAACGAGCGCCATGATCGTCACATAAAACGCCACGTTCGACGGAAGGGGCAACAGGCGGCTGAGCAAACGCGCCGACTGCAGCGCAACCTGGAGAATCGGGCGTGATCCAGCAATGACCATGATGGCGAACACGAACATCGGCTCCACAAAGGGATAGGCGTCGATATAGTGTAGGGCGGCCTCCGCGCCGTCGGTGGCGAACATAATCGCCATGAGCACGGCGGCCCAAAAGCCAAAGACGACCTCGACCTCGCCCAGCAGGTGCCACAGTCCCGCGTGGGCCGGACGCCGATGGGCCAGGTGTTGGAAGAAGGAGGTCGCAAAGGTATGCAGAATGGCAATGGCGAAGAGCGCTGTGCCGATGACTTGAATGGTGGTGGGTGTCACGCGGAGGTCTCGTCAGGTGAGGTCTTCCTCGATTCGAACCCGGCGTCTGGCGACTCCGCTCGCGCGCGCGGCCGCAGCGACCGCTTTCGACACGCGCGGAACGACCTCACGATCGAACACACTAGGGATGATGTAATCCTCCGACAACGCCTCAACCGGGACACAGTCCGCGATGGCTTGGGCCGCAGCAAGTTTCATCGCTTCGTTGATCTCGCTTGCCTGCACGTCGAGGGCCCCGCGAAAGATGCCTGGAAACGACAGCGCATTGTTGATCTGGTTGGGGAAGTCAGAACGGCCGGTGGCAAAGATCCGCGAAGCCTCATCGCCGACTTTGGGGTCGATTTCCGGATCGGGATTGGCCATCGCAAACACGATGCGGTCTGCCGGCATGCGCTCCAAATCGTCGCGGGTCAAGACATTCCCGACCGAGAGGCCGATGAACACGTCGGCGCCCTCTAGGGCCTGTCGCAGGGTGCCCCGCGGCCGTCCCTGTGTCATGCAAGTCCGGAGGTCGGTCCGACAGGCCCGCAGCTCTTCGGCCTCACCCATCAAGATGATCCCCTCCTTATCGCAGCCGATGAGATGACGAACCCCGGCGGCGAGGAGGATTCGGCAACAGGCGGTGCCGGCTGCCCCCAAGCCGTTGACCACGACCCGGATGCCCTCCATCCGCTTGCCCACGACCTTCAGCGCATTCGCGAGGGCCGCTAAGAGGACCACGGCCGTGCCATGCTGGTCGTCGTGCATGACGGGAATATCGAGCGTGCGCTTCAACTCTCGCTCCACCTCGAAACAACGCGGGGCGCTGATGTCTTCCAAATTGATCGCGCCGAAACCCGGCGCAATGCCCCGCACGATGCGCACGATCTCAGCAGGATCCTGCGTGCTCAGACAGATGGGCCAGGCATCTATGCCGGCCAGTTCTTTGAGCAACATCACTTTGCCTTCCATGACCGGCATGGCGGCAGCTGCGCCCAAATTCCCCAACCCCAGCACGGCCGAGCCATCAGTCACCACCGCCACGCTGTTGCTCTTGATGGTGAAAGCATATGCCTTGGCCGGATCCTTGGCGATGGCTTGGCAGACCCGGCCCACGCCGGGCGTGTATACCATAGAGAGCACGTTTCTCGTCGTGATCGGTACCTTGCTCTGAACTCGAATCTTGCCGCCTAGATGCAGAAGGAAGATGCGATCCGAGGCGGACAGGACGTTCACCTCCGGCAGCGTCTGCAACCTTGCCAGCACACGTTCGCCGTGGGATTCGTTCTGCACGTCGAAGGTAATGTCGCGAATCATGCGCTCCGCATTGGCCGAGACAATGTCGACCGCGCCTAAGTTGGCTCCTTCCTCCGCCAGGAGCGCGGCGACCTTGGCAAAGATCCCTGGTTTGTTCAAGAGGGCAAGGCGGACCGTCAGGCGGTAGTTCGAATAGGGGCCGATATCGTCGGTGGTCATGTCCCCGTCGGTGGTCAGGTGGTGAAAACGTTCCAGTTGCTCCGTAGTCTACCATGCTTCGCCCTTCGTTGACCGCTTCGATCCACGCGTGATACGGTTCGCGCATGACTACGCCACATACCGATCGCGCGCCGAATCGACTCATTCACGAAACCAGCCCTTATCTTCTCCAGCATGCCTACAACCCCGTGGATTGGTATCCCTGGGGACCGGAAGCCCTTGCGGCGGCACAACGGCTCGATCGCCCGATCCTCCTGTCGATCGGGTATTCCTCCTGCCATTGGTGTCACGTCATGGAACGCGAGTCGTTCGAGAACGAGGCCATCGCCACCCTCATGAATGAGCACTTCCTGTGCATCAAAGTCGATCGAGAGGAGCGACCGGACCTCGACGAAATCTACATGCAGGCCACCTTGGCGCTGAACCGCAACCAAGGCGGCTGGCCCATGACGGTGTTTCTCACCCCAGACCAGAAGCCGTTCTTTGCAGGCACCTATTTCCCGCCGACAGACCGATGGGGACGGCCCGGGTTCCCCACCCTGTTGAAGAAGATCGCCGAATACTGGATCAAGGATCGCGCAGGGGTGACGACCCAGGCGGCGACGCTCACGGCACGTTTACAGGAGAGCGGGCATGCCCCCTCCCCGACCACGGTCGGCGAGGCGGAATTGGACCTGGCTGTCACCCAATTCGCCGAGGAGTTCGACGCGAAACATGGCGGCTTCGGCGGCGCCCCGAAGTTTCCTCCTGCGACCGGGTTATCGTTGTTGCTCCACTGTTACCAGCGGACGAAGGATCGCCATGCCTTGACCATGGTCCAGACCACGCTGAGCGCCATGGCCGCAGGCGGCATCTACGATCAGATCGGCGGCGGGTTTGCCCGATACTCCACCGACGAACGGTGGTTGGTCCCCCATTTCGAGAAGATGCTCTACGACAATGCGCTGCTCGCCCACGTGTATGTCGAGGCCTACCAGGTCACCGGCGACGAGACCTATCGCCGCGTCGCCTGTGAAACCCTGGACTACGTCCTGCGCGAGATGACCTCGCCGGACGGCGGCTATTACTCGGCGACCGACGCGGACTCCGAGAGCGTGGAAGGCAAGTTCTTCGTGTGGACGCCGGAGGAGATTCGAGCGGCGGTCTCCACCGAGGAAGACGCGCGACGATTCTGCGCCTATTACGACGTCACGTCCGACGGCAACTGGGAACACAAGAACGTCCTGCACCGGCCAAAGCCGCTGGAGGCCGTGGCGAACGAATTGGGCATTACTGCTCAGGAACTGCACGATACCCTCGCACGGGTGACCCCGCTGCTGTACGCTGCGCGGGCGACCCGCGTGCCGCCAGGCTTGGACGACAAGATCATCACGGCATGGAACGGCATGATGATTCGGGCCATGGCGGAAGCAGCACGGGTGTTCGGCATGCCTCGTTACCGCGAAGCCGCGCAGCGGGCGGCGGACTTTCTCTTGAGCACGCTGTCGACCGCCGACGGAAGGCTGCTGCGCACCTATCGAGCTGGGAAGGCCCACCTGAACGCCTATTTGGAAGATTATGCCTATCTGGCGGAGGGATTGATCGATGTTTACGAGGCCGGCGGCGATGAGCGGTATCTGAAGGAAGCGGTGCGTCTGGCGGAACGGGTGCTGGCCGATTTTGTCGATGTCGAGATGGGCGGATTCTTTACCACTGCCCTGGGACATGAGACGTTGATCCTGCGGAGCCGCGAGGGTCCCGACGGAGCGACTCCGAGTGGCAATGCCGTGGCCGCGTCGGCCTTGGCCCGTTTGGCGGCCCACTACGGGCGGGAAGACTTCCGTGAGGCTGCTGCGGCAGCGGTACGCGCCTACGGTCGCCACATCGGGCGATATCCACGAGCCTTCGCCAAGAGCCTGTTGGTCGTCGATTTCCTGACAGCCGGTCCGGTGGAAATTGCGCTGATCGGTCCTATCGACCATCTCAGCACCGAAGCCCTGTGCGCTGCCGTCAGCCGGACCTATCTGCCGAATCGCGTGCTGGCCCATCACGATCCGGCCCGCGGCGAGACGGAGCATCCGTTGCTCAAGGGCAAGACGCTGATCGACGGCAAGCCGGCCCTCTACGTCTGCCGCAATTTTGCCTGCCGCCGTCCCATTACCGATCCTGCCGATCTGCCGACCCTCTTGGCCGAACCATCGGCAGCGGCACACTCCGATTCTTCCGAAGGGCGTCAGCGGATCTTGAGCGGAACGTTGTTCCCCGGCGCGGCGACAGCCCAGGGAACGGCGGCCTATGCGGCGCGCCTGATCCATCAGGCCGCGGAGGGTGAGTCGTCGGCGAACGGTTTCGGTCCTTTTGGATCCACCGGCCTGACCGTGAGCCGTTTAGGTTTCGGCACCTATCGGACGGGACAACGGGAGGCCGAGCACCGCGACGCGTTGATCAAGGCGCTTCGCAGCGGCTGCAATCTCATCGACAGCTCCACCAATTATATGGATGGGGAAAGTGAACGGTTGGTGGGATCGGTGCTCAAGGAATTGATCCGAGCCGGCGAGGTGATGCGAGAAGAAATCATCGTGGTGTCGAAGATCGGCTATGTGCAAGGCCAGAACCTCGTGCAGGCCAAGACACGCGAGAAGGCGGGCGCCCCGTACCCGGAGATGGTCAAGGTCGGCGACGACATCTGGCATTGCATCCATCCGGAGTTCCTGGCCGATCAATTGACTCACTCACTGGACCGGTTAGGGCTGGCGACCCTGGACGTCTGCCTGCTCCACAACCCCGAATACTTTCTGTCGAATGCCACCCGTCTCGGCGCAACGGGTTCCCAGGATCTGCCCTCATTGCGCGATCAATTTTATGACCGCTTGGAGCGTGCCTTCGAATACTTCGAGCAGGAGGTTCAGGCCGGCCGGCTTCGTGCTTACGGCGTATCATCGAACACCTCCACCGCTCCTCCCACAGATGCCGAATCGACGTCCTTGACGCGGATGCTGGAGGCCGCACAGGCTGCAGCCGAACGGATAGGCGCAACGTCCCACCACTTCGCCGTGGTGCAATGTCCGATGAATCTCTATGAATCCGGCGCCGCCTTGGTGCGGAACACCGGTACCGAGGGCTTTCGCACCCTCTTGGAAGAGGCGATGCGACAGGGAACGGCGGTCCTAGTCAACCGCCCGCTCAACGCCATGCCGTCGCCCCGTGCTGGAGTCGTGCGTTTAGCCGACGTGCCGACACCGCCCTCGCAGATCCCCTTCGAGGAACAGCAACGGAGGGTGGCAGAGTTGGAGGAAGCATACCGGAAAGCCCTGGTGCCGGCCGTGGAACACAGCGGCCAAGGCATGCTGCCCGGCGATTTCTTCCGTTGGGCAGACGAACTGGGGCGCATCCGAAAGCAGGTGCAAGGGGTGGAACATTGGGAACAGATCGAGCACCAGATGGTGGCCCCTCATGTCAATCAGGTTCTCCGGGCGCTGTCGGAAGCCTTCTCTGGGCCGGTGGCCGAACAATGGGAGTCGTGGCGTGATCGCTACATCCCTGAGCTCCTGACCCTCCTCCGTTCGCTCCACGCGGAAGCGTCCGAGCGCAGTCGCCGACGAGCCGAAGTGTTGCACCATCAGCTGAACCCCCTGTTCCCCGTGCCCCGCCGGCGCGCGTCCTTGTCGCAGAAGGCGCTGTGGGTCCTCACCAGCACGCCCGGCGTGACGTCTGTGCTCAACGGCATGCGCACATCGGCCTACGTCGACGATGCGCTGGCGGTGCTGCGCTGGAGCCCCTTGCCTGATCCGCTTCGCGTCTACGAGGTCTGCGCGGCGAAGAAGTAACTTGCCCTGTTCGCGTGATTTGATTATTCTGTCGCGCAACAGGCCTATACGTACCCTTGGTCGGAGGTGTTCATGAATTCTGTGCGGCCCTTGATCCTGCTCGGACTCCTGGCGTTCGTCGGCGCCGGCGCTGAAGGCTGTGCCAGCAAATCCGTGACCAGTGGAGGCAACAGCACGAAGGTGGCGAAACCACGCGTGGAAGAGCGGATCGACCCGGCGCCGGTACAAGAAGCCGCGCCGCCGCCGGAAGCTCCGCCGGTTCCGCTCCGGTCCGTGGAAATGGCCGCGCGGAACGCCACGGGAGAGCAAAATATTCCCTTCCCCGACGTGCTATTCGATTTCGACCAGTATGTCCTCCGAGATGACGCGCTCACTGCCGTCGAGGACAATGCCAAGCGATTGAAGGAGCACGGCATCACTCGTGTCTTGCTCGAGGGCCGCTGCGACGAAATCGGCACCACGGAATACAACATGGTACTGGGAGAACGACGCGCGCTGAGCGTCAAACACTACCTGGAATCGCTGGGAGTGGGGCAATTGCAGGTGGACGTCACGAGTTTCGGCAAGGACCGGCCGCTGTGTTTGCAACACAACCCGGTGTGCTGGCAGAAGAACCGCAGCGTCCACTTCGTCGTGAAGTAGGCGCATCATCGCCGCGCCGACGGCCAATCCCATCGACCCGCTCTCTGTTTTGTAACAGAAAATTGACTCACCGCTAACTCGGCCGGAATGGACGGCCGGTATCCTCCTTGATCAACGCTCTGGCGGGTGTAGCCCTTGGCCGACCCGCTTCAACACCCACCCAGGAGGAATGAATGGTCAGAATCGGACAGTTGATGACGCAAGACCTGGTCACCGTACCAGCGGGCACGACGGTGGCGGATGCGGCGCGCGTGATGAGCGAGCGCAAGGTCGGGAGCGTGTTCGTGCAACAGCACAACCGTGTCGTCGGCATCGTGACGGAGCCGGACATTGTTCGGAAGGTCGTGGGTGACAGGAAGCCGGCCTGGGGTATTTCAGTTGAAACCATCATGAGTACGCCGGTCATCAGCATCGACGAACGACGGTCGATTCCCGAGGCAGCCGAACTCATGCAACAACATCACACGCGTCACTTGGGGGTGCTGAAAGGCGACGCCATCGTGGGCGTGTTATCGGTTCGCGATCTATTGCAGCCGGTCTCGGACGACGAGTTCTAACCCCCTCTCATCATTCCAAGACTGCGGAGCAGGAGGGGCCGGCTCACACCGGAGCCATCCTCCGACTCTTCACTCTCCTTACCGTTGCCGTCACGACCGGAAACGAGGCTTGGCAGCAAGCCGCGTGGGCATTACGATGTCTGGAGCTTGAACCCGATTCCACGAATGGTCAGGATGCTGGAGGGTTTTGAGGGATCGGCCTCAATCTTCTGGCGAAGCGAATGGATGTGCACATCCAAGGCGTGTTCTTCCAGCGCATAGTCCTCTCCCCACACCCGATTGAGAAGTTCCTGGCGGGGCAAGACCATGCCGGGATGCAGAAGTAGCTGGCGGAGGATCTGAAATTCCTTCGGGGTCAGATCCACAAGTTTGTCCTCAACCCGAACTTCATACCGGGCGACATCCATCGCAATTTTGTTTACCTGCAGCAATGACGTCTGAGCAGTCGCCATCTGTTGCCGGCGCAGAATGGCGCGGATGTGCGCAACCAGTTCGCGAGAACTGGGCGAGCAAAAGACCAGGTCGAAACCTGCCTCAAGATCGGCAATACAGTCATCTTCGCAGCAAGACTGCTCGAAGGGTTGGATCGCAATCACGGCAACGCCGGTCGGAAAGTGATGCCGTTGCAGGACTTCTTCCACAAGCAGGCGTCGATCCACGATGACCAGGGCAGGAGTTTTGCACCGCACCTCTTGGACGGCTGCTGAGACCATCCCGACGACTCGTACCTGACACCCGCTTGCCTCAAGCAGCTTCACCGCGTGGCCACCCAACAGAGGATCTGTCGTCACCACCAATACCGAGTCCTGGACCAGTGTCATGCTCGTGCCCCTCCCGACACCCAGCCTAGAGGGTCGGCGTTGTTTCAGTGTCATCGCCCTGTTACAGACGCGTAAACACTTCCCCTCGGTTGGTTCGCAAAAGGCACTGTTTACAGAAACTTAAGAGAGCAGTGATGGTTGTGTCACCGACGACCCCGATACTCACTGGCGTGAAATGAATGGAGCCGTTCGGTTTTCAAACAGGGTCAACCGATTAGGAGGAATGATGGATTACTGCGGTATGCATGGTTTGAAATGGTCGGCGGCAGCCCTCTGTCTCGGAGGCGTGCTCGTGACGCTGCCTGACTATGTGTCGGCTGGGTCGGGACCGACGCTGATCGCGCAAGGGTCCGCGCAATCGAGTCAGGCGGTGTCGCCCTTCGAGACAGCTCCTCACGCAACCCCGGTTGCGACCGGCGGCGAGCGTGAAACGTCGGGGCAGCGACTCTCGATTGAGAGCACGTCGTTGGAGAGCCTCTTGCTGGAGAAGGGGATTATCACTCAAGAAGACTGGATTCGGCTCAAGGCCGAGGAAGAGCGCCGTATTTTCGAGCAGTCGGCAGAACTGCAAATGGCCGGCAATCCGCGCTGGTATGAGCGGATCCGTATCACCGGCTACATGCAGTTCAAATACAACATGGGCGCCACCGACCGACGGTTTGATTTGCCCTTAAACGATAGCTTCGGTGATCAACAGGGAAACGAATTCTATGCCCGACGGCTTCGCCTGGTCTTTCAAGGTCAGGTGTCTGAACGCGTGGCGTTTTTCACCCAGTTCGCCCTGGAGGGCGGGCAGCAGACACTGGCGAACAATGAAATGATCGACGCCTATTCGGACTTCTACATCACCAAGGACAAGGAGCATCGGATTCGGTGGGGGCTCCACCGTGTCCCCAACTCCTTCGATACCTACCGATCGAGCACCAACCGGCAGGAGATGGACCGGCATGAGTCGATCCAAAGCGGCGCGCCGGGCGAACGGGACCTGGGCGTGGCCTACTACTGGAGTCCTAAGATCGCACAGGAGCGGTTTGCTCAGCTCGCGGCCTACCACAATGGACCGGGCGACTATGGCGTCTTCGGTATCATGGTCTACAACGGGCAATCCCGGAGCCGCCTGGAACTGAACAAGGACAAGCATATCGGAGCCAAATTAGCCTATCCGTTTCAGTTTCCGAACGGACGACTGCTGGAAGCCGGCGTCCTCGGCTATCACGGAGTGTTTGCCGTGCAGGGAGCGAGTCAGCCGACTGTCGCGAGTGCGGCCAGATGTATCAGCCCTCTGACTTCGGAGGGCGGCTGCGATATCAAGGATCAACGTGTCACTGCCTACGTGTGGACTCCGCCACAACCCTGGGGACTCCTGGCGGAATTCACCGTCGGTCGCGGCCCTAAACGGAACGCTCAGACCAACTTCATCGAGGAAAGTAATGTGGTTGGTGGCTACGTACAGGGTTATTACACCTGGCGCTACTCCGATGTCGGTATGTTGACCCCTTACGTTCGTTACGGCGAATACTATGGAGGTTTCAAATCCTTGAACGGAGCTCCGGATGGACAATCACGGACGTGGAATATTGGTTTGGTGTGGGAGCCTGACACCCATTTCCGGTTTGTGACGGACTGGGTGTTTAAGGATGGTTTGAACAGTACCCTCGTCGCGAACCGTGCTCAAAGTGACTTTGACGCATCGCAACTGCGCTTCCAGGCGCAGTGGTTCTGGAATTAAAAGACCTGTCCTTCAGGGTGTCCGGAATCGCAGTTCCGGGCACCCTCCTTCTCAGGACCGAGTCCGACCAATCTCACCTCTCCGCCGCCACTGTACCGAGGTTGACCCTGCGTGCGAGCGAGGCCTCAGCGATCCTCGATTACCAAGACCGAGGCGGGTACGACCAACGGTTTGTGGACTGCGGCCCGAGTCGCGTCATGGGGCTGGAGGGACAGGCGATGGTTTAGGCTCAGAGGCTAGACGTTGGAGGTCGATGGTCAGGATACGGCCCTCATCGATGTAAGGCCAGGACGGCCGCTTCTCAGCCGGTACGACAGCCGAGGGTGAGGCAAACTCTACTCGAAAACTCGTCCGAGAAATGGGAACGAGCGGACTATCGATGGGATCAAAATCCGTCACCATGTTTTGATTCATCCCGTCGGTCGGGAGTGTCCGATCGTTAGCGAGGATGACGATCAGATAGTCGCCCTGCGCGAACAGTCCCCCGGAGGTAATCGCCAACCCGACGCCGGCGTCGGAAAAGCGACGATAAAACGTTACCAGCTCATCGGGCTTGGCTTCCGTCAACGCGCGACTGAGTTTCGGGGCCAATGCCTGGATCTCAGCGGATGAAAAGGCTGGGTTGGCTTGAGCCTGTCCCGTGATCAAGGACCCGATAAATCCCGTCCGGGGTACGACCCGCAGGCCGCCAAGAACACGGGTCATCTGCTCGGGTGATACATGAGCCGGGTGGTCATGCCCGGTGTTGGAGTGATCATCCTTATAGAGCCGGATGGCGGTGATGGGATCTTGATACAGGGTTCGCGGCGGTAGAGGTGCCGCGCAACCGAATTGCGACACGATAACAAGGAGAAACGTGAGCACGAGTGATCGACACAGTGTGGGGTCCATTGATTCGATCTCCATTGTATGGCTTGTCAGGTACAGGCGGTCGGGAGGTCCTGTGATGTCCACGTCGGAATCGATCTCGCATCGTATCAGAGAAATGCAAAAAAGGGAGCGTCCGACATGTCGAACGCTCCCGATTCCTTCAGTAGACGAGAGATTCGTTGCTCTCTAACGCGTTTACCGTTCGGCCACTTGCAAATCAGGATCGGGGACCGTGACCACAGCCTTATTGGCCAATCCCAGGCCCTGAAGATTCGTTGCTACCTGGGTGGCGCTGAGTGGATAGAGGCTCGCACGTGCGACCGTCTCCTGCCCCTGGCGACTGTTGACGAAGGCCAGAAATTCTTCAACGATCGGATCCAGTTTCTCTTTCGGGCTCTTCTTCACATAAAGATACAAGGAACGGCTCAGCGGATAGGCACCGGAGGTGACGGTGTCCACCGACGGCAACAGGGCCGGTCCTTCGGGTTGGGCGGCGATGGGAACCTGGCGCACGGCCGAGATGTTGAAGCCAGCGCCGGCATAGCCGACGGCCAGAGGGTCCTGAGCGATCGCCAGGACCTCTGACGCCGAGCCGGGCTGTTCAATGACGCCGTCCACCAGATCCCCGTCCTTCAGGGCGACATGCTTGAAAAATTCCCTAGTGCCGGATCGTTTGTCTCGCCCGTACAGATGCACCGGCTGCTTCGCCAGCGCCGAATTGCCCACCCCCAGTTGGCTCCAATTGGTAATGGAATCGAGTCCTCGCTTATGTTCCTTGCCGAAAATGGCGTCCACCTCCGCCAAGGTCAGTCGCTGAATTGGATTGTCCTTGTTCACATAGACGGCGACGGCGTCCATGGCAATGGGCACCTCCAGGGGACGATAGCCATAATTGGATTCAAATCCCTTGGACTCTGCCTCCGTCAACTGCCGGGAAGAAGCGAGCAACTCAACCGTGTTGGAGCCGGCAGTTCCACGGCTTTGAGCCTTGTCCCCGCGTCGTTGATAGGAGAGACCCAGCAAAAACTCGCGAATGGCTGCGCTCGAGCCGGTCCCCTCGACCGCAATTTGTGCACCGGGATGGAGACTCGAGAACTGCGCCGCAAGCTTTGAAATCAGCGGCCTCATGGTGTCCGACCCAGCAATGCTCAGTTTCCCCTGGAGGCCGTTCTGGGTGGCATAGGGTGCGATGCCAGGGGCGACGATTGGTCCACCGTCGACACTGAGCCCTGCATGTTCCGCCGCTGCCTGGCCCGCGAACAGCGTCAGCAGGGTGCCGGCTGTGATTGCCATGAGCAGCGAAACTCTACTCCCCTCGTAGCCAGAACGTGTCTGCTCTTCACTCATGTCGTTCCTCCGTATGAAAGTGATATCAGTCCTTGCACAGCCGCGTGAGCCAACGTGCGCCTCAATGTCCCTATGGCTCACCATGATAGGAGACCCCGATTGCCACCCCATTAGGGCATGGTTAACTCTGTGTTAACTTTCCCGATCCAAGTGATTCTTCGCTCGTTTGCCCCGCCGAGCCTTCCTCGGCCTGAGGTCGGCCCACGAAGTAACGTCGCCGTAACGCTGTCTTGAGTTGCTCGGAACAACAGTCTTCTACACTGCAAAGCGACGATTGATCTTCCCGCTCATAGAGGAGGCGTTCCGATGTCGACAGAATTATTGATGACTCCAATTTCAACCGACGCAACGTTCTTTATCACCATGTCGCTCCTGGTAGGACTGTTCATGGGTCTATGGTCCGTCATGATCAAGAATGGATGGTGAGCTCGAATCGTGACGGCCTTCAGGCCCCTTATCATGAAAGGAACCAGCACGGATGACGTCGCTTAATCTTCAACCTCGTCTCCCTCGAATCAATGTGTTCCTGGATCGGCTCTTAGATACCGATCTCACCGATGTCTGGGTAAAGGGCATCAAGACGGTGTTGAGCCTACTCATCGTGACGATCTTGGCAGCGTTGGCCGGCGGTGTCATCAAGACCTTCCTGGATATCCGCTTCATCATCGAAGGGCCGGTGGAAGTGGGGCTCCGCCACATCATCGTGGATACCCTCATTCTGCTGGCAGTGGTCGAGGTGTTCAAAACCACGTTGACGTACTTTTCAGAAGGCCGCGTGAAGGTCACCTTCATCGTCGATACCATCCTGGTGGTGATGTTGACGGAGATCATTTCGCTCTGGTTCAAGGACGCCGACCACGGCAAATTGCTTTCCCTGGGAGCCATTCTGCTGGCGCTCGGCGCGATCCGGGTGGTCGCGGTCCGCTGTTCCCCCGTCCATGGAGACGGCAGCGGCAAGGGATGTTTCGGTGGGCGCGGTGAGAACTAGACACGTCCGATCCGGACAATTTACCCCACGTTAACGTCTCCCTGAGACGGCAGTGATTCAATGGGCGTACACCGTACCCATACGTTGAACGGCTTCCGTGACCGCCGCTCGATCGTCTGCCCACCAACCCCCAACCAGGAGGACCACCATGGTGCCTTCACCCGTCTCTTTGGAGAGTGCCACATTAGTCCGCGATCTCTTGAGCGTTCGTCGGTCCGTCACGTTGGAGCAACTCGTGGCCTTGCTGCCCGAGCTCACCTGGAACCAGGTGTTCACCACCGTGGATGAGCTAAGCCGACGCGGTGAGATCCTGCTCTTCCGGCGCGGATTCACGTACGAAGTCGAGTGGTCGGCTGCCAGGCCCAAGACGTTTTTCTGTGTCGGGTGAGCGTGCTTGACTGCTCAACCGTCGGCGTGTAATCCCAATGTTCATGGACCAGCACGCTTCCCACACAGAACAAGATCTCGACATGGCTGCAGCGGAAACACCCAAGTATGGCGTGAGGGCTGTCGGAATATGGAAGTCGTGCTGATCGGCGTAGCGGCCTTGCTGGCCTCCGGCCTGACCTTCTTCTCCGGGTTCGGCGTGGGGACGATCCTGATGCCGGTGTTCGCGCTGTTTTTTCCAGTCCCGCTGGCCATCGCGGCCACGGCAGTGGTGCACTTCGCCAACAATCTCTTCAAATTCGGATTAATGGCCAAGCAGGCCGACTGGCGAGTGGTGGCTCGATTCGGTGTTCCGGCGGCCTTCGCCGCGATGGGTGGAGCGGTTCTCCTGACGCTGTTTGATCGGCTGCCGGTCGTGGCCAATTACAGTCTGGGCGATTCGACGTTCACGGTCACAACCGTCAAGGCGGTGATCGGTGTCCTCATCATGGTGTTTGCCTTGTTGGAATTCTGGCCACGCTTTCAATCCTTGACGTTCCCGCCGCGTTGGCTCCCACTGGGAGGAGCGCTGTCGGGATTCTTCGGCGGCCTGTCCGGCAACCAAGGCGCATTCCGTTCGGCCTTCCTGTTGAAAGCCGGCCTGTCGAAAGAGGCCTTTGTCGCAACCGGCATTGTCTCAGCGGTCATCGTGGATGCCTCACGGCTCTTGGGGTACGGCATCGGGTTCATGACCGGTCAGTTCACGCAATTCGGCGAACTGGCGGCGCCGGTCTTCGTGGGCACGGTCTGCGCGTGTATGGGTTCGTATGCGGGGATGCGGCTGTTGCAGAAGGTCACGTTCGTCGCTGTGCGGATTGTAGTCGCTGCAGGGATGTTGTTGATCGGCCTCGGGCTCATCACTGGATTGCTCTAGCCGGACGGCATGCGCCCAGCCCCGCCGCGTGGAATCGATAGCGGAATCTCGGCAAGATTTCGATCGAACCCGCATCGCTGTTCTCGAGCGTACGGCGAAGGGTGCGAACGTATTGCTCCGCGTCCTCCGGCGGCATGCCCCGGTGGTCTCCCCCCAAAGCAGCAAGAAAACCCGCGGCCGATACCAGTTCACCTGCTCGCGCCAACATGAATCGGAGGATGGACCGTTCCATGTCCGAGACCGTGAGCTGGCGCTGTTGCAGGGAGACGACAAAACATGACTCCTGCCCCCTGAGCGACCCATTGGAGAGCATGGGCGCCGGCGAAATGGATGGCCGACTTCGACGTAGGACCGCCTGGACGCGTGATACGACCTTGCGTGGCCTGTTTCAGCGCGCGCTCAAGCAGCTGGGCATGAAGCGGTTCGTCTTCGATGATCTGGATCAGCGGAGCGATCATACGGAAATATGGTATGGCCGACAGGTTCCCCTGGCTCAGCATTCGGTTGCGGGACGGTTAACTCAGAAGGCGGGAAAGTTAACAATTCTGTAACATTCCGTTGTTCTCGTCGCAATCAGGCTTTTCTAGGCTCGTGGTCACGATTCAGAACAGGAGACCACCCATGACGCAGTCAGACCTCGCCTTCCGCCGCCCCTTGCGATGGATTCATACGCTCCGCCTCGTCGGCGTCTTGCTCATCCTCCTGTGCGCCTTCCCAGCCCAGGCGGAACAGAGCGGGCCGTTCGCGAGCTTGATGGTTGACCCCAGCCTCGATCGATATGTCGCAAAGTCGCAGATCATCGGGGGATTCCGTGTCCAGGGGTCCGACACCATGCATGCGTTGATGCGGCGATTGGTCTCGGACTTCCAAAGCCGCCAGCCCAAGGTGGCTGTGGAACTGCGATCCGGCGGTTCGACGAAGGCCATCGCCGAGTTTGTCGAGCCGCCTCAACCAGGACGCATCGTGGTGAAGGAGGAACGCGCGAAACAGGCGCTGCTGGTGAGTAGTTCGCGGGAATTGACGGATACCGAGGTGAAGCAGTTCGAGGCGCAACGAGGGTACGAGCCCCTTCGTGTTCCCATTGCCGTGGACGCGGTCGCGCTCTATGTCCACAAGGACAATCCACTGCAGGGCCTGACGTTGGATCAGGTCGATGCAATCTTCTCAACGTCCCGACAGCGTGGGTTCTACAAAGACATTACCCTCTGGGGCGATTTAGGCTTGCCCGACGGATGGGCGAAGGCGCCGATCCAACTGTATGGGCGGGATCGGAAGTCCGGAACCAGGGCCTTCTTCCAGGAGCACGTGCTCGCGGGAGGGGAATTCAAACCGAGTCTCCACGAAGAACCAGGCGCCGCGTCGGTGATCCTGGCACTCAGCCGCGACCAGGTAGGGATTGGGTTCAGTGGTATTGGACTCCAGGCCTCCAGCGTGCGTATCCTGCCGATTGCAGAAGCGGACGGCATGCCGCTGGTGACGCCCTCACCGACTACCGTGGCCGACCAGAGCTACCCGCTCCGCCGCCTCCTCTATTTGTATTTCGACAAGGAGCCCGCCGCCGCCTTACCGCCGGCGATCCAGGAATTCTTGGAGTTTGTGAAAAGCCGTGAGGGACAGGAAGCCGTGGTGCGAGCGGGCTTTTACCCCTTGCCGATGGATCAAGTCGAAAAACTCTCAGTGGCGCTGAAGTCACCGCCTTCCAGCGAAGGCCCAACCAAACAATAGGCGCAGAATCAGCGGGTGGTCGATTTCTTGGAGGGTGCAGGCCGTGGCGCCTGGCCCTTCAAGCCCTTCCGAATCCTCGCCAGTTCTTCCTTCAGATCTTGAAGCTCTCGGCTCTGCTGACTCAGCCGATCTCGAAGATCGAGGTTCGACTGGGTCAACTCGCGGATTTGCGTCCGCAGCTCCTGGGCGGGCTCCGTCGATGGTGAGGACGGCTTGACCTGGCTTTGCACCGTGGCGGGTTGCCTGTTGACGGATAGGTGGACGGTTTCAAAGGGCGCCCACGCAGGCTCCTCCAAGGGCGGCAACCTGACGGCCTCATGCGGTGCCGAGGCCACCAGTGCCATGCCCTTCGTGTCTCGGACATCCCGCTCCTCTCCTCCCGCCGTATCCGCCCTCAGGAAGGCCTTGTGGTCCGTGAGCACGAGATGTACATGCGGTCCTCTCAGAAACAGGGCTCCGGCAGTGGCATCGCCATAGGGTGAAGCAGGATTCGGCAGCCTGAAGAAGACCCGCTGCTCCGGTGTGGCCTGCCGTAAGGCTTCGGCAATCGGGGTGACCACGAGCCGGAGGTCGGCGTCGTCGAACAGACGGATGGCACGCGGGCTGTCGAAGAGTCCTACGATCGTGCCACTCCAGCCGCTGACGCGAAAGGACGCCAAGAGCGGAAGGAGGTCTTGTGGCGACAGCGCGGCAGGGTGCGCGTTGAACGCGGGCGGGGACGATCGCCGGATGGAAGGGTCAGGTTCGACCCCGACCTGAACCCCTTCTCGATCATAGACCAGCCGTCCCGTTCCAAAGGCTTGGCAACCGGTCATCAGCAGCAGACAGAGCCCCACGCACCACCAGAACCGTGACGCGAAGCGACGAGCATGTCGCGGAGCCGACTTTCCTAGCGACATTCGAACTGGACTCCCCACAGGCGGTCCATCCCCATCTGCCCTCGCCACGCGCGGTCGGCGGCTTTACTCACCTTGGGAATTTCACCCTCTCGCAGAATGTGAGATCCCCCGGGGCATTTTGCGGCGATGAGACGAAAGGCGTCACGTCGTCCCGAAGACGCTAAGACCTCCGCATCGGTTTCGTAGTGATAGGACACGAGCCCGCCCCGTTCGCTTTCGCGCACCATTGTCGCATCACCGACACAACCTGCCGTGATCAGAAGAAGCAGCAGCAGACCGATGCCCCACTGGGAACCGGCTGCTCCGGCTCCTGACCGATCGGGACAGGAATGCGCATTCCAGCTCACGGTTGCACGGTGCAGAGCGTCTCTTCCTCCAACGGTTCGTAGCCGCCGCCCGCGTTATAGGGGAATTCGGCAATTTCCTTCCCGCCCGTGTTCCACACATGCAGGCAGCGGCCGGCCAAGGAGGGCAGGTTGCGCTGGACGTCGTCGACGACCACGACCCTCGCCTGCTCGGTCGTCCCGATCACGATCAGGCGATTCCCGGCCCTCAGCCATTTCGCATTGAGCGTCCCGTTATAACGGATTGCAAATTCCCCCGATCGCCGTCCGCCGTCTTTCGGCCCGTAGGCGGGCTGCTGCACGATAGGCAACTGCGTCACGATGATGACCACCCCGTCGGCGGTGCTGTTCACCTGGACGATCCGGCCGCCCAGTTCGACTTTTTGGCCGGTCTTGGCATTGGGAATGGTCCGCCAAGCCGTGAAATCGAAATTCCGGTCCGTGTCGGCCGCCACATCGACCGGAAAGAGTTGCGTGTGGCCGCATCCGACCAGGGTGAGCCCGGCACAGAGAGCCATGGTGGTTAGCACGCGAGTCATGATGTTTCTCCTTACGCTTTCCAGGGTGACTTTGCAACCGGACCCGGAGTCATCGGGACACTTCGCCGGGCTACATGAATCGAATTTGGAACTGAACCAGAAAGGCGTTCTGCGCAAACGCATCGAAGGTCGCATCATAAGGCACCCCGGGGCCGTTCCCTTGGTGATGCCGGAACTCGTAGTTGAACTGGATCTTGGACTGCACCTTCGGCGGGAAATTCTCAAAGTAATAGGTGAGGCCCAGAATAGTGCGGGTGTAGAGGTCGTTGGAGACGCTCGTGCTGGGGTCGAACTGCTCGTACATGACCGTCGGCTCCCAGTTCTGCAGAGGACCGCTCGAGATCAGATACTTCGCGAGGACGTACCAGGTTCGCCGATGGGCGCCCGGCGCACCGGAGCCGCCGCAGACGGTCTGGTCGAGGCAGGCGCCGTTGGCGGGTCTGCCGACCGTGGTTTGGTTGGACCCATCGTGTCCCTGCCACCATTCACCCTGCACCATGAAGCCCGGGATGACCTTTGAGGTGTACCGGAAATCGAGGCCATATCGATCGAAAGCGCCTTTCCCCCGACCGTTGATGTTGGTGTTGGCGTTGTTGGACTCCCCTTGAATGGTGGTGAAACTGATCCAGGACACGTCGCTGCCGAACAGGCGCACGCGGGTATAGAAACTCTTGGGGGCGTTCGCCCCGGTGGCATTCGCGTGAAAGTTGTTGTTGTTCATGATGCCGGCGACATACTCAAGTCGGTTGAAGAGTTTGCCTCGCACATCGACGAAGAAATCTCGCTCCTGCAGGAAGTCGATCGTTCCCGCCGACCCCGTGCGGTTGCCGTTGCCGCTGCCCACAGAAGTCAAGTATGGCGAACTGATGATGTCGCGCAGGCCGCCGGAGGTTTCCGTGAAGATGCCGAACGGCATCCGGAAGATACCCATGCGGATGAAGTTCATGTAGGGCGCCCAGGACTGAACGGGGCGGAAGTCGATGTACGACTCACGGAAAAACGTCGCGGCGATCGGCTGACCCGTGGCGGCCCCGCTGCCTCCCGTCGGCGTTTCCCGACCGAAGTTGATGCTTTGAAACTCCATCAAGGCATGCCACCGCGGCAGCGTGTCGCTGATACGGCCCCAGAATAAAATTTCCGAACGGCGGATGGAGAAATTGTCTTGGCTCTTTCCCTCCGGGACGTGGGCGTCCTGGTGACTATACAGAAACTGCAATGCATTCAACCCGAAGTTCACCTTATCCCGTAGCATCGGCAACAGTTCGGTCCTGGTTTTCCAGTCCTCGATCGCATCGATGCGCCTGGCGTTCTCCGCTCCGCGATATTCCTGTTCGGCGCGAATTTGAATCCATTCGTCCATCGTGATGGAGCCCTTTTGAAGCAGCAGGTCTTCCAGGGAGGTGCCGCCGGGCGGGAGGACGGTCGACGTCCGCTCGGAGGCATCCGAACTTCCCGTTGGCTCAGCCTGAGCAACGAGCCGCGGCCGCCCGTCACGTGACTCTAAGCCGCCGCGCTCCCCTGCTTGAGCTAACGAGGCGAAGCTCCACAAGGCGGTTCCGACCAAACCAATCGTGGCCAGTAGATTCAGCAGGGATTTCATGGACGCTCCTCTCTCATCAGAAGACATGCATGCTCATCCAGACTGTCAGGCGCAGAGCTAAGCGCGAGAGGTCACGGGGAAATTGCCGCAATGTTACAGGAGCGTTAATTAGAATTAACCGCCTCTTAACACGGGTGCCATGTTCACGAAATACAGTCGCAGTACCGTGAGGCAACGAAAGGACGCCATTATGCCTGATCTTGTGGTTCGTGTGCGGACAACAATGAGCGTGGTCACGATCCTGGCTCTTTATGTACTGATCATCCTTCCGCCGGCTTGCGCCGGCCAATCCGATGGGAAAGAGGCTTCGCTGCGGCCTTATCAAAAGGTCAGCGGCGTCTCCGGCACCATCAACAGCATCGGCTCCGATACCCTGAACAATCTGATCACCCTCTGGGCCGAGGGGTTCCGGAAGCAATATCCCAACGTCAAGATCCAGGTCGAAGGGAAGGGCTCCAGCACCGCTCCGCCAGCCCTCATCGAGGGCACCGCGCAACTGGGCCCTATGTCGCGCACCATGAAGTCCAGCGAGATTGATGCATTTGAATCCAAGTTCGGGTATCCGCCCACCGCCTATCCGGTGGCGGTGGATGCCTTAGCCCTCTTCGTCAACAAGGACAATCCCATCAAGGGGTTCACGATTCCCGAAGTCGATGCGTTGTTCTCCAAGTCCCGGCGGCAAGGCCACACGGCCGACATTACTCGCTGGGGGGAAATGGGCTTGAACGGTGATTGGGCTACCGCCCCGATCAGCCTGTACGGCAGAAATTCCGCGTCAGGCACCTATGGGTTTTTCAAAGAACATGCGCTCAAGAATGGAGACTTCAAGGATCACGTGAAGGAGCAGCCAGGCTCCGCCTCGGTCGTGCAGGGCATCAGCGAAGACCGCAACGGCATCGGGTACAGCGGAATCGGGTACACCACGTCGGGGGTCCGGATGGTGCCGTTGGCAGCGAAGGCCGGGCAGCCCTTCGTGGAGCCGACCCAGGCCAACACGAGAAACGGGAGTTATCCGCTCTGGCGGTATCTCTACATTTACGTGAATCAAGCACCGGGCAAGCCCCTTCCTCCGATCGTCACGCAGTTCTTGACCTATGTCTACAGCAAGGAAGGCCAAGCCGATGTGCTCCGAGATGGGTACTTCCCTGTCGAGGGGAGCGTGGCCGAGCAGCAGCTGGCGAAAATCCGGTAACGGGAAAAGGAGTCGTTGGGGGAGATGGCCGGATCGTTTCGCATTCGTTCTTGGCTCGATCGGTCCTCCGCCATCGTGATTACGGCGGGGGGCTTGGCCACCATCGTCAGCATTTTGGGCATCTTCTTTTTTCTCTTCCGCGAAGTGACGCCCCTCTTCACGACCCCGACGGCGAAGTTGACCCAGCGCCTGACTTTGCCGTCCTTTCTCACGACGCAAAGCCCTGTGCAACTGGTGGTGGACGAGCATCGGGAAATCGCGCAAGTCCTCACGGCAGGTGGAGTGCATTTCGTAGAGCTGGCCTCAGGCAACCCGATCCCGATGGAATCGCCGGCGATGCTCAAGGGGCGGCACATCACTGCAGCGGCCCACGGCGGCGGAGTCAGCCCACGGTATGCATTGGGAACGGCCGAGGGCGAGGTTCTATTGCTGAAAATGGGAACGACCACCGACTTCACGGACCATGGCGAGCGCCGAAAGCGGCCAACCATCCGAGTTGGGCAATCGATTCGCCTGACAGAGGAGCCCATCACAGAGCTCACCTATCGCTTTAATGATCGAGAGCAGGTGGTGGCGCTCCTCACGCAGACGGGGGAATTGTTGGTCGCGCGCTGGCCCTCTGACGACTCGGCTGCCGCAGAGCGTCGCATCACCCCTGTCGTCCTCCCTTCCGGGCGCGCCACCGCGTTGGCGCTGGACGCGGCGCTTGAGCATCTGTATGTGGGCACATCGGACGGGGTCGTTTGGCACGTCACCCTGTTGGACACAGGCGAGCCTGACAGTCAGAGCATCGACGCGGTCCCGGCTGCGTCAGCCGCAATTACCGAACTGGGGTTCCTGAACGGCGATCGTAGTCTGGTCGTGATGACCGGAGACGGCGCGGTCTCGACCTGGGGCCTGGTTCGAGTGCGCGACGCTGCGTCTGGTTGGCGCCTGACGCAAATGCATGACTTCCGCTCGCACGGCGCCCCGATCACGGCCTTTGCGCCCTCTCAGCGAGTCAAGGGGTTCGTCACAGCCGATGCCACGGGCCACATCTTTCTCCATCATGCGACATCGAGCGAGACACTCATTCGGCTCGCAAACGGCGAGTCCCCGATTCGCGCCCTGGCCTATGCCCCCAAGGGAGACGGACTGGCGGTCTTCGACGCGGTCGGACGGCTGAGCCTCTATCAGGTGCGGAATCCCTATCCCGAAGTGACGTTCGGCACATTGTTCGGCAAGGTGTGGTACGAGGGCTACGATGCCCCCGCCCATGTCTGGCAATCGTCGTCCGGCTCGGATGATTTCGAGCCGAAGTTCGGCTTGATGCCGCTTGCATTCGGCACCCTCAAGGGAACGATCTATGCCCTGTTCCTCGCGGTGCCGATCGCCATTTTCGCAGCCATCTGCACCTCACAGTTCATGCACCCCGACCTCAGGGCGAACATTAAACCGATCATTGAGGTCATGGCAGCCCTACCGACCGTCGTCTTGGGCTTCCTCGCGGGCCTGTGGTTGGCCCCTCTGTTGGAGCGACAGTTGCCAGCCGTGGCCGCCATGGCCGTGGTGTTGCCGCTGCTCGTGCTCCTCTGTGCTTTTGCATGGCAACTCATGCCCATCTCCGTGCGGCAACGCCTCCGTCCCGGGTACGAAGCCTTATTGCTCATCCCGATATTGGCCCTGGGGATCGCGGCCTGTTGGTGGGCCAACCCGCTCATCGAGGCCTGGTTGTTCGACGGAAACATCAAAACGTGGCTCACCGACCATCTGGGCATTCAGTACGACCAGCGCAATGCATTGGTGGTGGGCATCGTCATGGGATTCGCCATTGTCCCCATCATCTACAGCATCGCGGAAGAGGCCCTTTCCAATGTACCCAAGAGCCAGATCGCGGGCTCACTCGCATTGGGCGCAACCCGATGGCAGACCGTTCGGCATCTGGTGCTGCTTTCAGCGAGCCCCGGCATCTTCTCCGCCGTCATGATCGGCTTCGGGCGGGCCATCGGCGAGACGATGATCGTGCTCATGGCGACGGGCAATACGCCCATCCTGGATTGGAATTGGGCCAACGGCTTCCGCACCCTGTCGGCCAACATTGCTGTGGAAATTCCCGAGGCGCCCCAAGGAGGGACGCTGTATCGGGTCCTCTTCCTGGCCGCCCTGCTGCTCTTCATCGTAACCTTCGTCATCAACTCGATCGCCGAAGTCGTTCGACAGCGATTGCGCAACAAATACAGCCATGGGTGAGGACCGGTGAGACTGACAACGTTCTGGCGTAGTGGCGAACCGTTCATCTGGATGACGGCCGCCGGTGTGGCGCTTAGCCTCCTCATGGTCGGCGGAATGCTCCTCCTCATCATGGTCAACGGACTCGGCCAGTTCTGGCCTGCGGCTCTGACCGAGCATGTACTGACAACCGGAGAATTGGTGCTGGGACAGGTCGTCGGGAAAGAAGTCATTCCTTCCACCGTGACGCCTGACCGGCCGGAAGGCCGGCTACGCTTCCGCCTTCGAGTCGGCAATCGCGACGTGCTCGGATCCGACTATCGCTGGGTGAATGCCGACGACATCGCCTCGACCACTCAACCAAAAGAGGCGGCCTTCATCGAGCGGCGTGAATGGGGCCCGGCCTATGGCCGGATCACCGCCGTGGTGGAAGGCGAGGTGGAACGGCCCGTCGCGTCCTGGCAAGAGATCACGACACTCGTGGGCGAAGCGAATGAACTGCGTGAGAAGATCGCGCAGCTGGAGCGAGACGAGATCGGCGCGATCAACCACCGCATCGAAGCCGCGCGCCTGGCCCGGCAAGCCCTGCTCGCCGATGGGACGGTCAGCCACGAGGAAGCGGCCGAAGACCGGCTGATCACCGAGCGGTTGTCCCACCTCGAGCGACAATATCAGGAGAAAACGGCTGTGCTGGAGCAATGGCATCGCGAAGCGGGACGGAAAGCGCTGATCCTGACGCTCGCCAACGGCAAGACGACCCGCATCTCCCTGGATCGGGCCTTAGCCGTGAGCCGTCCCAATGCTATGGGCCCTGTCGAAAAGCTGGGCTTCTACCTGCGGAACCTGTGGAACTTCGTTTCGACCGAGCCGCGCGAGGCCAATACCGAAGGCGGCATCTTCCCGGCCATTTTCGGGACCGTGCTCATGGTGTTCGTGATGACGGCGGCGGTCATGCCTTTTGGGGTCATGGCGGCCGTCTATCTGCGCGAGTATGCCACCCAGGGTCTGGTGGTCCGGCTCGTGCGCATCGCCGTCAACAACCTGGCAGGGGTCCCCTCGATCGTGTTCGGCGTGTTCGGCCTGGCCTTCTTCGTCTACGCATTGGGCGGCACGATCGACCAGTGGTTCTTTCCCGAAGCCTTGCCCAATCCGACCTATGGCACCGGCGGCATCCTGTGGGCATCGCTGACGTTGGCCCTGCTGACTGTCCCGGTGGTCATCGTGGCGACGGAGGAAGGCCTCTCCGCGGTGCCGAAAGATTTTCGTGAAGGCTCGGTCGGGCTGGGCGCCACCAAGTTTGAAACGATCCGGCATGTCATCCTCCCCTGCGCCCTGCCCGGCATCCTCACGGGCCTGATCCTGGCCATGGCCCGCGCGGCTGGCGAGGTGGCACCCTTGATGCTCACAGGCGTGGTCAAACTGGCCCCGGCCTTGCCCCTGGACCAATATCTCCCCTTCCTCCATCTGGATCGGAAGTTCATGCATCTGGGATTTCATATTTACGACGTCGGGTTTCAATCGCCCAACGTAGAGGCGGCCAAACCGATGGTGTACATGACGACGCTCATCCTGATCCTGGTCGTCGTGTTGTTGAATTGGGTGGCGGTGAGCCTGCGCAACCGTTTGCGCCGTCGTTACGCCACCTCGGCGGTGTAACCCTTGAGAGGAGTGTCCATGGACATGCAGTCTGAACGTTTGGCGATACCGGCGCCGGCCACCTTCCCCTCCCCTTCCGCCAAGATCAGACCGGCCCGTGAACCGCAACCGGCCTCCCCCCTGGATGCCAAGGTCCTGGTGCGGGGGTTGGACTTTTTCTACGGGGAGCGGCAGACTCTGTTTCGCGTCTCGTTGACGGTCCGCAGCCATTCCGTCACGGCGTTCATCGGCCCATCCGGCTGCGGCAAGTCCACTCTGCTCCGCTGCCTGAACCGAATGAACGACCTGGTCGAAGGCGCCAGGATCGCCGGTCGAGTGGAATTGGACGGCGTCGACATCTACAGCCTGGGCATCGACGTCACCGACCTCAGGAAACGCGTGGGCATGGTCTTCCAGAAATCCAATCCGTTTCCCAAATCCATCTACGACAACGTGGCCTACGGGCCGCGTCTGCATGGAACCCGAGACAAACGCCGGCTGGACGAACTGGTGGAACAGAGCCTGAAGGGTGCAGGCCTCTGGGACGAGGTCAAGGACCGGCTGGCACAGAGCGCCCTGGGACTGTCAGGAGGGCAACAACAGCGTCTCTGCATCGCGCGCGCCCTCGCGGTCCAGCCGGAGGTCATCCTGATGGACGAGCCCTGTTCGGCCCTCGACCCGATTGCGACCGCCAAGATCGAAGAGCTCATTTATACCTTGAAGGATACCTACACCGTCGTGATCGTGACGCACAACATGCAACAGGCCGCACGCGTCTCGGATCAATGCGGCTTTTTCCTGATGGGCGAGCTGGTCGAGTTCGGGGATACCAAACACATCTTCACCACGCCGCGCGATAAGCGGACCGAAGACTACATTACCGGTCGCTTCGGATAGAGACGGAGGGAGGCGCAGGATGCAACGACATTTCGATCAAGACTTGGCCCATTTGAAGCGCCAGCTGCTCCGCATGGGAGGACTCGTGGAATCGCAGATCCAGCAGGCGCTCACCGCGCTCGTGGACCGCAACTCCGATCTCGCGGTCACCGTCATTCAACAGGATCATGACGTCAACGCCCTCGATGTCGAAATCGACGACCTCTGCATCCAATTGCTCGCCCTGCAACAGCCCACCGCCCGGGACCTGCGTTTCATCACTACGGCCATGAAGATCTCGTCGGAACTGGAGCGGATGGGCGACCTCGCCGACAACATCGCGCGGCGTGCGCTCGAATTGAACGTCGAGCCGCAGTTGAAACCCTATATCGACATTCCGCGCATGGCCAACTGGACCATGCGGATGGTCAAGGAGTGCCTGGATGCCTTCGTGAATTCCGATCCGGTCTTGGCACGCAAGGTCTGCATGGACGACGATTTCGTCGACGATGTGAATGAACAGCTCTTTCGCGAACTCCTCTCCTTCATGCTGGAAAACACCCAGACGATCACGCGCGCCCTCCGGCTGACCTTCGTCGCCAAATCGCTCGAACGGATCGCCGACCACGCCACCAACATTGCGGAGCTTGTCGTCTATATGGTAGAAGGCAAGAACATTCGGCACACCCTCCCCTCCGCGAGTGTCTAATGCCCAAACTTGCCGTTCTCGATATCGGCACCAACTCCATCCACATGGTGTTGGCCGAAGTCCAACCCGACTACTCGTATAAAATTCTCGATCGGTTCAAGGACATGACCAGGTTGGGCGACGGCGTATTTACCTCACGCCGCCTGTCCGACCAGGCCATGACGCGCGGTCTTGATGTGATCCGTAACCTCGTGACCCTCGCCCGGAACAAGGGGTATGAGCGTATCGAGGGTGTCGCCACCAGCGCCGTCCGCGAGGCGCGGAACGGCGGCGAGTTTCTCGACCATGTGGCCCAGCAGACAGGGCTGGTCGTTCGCGTCATCACCGGAACGGAAGAAGCGCGGCTGATCTTCCTGGGCGTGCAAAACAGCGTCGCACTGCCGGAGCAACCCAGCCTGGTCATCGACATCGGCGGCGGCTCCGTGGAACTGATCGTGGGCAACCGCGACTCCATTCTCCATGCCCGCAGCCTCAAACTCGGCGCGATCCGTCTCAAGGATCTCTATCTCACGAAGACCCCTCCCTCCAAGTCGATGCTGGAGGCGCTGGATGAGGCCGTCACCGCGCAGCTCAAGAGCGCACTCGGTCCCTACAAGACCAAACGGGTTCAGCAGGTCATCGCCACGTCCGGCATGGCCGCCAACCTGGCCGAGGTGATTCATCTGCAACGGACGGGGCGTCCGCTGCCTCAGTTGAACCTGGCCAAGGTCTCCGCCAAGGAAATCGGTGGCATAGAAAAACGGTTGGCCGAGTCGTCGCTGAAAGCGCGCTTGGAAATTCCCGGGCTCGACCCTAAACGCGTCGATACGCTCCTGCCCGCGGCGACGGTCTTTCGCGTCTTACTGGATCTCCTGGATAAGAAGGAGTTGACGCTCTGCGACAAAGCCATTCGCGAAGGGATCATTTACGACTTCGTCCAACGGCATCGCGAAGGGATTCAGGCCGAGCGCGATATTCCCGACGTCCGTCGGCGCAATATCCTCTCCCTGGCTCGGCGTTGTCATGTTCCCGAGGCCCATGCGCTTCACGTGGCAGCGTTGGCCCTGCAACTCTTCGATCAAACGACATCGCTGCATGGGTACGGCGCACGGGAGCGTGAATGGTTGGAGTTCGCCGCGGTCCTGCATGACATCGGCTACATGATCAATTCGCGGCAACATCACAAACATGCCTATTACTTGATCAAACACAGCGACCTCTCGGGGTTCACCGCCGACGAAATCGACCTGATCGCCAATATCGCGCGGTATCACAGACGTTCGGTTCCTGGCCGGAAACATGAGGAGTACACCGCCCTGCCGAACGCCATGCAGCGCATCGTCACGCGGTTGTCCGCCTTCCTGCGCATCGCCGACGGTCTGGACCGGAGTCAGTTCGGTGTCGTGCAACAACTTTCGGTCGCGTTGGACAAAACGGTGCTGATCAGCGTGCGGGTGTCGGGGGATGCGGAGCTCGAACTGTGGGCCGCCCGTTCACGGAGCGACCTCTTCGAAAAGGTCTTCAAACGGCCGGTGGAGTTCGTCGTCGCGCCGCAAACGGAAGAGGCATCCTGAACCGTGGTGATCGGTGGTCACCCGAGAGCGCGCAACTGTGCAGCGGTCAACCACCATACCAATGTGCCGCTCCCTGGCCGTACAGTTCCATCGATCTCAATCGAACAAGCTCCGGCCTTCTTGAGCGACAGCCCCGCGCCGGAGCGTCCGAAAAGCAGGAGGCCCGCCAGGCGGCTCAAATGGGGTTCGTGGCCGACGCAGAGCACGAGGCTCGTGGCAGACAGTGGTCGGAGCAGGCCGAGCAATTCCTTCGGGGGCGCAGCCGGTTGCAAGGCCTCACAGAGCTGCAGTGTCGGTTTCGGTCGGAAGAGTCGCTGTAATAGATCGGCGGTCTCCTGAGCCCGTCGCAGGGGGCTGGAAAACAGATGGGTCGGCAACGCGTCCATGGCCAGCAACCCCTTACCGGCCTGGCGCACGCGCGTCACACCCTTGTTCGTCAACGGACGGTCGCGCTCGTTGCCTTTCCACTCCTCGCGTTCCCAGGCGAGGCCATGTCGAAATAAGATGAGCTGCATGGATGGTCATTCCCGATGACATCACCTCAATTTACTGATACAGGAGCGACCGGGGCAACACAAGCCCTGCTCGAACGAGCACGCAGCTATCAGGCCACCGTCCTCACACTATTGCGCCAAGTCACGCAGAAGGGCTGCCCCGCGAAAACGGTCCATGCGATTCGAACCCATTGCCGCCGACTGCAAGCCCTGCTGGAACTGTCCGGAGAAGAGGAACGCGCGGCGGTGATGGCCAAGAGCGTCCGTCGCCTGAGCAAGCTCAGAGCGTTGCAGGTGTTTCGGCAATACTTAGAGAAGATCGACGCCCCTCGAGCGGATCTGGTCCAGATCGACGCGCGGATCGAACGACGGCACCGGCGTCTTGTGCAGGTCGACGCGTACCGAAAAATCACACAGGCCCTGCAACAACAGGGGCTGCCGCAAGAGCATCGCTCCGAAGCGTGGTTGCGACAACGGGCCAAGGATCTCCGGCACACGCAAGCGGATGCGCTGCAGGTGCTCTTCGTCCATATTGCGGAGAAGCCGCGCCGTAAGCGACTCCATGCCTTGCGACTCCTGCTCAAAACCATTCGGTACCAGGCCGAAGCGCTGCCGGACCAGTCCGCCGAGATCCAGGAGATGGTGACGAAGCTGAGACAGGCGCAAACCAGCTTGGGCCGCTACGAGGAATTGGCGGACTTCGCCCGTTGGGGTAAGAGGTGGGAATTGAAGCGCTCTCTGCGGATTAAGCGGGATTGGAAGCGGGCGAGGACGAAAGCGCGAGCTGCCGCAACGGAGCTGACATGGCTGGTGGACATATTACGTGGCGGCGCTGCCGATTGAGGGGTAGGTCGGTCCGTACCATCCCAACGAGGCGCAGGGCTACAGCTGATAGGCGGAGCCGGACTGCAGGCTCCTGACGGCCAGGAGGCAGGCTCGGGTCACCGCCTCGACCTGCTCGAACGGAATTACAGGCGGCAACCCCCGTTCGACGGCTTGCACGAAACGGGTCATCTCCTCCGTAAATCCCTTGTCCCGTTTCGGCGTCTTGAAGACACGGGTCTTCCCTGCCGCATAGCAATGCGTCTCGGTGAAATCATCCATCGTGAGGGATTTCCCGTCTGTATGGGCCTCGAAACGTTCCTTCGGCAGCCCGGAATTGCCTTCGGCCGTATAGACGATCGTGCCGAGGGAGCCATCGCCGAACGTGAGGGTCAGGCTGCATTGGTCCTCGGTGATGCCGGAGCTGTGACGCCCGACTCGGGACGCGAAGACGGAGACCGGCGGCGACCCGCAGAGGGCCTGCATGTAATCCACGAAGTGGCAGACTTCTCCGAGAATACGCCCACCGCCGACAACGGGGTCTTGCACCCAATGGTCCGGGGGGATGCGGCCGGCATTGACGCGATAGAGCATCGCGAGCGGATTGCTGCGGGACGCGAAGAAGGCCTGCGCTTCCTTCGCATGGGGCGAAAATCGCCGATTGAACCCTACCATCAGCTGCAGCCCGTCGGCGGCCTTCTTCTCATAGGTCGATCGAATCTCCGCCAACTCCTCTTCCGTCAGGCAGAGCGGTTTTTCGACGAACACATGTTTGTCGGCGAGCAGCGACTTGACGACCATCGAGGCGTGGCTGTCGTGGCGGGTCCCGATCAGCACGCTGTTGATCGCGCTATCCTCCAAGATCGACTGGTGGTCGCTCGTGCAGTAGGCGGCGGTGATCTTTCCGGCCAGGGTTTTGGCGGTGATGCCCGAAGCGGTACAGATGCCACGAATGGCCACGTTCCCCATGCTCTGGAGCGGCGGCAACAGCATATCTTTCACATGGTTGCCCGCGCCGATGATGCCTACGGTCACCGCCTTCGCAGCCTGCCCCGCTCCGACCTCGACCCTGCGCGGCAAATTTCTGGTGCGATCAGACGGATAGGTGATCACCATCGCGATGTAGGGGGTGGCGCCTTCCATCATCAGGGCATAGGCCGATTCGGCTTGCTCGATCGGAAACCGATGGGTGATGAGCGGCTTGAGCAGGACCTTCCGTTCGGCAACCAACTCCAGAAACGCCTGCATGTTCCGTTGCTCGGTCCAGCGGACATAGCCGAAGGGATAATCGCGCCCATGTTCTTCGTACTGGTGGTCGTAGCGACCGGGGCCATAGGACATGGAGAGGCGCAGTTCCAGTTCCTTTTTGTAATAGGGTTCTCGCGGCAGGTTCATGCCGACGGCGCCGACGACCACCACTCTCCCCTTCTTGCGGGCAATGTCCCCGGCGACTTCGACCGGACCGTTGTCTTTGGTGCTGGCCGTAATGATCACGGCGTCCACGCCATGGCCTTCGGAGAAGGTCGCCGAGGCCTCCAGGATCTCAGCTGGAGTCGTGGTCAGATCCGCGCCGAATTGTCGGGCCAGCTGCAGTTTCGAAGGATCGAGGTCCGAGCCGAGCACTCGGCAGCCCGAGGCCTTCAACAACTGCACGGTGAGTTGCCCCAGGAGGCCGAGCCCGATGACGGCGATGCGGTCGCCGAGCCGAGGCTCAGCCTGACGGACGCCCTGCAGGGCGATGGCGCCGAGCGTGACAAACGACGCGTCCTCAAAATCGACGGCCTCCGGGATCTTCACACAGAGATTTTTCGGGACATAGACCATCTCTGCGTGTGAGGCATAGTTCTGCCCGGCACAGGCCACCCGATCGCCGACGGAAAAGCGATCCGCGTCGCGGCTGGCCTCCACCACGGTTCCCGCGCAGCTGTAGCCGAGCGCCACCGGGGTGTCCAAACGTTGAAAGACTCGCTTGACCGTATCCCTCAGCCCATCCTTCTGAACCGCGGCGAGGACTTTTCTCACCATATCCGGTCGGTCCATGGCCTTCCCCACGAGATTCTTCTGAGCAACCTGAACGGTCGACTTTTCGGTCCCTGGGCTGATCAGTGACGCCTCGTTAAGGACGAGCAACCCGTTTCCGCGTAGGGAAGGCGGAGGAACCTCATCCACCTTCAATGTCCCAGAACGGAAATTTTGAATGATTTGCTTCATTAACTATTTCCTTTCAACAGCTGCCGCACCTGTTTCCAGGCCTGCCCAATTCCCCAGGATGGGCTGCGGCCTCGCCCCGTATCGAGCGTCAGGTCACCTTCCAGATTCGAAAGCCTCTCGGCCGTATCCTTGAAGGTGCGGTCGGCACGAAAGATCAGCCGATATTGCTCCAGCGCTCCCGGCGCCTCTCCCAACTGTTCCAGCGTACGGCCAAGGAGATACCGCACACTCAGGCTCTGTTGGCGAGGCGCGTTGTAATCGGCACAGGCCTTTCGGAAGGCCGCCACGGCTTGAGGAACCTGGCCGAGCGCGCGGTGACAGAGTCCGATCTGGCCGTAAGCCCTGAGGTGGTAGGCGGGATCTTGAGCGGCCAGTTCGAACTGAGCGATGGCCGCAGCGAAATCTTGGGTCTTTCGAAGCGCCATCCCGCGTTGATACCAGGTCTCGGCCTCGACGGCGGCCTGCGCTTTTTTTTGAGCCGGCGTCGATTCTTTCGAGCTGGGATGAGGCTCGGGCATGTCCGGCTCGTCAGCCCCTTCCGCCGCCGCCACCAGCGCCAGGTCCTCCTGCTCGGAGAGCGGCAGGATCCGATTCTTCCGCCGATCCAGCGCCGCCTGCGCCAGCAGTTTTGCCGTGATGCGTGGGGCCTGCTGGGCATACCCATAGGTCAGCGCCATCTCACAGACCTGATTGATCAGCCTTGGATTCCCTTGGCTCAGGCGATAGGCCAGGGCACAGGCTGGGGCGCTGAACAGCGGCTTAGTCGCGCCCGCCAGGTGGATACGATGACTGATGTACTCCGCCACCTCCTCTTCAGTGAAGGGCTGGAGGTGGTAGTCCACCACGACCCGCTGCGCGAACTGGGTCATGTCCACCCGCCGCAACAGGGCCTGCAGGTCCGGCTGACCGGAGAGGATGATTTGCAGATGCAGTGTCTTTTCCTGGTTGAGATTCGACAGGAGCCGCAACTCCTCCAGCAATTTCACACCCAGATTCTGCGCCTCGTCCATGATCAGGACGACCCGCCGATGACGCGCCGCCTCCTGCGCCAGAAACTTGGCGAAGAGGTGTTGGGCCTCGACGGGATCGAGTTGTTTGTTATTCAAGCCGAGGGCCAGCAGGATCCAGGGCAGCAGGTAATCCACATCGTAGCGGGCATTGGCCAGAAAGCCGATGGCGTAGGAGTCCCGGTTCTCGGCGATGAGCTTTTGCAGCAAGGACGTCTTGCCCATGCCGGGATCGCCGGTCAGCACCATGAAGGGCGCCTCCGTCAGGAGCCCATACTCCAACAGGCTGTAGGCTGTTCGATGGGTGGCGCCGAGGTAGAGAAAGTCGCTGTCGGGAAGGAGGGAGAAGGGTTTGCTATGGAGGTGGTAGAAATCTTTATACATCGCCGACCTTCATCATGGCCTTCATGCCGGCCGGGGTGGCCGCCCCATATCCGACCTTATTGACGACGGTCCCCAACACCGGGGTGGCCTGTTTCACAAGCGCCAACGACCGTTCCACGTCTTCGGCCTTGGTATGGCCTTCCTGCACGACCAGCAACAGGGCATCTAGATAGGGCGCGAAGGCCAACACATCCGAAGTCTGCAACAACGGCGGCAAGTCGAACAGAATCATCCGTGATTGGTAACGATGCTTGAATTCTTCGACTAACGCAACCATTTTCGGCGAGGTCAGGGCTTCCGCCGAATGCGACACGGCGTGCCCGCCTGGCAAGAACACGAATCGCCCGATGCCGGGGTGAACCAGCAGCTCTTCGATCGGCACGTCATCGAGCAGATAGTCGGCCAATCCTCGGCAGGATCCCAGGTCGAACATCTCATGGACCGTCGGGTGCCGAAGGTTTGCATCGACCAGCAAGACGGATTGGGTCACGTCCATGGCCAGGCTCGCGGCCAGGTTGACGGCTGTAAAGGTCTTGCCCTCCCCTTGACCGGGGCTGGTGATGCCGATGACATTCCATCCCCTTTCCTTCACTCGGTGCATGACCTGCGTGCGCAAGATCTTAAACGCATCCACGAAGGGGCCGGCGTCGAAGCCGGCCAGGATGCGCTGCTCTCGCAAGACCGACTCGGGAATCTGCACCGAGCGGGTGCGCGAGTACACGATCGGCGCGGGCACGGAGCGCATGGGGTGGCTACGCAGCACGCGAGAGCCGTGGTGAGTTTGGGGTTGGTGCTGCTGCTGTTTATATCGGTCGAGCGCCGCTTGAAACCATTCCATGGTGATCCCTTTCAGCCTTCCGCTCCTTATTCGATGCCGAATTTTCTGAGGGTCGCGTACCACACGACATCCAATGGCGTCCAAAACAGATGGCAGAGCAGCAGGAGTATTGCCACAGCGCCCAGGCCGGCGCGCCTGATTCTGCTGCGCCGCGCCACCGCCCTGGCCAACTCAGCCTGGTTCGGCATGTAGGGAATCACCGCCAAGGGAAAGGCCTGGGCCACACGCATCAGCTGCTCGGGTGTCCGGATCGAGTGGTCGAGGTGCTCCGCCAAGGCAGCGGCCCCGGCACCCCCTGCCATCGCCAGAATGAATCCCAATAGGACGATGGCCTTGCGATTCGGCTTCTCGGGGCTCTCCGGCAAACCAGGCGGATCAATGAGGGAGAAACGCTCGCCCTTGCGCTGCACTTCCAATCCCTCCGACACCTTGGCTTCCAAGAGGCGGGACCTGATGTCTTGGTATTTCTGCGCCGAGGTATCGCGATCACGGGTCAACACCAGATAATCCGGCTCGAGTTCCGGCGTCCGTTCGATGCGGCTTGCATAGTCTTGGAGACGCCGTTTCACAATGGCTCGGCTGGCCCGCAACGCTTCGAGTGAGGAAGTTGCCGAATTAAGCTGCGCCTGGATGTTGATGTAGGCCGGGTTTTCCGGCCGCAACAGCGGCTTGTTGGACCCGCCGGTCCCAATCCGGACCAGGTCCCGCTGCAGGGCTGCAATGGTCCGTTTCGTCTGCAACACATCGGGATGGTCCGCGCCTAACCGATCAGTCAGGGTCGCCAGCCTGGCCTTAGCATCGATCAGCTGTTTGGCGATTTCTTCCTGTTCCGGTTTGGCTCCGGTGTCTTTTTCCAGCGCCGCAATCTCCTGTTTCATCTTGATGAGGTCAGGGTGGTCCGGTGAGAAATTGGCTGCAGCGGCAGTGTACTCGGCCCGTAACGCTCGTAAGCGCTCAAGACTGTCGAGAATGCGCTCGCCGGTCACCGAGAGGATCGGCGTATTGGGCTTGATGGTTGCCAGTTCACCTTCGAGGTAAGTCTTCCGTTCCTCCAGGCTCCGAATCTGCTGATCGAGATCCATCAGTTCGCGGTCGGCCTGGTTCATCATCTGCAGGTTCAGCGGCATCAGTTCCGGCAAGGCCCCGCTGGCCCGCTGCTTGAACTTGGATAGTTTGGCTTCCACCTCTTCGATGTGTTGCGCCAGACTCTCGGCCTCCTGTTTGAGAAAGGACGTGGTCTCCTGAGCTTGTCGTTCGCGGCTCTTCAGATTTTCTCCCAGAAACAGACTCGTTAATTCGTTGGCTACACGCTGCGCAATTTCAGGCGTCCTGCTGTTATACGAAACCGTGAAGGCAATCGTCGCCTTGGTGGCGTGCTGGGTCCGTTTGTCGATCACATCGGCGCTGATCACCTCGACTTCAATATCCTTGATGAAACGTTTGATGACCTCCTCGGTCGGACTTTCGCTGCGCATGTCTGGGTAGAGACCGTATTGCTCGACTACTTTCCACAGGCTGGCGCGGCTCATGACCTGCTGTTTGATCATCTCGATGCGCTGATCGGCATAACTGGTGATCGTGCTGTGGACCAACTCGGCAGGTACTTCCTGTTCTTCAATTAAGATCGTGGCCGTGGACTTAAACGTGGGTGGCCAGAGAATGGCCGCTGTAACCGCCAGGCACAGGAGCAAGCCGGCCGCAAGAAAGATGAGGGTGCGTCGGCGCTGGAAGACAGTGAGATACTCACGAAGATTCATAACGGGTTCCGATTCTTGTGGCCGCCATCGATCTGTCATTCCCACTCCCTTTTCATGCCGAGCTCAGTTCGCAATTGCCAATTTGGGTGGGTAGTAGGTCAACATGAACATGAGCATGTTTGACATAGCAGGCTCAGCAAAGGTTTCTACATCACGCAACCGGTAACTGTAGGAAGCCTCCAACCTCCACCACTCTGCAACGTGCCATGCAAGCTTTGGGGTGACATACATCAGCTGTTGTTCCTGGAGCGTCCCGCCTCGGGCTATATTGGTCGCACCGGAGACCAAATACCCGGCAACATCCAGCGAGGCTGTCACAGTCTCGGTAAAATCGTAGGAGGCCATGGCTCCAATGCGGTCAGTTTGGATAAGCAATCCGAACCCGCTGGGGAAAATGTCTCTTGTGAGACTCACTTGCAGACTCGCCCTTTCGAGCTGCTGTGTCACAGTTGCCCCATATACCCACACTGTGTCGCTCGACTCCTGGCCCGATCCACCAATTTTGGTAGTGGAACTGATGAACCTCGGCCCACCATAGACCGTGGCTTTTAGTCCTTCTGTAAAGGCATGCACGTAGGACAACATCGCCCCAGGGTAATAAGCCCTCAATCCAAAGGGAGCATTCGTCGTATGAAAATTGGTATAGGTAGCTGCTAACTGGACATCGTCACGTTCCGTCAGGTGGTACAGAAACCCGGCTGAACCGCCGAACACCTGATAGTCGACCAATCCGAGGCGAAGGCCATCCTGGTAAGTGGCGTCGCTGAATTGGAAGCTACTCTGGAAGGCCAGTTTTTCCGTCAGCATCCTGGTCCAAGTCGGGTTGAGGTTCCAGAGGTTCCGCTGGGTAAATCGCAAGACCACCCCGGTCGTCAACAGTTCACCCATCAAGGTGTTATCCCGGGTAAAACCTCCCGTGAAGCCCCACTCGTCTTTCTCCGTGCGATAACGCAACGTGAGGGGCAGGAAGATATTTGTGAACCGGTTTGGTTCCCCCCCATAGTAATCGACAAAGTCCAACGCCGCCTTGCCGCTCGCCTCCAGCCGCTCGGTCTTCCCCGCAAACTCCACTCCCGGGGAGATCCAATATCCATAGGTCGGATCATGGGGCAGCGGGGTCAGCAAGAGGTTGTCGTTGTAGTAGGCCTTCGTACTCAACGACGGCGCCATCGACCACTCCGCAGCGAAGCTTGAAACGGTCACCAAGCAGACCCACAAGACAACGGAAAGGCGAAAAAGGCTTCCACCGGGGCAACTGTTCAGTACAAGCTTCACGAACTACGGCACCATCACGACGTCGCCGCGTTGCAACAGGATATTCTGGTCCAGGTCCCTCCCCTTGCGCAGGTCACCGTATCGCACCTGAAACACCTGCTGCTCCCCCATCACCCGCCGGATGACCTTGATGTCGTTTTCTGCTGCAAAGGGGGTCAGCCCTCCGGCGAGACTCAAGGCCTGCAGCACGTCGGTATAGTGGCCGACTAAATATTCCCCTGGCTTGTTGACACGCCCCACCACATAGATCTTGTAACTGAGCACCTTGATCACCGCGACCGTCACATTCACATTGGGAATGTACTTCACCAGTCGCCTCACCAGATCGGAACGCAACTCGTCGACGGTTTTGTTTTCCGCGACAAGGTCCCCCACCAGTGGAAACGAAATCATCCCGTCCGGTCGAACCACCACCTCTCTGGTGAGTTGTTCATCCTTCCACACCGAAATGAGCAAGACATCTTCCGGGCCCAATTGGTAGCCTGGATCGGTGACGGCCGTTTCCGGCGCTGCACGCACAATGCCGACAAAGCCGAGACACAGCATGCTCAACACAAATAGTTTGCAGAGACGACGAACCGTACCGTGCATGCGACACAACTCCTATCCGCTCACCTGGGCGAGCAACTGTTCCGCCTCTCGGCGGCCTTGAAAGGCTTCTGAACTTCTCAGCGCCTTGGTCAGATATACCTTCGCTTCCTGCTTCTTGCCTGATTGGTAGAGCGCCAACCCGAAATGGTAGTTGAGGGCAGGAAGATCCGGGGCCTTGGCCACAGCCTGCTTGATCAAACGTAGCGCATCTTCCATGTGCCCCATTTTTAGACGAACCCACCCCACCGTGTCGAGGAACAGCGGATGGGGCGCCTCTTTTTCGAACTCACGACTCAAGAGAAAGGCCCGCTCCAAATGAGGCCCATCCTGCTTATAGTCGGCCAGGAGCGTTGCCAGGTTGTTAGCCGAGAGGATGTTGCGCGGGTTCATACGCAACACCGTTTCATAGGAGGCAATGGCTTCGTCGACCAACCCTTGATCAGCCTGCACCGACGCAAGCAACATGTGCAGCTCCTCACTGGACGGATTGGCTCCCAAGCCTTGCTTCACGATCTTGATCGCTTGATCGGGCTGCCGTTGTGCCTGCATCAAGTTCGCCCAGTTGAGCCATGGAGTCAGCCAGGTAGGATTGAGTGCGGTGGCCTCTCGATACTGTGCTGCCGCCGCGTCCCGGCGACCAAGGATCGACCACACTTCAGCCAACAGACCGTGGGCGTAGGGATGGGACGGCTGGGCCGTCACGATGGCTTCCAGCCGCCGGCGGGCGCGCTCTATCTGCTTCTGGGAAAGGTCGAGTCGAACGAGGGCCACAAGCGGATCTGCGACGGTAGGCGCCATGCTCGCCGCCCGCTCGAATGCGGCAGCTGCCTTGGCGTAATCCTTCTGGGTCTCATGTAGTCGGCCTTCAGCCATAGATAGCGAGGCATTGTCGCCGGTGGTTTGGCGTAGACGCTCGAGCATTGACCTGGCGTGGCCATATTCACCGGCTGCCAGGTCCAAGACGAACAGTCTTTCCAGCGCAGGCACATACTCAGGATTCACTTTCAACAATCCCAGCAGACGGGCGCGAGCCTTTGCTCCTTGTCCAAATTGACTCTCCAATGTAGCCAAGGCCAAGACCGATTCCACAGCATCGGGATGGAGCGCCACGGCCCGCTCGAAACTCTCACGCGCAAGCTGCGCCTCTCCCGTTTGGAGGTAGGCTTGGCCAAGGAGGTACTGAACATGGGCCAATTCCGGCTGGTCCCGCAGCACGGTCCGAAAGGCCTGCACCGCTTCCTTCCCGTGTTTTCCGACTAGAGCCATCTTTCCTTGGAGGATCAGCCCTTCGGCTGCGCGTGGATTTTCCCGTAATACCTCGGCCAGCCGTCGCTCCGCCTCGTCCTGACGTCCGGCATTGAAGTCGAGTTGCGCAATCTTGACCTGGGCATCCAAGCCCGCAGGTTTCTTCTCCTGCTCCTTGAACACTGCCTCGTAGACTTGGCGTGCCCGGGTGACATCCTTGTGACGCTCGTACAGGGCCCCAAGGGCGAAGGGAATTTTCGTGGAATAGGGCAACCGCTCCATGGCCTGGCGGAATGCCACCTCTGCCGCCTCTTTCCCCCTGCGCAGGTTCAAAAAATCAGCCAGGGCCAACCAGGCCTGTTCGTGATCGGGAAATATCTGGAGCGCTTCCCGCAACGAGACCTCCGCCTGGTCAAACGCATGGCGCTGATCGTAGAAGCGCGCCAGTCTCAGCCGGTGGTCGTAAAAGGTCGGCTCTTCCTGGATCATTTGCCGCAACACCTGTTCGGTGGCCTTGTCATCTTTCGCCTGATCCAGAATGGTCTTCAGATTGTTCAGCAGGTCCAGGTTATGTGGGTGCGCTTGGAGCGCCCGCTGCAGCGTCGATTTGGCTTCCTGGAATCGATGTTGATGGCCATAGAGTGTCGCCAAGAGAATGGCGACATCCGGCTCCGTGGGGTGACGGCGGCTGAGGGCTTCTGCCCGGTCTAATGCCTCTGGAATCTTGTCCTGCTGGGCCCGCACGGCGATTTTCAGCGCCTCGGCCCGTGGATCCTGCGGAACCTTCGCCAATACCTTGTCCGCGGCTCGCATGACATCATCGGTCAGCCTGGCTTCAAGGTAATATTTTGCCAAGGTGAGCAGCGCATCGCGGTGATCGGGAACGAGTTCGACCACCTGCTGGTAGTTGGCGACGGCATTGCGCCAGTTCTTTTCTTTCTCTTCCACTTGGGCCACGAGGAAGTAGGCCTCGGCATCCTTGGGATCGATCTTCAGGACATTACGGAGGGCGACACGGGCTTTGGGATAGTTCCCTGCCTGGATATAGTCCTGTGCCTTGGCGCGGTACTGGGCCTTGCGTTCCTGCGGGCCGCCGCAAGCCAGCAATCCCATCGTCACCAGGAGGATGAAGAGCCACTGTTTCATTTCGTTCCTACAACCAGGCCCGGACTCCTAGACCAAACAATATCCACAAGGACACCAGCCCGAATTGTTTCACGCGATCGGCGAACGTATGCAGCAACAGCTCAAACGAGAAATACAACACGATGAGTTTTGCCGCAAGGATGCTGAGCGTGGGCATGTCCGCCCGCATTTCCGGCAACAGCGGGACGATCAAGGCAAAAAACACCATGAGATAATCCAACGGCGTGGTCTGAAACCGATTGCCCCGGCTGAACCGCATACTCAACAACACCAGGATGGCGATCACGGCCAGCAGGGTATTTTGCGTCACGTAAATCGGCCAGATGTCCAGGATACCCGATTGTTCTCCCATATACATAAGGAAGGCGCTGCCCACGTACAAGCCCCCTCGCACGAAATGGGAGCGATATTCCGGCATGAGCCAGAGGCCTCCCAAAACCACGGCGAAGAGGCCCAGCGCCGCATACCCCACATCCATCGGGACATGGCCCGGCACAAACACATTGGCGATCAAAAACAGCGGCACCACGACCGCGAGAAACCGCGGCGCCATGTCGCTGAGCCATAACCCGATACGAGCCATCTTGGTATCGGAGAGGACCCGTCCGTCCGTCGATTCAGACAACAGAATGCCCCCGCGTTCAGTGGCGACGAACAGGGCAAACATGGCGAAGGCGAATGTGCCATACATGGTCAGGATCAAGGCGTCGGATTGCCAGCGCAGGAGATAGGCCAAGCCGACCATCACTGCTTGAATGCCATAGATGACGATGACGGCTTCGTAATGGGAGAGGCCCAGCGCCAGCAATTTATGATGCACATGGTTCCGGTCCCCAATGAAGGGCGATCGGCCCTTCGCCAGCCGCTGTCCCATCACTGCAATCGTGTCCAGAAACGGCAACCCCAGCACCAGCAGCCCGATCGTCACAGGGAAGGGATTGCGCGATGGGTCGCTCAACAGCAGGACGAGCACACCCATCGAGAATCCGAGCAGCTGGCTCCCGGCGTCACCCATGAAGATCCTGGCCGGATAGGTGTTGTACCGCAGGAACCCCAGGAGGCCGCCCAAGAATCCCGCCGCAAACACCAGAACCGTGGTGTCATGGGAGAGATAGGCCAGATAGGCGATGCCGGCAAAACTCAAGAAGGCCAAGCCGCCGGCCAGACCGTCAAGGCCGTCGGACAGATTGACTGCATTGGCCGCCCCCACGAGAAAGACCACGGTCAGCGGCAGGGCCAGCCAGAGCGGAGCGTTCTCATCGTAGAGAAACGGAACCTGCTCGAGCCGAATGTCGCCGACGATCACCACGGCGAACACCGCGACAAGCTGACCGATCAGCTTGACCTTGTAGTTCAGGTTCGCTCGATCGTCCCAAATCCCAAATGCCAGGATGACCAACGCGCTGAGCAACACGGGCCCCACGGCAGGATCTTGTGGTCCCCAGAAGAAGATGGAGAGGAGCGCGGCAGACCCGAAAGCGATGCCACCGATGCGTGGAATCGGGTTGGCGTGGACCTTGCGCCCACCAGGCAGATCCATGAAACTCCAACGCCCCGCGTTCAACTGCAGCGGCGGGATCAAGGCCATGCAGATGAACAGTGAGGTGATGAAGCTGAAGAAGACGGCGCTGGTCATGGTCAATCCGGAATGTACCGGCTCAACTGAGGTTCGATCGTCCTGGCGAACCGCAACACCCGTTGCTCTACGTCCGCTTCATTCTCCCCGGGCCCAATCGCGGCAGAGAGGCGAATGAGGGCACCGTCACTCCGTTGGCTGGTCAGCGCATCCCAGAAGAGATAGAACTTGACGAGGTATTCGCTGGCCAGCCACCGATGGCGCTGCTTGAACCAGTAGACGACGAGCTGCTTTTCTCGATCTTTCTGGATCAACACCACATTGACCGGCGCAGCGAGGCCCTCCCTCCCATCCATCACGACATCAACCGTGCGGTGGGAGGAAATCTCCCACCCTCCCCCAGGAATACAGCTTTGGGGAGAATGGGCGGATTGTCCCTTTCGCTGAGACTGGTAGTAGGCCATGTAGAGCGTAATGGGACTCGAGTGGGGCGTGGCATAGTCAGCCAACAGGTAATCGTCGAAACGCAACGCCGTAATAAACTGCGGTTCTACCGGCAAGGGAGTTCCCTGCCACTCTCCGATACGCATGGCAAAATCGACGAAGGGGGCACGTTCGTGGGTGGCCTCCTGCCGATCGCCCATTGACCAGGAAAACAGGGCCGCAGGGAGGATGAGGGCCAGGCTTCCGATATAAGCCGGAACCCTGAGGACCGTGGCAGTCGAAGGAGATGCGACCCCGGACCGCGAGCCGGACCGATTCTCCTGGTCGTACAGCCGAAATCGGTCAAGGAGCCCGTGAGCGCCGGGCAGAGGCTGAATTCGGGAGAGCCCCAACATTTCAAGCACAATGAGCCCCAGGGTCGCCATAAACAGCACCCATCCTTCGAATAGATGCAGAAATCCATCCGCCGCCTGGGGCCCATACCACTCCACCAGAACCCCGACGATCCCGATCCGCAAGCCGTTGACCAACACCGAGATCGGCAAGGCCGAGAGCACCAGCACGATGCGTTTCCACATGCGATCGCGGAAACAGTACGCACACAACAGGGCCAGAGCCGTCAGCGGGAACAGATATCGAATGCCGCTGCAGGCTTCCGCCACCTGTAACTGAACCGGTCCGAGGTCGATGACGTTTCCTTCCCGAAACGCGGTGACTCCGATGAACTGGAGAACCCCCACCCCCAGCGCGGAAGACCAGAGCTGCAGCCGGCTCGAAAGGGCGTTATAGAGAAAGACGGGAAGCGGGATGGCAGTCAGGAGATAGGCCACGGGAAATGCTAGCTCCCGCAAGGCTTTGACCCCGAGGAATGAGAGCACCAGCCCGACGATCACGATCCAGAGGGACAGGTGTGAGACCACATATAGGGTGGCCAAATTTCCGATGAAATAGAGCAGCAGGCCTGCAAATACGATGAAAGGCCCAGACCATGAGGGATTCAGCCCCGCTTCCGTCAACCGCTGCCGCCGCTGCCACACGAGAAAGAGGCTGATGAGAGGCACAACACTCCCGTGGCTATAGTCGTCGCTGCCCCATTGTCTTACTAGAAAAACCAGGCTGTCCGCATACATGTAGCCCAAGAGGGCAACCATGATCAGTGCGATGACAGCCACGAAACACCTAGGTGAAAAGCTCATCCTCTCCCCCGGTCGTGGGAGAGGATGAGAAAGGGCGAGTTGGAAGGACGGTACAGGCGCTGAAGCGGAAGAGATGACGTGAGCCTACGATTCCTTACGCGTAGCCAAGCCGCGCGACCCAAGCCCGACCAACGCAATCAACCCAGCACCAAACAACCACACGGCTGCCGGCAAAGGAACGAGGGACGTCAATGCACCCTGCACTCTATGCCCAACTCCAGTGAAAATCAGTCGCCATTGATTGGAAGCAAAGGAGGACAGGCTCGGAGGAGCTGTTGGAAGATGGTCGCTACTGAACACATTGCCGCTAGGATCGTTCAATTCCAATTCAAATCCACTGGGGAGGCGTCCGTTTATTTCAGGGCCTGTCAGGCCAGTCACGGAGATGCGGTAAGAATCACCGAACGCTGGGTGATTGTTGATCACTTCTATCGAGCTGGATCCCGGCACAAACGTCGCCGTGTAGTTGCCAACCGTTACGGTCAGATTTTGAATGGGACTGTTACTTCCGTTGCCGACAAAATCCCCAAATATATTGCTCCCCGTGTTCTGATCGCTGGCCCCGGAGTTGAAAGTCATACTACCGGACATGGGAAGGGAGGAACTAAAACCGTTTGAGCCTGTTCCGCCTGGAGTGAAAACCCGTCCAAACACATCCCCAACCGATCCGCTGAAGTTGAACTGGATGTTGGCAGCATTGCTCTGAGATACGCCGAGAGCGAGCACCGCACACACGCCACTCACTGCGAGCCCGAAAGCTCTCACAACTTGTTTCGCTCTTATCGTGTTCATTGCGTCTCCTTTACCGGGATAGCCAAAACCCTGCGGGATTTATGCTCATCCTCTTTCTAAGACGTATGAGACGTCCATAAGCCTACTGGGTTGATCGAATATTTTTGGGAGAATACTTAAAAGTAAAAACCAGCGCAAGAGTTTTTTTATTAAGAAATGGAATATTGATACGTATTTGTTGCAGATGAGGGAAATTGCCCTCTATTCGATGTTTCGCGACACGCAACATGTTTCCAAATGAGACACAATTGCCCCCGAATAGCCCTGTCCATTCGGCCCTCCATGTCACAATAGGCTCCGCACCGTATTTTTTATGACAAAGATTGCAGGAGCTGTTGATAACGTTTGGCTAGCTGGGATCGATCGTAATTCTCCAGGACATGCCTCCTGCCGTTTAAACCGTACGTCTGGCACAGGGCACGATTGGACCAGAGTTCGAGCATACGTGCGGCTAGCTCTTCGTCGTTTTCGGGTTCAATACAGAAACCAGCCTTAGCAGCTTGAAGAATCTCCGCACTTTCCCCTTCAACACCAAGGATGATGGGTTTCTCCATCGCCATGCTTTCGAACAACTTTGACGGGATCACTGTTTTGAAGAGTTCCGACTTCTTCAACAGGATCAGACTGACATGGCAGAGCGCCCACAACCACGGCATTCGCTCCTTCGGCTGTTGTTCAAGCATGACAACATTCGTCAGCGCTAGTTGGTCTCGTAAACTCAGCAGACGCTCGCGTTCCGCTCCGTCGCCGGCGAGCAAGAAAACGATGTCCCGATACCGGCGGAGCCGTTCAGCGGCATGGAGAATTGTTTCCAACTGATGTGCCATTCCGTGGGTACCGAAATACGCCGCGATGAATTTGCCATTGAGTCCCAGTTCCTGAATGAGCGGGTTTTGTCCTGCAACAGGCTTATACAGACTGAGATCCGCCCCATTTTTAAGCACTGTGATTTTTGATGCGGCGATTCCTTTCCTCTCCATGTGTCGCTGAAACGCATTCGTCACAGGAACAATTCGATCGGCTTTTCGATAGGCCAACAATTCCAACCATTCGAGCGCTCTGATGATGGTACGGTTTGAAATCGCCCCTACCGCAAGGATCGATTCCGGCCAGAGATCGCGGATCTCCAGCACCCAAGGTGCACGTTTCTGCCGACTCACCACATACCCTGCAAGACCATTGAAGAACTGTGGCGATGTTGAAATGACGACGTCCACCTTTGGGAGGAAGGGAGCAATCACTATGGACGCTGCCATGTAGGACAGATAATTCAGAGTCCGTTTAAGGAAACCTTCATTGGCTGTCACGTACGTCCACACTCGCCACACATCAATGCCATCGCGCTCCTCACGTTCCCACAGCCCGTTGCGGTACCCGTCATAAACTTTTCCTCTCGGGTGATTAGGCGCGCAGGTGACGACCGTCACCCGGTGACCGTTCCGTACCCACTCCCTGCAATGTTCATAGGTACGAGACGCCGGAGCATTTACTTCGGGTGGAAAATAGTGAGACAAAAAGAGAATATGCAATGGTTTATCCATGGCAAGCATGAACACCTAAAACGAGAGTAGGTTATCGGTAATTCACTGAGGTGTGACCGTCTTTAGCATTCGATAGGTCAATGTGACCGGTACGCGGCCGCGATAAGCCATGACAATGATGCTGTTTTCGATTTCTTTACCGAATTCTGGGAAGTAGAAACCAGATTGAATAGAGACGGTTGCGTTGGCTGGCGGCTCGACCATCATATGTACCCTTCCCGTTCGATCTCTCACCTCCACACCCCCTGCCACAATATGGGGCTCGTACTCGGGGTGGAGGTGCAGATAGCTCTCGAGGCTGTGCTCTCCCTTCCCCGAAAGAGTGTCTCGAACTGTCCACATCCCCGGAGAAGCATACTCGATCATCCGCTCGTGAGTAACACGACCCGGCAGTCGATGGTACCCATCGTGTGCACCCAGAAAAAGGGCGTGTCCTGGCCGATCAGATGTCAGGCTGGCATATAGCGGATAGGCGCGGCGTGCCACGCGAAACACTCCCCATACCTCGGACTGGTCTTGGCCATCCACACAGACCGTGTTATGGGCCCGCGTACTTCTGGCATAGGCGCGCCGCGAGCCAGGTTCGTAGTCGTAAACTCCCGTATCCACGACGACACGCCGGCCATCCAGGGCCAATTCAAAACTCAGCGTATCGGCATGGGCATGGCCCGGCTGATAGTCTGGCCCCACGGGTCCGCAGTCGATCACTATGATGTCTGTGTCGTGCCGAATCACGTAGTAGCCACATGGCTCCTTACACACAATGTGAGGTTGATTGTCGGGGCCACTGCGCACATAGCCCAGGATGGCGGTTGCGTATGTGAGAATGTCCCGAGTGGAGGGGGCAATACCTGCTGCCGCGTCATTAAATAGAGGGATCTCCCCGTCGGACAGGCAGATGTCCTCCAAGAATTGAACACCTTTGATGGCCGCTTTCCTGAGAGAGGATGCCTCGGCGAGTGGCATCGAATGACTCCCCAGCTGCAGAATATTCAGCATATCAAGGCAATCTACTACCCAGATCGCGTGGTACATGGGGCTACGTTCAAAGTGTCCGCCATCTTGCAGTATCTGCTCCGACAACTCCTCGCGAATCATGCCACGCCCCTTTGCAAGCCACCGCTCTGCATCATTTCCTTCGAAGTACAGCCCCGCAATACACAGCGCAACGCCATTCTTGAAGAGATGGTTCGCCATCAAGTGATACTCCAGATTGCGCTCCAACCAGAACACCTGATGGTAGAGGCTTCGCTTCCACTCATCGGGGGGATCGTGGCGTGATTGGCGAAAATATTTGATCCAGTTCACGATTCTCAGAGACAGCGTGTAGGGTTCCCAAGCATCCCCCGCGCCGGGTGGATTATGGGTAATCCAGCTAGAAATAAGTTGTTCTTTGTTGGCGGACGAGCGTTTTTCCTGGAACAGGTAATCAAAGTAATGGAGGTTGTAGCGCCACAGTTTAGGCATGTCCGAACTGGCCCAATCTATCGACCCGGGCACAAATCGTTTGGATCTGTTGAGAAAGGAAAATACCCACTCATCCGGCACTGGCGAACGGTCCACAATGAATGCATGCGTACAGTCGACTGATCGAATGGCCACGGTGCCTTCGAACGACATGGCTACTGACTGGGGGAAAAGCCTGTTTCGAATTAAGGCATAAATTTGGCGAGCACGCAGATACCGTACCGTGTTGAAATAGAGCCCGATCCTCTTCATGCGATAGATCCACTCCGATTGCGTGGAGGCGCTGGCTTTCGCGGGATTACCCAAGGTAGGTGCTAACGTACCGCACTGATTACGAAACGGAGTTTGCCTGACGGACTCTTCTCAAGCGCGTGCACATAGTCCAGCCGGAGCGCAATGTCGCTCCCCAGGCGTTTACGGGCTTCCTCCAGCAACCTCTGTTCGGACTGATCGGTGTAATTGCCGCCTCGTACGATTCGAATCACCAGCGACTGCCGGTCTGGCTGATAAATCTGTGCCTCCCTGATTTCCGTGAGGTCTTTAAAAATATGATCCAACCTCCCAAGGCGGACTCCGTTCGGAAGCAGCACATAATCTTCTTGACGACCATCAATAGAGTCAATAACCCTTCCCCTCATTTCACAGATCGGCGCGCCACGGCCTCCTATTTCTACGACATCTCCCGTGTCGTAGCGAAACAGCGGAAAGGCCGGATTGCTCCAATTCGTGCCGATCACCCGAAAGTGCGTCTCATTCTGATCGAGAGGCACAAACTCGACCAGAGAAAAGTCCTCATCGACGTGTAAGTGGCCGGAACGGCATTCGGATATGTTGGCGACCGATTCTGCCTGGCCATAGTGTTGGCGAACGCGACACCCGAAAGCCATTTCGATCATATGTTTTTGTTGAGGAAGAAGGTTTTCAGCCCCGATGGTAATGATGCGTGGAGGTGTTCGTAGCGGGCGGCCGCGTTCAAGAACGTATCCTGCTACCAATGCGAGAACCGATGGGTACCCGTGTAACCATGGAGCCGCATATCGCTCGAGCGCATCGAGGTAGGCTTCTGCAGTCGATCCGGAAAGGTGGTAAGCACTGAACAGGATCTGCCGTCCTGGTTGATTCACTCGCCAAAATGGCGGAGAGGTCTGCCGAAGGGGAACGACAGAGCGGCCACCAAAGTACCCACACCACGTTTCCGGTTTGATGCCGTGAACCCCACGATAGCGCCACCAGACGGCCCACCGCTCCTTCTCCGCATCATACGTTTCCCAAAAATGAAGGCCAGCACCGGTTGTGCCACTCGTGTGGCAGGATAAGAGGCCATTCAGATCAAATTGTCGATTCAGAATGTTCGAGGCGTTATCCTGCACATCACTTTTGGTAAGAATTGGGAGCTTCCCAATCTCATTCAGAGGATCGCTGCTGGTGCAGTCAACCTCATACGCCTTGAACTGGTGTTGCCAGAAGGGGGTTTGCAAAGCTGCCGTAAAGTGTGAACGGAGGCGACAACGTCTGATTTCTTGAATACGGTCTGCAGCTACCGATGCGCGCTCCACCAACTCACGATTCAACTCTCGATAGCCTGCACCATATCGTCGCCTGGCCAGTCGCCACCCCTCGATGGAGCATGCCAAGTTTTGCAGCCCAATAGGCAAGCAACTGTATAGGCGTTCGCGGTTCATGTGCGTGATCATTTACCGACCAAGGCACAGAGCCAGACACTGTCCTGACTCACGGGATTGACGAACGTGAAATCCCGATGATCATATCGAAGCCCACCCCCACACCATCTGCGAAGGGGCTCGAGCCGTAGCGTTTTCCAAATCCGGCGCACTGAGTTCTGCCAGTACCATTCACCCAAAAGACGATAATCGGCGATGTTGCGCAAGACTATCCCCTGCTGCATTGCAAAGTGTTGTGCATTGGAGAAACGTTGCCCCCAGATCTCAACTTTGGAAAACTTCGCCTGCAGCATGTCGTGGAACTCACTCAACGTGTATTCTTTTATGTGTGTGTGATTTACCGGAGAAGGCTCATAATCCAACGAGAACACCGGACGGTTTGGAGTGGATATGAACGCGATTCCGGCGCCATCGAGATGACGATGAACCGTATCCAGCAACGCCTCGGGGTGGGGTACATGCTCGATAACCTCGCAACACAGGATCACATCCCACGCCGCTGTTCCGCAGTCTAGAAGCGGGCTTGAAATGTCTCCTTCAAGAAAGTGTCCAAAGGGATACGTTCTGCGTGCAAACTCGACTGCAGTTGTAGAGATATCCACTCCCAAAACCCGACTGGCGTTTAACTTGCTCATTAGATAGGCAGTATTAAATCCCGCGCCACATCCCAGATCTAGAATTCCCTTTCCGGCTATCACGGTCTTACCCGCCAGGAATTTAATTCTGGCGATCTGCTCTTGGACCATCATGGCAGGATCATCATCTAAGTCTTGATCTGGCTTCTTCGGAAGCGCCCGTCCCATTCCCAGTCGCTGATCGTAGCCGGTTCGCTTCATTGTCTCCATACAGCCCCCTAGGAAAACTCCACGCGGGTAGGTGCTTCCTGTAGAAAGGAGAGGTCCGCTTCTCCTCTAAATCGAAATACCTGCCAAATACATTTGCGATACATCTCGTAACGTTCCACCGCCGATGGAATTTGAGCAAGAACCGCTCTGCCTTTGTTGACAAGGTTGTTCCGCAAAGCAGGATCTATGCACAGTTTTGCAATCTCAGCGGCAGCGGACCTGGGGTTCATAGGTTCAAAATACAAGGCCGCCTGTTGACAAATCGAACGAGCGAAATCGAGATCAACGGTCACAATGGGGAGACCCATCGCCATGGCCTCAGGATAGTTCGCTGAAAAGGTTTCAAGTACGGAGGGGAGAAACAAGAGGTGGCAAGACTTATAGAGACCAGGTCCGTCATTGACAGGCACGTATCCCACATTAATCAGGTGATGTGCCACGCCTAGCTTCTGCGCATGGTGCAGTATTCTCTGGGTAGCCTCAATATCTGCCGGCAGAGTGAGAACGAATTCAAATTCGCGGCCAGGCATACAAGCTTCGAGTGCCTTTGCCACAGCCGGAATAATCTCTAAGTTTTTATGCCTGTAATAGGCGGCCATACACAGGATCCGGAGTTTGCATTTTGGGTCGGTATGCTGGGGGGAGGATGAGGCCTGCAAATAATGCTCGCCGCAATTGTTGGGAACTATTCCAATCCGGCGTTCCGCTATGCATAACCGGCGAGCCAATCCCTTCTTGGCAATCATTGCTTCTGTCACCCACGCATCAGCCTTACGATACATGTAGGCCTTATAGGCAACGAGGCAGATTGATCGGCTTATATCCTTGAGGCCTCGCATAGTCTTCCATGCCCAATAACCCCCGTGCGTGACCCAGCCATCAGCTACGCCGCATAGATGCGGCTTCGAGAAGGCAACATAGGCAGGACCAAAGAATGTGAATACGACATCTGGATTAACTTCTTCCTCCAGGCGTTTCATAGCATCACGACTTTGAGAGCTCCTAGCAGGGGAGACCTCGACAATCGAAACTTTCGATAACCCCCTTGCCAGATCAAAACCATGTAGCTCATCGAACACACGCCTGGAAAGGACAAAATGCCATTTGATATCGTCCTTTTGTTCCAGCACTGTTCTAATAAAAGACACTGCAGCTTGGACACCGCCGCCCTTGAAAAGAGTGGAACAATTAAGAAATACGAGCATGGGTTAACGCTTAACTATTAAGCGTAAAATGTGTTTGTCTAAATTCGGCCGGGCACAGAATGCACAGAAAGGTTTCTAACTACTTACCGTTGGTTCCTGACATTGCTGCCGAGCCAGAGAATACATCGCTTCCAGCTTTGGAAGGCGATCCTGCCAGGAGTAAAACTTTCGAGCCAATGAATGGGCGTTCCTTTGAATAGCAGAGCGCATCGTGCCATTCTGCACTACATCGACAAGACAACACCCCATCGCATCATAGTCACTGGCTGCCAAAAAGTGCACCTTATCTTGTGCCTCCGGAATTCCTGCAAATGAGCTTTTGAAGCCCACTGCCACCAAACCAGCAGCCATCGCTTCGATTGCCTTGTTCAGAATCCCACACGACTTTAGAATCGGAATGACAGCTATTCCGCACTCTGCATATACCTCACCGAGGTCGCTCACATATCCCCTCAGTACAAGCCCCCCATCGGAATCAGCCAATTGTTTTACTACCTGTCCTTCTCTTCCTATTGCCCCTACTATATGCAATTTGGCCTGGGGAAGACGGGTTTTTACTATCGGCCAACTTTTTTTCAAGAACTGCAAAAGGCAATGCAGGTTATCTCCAGCCAGCTTTCCTAAAAACAGCATATTAACCTGTCCTAGGGTTGCGCCTGCGATTCCAAAGAGAGCTGGGTTAACACCGTTAGAAATAACGGTTGCACGAATATTAGTATTCAGTCGCATTAAGTATTGCTTGTCCGATTCACTCACGACGTGGGTAATGCCGAATTTGGGATAGGTTATTCGTTCGTAGTTTCTAACCCGGTAAAACTCGTACATCCTATAAACTCGCTCCGCCCCTCTGTACTTTGAAGACCTTAGCCCATCTTCGAGTGCAAGTGTCCAGCTGTCGTTAATTGATGCGACTGTCCCAATTGTTGGTGGCACTAAATCTATGTACTGAGTCATAGGGATCAAATCGAAATGTATGACATCTGGATTGAACTCCTTGATGAAATGACTAAGTCGCAGCCGAAACTGGTCCGAGTAGTACCGCTCAATGAACACAAGCTTGTTCTTGAGGGCTGCCATTACTAACAGCTCATGCCTTTTGCGGTACCTGAGCGGCACCCACCAGGCAAGGTCTTTCCCGCAAAACCGAGCAGCCTGCGAGAAATGCCTTTCGGCATGTACGAGATCATCTGTAAGTACCGCCAGCCCAAGTTGATGGCCAGCCTCATGCATTAACCGCATAAAGTTGTGAGAAACGATCCGGACGCCATTGTTTGGAGGGTATGGCACATCATTTGTAACGAACAGTATCTTCATCAGAAGAATTTAGGCTTTCCGGGTTTGCGTAAGAAAAAGCTTGAAAAGGTAGAGCTGAGCAAGGACTGCAAAGTACATTTTTAAAGAATTAATCCCAAAGTTTTCATTCAGAATTTCAAAGAGCATCAAGATAAGAAATGCATACCACACGACAGCAAGCACACTTATCTTCGAAGTGCTGAGATCGAGCATTGCCTGGTAACTTTCTTTGTAGAGAAACCCGATGAATCCGTAGGTAGTTAATACTCCCAAAAGTCCCGCTGCGGTATAGGGGCCACCCGGCCCAGAACTGCCCACGCTGTGAGACTGCGTCGGTTCTATACCGTACACATTCCTATCTATGTAAACGGTTACGGAGCTGTTCTTTGCCATCAACTCCTGAATAAGAAAATTGTTCGTGAATGACAAGGGTCCAAAATAATGGGCAACCTCGGCCAATCGCGTGGTTCCTTGCGATCTCAAGAATACGTTCCTTAGAAGTTCTTCGGTGCCTTTAGTAAATCCTGACTCTCCTCCAAGCCTCTCAGTTCTGACCATGCCGCCTAAATGAATCACCGAACTGCTGGAGACCAACAAGATAATCAGCCACCCCATCGAAAAATGCTTGCGCTTTTCCCTTGAAATAAATTGGTACCAAAACGGGACTATGGCAATAATTATTACGTACAGAATCCCTCCTCGCCATCCCATCAAAGCTTGCGTAATCGCCATCCCAAGTAGAAGAAATAGCCCTAGAATCGCATGCATTCTTCTTTTATCGGTAAGTGCCTGGGCTAAGTACCAGACGCAAAGTATGAGCACACCGTGATAAAGGAGGAATTGGAGCACGCCTGCATAACCAACAGATGGTTGAGTACCAGCCTCGCCAAGATGTAACCACTTCCGTGTAGCACCTGCAGCCACCTGCAATACTGTGAGACCAGCAAAGCTCAAGATGGATGTACGTTTCATCTGCAAAGACGTGCTTAAAATTCTGCGCAGTGGACTCTTAGCATGGCTAGAAATCATAGCTCCACACATAAACCCCAATTGCGCCGACAAAACTATCACTAAGACCTTAGTGAGGGTCGCATTATCGATATGAATATATGGCACATATCCCGCTGCAATCAGCGGGATATTAAAGCCGAATCCTGAGAATGCCACTAGGGTGAAAGCTCCAACGGGAGCTAGAAGATCATGACGGGCTCGCCAGAGCGAGAAGGAGCTCACAACAAGATATGAAATGTAGGCAATGATTAGATTGTCGTTAGATCCTGCTTCGATAAGGACAAGGATGCTCATGAGGGCCCAGATGGCCCACAGCATGAGGGCAAATCGGGCTGTATTTAATCGACGGAGCAGGTATATAGAGGTAGACATCTACTGCGTGCTTTAGCTCTAGGGAACGTCTGATTAATTCGCGTTTCCACGAAGCAATCTGTTTCTCGGTGGATCAAGACGGGCCATCAGCTGGGAACCCGCTGGTCCGAGAGCGCCTTTCTCGGATTCCTCCGCCGTCAGGCGGCCCGCGCCCCGTTCGCACCCCCGTCCGCTAGGCTGCCGCCAGCAAGTGCCGGCGTGCTACATACAGATTCGCCAAGCCGCAACTGATAGACAACCAGTGCGCATTCTTCGCGAGCCCCCGGTACCGCACTTTGGCCCACCCGAAGATCCGCTTGATCACCAAGAACACATGCTCGACTTTGGCACGAACCTTCGACTTCGTCCGATTGCGGGCCCGCTCCGTCTCGCTCAAGGGCCGATGGCGATGGGCTTTCGTCTGGACGAAGCTCTTGGCATGGGGAGCATGGTGCTGAATCATGTCGCGTTGCCCGCTATAGGCGGCATCGCCCCATACTCGTGTCTCCTGTCCATGCAGCAACTCCGGCAACACCTGGCTGTCATGGACATTCGCCGCCGTGGCCGCCACTGAGTGAACCAGCTTCGTCCGGCTGTCCACTCCAATATGCGCCTTCATGCCGAAATACCACTGGTTCCCCTTCTTGGTCTGATGCATCTCCGGATCTCGCTCTTTCTGGCGATTCTTCGTCGAACTGGGCGCATTGATGATCGTGGCATCCACGATCGTGCCCCGGCTGACCTTCAGCCCGTGGGCAGCCAGATACGCGCCGATCCGCGCAAAGAGCTGTGCGCCCAAGTGGTGGGCTTCCAGCAGATGCCGAAACTTACAGATGGTGGTTTCATCCGGTACGGGCTCGCGGCCCAGATCAATCCCCACGAACTGCCGCATGGCGTGTGAGTCGTACAGCGCTTCCTCCACCGCCGGGTCCGACAGGTTAAACCACTGTTGCAGACAATGGAGGCGCAACATGCGTTCGACACCCACGGGCGGACGCCCTGGGCCCTCGGCCTTGGGGTAGACCGGCTCGATCGCCGCTACCAATTCCGCCCATGGAACAACCTGGTTCATCTCGTTGAGAAACTGCTCCCGGCGGGTGGGCTTGCGATACTGTTCAAACGAGACTTCGGCAAACGTCTGTTGCTGCATGGGGCACGCCTCCAGTTCAGTGCTGCGCTACCCTTAGCACATCATGCAAAGAGAATAAATCAGACCTTCCCTAGCTTAACGCCCCCTCTGTGTGCTCTTGTTTCCGCTTAGAGAGATATTGTTGCAGTAAAAACTGTAGGTGGGAGCAACATTGCCTTGTACCACTACATGACCAGCATAGGCATCGCAATTGCCCGTCATACCAATTCCTAGAGGATATGCACCCTCACTACGATTTTCGACGATTGCAGTATCATGCACTCTTGCAACGGATGCTGGATCTTTAGAATCAGGATCGTTCCATCGTTTCGAAAATACGGCAGGGAGAACCCGCACAGCAGCGGCGTGCACATCAGAAGAGTCATTCGTAATTTTGTTTTTTTCCACAGAAACATCCCGCGGCCCATATAGATAGATGGCTGCTCCCTTATCAATTGCTCCCGGCGGGTAATATAAAGTATTTTGCTCCACCAGAATATCTGTTGGGGCAGCATAGCTGTTCGCCTCTAGCGTCTCAAACCCGATATACAGAAGCGAAATCCCTTCATAAAAGCGACCGTCCTTTGGGCTTCTAACCCTCTCATGTCTATTGTTTGCGATAGTGACGTGTTGCGAGTTAACCACAAAAATTCTGCCATCAACACTGCTCAAGTCGTTATCAAGGATTCGTATATTCTTTGAAAAATGAATACCGATCGGGTCATCACCAACGCCATAAACCTTATTAGCCAGAATCAAAGCTCCATCAAAGTGGCCCAAGCCAATTCCCTCGCTACCATCGTAATCAGCCGCTGCAACAATTGTATTGTGGGCAATCGTGATATTTTTTCTAATGCAATTGGTAAACCCATTTTTGACCACATCGTTATCATTTCCTGACGATGTAGCCGAATATCTAAAAGGGCCGAAATCGAAATGGTTATCCCCTATCAATGCGCCATCCGTGCGCCAAAGGAAAAACAATCGCCCTCCCTCTCCACCTATAACCTTGAAGGAAATACCGGTGATTGTTCCGGAAAATGCTCGCTCAAGTTTTTGCCGACCACTCAGACCCACATTAATCAAATATGGTGATTCGTGAACATCAAATATAAGGGCGCCCTGTAGCTTATCACCTACTAGATGAGCCTTACCCCAGATATAGAGAGGGCCCCTTATGAGAAACTGCTTCCCTGTAGTGACCACGCAGGATAAACCTTGGCTGGAGCATAGGCTGAGCGCCCGCTGAACGGGTGCCGTATCATCAGAAACACCATCCCCTACTGCTCCAAAATCCATGAGATCCACTATGCCCACACCCTCTCCTTGCGCATTCTCGTGCAGACCACCACCATGAGTCGGATCGATACAAACAACTAGCGCCGCAAGTGCAAGGCAAGCATTAACTCCAAAGTTCTTCATACACAAATCTCAGATTATGTTTGCTTTGTGCGGGATATCTTGACGCAGACGAACACTGCCAGTGCAATGGTCCGAATGCCATATACAACTACACACGATACCGCGGCACCTTGGAGCCCTTGAGTGGCGATCAGGATTGGACTAATAGTCAGAGCAAGCAATGCACCTAATAAATCAAAAGCTAGAATGTGTCTCGTGTATTTGTAAGCATATAGATACCCATTCAAACCGTACCCGATTATCAAGAGCAGGTGCCCAATTGCCAGATAAGGTATTAACGAAACGCTTTGCGCGTACGCTGGACCCAGCAAATATTGAACTAGTAGATCACTGCTAAGAATGCAGAAAATAACGAGCAGTGCTCCAACTGCAGAATTAAAGAGGACCCATCTATAAAGATAAAACTTCGTCTTGTCCGATTGTTCTGTAGCTACAGCTTGGAAATATAAGGGACGGATAGTTAGCTCAGTAAGGCTTTGTGCCATCAGGAAAGGGCGACTAATCAAACCATGAACCGCCGAATAAATTCCTGCCTCATACAGGCCAACAAGATTCGCTAGGATATAGCGGTCCGCTAACGCACTTAACCAGCCCACTATTCCCTGTGGCATAAGCGGATGAGCGTAAGCCCAAAAATGTTTCTGAATGTCTTGAGCTTTCTCTGAACTGAATTCACTTCGTAAATACCTGGTTTGGGAACCCCGTTTCTTTAGAATAGCGAAGGTTGCAGCAGATCCCACAGCATACGCACCCAAAACAACTTCAGTTCGAGGTCCTAAAAACGTAACTGCAAAAACAGCGCTGAGAGGTCTTATCCAGGCTTCTGAAATGTTCCAGATGGCGTATCGCCGCTGTTCCCTCTGCGCATTGAGGAATGCCATCTCTATGCTTCTTGCTGTATCTATCGTAAGCAAAAAGACAAGCATAAAGATCGCTAACTGTGAATCTCCTGCCATACTAGCGTAGAAAACACCGGCTAGGAGTACGACAGTGGCGGCAATCTTAAGGTGTCGTGTAACCAACCGCCTTACAAATAATGAGAAATGCTCTTCAAGCCCTTGAGATACAGCTTCCCCCCAGAATAAGGAGGCACCTCTCCAGTAAGGCACACATGTTACCGATAGAATCAGGGTTGAGACTCCTGAATATAGGGCCACTTGACCGTACACATCAGGTGGAATAACCTCTGTTTGCAAACGTACACCTACCAGGACACCAAGAGCAGCTACGAGTTGCCCCGCAGCTACCCAAACCCCATCACGCCACACGTTTTATCCATATGCTGTTTAAAAGCCAAACCAACTTTTATCTAGCTATTTGCGGACATCATTGATTGATACCTACGAACCACGCACTCACGCTGTATAAGTAGTCGCACGTTCGTGCTTCGAACCAATTGCGACTGCGGCTAAGGGCCCTATGACAAGGTTCTAATCCGTGTCACCAAGTGATAGTGATTCGAATCACTCATTGAATTGATTGCAACCGCATAGGATTTTCTTCCATACCATATTTCTTCCACCAGGTGTGAGGGCCAAATGGCGCGTGGAGCCTCCTGCCACCCGTTTTTGTCGCAGCCTGGAACATTGTTCACTTGCCGCCTACGTAGTTCCTGCTTTTCTTGGCGATACGTGGTATTTCGTCATTGACCTCGGCTGTAGACGAAGGTACTGTGCCTTCACACATTGGGAACCTCCACAGAGCCGAACGGACAGGGTCTCTGCATGATTGTTCAACCGAGATGGCGCTCAGAGGTCACGCCTTGCGTGTGACGCTTTCGTTCAACCCCGACGGCTTGCCGCAGAGACTCGCGGCTCCCGCCAAGGCGCTGGCCGCCGGCCGTCCGGCCGATTGGTGGCATGGGGCACGGGAACGGGGCCTTTTCTCCCTCTTCCGCCTCCAACAACAACTGGGCAGCCGCTGGTTGAGCCGAGCCTTTACCCTACAAGACGTGTCAGCTTCCGCGTTCTGCCGCAGCCCCTATCCGCTGCTGCCCTCGCTGCCTTGGCAGTTCACCATGGACCGGGCGTCGAGTGAGGCGCTCTTGAACGGGACGCTCTCCGTGTTTGGATGCCCCTGGCAATGGACGGCTGATGGTTCCTGCTGGCATCAAGCTCCCGACACAGGGCAGACCTGGCCACGGCAGTTTTTCCATCACATTCCGGTTCACACAGGCAATCCCTACGGCGATGTGCGGGTGGCGTGGGAACCGTCGCGGCTGCAACACCTCGTGACGCTCGCGCTGATGGCCCAAAAGGCGGAGCCGACCGTCCGAACCCGCGCCGTCGATGCAATGGAGGGGCACCTGTTGTCCTGGGTTCAGGCCAACCCGCTGTTGATCGGTATCCATTACATCTCGCCGATGGAATGCGGGCTGCGCGTCTTGGCCGCCTGTTATGCGCTGGATCTGGTTCGCTCTTGGCTCCAGCGGCCACAGCCGGTGTGGACCGCCTTGCTCACATTGGTCGCGGGACATGCGGAATTGATCCGCCGGCGTCTGTCGCTTCCATCGCCGCCTCCCCATGATACCCTCGCAGGCGCTGTGGCCTTGATCCATGCCGGCCTGCTGTTTCCCGAACTGGAGGGCGCGGAACGTTGGGTAGCCTTCGGCCGATACCTCTTGGAAGAGGAAACGCCTCGCCATATCAGTCACGATGGTGGAGGGCAGGAGCAGGGGTTTGGTTTTCTGCGCTTCAGCACGGACCTCTACGGACTGGTGCTCTCCCTGCTCGATCAGCGTCAACTGTCGGTGCCGGAACGCATCCGCCATGTGTTCGATCGCAGCCGGGCCTTCCTGAACGAGTTTTGCCCTGTCACCGACGATCGGTTACCACCTATCGGTGACGGAGAGCACGAAACCGCCCTCTCCCCTTATCTCTGTTTCCCGGCCCCCAGCACCGCGCGCGCGGCGGGTCTGACCACGTTTCACCTGTCCGGTTACTCGATCATTCGTGGGCGAGACCTGCAACGGGCCGTGTTCGACCACGGGCCGCTCGGTATGCCGCCTCGATTCGCGCATGGTCACGCCGACGCGCTCTCCCTGCTCCTTCATGTGGGGCTTCAGGATGTGTTGATCGATCCCGGCACGTTCACCTACCACGGCGATGCCCAGTGGCGGGCCTATTTTCGCGGCACGCGGGCTCACAACACGGTGACGGTGGACGGCCTGGACCAAGCCGTGCCGGAGGGGCCGCTGGCGTGGTCGCAGCCGTTTGACACGCACCTCATTTATAAGGACGAAACGCCGGAGGGCACAATCACTGTGATTGCTCGGCACTACGGGTACCGGGACCGGTTAGGGGTGACGCATCTGCGCGGCGTGTCATACGATCCGGCGGGAGTGTGGATGATTTGGGACTGGCTCACGGGCGACGGGACGCACCACCTTGAGTTGAATTGGCATGTGGGTTGCCGACCGGTGGCGGTCGAGGGAGGCTATCGGCTGGAGGGCTTGGATCACCCGCTTCTGATGACGATCGAAGGCGGGACGAGCCGGCTCTATGAAGGGTCGCTCCAGCCGATCGCGGGCTGGCGCTCAACCGGCTATGGCACGAAGGAAGCGATCACGACGATCTGCGTCGAGCGCCAGGGGCCGCTCCCCCATGAGTTCATGACCCGCATTCGGTTCCTGTAGACATCTGAACCCGACCCTATTCCGGCTCGACCAACTGCCAGCCCTGCTTTCTTACACAGCGTTCCGTCGCTTCGAGAATCAGCAACTGAATCCCCTGCTGCAATTTGGGGTCACGCAAGGCGTCGGCCTGGCACTTGTTATAGTCCTGAGCGAACATGTCTTTGGGCTTGGTGGGGTGAACCCACTGGGCGCCGCTGCAGCCGGCGAACCAGACGACGAACAGCACAGCGGAGACCAGGCGTGTGAGGACGGTCATGGAAACCTCGTGGGTGTGCGTAGGGTGAACCGCCGAGTTGGCGCCCGAAGATAAACTGCCTGGACGAGGCTCGTCAAGCGGTGAGGCGGCGAGGGGCTATGACGAGGAGCGTCCTGGACGGCCTGCTCGAAGTCATTCGGGGAAGCCTGTATGGATGATGGCTTCCAGGGCGGTGGTCAGTCGATCGAGTTCTTGCTGCATGGTCCCATAGAGGACGGACATGTCGTTTGCGACGCCGCTTCGTGCGGAATGTTCCAGCTGCTTGGCCGCCTCCACCATGGGAGCCGCGCAAAATTCCATGGCCGATCCCTTGAGCCGATGGGCTTCTTTGGCCAATCGTGGGAGATCGTGGGCGTCGAGCGCTGCGCGAATGGACAGGATGTCCTGGCCGGTGCGCTCCAAGAACATGCCTGCCAGAGTCAGAAAGAGTTCTTTGTCGCCGTCAAGCCAGTTGAGAGCGGCGGGCAGGTCCAAGATCGCGGCATGCTCCGACATCACCGGTGACTCCTCTGTGCCGCAGGCTGTTCCACCATTTCGAGGCCCACGAGTGCGACATCGTCAGGAAACAGGTCGCTGCCCATCCACTGACGCGCGGCGGCAATCGTCTCCACCAATCCCTCGCCGAGTTTGCAGGTCCGATGTGCTTCAAGGGTGGCTTGCAGCCGTTCTCGCCCCCACAACTCGCCCTCCTTGGAGGGAGCCTCATAAATCCCGTCACTGAACACATAGAGGCGATCCTGCTTGTGGAGTTGCGTGGTGGCGGTGTGAAAGACGGACTGGGGATCGAATCCCAACGGCAAACTGGCAGAGGACAACCACCGGGAGCCACCCTGGGGTGACTGGAGAAACGCGCCGCCATGCCCAGCCGCCGCATAACACAACGTGAAGGACGTGAGTTCGAGGCGGCCGACCCACAGGGTGAAGTATTCGCCGTCCAGAGTGAGGGGAAACCGGCGGTTCGCCTCGTTCAGGATTAGGCCGGGATCATAATCGCCGGCCACCTTCACCAGGTTGTCTTCGCTGAGGAAGGTCATCAGGCTGATCGCCCTGAGTGCCGCGGCCACTCCATGGCCCGAGGCATCGAGCATGTAGATTCCCATGTAGTCCTTTCCCCAACGGCTGATTTGAAACAGGTCCCCCCCGAGAGTCAACGACGGTTGATAGGCCCACTGCATCGTACACCCCGGTGCCGGTGTGCCGGGCTGCGGGAGGCGGGAGCGGACGAATGCGGCGGCCGACTGCAATTCCCTTTCGAGTTCGGCTTGCTTCGTGGTTAATGCACGATGGGACCGATCGAGATCATCCCGCGTCTGTTCGATTTCCCGCACCAGGGCACGGGCACGCAGGTTCGCCTGAACCCGTGCCATGATCTCCTGTTTGCTGGCCGCCTTGCTCATGAAATCATCGGCGCCGCGCGAGAGGCCTTCGGCGATTTGTTCAGGCCGATCGTTGGCGGTCATGAGCACGACTTGGCTGGATTTCAGGTCGGCGTCGGCGCGAATGGCTTCGCACAGGGTGGGTCCGTCAAGGCCGGGCATCATCCAATCGAGAATGATCAAGTCCGGTTTGTGGCGGCGGATGGCGGCCAGGCCCCCGGTGCCGTCACCGGCTTCGATGACATGGTAACCCACCCGCTTGAGACGGTTGGCCATGCTGGTGCGGGCGATCACGTCATCGTCGACGACAAGAATCATGGCGGTGGGCACGTTCGACGTCCTTCTGTCCCTCGACAAACCACGCGGGCCCTTCGAGGTTCACTCGCTTCCCTAGGCGGACTTTTTGGCGAGTCCGGGGGCGGGAGCTTCGATGAAGGGAATATTCTTGTGCAGATTGGCCAACTCGATGATCTGCCGGACGGTCGGCTGCGGATAGGCCAGCGAGAGCTGTCGTTTGTCTGCCTGCAGTTGACGATGGGTGATCATGAGCAGTCCCAAAGCCGCGCTATCTACGAAGCCGACTTGCGACAGATCCACGATGATGTGGTCGACCTTCTGGGCACAGACCGCCTGAATGACTTCTTGGAAGGGTTTCCGTTGGGTGTAGGTAAAATTGCCCTCCAGCCTCAATGTCGCCGTCTTGTCTCTCAGTTCCTTGATTATCTTCATGGTTACTCCTTTATCTATTGCGAACAGTTCCTGTCGCCCATGAGATGGGCTTGATGCATCCCCGATCATGTCGTCTAGACATCCCTCCGATAGATCGTGGGGACGGCGGTCTTAAACGGATGAGATACCCACTGCAAACTGTCCGAGTGGCCGATCACAAGGTACCCCCCCGGCTTGAGATGGTGAAAGAGTTTGTTGACCAGGCGTTCTTGAGCCGAACGATCGAAGTACATCATGACGTTCCGGCAAAACACCACGTCCAACGGGACACAGATGGGAAACCGCTCGTCCATGAGATTTATGCGCTGGAACTTGATACAGGCTGCGAGATGTGGTTTGACCTTGACGAGTCCGGCGCAGTCCCCGCGCCCCCGCATAAAATGCCGCTTGACGATCGCCGCCGGCATCGCTCTCACGCGGTCATCTGTATACAGCCCACTCGCTGCATGAGCGAGCACACGGGTCGAAAGGTCCGACGCCAGAATCTCAAAGGACCACTGCGTCGGGTTCGGAACGGCTTCGAACAGGGTCATCGCAATCGTGTACGGCTCCTCCCCGGTCGAGCAGGCGGAAGACCAGATGCGAATACGCTTCTCCCGCTCAAGCCCCGGGAGAATGCGCTCGCGCAGAAAATCAAAATGCTTCGGTTCACGAAAGAAATCCGTTTTGTTTGTGCAGAGCAGATCCAACATGCGGGTGAATTCTTCACCGCTGCCGTCCTGCATCACGTAGTTGTAGTAGGCCGTGAAGTTATCCAGTTGCAGCTCGCGCAAGCGTTTCGTGAGACGGGACACCACGAGGGATTGTTTACTTTCTCCCAGGGAAATCCCGCTCTCGTCATACAAGAGCGTGCGAATGCGATCATATTCCTGCTTGGTGATCGAGTGCTCCATCGCGTCAGCTCGCATACCAGACAAACAGCATGAGATACACCAAATAGGCTGTGATCATCGTGCCGCTGAAGGTCCACACGAGTACCTTTCCCATACGCCGGTGCGTGGTCATCCCGGCGGCCATAGCGCCTACGCTCCCGTAGCGCAGACGATGCAGTCCCATGTGGAGGTTGTAGGCGCCCAAGCCAATCGTCGTTACGGCCAGCAGCATATGGGTGACGAACACCGGCAGATAGAAGGCCCAATACTCCATATCCGTCCCGCGAAACGCTTCCCGGCCGAAGATCACCTGCTTCAACAGATAGGCGACCAACCAGATTCCGACGATGGTGCACCCTGCGATCATCCGATGGGAATGGTGCGAGACGTCATGCGACTTGGCTGCCCGCACACCGGACAGCACGATGAGATAGGCAATGGTCAGACTGGAGAGGACGAGATACCACAGGATGGTCTTGAGATCCATGTTACTCCCCCGCAAGATGTGTCAAGGCACCCACCGTGGTCTCACGGCATGCGGAGCGCGCAGGCAAGCTCACCGATGATATCGGCCCGGTGGTGTTCATTCTTGAGCGTGCGATTTGTGTGGACGGCGGTCGGAGTAAGGCAGGTAGTCGAGTCGGCGTGAGTTCGGGGCGAGGACCGCGACGGTGGAGGTCATTTTCTCCAGTCATGGAATGCAGATGAGAGAGCCTGCAATCGACACAGGCCAACCCCGATGAACGGCCACCGAAGGTCGGTAGAAATCAACGATCGTCAGGCGGGAGGACCCTCCGTGCTTTGCCCACGTTCTCCCGGATTGTCATGGTCTGTCGTTTCCAGAACGACGATTTCGACCCGCCTGTTCTTGGAGCGCCCTTCAGGGGTATCGTTCGTCGCGATAGGCTTGGCATCGGCAAAACCCGTGGCTGACAAGTGGGTGATCGGCACACCGTACAACTCGGAGAAGATCCGGACCACCATGACAGCTCGCTCGGCAGACAACTCCCAATTGGAAGGAAATTGCGCCGTACGGATCGGCACATTGTCGGTATGGCCCAGAATACGGATATGTCGATCCATTTCTAGTAGGACTTCAGCGAGTGCTTTCAAGAACGGCAGGGCATCCGGCTTGACCCTGGCCTCGCCGCTACTGAAGAGAATAGATTCCGGCAGAGAAATGATGATGGCGCCGTTTCCCGTTTCAATGACCTTGATGTCCGGCATTTCCAGCTTCGTCACCGGATGCATGCGCTTCATGATTTCACGCATCCGGCGGATGACCGGCTCGTTGGCACTTGTAATTTCCGGGGTCACCATTTTCGGCTTCGCATCACCGATCGTGAACGGCAGGCGGCTGGTCGGCGTGCTATTGACAGGATTCAAGGCCGCCTTGATCGAGTCACTCACTGTGCGGTACTTGCCTTCATTAACCGAGGACACAGAATACATGACCACGAAGAAGGCGAACAGCAGCGTGATGAAGTCGGCATACGACACCAACCATCGCTCATGGTTCTCGTGTTCCTCGTGTTTCTTCTTAGCCATTATTTCTTCTCGTCTTTGGTCCGTTCGTTCTGAGGCAGATAACTTTCCAATTTCTCCTGCAACAACCTAGGATTTTCGCCCTGGGCCAAGCCGACGAGACCGAGAATCACCATGGTTCTGAGCCCGGCCTCTTCCTTCAACTTCAACTTGATCTTATTGGCGATCGGGAGAAAAAACAGGTTGGCGGCACCGACTCCATAGACCGTCGCCACAAAGGCCACGGCAATACCGCCACCCAGTTTGGAGGGATCGGCCAGATTTTCCATGACGTGAATCAAGCCCAACACAGCACCGAGGATGCCCACCGTCGGTGCGTACCCGCCCGCGGCTTCCCAGACTTTGGCCGCGAGCACACCTTCCTCTTCGTGGTGCTCGACTTCAATCTCAAGTATTTCTTGAAGTGCCTTGGGGTCTGTCCCATCGACGATCAATTGCAGGCCTTTCTTGAAGAAAGGATCGTGCAGATCCTTTATTTTTCCTTCAAGGGCCAACAGGCCCTGTTTACGCGAGACATTGGCCAGGTCCAAGATCTGCGTAATGGTTCCCTTCACGTCATGATGCGGGTTACTGATCGCGAGCGAGAGGGAGCCCATGGCCTTAATGACCACGGGAAGGGGATTTTGGACACAACAGGCCCCGATGGTTCCTCCGATCACGATGATGAATGCCGTCAACTGCAGGATCGAGCCGATGTGGCCCCCTTCCAGTGCCTGTCCGCCCAGAATGGACCCGATCGCAATGACGACGCCTAATATCGTGGCTATGTCCACAGTGTCTGCACCTTACCCCTCATGTCCCATGACCCTCGAAAGTAGCTGTCCCAAGCTCGGATGACGGGCTTGCGCGCATCCGAACGACTTTGATACCGTCCCTGCCACCACTTCTGCCTGTCGTATTGGAGGTACCATGGTTGGTCCGGTTGATAGCCTGATGCTTGATGCCAAGCAAGCCATTCTTGACGAGCAGCACCGTAAGTTTCAGGCTCTGCAGCAAGAGGGGCGCTGGCAGGAAGCCATGCAACAATTCCAGGTTACGCTCTGTTGTGCCTCTGAGGTGTTAACGGAATCCTTGCAGTTGCTTGAGCGGGTCCTTGAGAACCAGAAGAAGCGCCAAAGCCCACCGCCAAGCTCCAACAATCCGGCCAACCACTGAATGCTCTCGCGGGGAGGGCGCTAACGCCACCCTCCCCAGCTCCCCCACACCCCGCCTCACACCGCAACCGCTTCCTGTCCCAGTCCCGTCTCTTGAATTGGAGACCTCAGGCAGCTTCGCGGGCCAACAGTAAACGATTCAAGTCGACCAGGATCAGGAGGCGATCCTCGATCCGTCCGACTCCTTGCGTGAACTCCGATCCAGCCATCGTCCCCACTGAGGGTGGAGGCTCGATCGCACTCTTGGGTACGCGCAACACTTCCTCCACAGAATCCACCACCAGCCCGACTAATCGTGACTGAACCGACACCACGACAATGCGCGTCTGCGTCGTCTGTTTGGCGCCGGTCAAACCAAACAGCTTACGTAAGTCGAGCACCGGAATAATCCGGCCGCGCAGGTTGATGACTCCCTCCACATAAGGAGGCGTTTTGGGTACACGGGTTACTTCGGCTATTCGGTTGATTTCCTGTACGCTCAAGACATCAACCGCAAACTCCTCACTCCCGATGCGGCAGATCACGAATTGACAGAGGTCCTCCCCTGTCCGCTCCCCCGGATGGGCCGCAGACTGTTCTGCGGCCACCGGCGGAGCGGCATGGACCTGTTGTTCGATCGCGCTCATACAGGCTCCTTCTCGACAGTGAGGGGTCAGATCTTGAACCCGCCCACGATTCCCTGGAGTTCGACTGCCAGCTGGCTCAGGTCTTGGCTAGCCTTGGCCGACTCATGCGCTCCAGACGAGGATTCTTTCGTAACCTTCGCGACCTGCTCGATGTCGCTGGCGATCTGTTGCGTCGCCACGGACTGTTCTTCCGAGGCCACCGCAATCTGTCGGATCATGTCCGCACTCTCAGAGACCATTCGGACGATCTGTGACAGCGCATCGCCGGTCTTATTGACCAGGTCCACGCCAGCCGTGACCTTCTGGGTCCCCTGCTGCATGGAGTCAACGGCTCCACGCGTGTCTTGCTGGATTTGCCGGATCATGTCCCCGATTTCCTTGGTGGCTTTGGTCGTTCGCTCGGCGAGCTTCCGAACCTCGTCGGCCACAACGGCGAAGCCACGGCCCTGTTCTCCGGCTCGCGCTGCTTCAATCGCGGCGTTCAATGCCAACAAGTTGGTTTGGTCGGCGATGTCTTCGATCGTCCGGACGATTTCGCCAATTTGATCGGAAGACTTCCCCAGTTCGGCAATGATGGTGGCCGAGTGGGAAACCGCCTCGGAAAGTTGCTGCATGCCGGCGATCGTGCTGGAGACCACCGTCCCGCCGTCCTGAGCAGTCTTCACGGTGTCCTGCGCCAGACTGGCCGCCTTTCCGGAGTTCTGCGCCACCTGACCGACCGTCGCGTTCATCTCTTCCACCGCCGCTGCGGTCTGGGAAGCCCGCGAGGTCAAGGTATCGGTGCCCTTCGATATTTCCTCCGCCGTCGCGGACAACTCAACGGAAGCCGAGGCCACCTTGTCCGTCACATGAGCCACTTTCTTGATCATGTGCTGCAGCTTCTCGATGAACTCGTTGAAGTATCCGCCCATGCGAGCGATTTCATCGTTCCCTTCGCAGGGCACTCGCTTGGTGAGGTCACCTTCGCCCTTGGCAATATCCTTCGAAATGTCGCTCATGCGCTCCAGCGGCTTGAGGACGATATTGCGGAGCAAGAGATAGGTCACGAACATGATGACCACGACCACCCCCGTCATCAGGCTGCCGGTCTGCCACATGGAGCGACTAGACAGCGCGACCGCCTCAGCCATGGGTACCGAAACACTCAACATACCCAAGGTATCGCCGACCTGATTGTTCGTATGGCAGCTCAAGCAGGCGGCGGATGTGGCCTTGTCTGGGATGGCTCGTCGGAATGTCATCACTCCGTTGACCTCATCACGGCGCGCATAACTCTCCGCGCCGGCCATGATGGCCCGGACCGCTTCGTTTTCGAAGTTGTCTTTTGGACTATTGGCCGAATTCATCGGGTTCTGGCTCACGAGGCGGACGCTGTAGGTGCCGGTCCGTGTGGCCTCTTCGCCCATTTCCCTGACCGCCGTCGCCGGGAAGGGAATGGCGTCCGGAAGATTGGCATGATCCTTGACCACCTGGATGTCAGCACCGGCCTTCGACTTCTTGACCTTGGCGACATAGTTCTGCGTGATATAGGCCCGCGTGATCACAATTTGGGTGCTGATCGCATTCACGCGACCGGTAAGCAAGGTCTCGATCTTCGACTCTTCTTGCTGATAGAGGACGAACAGACCTGCGAGAATCACCAGAAGTGACACCGCGCAGATCGAGGTAATAAACTTGGGTCCAATCGTCATATTCTTCATCATTCCCCCCATAAGGCCTCCTACCCTTCTCCCTTGTGAACGGTTGAAACGCTGATCCCTGTCACACCATGTTCATGATTTCGCCAACAACTTTGACCAGCGAAACCACCTTGTCCGCACAGCCTGATTCGATGACGGCTTTCGGCATCCCATAGACCACACTTGATGCCTCATCCTGCGCAATGGTCCGCCCATTGACTGCCTTGATTGCCTTCATGCCCTCCAACCCATCGTGTCCCATGCCAGTCAGGATGACCCCGATACTGCGTTCCTCATACACGGTCGCGACCGACTGCAGCATGATGTCGACTGAGGGTGCATGGGCATGGTGTTCAATATTCGGCGCGAGCGACACCACCGTCGTGGTGATGGATTTCTTGGCGACACGAAATTGCATGCCCCCCGGGGCCACGAGGATACGGCCTGGTTTCACTTCGTCTCCATGGACCGCCTCGCGGACTTCTAATTGGCACAAACCGTTGAGGCGATCGGCGAAGGGCTTGGTGAACGATCTCGGCATGTGTTGGACGATGACGATCGCGGCCGGGCAGTCCTCGGGGATCGTCGGCATGATCTCAAACAGGGCCTGGGGGCCTCCGGTGGAACAACCAATCGCAATGAGTTTAGCCCCGCGCGTGACACTGACCGCATGACTACTCAAGGCTTTAACTGGAACGATCCGGTTCTTGGGCGTCTCCGCGTAGACAGGCCGGCGTAGCTTCGTGCCAGCATGTTTGGCCATCAGAACCTTAGAGACGAGTTGCTTCTGAATCTCCGCAATTCGAGGCGCGACGCCGTCCAGTTGTTTCGGGATGAAGTCAACGGCTCCCCATTCAAGAGCCTGCAGGGTTTCTTGCGCTCCCTCGGTCGTCAGCGAGCTCACCATCAAGACAGGGACCGGGTGCTTGGCCATGATCTGTTGCAAGGCCTGCAGTCCGGTCATGCCGGGCATTTCCACATCCATGGTCACCACGTCAGGCTTCAACTGCAGCACCTGCTGGATCGCCTCTTCCCCATTGCGTGCGACCCCCACCACCTTTATTTGCTTGCCCTCTTCCAGCATGGTGGTAAGACTCTTCCGCATGAACGCAGAATCGTCGACCACCAAAACCCGCACGGGTTGGTTTGAAGTGGTCGTGTCTGGGAGTGCCATGGCCATCACCGCGTTACTGCCCTGTCGAACCTGTAGCTATGCAGCCTGAGTGGTTTCCTGAGATCCAGTGTTCAAATGGAACGACAGCTTTTCTCCCAACAACTTCGCGTCGAACTTTGTAATGTAATCAGAGGCGCCGACTGTCTTCCCCTTTTCCATGTTGCAGGTGCCCGTCAGGGAAGAATGCAGAATGACCGGCAAGTGCCCCAGGCGCGGATCGGCGCGGATGTGTTTCGTCAAGGTAAAGCCGTCCATATCCGGCATCTCGATGTCGCTCAGCACGCACTGAATCTGATCTACGCGCAGTTTCCCCTCGGCAGTCGCCTGTTCCGCCAGTGCTTGCAGCTTGCTCCACGCTTCTCCGCCGGTCGTCGCCATGATGTAGGACATTTCCAGACGATCGAGTGCTTTCCGAATCTGCATCCTCGCCACCGACGAATCGTCAGCAAACATCACACATTTCGACTTGAGATCCGGTGAGAGCACCATCCCGGAAAACACTTCGTCGTCAGATCGGGGACAGATGTCGTGTAAGACCTTCTCCACATCGAGGATCAGCACCATTCGGCCGTCGTCCAGCATTGTAACGGCCGTCACTGCGCCCTTATTGTTTTCGCGTACAATGGCCGGTGGCGTCTTAATGGCCGACCACGAAAACCGAATGATGCGATCAACACCCGAAACGAGAAAACCCTGAAGGCTCGCGTTGTATTCGGACACGATCAGGTAGGGATGAGAGGTCCCCGCCCCATCGGTTTCTGTTCCCAGCCCCAGACTGCGGCGGAGCCCTACGACCGGCACCATGATGCCGCGAATGTTCGCCATGCCCACAATACGACTGTCGGCTTCAGGAATCTGAGTCAGCGCCGGCAGCTTCATGACCTCACGAACTTTGAACACATTGATACCGTAGATCTCGTTGGTTCCGAGCTTGAACAGCAACAGCTCCATCTGGTTGGCGCCGGCCAAACGAGTTCTCGCATCAATTTCGTTGATGAGATTCGACATACTTCCTCCGATTTCCTACTCGCTTCAGGCCCCAGGCTTGTCGCCTAGGCGGCCATTCCGGCGTTGTGCCACGCCTGCGCATTTTGAACCAACTCAGCCGTATCCAAGATCAAGACCACCTTGCCTTCTCCGGTAATGGTGGCCCCAGAAACACCCTTTACTGTCTCCAGGTAGTCCCAGATGGACTTGATGACAACTTCTTCCTGAGAGCGGAGTTCATCGACTACGACTCCCACTCGACGGTCACCCAACGCCGCCACAACGACGTAAAACCGTTCGCGATCGGAATCCGTCGGAATCTCGAACTCCTGCGCCAGTCGGATAAGGGGAAGCACACGATCGCGCAAATGCAGCACTTCGCGACCGTTGATGGTCTTGATATCCGATTTCGTGATACGCACCGCTTCGATGACAGAACCCAGTGGAATGGCAAAGATCGACCGTTCGACTTCCACCATCAAGGCCTGAATGATGGCAATGGTCAAGGGCAGCTTGATGACGATTTGGCTACCTTTTCCGGGCTCTGATTCGAGTTCCACGCTGCCGTTGATCTTCCGAATATTTGTCCGGACGACGTCCATCCCCACCCCACGCCCGGATACATCCGTGACTTGCTCCGCTGTGCTGAACCCCGGCAGAAAAATAAGGTTGAGAATCTCACGGTGCTCCATCGTGGCCAACTCGGCTTCGCTGACCAACCCCTTCGCCAAAGCTTTGGCCTTCACCTTTTCAACCTGGATACCACGACCGTCGTCCTTGATGCGGATGACAATACTGTTGCCCTCCTGACTGGCGACGATGGCCAATTGTCCCTCACTCGGTTTCCCCCTGGCCTGCCGTTCAGCCGGCATCTCGATACCGTGATCGATGGCATTGCGCACCAGGTGCACTAAGGGGTCGCCGATTTCGTCGGCCACTGACTTATCGAGTTCCGTCTCCTCGCCGTCCATTTCCAGCCGCACCTGTTTGGCCAATTTTTGAGAGAGATCCCGTACCATTCGAGGCAGCTTGGCGAACACCTTCTTGATCGGTAACATGCGCGTTTTCATCACCGCGAGCTGCAGGTCGGTCGTCACCAGATTCAGCTGCGCCAAGGTTTCACTGAGAGCCCGCACCTGGGGATCCGACTCGTGATCCTGTTCGAGTTGTGTACCGATCTTGATCAAACGGTTCCGCCCTAATACTAATTCGCCGACAAGATTCATCACACTATCGAGTCGCTTCGTCTCGACCCGAATCGTGGCGTCTTCTTCCGCCGGCTTGGCCTGCTTCTCCTGTTTTTGCAGCGCCTGATCCAACGCCCGTTCAGTAATGGCCTTGGCTTGGAGGAGAATCTCTCCCAAGGGTGTTTTGGGTTCCGGCTGATGCTGTTGCGCATTCAAGGCATCCAGCACTTGATCTTTCGATGCCAGTCCCTCGTTGACTAAGATTTCCCCGAGCGTGGGGGGCGCCGGCTCCGAAGGCGCTACGGTCGAGCCCCTCGCTGAGACCGGAATCGAAGATGCCGAAGACGAGGCTTGAGCCTGAACGGGGACTGATGCAACCTCCGGCGATGCCGATTCTCCGACCTGACCGTTGATGATGGCGTCCAGCTTGGCAGCAATACTGTCCGTCGCCACATGCAGGTCCGTGCCGGACTCGCGAATGTCGGCCATTAACGCCTTGATTACATCGATAGCTTCAAGAATGACGCTGATAACAGTCGGCACGACGGCCATTTCACCCTGCCGAAGCTTGTTGAGGATGTTTTCGCCACGGTGCGCGACATCCACGAGACGATTAAACCCCAAGAATCCAGCAGATCCTTTCATGCTGTGCATGGCACGAAAGATCTCATTCAACAGGTCCTTATTGCCAGGATCGGCCTCCAGCGTGATGAAACGCTGATCGAGCATCTCCAACATCTCGTTGGATTCGGTCAGGAAGTCATTCAGAATCTCTTGCATTTCGTCGTTCATGACCTACCTCAGTTAAAACCGAATTGCTTCAGGATCTCGTCGGCAAGATCCTGGTCCATCGACGTGTTTTTTTTTGCCTCCAGTTGCCTCAGCATTTCATTCGCTTTGCCTTGGTCCTTCTGCACCACCTGTTTCTGGTAGGGACCAAACACGACGACTAGCTGAAGCAACTTGTGTTCAACCTCATCGAGGATCGTCACCAACTTGTTCACGCTTTGAGCCACGAGATCCTGGAACGACAGTGCCGTCATGATCTCGATTAAACGTCTATCATCGTCTGCCAGCATGTGAGTGATAGTCTTCAGTTGCTCAGTCAGAGACGGTGAGGCCTGAGCCAGCCTGAGAGCGTGCGTCAAGTCTTTCAGAGTTTGGGCGAGGCGCACATGGTTGTTCTGAATGCCCTCGACTTGTCGCATCACCTCATGCGTCCCACGCTCCGTCATGGCCTTGAGGTCGGTCAGATGGCTCATGGCCTGCGGCAGCTGCTGCGTGGAATTGTTGACCGGTGTGCTGAATTCAGATAGCGTTTTCATCGTGGTGTCGATGAAACGCGCCAACTCCCCAAGTTCCTCATAAAGCTTGGCGTTGGGGTCTGCAGGCTCTTCGGCGCCGTTTTCATTCGCCCGAACAGCCGGCTTTGCGGTTCCTCGTGTTCCAGTCATCGTCTCCCCGCCTTTCACCTTACTTAAAGATCTTGTTGATCTTGTCTTGCATTGTTTCTGCCGTGAACGGCTTGACAATGTAGTTGCTCACGCCGGCTTGGACCGCTTCGATGAGATTCTCCTTCTGGGCCTCTGCCGTGACCATCAGAACCGGAATGGTCTTGAGTTTTTCGTCTTTCCGGATGGCACGCAGCATATCGATGCCCATCATCACGGGCATGTTCCAATCCGATACGACGAACCCGTAATTATCGGCATTCAGCTTATGGAGGGCTTCCTGTCCGTTTTCCGCTTCCTCAACATTGTTGAAACCCAATTGTTTGAGGATATTCTTGACGATGCGACGCATCGTGGACATATCATCCACGACCAAAATCTTCATGTTGGGATCAGCTGGCATGAATCACCCTCCTTACTGTTTCTCGTAAATCACCGAACGACCTGCATGGACCGCTTTGAACATCCCATTCTTATCGGACAGACTTTCAGAAAACCCGATTACCAGATAGCCCTTCGGGCGGAGCGCGTCCCGCAGATCCGAGACAATCTGTGCTTTCGCCCGCTCATCGAAGTAGATCAGACAATTTCGACAGAAGACCATGTCCATCCCACGAATCAATTTCAGTCGCGGGCGGTCGTACAGGTTCACGTTCATGAACCGTACGAGATGTTTCACGGACGGATTTAGAGTCTTCTCCTCGCGCGGGCCAGTAAAATACTTCTCCAGGATCAGAGGAGGCACTTTTCTTAGTGAATGCGAGCTGTAGGATGCCTTGCGGCCCACCTCCAGGACATTCTCACTGATATCCGTTGCCAAGATATCGATGGTCCACCCGGTCAAGAGCGGGTAGTCACGCAACAACAGAGCCAGGGTATAGGGCTCATCTCCCGTGGAACAGGCGGCACTCCAGATCCGGATTTGCTTGCTGGCCGCATTCGTTTTCATGACCTACGGGATCATGGCTTTCATAAATGTTTCGAGTTGCGCTTCATCTCGGTAGAAGTACGTTTCGTTGGTCGTGATCACGGTGTACAACTCCGTAAACTCATGATCCCGATAGGCGTCAAATCTGAGAAAATTGAGGTAGTCTTCGAAGCTATGACAGCGGCACGCCTTCAGGCGCGGTAGCAGGCGGTTTTCCAATAAGTAGGTCTTGTTGTCCTGAAAGTGAATTCCTGTCTGTTCGTAGATCAGGTCTCGAAGCTGTCGGAACGTATCCAGGCATAGTTTGGGTAACACGGCATCGACTTTTCTCAGTGCATTCGAATCGCTCATGGCATCCTCATCTGAGTCTTGAGTGATCAGCTGGCAGTAGGGAAGGTCTGACGAGGAGCAGCCCCATCACGATCCTGCATCATCGCCCCAAGGGGCTGCGCCGAACCATCAGTTCTGTTGAGCTCGATGGTGCATCCACTCGTGGATATCCTGCCGAAGGAATCGCCAATGCTTTCCGATTTTCGAAGCCGGCAATTGCCCGAGACGCGCGAGCTTATAAACCGTCGATTTCGGGACACGGAGAAACCGTGCCACCTCGGCGACCGTCAAAATTTCCCCCTCTGCGGATGAGGTGCGGTCGCCGCTAAACGCAGTTGTTGTTGCGATTGCATCGTTCATGACGGATGCCGTATCGGTGAGCCCTGTCTCAAACTTTAATTGACCGTTCCTGCCAACCATGGCAGGTTGAATGCGGTATTCGCACCGATGGCGAGAAAAAGTGAGGGTGCCGCGTCCAAGGTCTAATGTTCTGATGAGTTACAACCGACAACAAGAACACCGAACGACTGCAACCGGGAGAGACTACCCCCAATGAGCACAATTATTTCGATCGCTTCAGGGAAAGGCGGTGTGGGTAAGAGCGTCATCGCTGCGAATCTGGCCATGTTATTGGCTCGTCGCGGTAAGCGAGTGGTGCTGGCCGACCTTGACGTGGGTGGCGCCGATGCGCACATCCTCTTCGGAATCCTCCATCCCGCGCGCACGCTGACGGATTTCATCGAACGACGGGTTCAACGACTCGATGACGTATTACAACCCATCTCGGCCCATCCATTTTTACAACTTCTCCCTGGCACGGGAGAAACATTGATCACTGCCAATCTTCCCTATGCGAAAAAGAAGCGGCTGATTCGCCACTTCCGGCAACTCCAGGCAGACATCATCATCGTCGATATCGGTGCAGGAACCAGCTATCACGCGTTGGACTTTTTTCTCATGGCCGATCACTATCTTACCGTGGCGACGCCGGATCCGACGTCCGTGCTCGATCTGTACCGGTTCATTAAACTTGCGGCAATTCGGCGGGTTCTCTCGTCATTCCTCTCGCGCGATGCCGTCAGCGAGGCGCTTTCCGATCGGGACTACTCCAGCATTGAGGACGTGATCCGCGCGGTTGAGACGGTGAATCCTGATGCCCGTGAAACAGCGAGTGCGACCCTGGCGACCTTCAGACCACATTTGATTGTGAACAGGGTGTCCGGGAAATCCAGAATCAATGTCCTGCAGCTCAAGAAACTGTTGAACGAATATGTGGGGGGAGAACTGACGATGCTTGGTGAGATTCCGGACGACCAATCGATGATTCAGGCCATCCGTAGTTACTTACCTGTCGTGGAATGTGAACCTGCGGCGCCCTCTGCCCAGGCGCTGGAAGTGGTCGCCAAACATCTTCTTCAGTCGCTCCTCGACCCGACCACTGAGCCGGCCGATACTCAACCGGTCGCGGCCGTCGGTCCTCACGGCCCTTCGCTACAAGCCCTTTCTCGCTCGTAGTCGTTCCGCCTGTAGCTGCAGGATATGTCGGATAATCTGTTCCTGGTGATCGCTCGCTAAATCCACGAACTGCGTCGCCGTATGGTAGGACATCGGAGCGGCGCCTGAATTCGTCACACGAATCACCCTTGCCGTCGTATTCACCATGGAAAACGGCGGCAGGATGATCTTCAGCGTCAGCAGGTCTCCGGATTGAAATTCTCTCGGAGCATGAAATCCAAGTCCTCCCGCACTGATATCGACCTCCGTCAGGCGTGCGATATTCACGCTGCCGGGATCGCTCTTGGCCATAGCCTTGAGCATGGTCTCGAGTATCCAATCGATTTTCGATACCCACGGAAGCAAGGGGGAACTCGCAAACGCCTCACCGGCACGCGCAAGAAGGTCGTGGGTCGGCTTCGAAACCGCAGTCGCTATCGTATCGTCCGTGACTGGCGGCAAATAGCGATTCATCGCTTCAGGAGGTTCATCGAGCAGTCGATACTCAAGCAATAAGCGATCGTCGATCCTGAGCCACTCGCGTCGTTCGTCGCTCTTGACCTCCGCCAGAACAGTGTTGGTATTCAGCTTCGGAGATGTCTTCATATCTTGTATCCGCGCTCTATCCTTATCGGGCTAGGCGCAACTCCTCTAGGAGCTTCTCACCCCTCAACATGCAACCGTCCATCCAATGACTGCGACGGCATGTCTATCTGTGTAAACTTTCGCAATTGCCGTCGAAGCTGTACGGAATCTTCCAGCAAACTCAGAATTCCTGCCTGCGCGACGAGCAATGCCGCGCGGACCTGCTGGTCCATTTCGCAGAGACGCCGAGCGAGCTCTGGATCCACCCGAAAATCCGCCAACAGAATCCCCCGTTTCGCATAACAGGCTTCCACGCGGTCCCAGGTGCCGGCTCGTGCCGCCTCCACTGCATCCTGCGTCAGACGTTCGAGAGATATGGGGTTGGTTTGCGTTGGAAGGTCAGAAAGGTTGTCCGCCGGCATGTGTCACCGCTTCCTGGCGGGCCACTACGTGCCATCCTTCGCGTAGTGTCGTCAGACATTTGATTGGGCCATCCAGATGCTTACCATTATGCCGAAGATTTGCCTGGATGCACTGATGAATCATGTAGTCGTAGAGTCGGTGCAACGAAATAGCAATCTCACCGCCTCGTTCGAAATCCAGAACGCTCGCCAGTTCGCCCACGATCGCCATACTGCGATCCAAGAACCGAGCTTTATCTTTATAATTGTTCGTTAGGATGGCTTCTCGTGCCAGTTCAAGGGATTGGATAGCCGAATCATAAAGCAAGACGATCAGTTGAACCTGGTTGGCAGTCATTACTTGAGTCTGCTGATATGCGTTAGCGGCATTTGCGAGCATGATGTGTCCGTTGGTTACCTCAGCGCCTGAAGTGAGCTGGTCTGGCCTTGAAGTTTCTGAAGCAAGCTGTCCAGTGAAGCGAATTGCAGTCGAAGGCGTTCCTCATACCGGCTTGCAATGTCTTCTTTGCGAGCGATTTCTGTGGTTAACTTGGTCATTTGCTGCGTGATGGCGTTCTTTCGGATCGTAAACGACCCTGTGTCGACACTGTCGAGGAGATCGACCGCTTGGGTGAGCTGTTGCGCAATCCCGACCGAGGTACTCTGGCTTACAAATAAAGCTTTCACCGACACATAGTCGTCGGCGAGGGCGGAGTCCAGTTTGGCCGACTCGATCGTAATCGTGCCATCCCGCTCCGTCTTGAAGCCCACTTGCGCTAAAGACCGAAAAGACGATGCACCACTCACTGAACTGGAAATGGCGGTACGCAGCTGCGTGAGAACGTTTTTGGCAGTGCTCTCGTTAAAGAACTTGCCCCCTGTTTTCGTCGTAATGTCGTATGTCGTGCGTTCATTGACAAACTTCACGATATCGTTGTACGCGGTCGCCAACGCCGTGATCTTTTCTTGAACAGCCTGTGGATCCGCATTCACATTGACCGTGACGGGATCCCCGGCGGTTTTGGATTTCAAGGTTAACGTGACGTCCGGAATGGCATCCGAAACGACATTGCTTTCTCGTTCGATGGTGATCGTTGTCTCGCCGGGATCTCCGACCACCAGAATGGCATTTTGCCCGGCCTGAAGCGTATCGACGCCGCCCGTGCCGGACGTATTGGCAAAATCAAGATCCGTTGTGTCGGCAAGAATCGTGATCGTATTGCTCGCTCCAGAAGACGACGCCGTCAGCGTCAGCCGATAGGCGGGTGCCGACTCGGTGCCGGTATTGATGACGGAGGCGGTCGCTCCGGCCCCTAAATCATTGATGGCCGAACGAAGATCGTCGAGCGTGGCGCCGGTGGAAAGTGTAATCGTCTGATCCGCACCCGTCCCAACTTTGAAGGAAAACGTCGCGCTCCCTCCGGAGACGACCGAGCTCGTGACCCCCGCAACCGCTTTGGCCGCTTTAGTAGTAATTTGATGCGCCCTGGCCAGCTGAGAGACTTGAAGTGTGTAGCTGCCCGTTCCCGTGCCGGCAGAGGCCTGGGCGGACAACACGGTCTCATCGCTGACGCTGGTGGACGACTCATCAAAACTAGTGGGGAAACGCAATGAGTCGGCGGCGCTCTGGAGGGCTAGGAGCTTGGTGCCGAGTAGGCCATAGTCGGTCAGTTTGCTCTGGAGATCCTGTTTTTGGGTATTGAGCTTGTCGAGCGGGAGGCGTTGGACCTTGACCAACTCGGTGACGACTTGGCCAAAGTCCACGCCATTGCCCAATCCACCAAAGGTAATCGCCATGACATCCCTTTCATGCCGTGAACGGATCTACACCTTGTGGTGCAGCAGCAAACCCGTCGGGCTTTCGAGTCGCTTCGCGAGCTCGATGATCTCCTGCTGTGGAATCTGACGGATCACCTCGCCGGACTCCCCGTTCATCACTTTGACGACCACTCGATCCAAATCCGGATCGATCGAAAACTCTAATCGCGGATCTGCCTTATGGAACACCTCGCGGACCCGCGAGAGCGCATGTTGCAGATCCTTCTGCTGTACCCCTTCCTCGGCCGGCTGAGGTTCGGAGCCCTTTTCTTCGACGTTCCGTTCCGGCGAACGCGAGGATCCTTGGGCACTCGGATGAGTGGTTGCAGCGAGGAGGTCCTTACGATTCGGTACCTCGTGAACCATGGTAGCCTCCTTAGGCTAGGTCCATGGATAGCCCTCTCAGAAAGAGGGCTATCCACCGGATGAGCCTTAGCCTCGCAGCAGCGCCAGGGCTTGCTGGGGCAGCGCGTTGGCCTGCGCCAAGATCGCAATGCCCGATTGAGTGAGGATCTGGTTCTTCGTGAACACAGATGTTTCCTGAGCGATATCCGCATCGCGAATTCGGGATTCGGCAGCCGTGAAGTTCTCAGCCGTGATCGTCAAGTTCTGAATCGCGACTTCGAAGCGGCTTTGAATGGAACCGTAATTGGCGCGTGCGGTCGCTACCGAGGAAATGGCTCCGTCAATCGCCGCAAGCACCGATTGTGCGGTGGCGGCCGTCGAAACACTCGCTGTGCTCAACCCCATCGTCGATGTATCGAGGTCGTCCAAAGCCACGGTCAAGGAGCTATTGGACCCGCTCTTGAACCCAATGAACACCGAGAAGCTGTTGTTGCTTCCGCTCAACAGCGGCTGACCGTTGAACTCCGCGGAGGCTGAAATTCGATCGATTTCGGAACGCAAGGCCACGAACTCTTGGTCCAGGTAAGACCGTTCGGTCGATCCGAGGGTGCCGCTCGCCGACTGTGTCGCCAGCTCACGCATACGAGCCAACAGGCTACCGATCGACGCCGCGGCGCCGTCTGCCACCTGCGTCAGGCTGATGCCGTCTCCCGCGTTTCGGTTGGCTTGGTTGATACTCCGAATCTGGGCACGCAAGGTCTCAGATACACCCAAACCCGCCGCATCGTCGGCGGCCCGGGTAATCCGCAAACCCGAGGACAGCCGCTCGACCGAGCGAGCGAGTTGAGCTTGATTCACCGCAAGGTTCCGCTGTGCGGAGAGAGAAGCAAGGTTGGTATTGACTACTAATGGCATGACGCACTTCCTCCTGAAGGTTCGGCACTACTCGGAACGTTTCGCCAGCATCCGTGCCGGCGAGCCGGGTACCGGGCTGCGGAGATGTGCGCACATCATCCCGCCCATTTCCCTACTGCTGTGGCCCTTATCGGTGCCTCTCCAGGAAGACTTAAATGCTGCATTCGCTGAACAAATCGCCCATAATGCGCGCCATACTTCCGAACTGCACACCATCCTGCACCAACGAGCATCAGACCGCTGCGCCGTCGGTTTGGAGGCGCGGCAACAATTCGTACTCCAGGAGGTCGGCCATGCGAATTGAATCTGCGCAGCCCCTGGCGTCAAGGATCTCTTGCACCCAAGGCAGCAGCGGCGCCGATGACAACCCCTCAACCCTTCGAGCTTGTCCGGCGTCCAGCATTTCCATATAGTCGGCCAATCGCCCCAGCCAGAGATCGACGACGCCCACTTGCCCCAGCCCAGACCGTAACGGCGGAAGTAATACCAATCCTTCGTCACGAAGTTGATTCCCGAAGAGGGCAATGGCTCGCCTTGCGTCGGAGATAATGGACTGAAGGGATTGGGAAGTCGCCCGTATGGCTCCAAACCCCTCAACCCGTTGATTCAGAAACACCGGTGTCAAATCTCGATCCGAAATCGGCCGTCCACCGATCGTCAGGGTCGTCACGAGCCGGTGCTTTGCGTGCGCCCTATCGCTGATGGAAGCTAAGACATCCGCGATGGGCACGGCATCAGACAATTGCCACGTCTCATCGTCAAGCGTGATTTCCATAACTCAACTCCTCCACCTACTGGCGCTGTCGACCGCCGCCTCTCACGAGGCCTCGGCCAGCAACGATATGGACTGCACTCGTTCAGTGTTCGCTGCTCCGCCTCGATGTTCAAGCAAGGACAAGTGATCGCTGACAGCTTGAACGCGAGCCCGCCATCGCCGATACGTGACCAGTCGAGACCGCGCCATGGCCGTGAGGTCCTGGCCATCGTCACTGTGCACGTCGCGGACAAGGGCCACAGCCAGGGATGCAGCGGCTGGAGATTGCATGCTGAGCGCCAGCACCTCTTTGCGCTCGATGTTTTCGCGCGCATGGATCTGCCAGAGAACATGCACCGGCAATGGCTGTTGTGTCGTGAGACGCGCCATCTCCTCAGCTTGCGCGACCAGGTTTGCTCCGAGGGATTGAAGCTTCGTCAACACCCGACACGCTTGTGATAGATCCGGTGGAACACCCGTAGGCATCGGCACTCGGCTCTGTTTCCCCGTGAACTGTTCGAACCAAAATCGCCGCCAAAATACGCCGTACCATTGGAGTTCCGGAGGCTCGACGCCGGCCATGAGGCGGTATGAGCCCAGCGCATCTTCATCCATGTGGGAGCGATACACTCGGACTCCACCCATAAAGGAAGGAAACGCGGCTTGTCCAAGGACATGTAGACAGAGTTCGGCGATCTGCTCGGGAATGAGTCGGTCTTTGCAGGCATGGTGGAAGCACACCTGGTCGAACCCGCAAGGAGCGCAGGGAATGTCCGGTTGCACGACCCAATGTCCGGGACCATAGGGACCCGTTTCGTGGAAATCCACGTGGCCCACCGAGAGATCAAGCACCGGTGTCCCCACGCCCACAGCCAAGTGCATAGGCCCGGTGTCGTTCGTTACAAGAAGTCGGCATTCGGCGAGCAAGGCGGCCAATTCGGATAGAGTGGTTCGACCGACCGCATCGCAGACCGGGCCGATTCCGCCCGCTTGCCGATAGGTACGTTGTGCGTCCAGGATGGCCGTCCGCTCCTCTTCGGTTCCGATGAACACGAATCCGACCGGCAGACGCCGGCTGAGGGAAGCGAGTGTGTGCCCAAACGATTCAGGCCGCCAGGCCTTGATGGGATCGCTGGCCCCGACCTGCACCGCGACCCACGTCACAGATTCATCTCCTTGGGAGGAGAAAAACCTCCGCGCCCATTCCCTCGCGACGTTCAGAATCTTGAGGGAGAGAGGAGCAAAGGAACCGGGACCGCTTCCTCCAAGGGCATAGATGTCCACCAGGTTAAATCGATTGAATCGCCGTTGGTTGTGCACGTCGGTCAAATACGCCATCCAGGGGTTACAGATCGCCACGTCTCCGTCCTTCGGAGCCGCGACCCCTCGCACTTCCTTGGCACCGACGTAAGACGCGAGGAATCCGCTTCGACGATTGAACGTCAGGTTGATCACACGATCATACCGAGCCTCGACCAACGGAGCGGCCCACCGAGTCATCTCGCGGAACAGGCTCACGACATCGTGAACGGCGACCCGACTCTCATCGACCAAGCCATGAAAGTCGTACGTGATGATTCGTCGCAAATGCGGTAACAGCGTGGCGACCTCCGCGAATCGTCGATCCACCACCAGATCTACCGCTACCCCCGGCCACTCCTCTTGTAAACGCTGCAGCAACGTGCCCATCTGCACCAAGTCGCCCATCCGCGTAATGTTGATCAGGAGCACCTGGCGGCTCATAGCAGATCTCTCGTCTCGCTCCGGTACTCGTCCAACATCAGGATCATGAGTTCTTCTTTTGAAAGGAGAACAGAAGGTCCTCTCGCTCGAATGGTGGCGGCCACATCCTTGAGTTCCACCCGTTGTCCGTTCGGGAATGAGTTCAACAACGAGGCCAGCGGCCGATCGTCGCGACAGCGTGCCAACAGGGTTTCCCGCTGACGATCTCCACGCAAGACAGCGCCCAGACGGTCCGGGTAGGCAAGACCGATCGTAGCCAAAAGATCCTTCATTCGATGCTCATAGGTATGGGCTCTGAGCACGCGGTCACGAGCGGCCGTCGCCATCGCCCGCCGCGCTGAAGCATCACCCAACCACGCGCTGACCAATCGCGGCACCTCGTCGAAGGAGGCAAACGACACGATCTCGTGCTCCTCGAACAACTCACGCAACAACGACCGATGGTCGAGCAATTGAAAGGCTCCACAGGCCGCGAGTTCGAAGGTTCGGGGATTTACGAAATCAGCCTCTGGATCCACTCCCGACCCTAGTGCGGAGTGCAGATTCAAGTTGATGGTCGAGGCATTAAACACCTTCACGCAAGTCTCGGTGTCGATTCGAGCACCCTGCAACTGCAACGCAGGGCGCACCTCGTCGGCACCATCCCACTCATTCCCCCAAATTTTGAACGTCCAGGGCTGTCTCAGCAGTTGCGGGAAGAGGTGCCGCCGGTTGGCGTAGCCGGCCCCGACGAAGGAGAGATCCGACCCATAGGTCCGGCGTTCTTCATCGGAAAGGGTGACAGGCCGGTGGACCACAGGATCCGCCGCCACCGGAAGGTAGTGGACCGACCGCGCGCCGGCGTGTTTGAATGCATCCAGGGAAGAGCCTCGTTGGATGATGAACCAGAACTCATATCCCGGCGCCAGCTGTTGCCAATAGGTCAGGTGGCGGGAGTTCTCGACAAACCACATGGCTGTCACAAATTTCTTCTTACGGAGATGTTCGAGCACCGGCAGGGTCAGCGGGGCTTGTGCCAGAGAGAGCACGAGGTCCGGTGGCGATTCGGCGAGCGTGGCCAGAGTCCATTGGCTCAACACTTCAGCCAGCCGCCCCTGCATCAATTGGCGATTGCGAGAGTCCTTCAGTCGACCCATCGCCCCATAACTTGCGGCGTGGAGACTGTGATCGATGAATACGACCCGATGCCCAAGCGCCTCCAGCGCCCGTCTAACATACCCGGCGATCGGAAGCGATCCCCCATAAATCGGCGCCACCACCGCGACCGTCAGTTGGCCGCCGACCCGGCCCGCCAAATTCTGCCGGAGAGCCGCTTCGAAGGCGTCGTAACTCCGAACCTGAGCCTGTGCTGCGGGGGCATAGGTGAGGCAGCGCAGCGGACGCCCTGCCTTCGCCAGCCCCTCCGCGAGTTCCACTGGGGCTCCGAACAACCATTGCACCTGATCGCACCACGAACCCAACGGCCTGGCGACGAGAGCATCGCGGAGTTCATTTACATCAAAGACGAGGAGCGCGATCTCCGTGTCGGGAGAAAGAACACGTCGTAACGCCTCAACGTGATACAGCAATCCGATGCCGGCCAGGATAACGGTTTCGCCGCTTCGGCAAACCTTCGCGTGGCCCGTTGCCCAGGTGTCGGCTTCCCGGACCGGATCGTAGGCGCTATGGACCCAGCGCCCCTCCCGCTGTGCGGTGGGAACGCCGCTCCGCGCGGGCGTCACGCTCAGCACCCCTCCCCGCATGTTGTTCAACGCGGCGGCAAGTTCGGCATTCTGCGCTTTGATTCGGGCGACATTCGCTTCAAGCATGTTCATGCTGCAACGGCTCCGCATAGGGTGGGAGAGAGACTCCGCCAGACCTCCGCGCGTTGAGCGGCATGCCCCGCATCTGCCCCACTCTCATAAAAGGCTCCCCACCGATCAAGACGGCTTTTCCAGAGCTGCCAGGCCGGGGCGGAGAACAACCTCCCCGCACACAACAGATCGATACTTTCCCGAACAGGCCATGTGGTCGGCGGCTGGCTAGTGGCATGTTGAAACACCCAATGGCCTTCTCCATACGGTCCCGTTTCATGCACCCTCGCGCGAGCGAAATAGAGCCCCAACACTCGAACACCCAGAGCCGCTGCCAAATGGACCGGTCCCGTGTCACCGCCGACGACCCAGCGACAGGTCCCCAGCAAAGCCATCAGCTGCGGCAACGAGGTCCGTCCGGTTGCATCCCAGAGGCGCCCCTGAAGCAAGGGCGGAACATCGTCGGAGATGGCCCTCGCAACCTCCTTTTCCTGCCCGCTGCCGACCAACACGACACGCCCATCGTCTTTTGATTCCAGGAAGCAGCGAATCCATGCCGCCCACACCTGAGGCGGCACGCAGCGAGCCGGATCCCCCGCTCCTGTGACCAGGGCAACCGCGAAGGCTCCTTCCTGCCCGACAGACGCAAAATCTCCCGGCAGTTCGATGTCCGGTACAGTGAGTTGCGGCGCCCTTCCCAATGGCCTAACCTGGCAGAATCCGCACCAGGCATCGGCCAGATGGACTCGGTTCGCACCACGCTCCGTGGCAACTTGACGCAAGTAGGCCGCCCATGGGGTCATGAGCGTTTGTCCGTCAGCCGCACCGCACGTCTCGCTGGTCACATCGGTGAATAGTCGTGCGATGAGCTCTCCGCGCGTATGTTGATTCAGCAGATATACAGAATCGTATTCGGCGCTCACCAGGGAACGGAGATATCCCATCGCCGAATCCAATGCGGCACTGGGAGAGGTCTCCCATCCGGCAACCAGCCTGCGCCACTGCTCGCCGTCCCACGGAATCACGCGCCGAATCCCTCGCGCGCCGGAGAGCACTGTCGCCAGGGGAGCCGCACACAGAACATCCAGCGGCTTTGACGGAGCAGAGGAGCAGAGCGCCTCCAGGGCGGGAAGCGACTGTACCAGATCGCCCAGCCTCGCCAGTTGAATCATGAGCGCGCTTCGGTCGGTGGCGGAATCAGGCTGCATGGTGCCGGACCAATTGGTGCTCCGAATCGGCCAAGGTTTTCGATAGATCCCCCAGACCGTCGAACGACGGATTCAACATGCGAAGGGTTTCATATTCACGCCGTGCATCCGCAGGGCGACCGGCGCGCAACCAGATACCAGCCAAGGCGAACCGCATGGACAGATTGCCCGGATTTCGCGCGATGAAGGCGGACAGCAACGCCCCCATCCGATCCCACCGTTCCAGCACCGTGCCGCACCGCAAGAGCCAATGCATGCACTCTTCATCGTCCGGATACTGTTCACACAGCGGAAGCACTTCCAGCCACGCCGCCTCGTGATGCACGGCACCGATCGCAGCCATGACGATCCCCAACGAGGCCTTGCGCTGATCGCCGGCGTTGAGGCGTGCCCGGACGAAGGCCTCCTCCGCCTCCTGAAACGCTCCCCGCTGCATCGCGACGATCCCGCGTAACAGCCAGCCTTCCCCATGTCCTGGCTGGTCCGCCAACAAAGCCGCCAGATGGAATTCGGCTTCGTCGACCGATCCGCTTCCCAATGCCTGTTTCGCCAGACCCAGCCGTGCGAATGGATCCTCTTCCAAGGCCAAGATCCGCTGCCAGAAAGGAATCGCCAGATGGCGCTGCCCGAGGGCGGTACAGAGCAACACGGCCCAGCGCAGGATCCATGCATCGGCCGGCCATTCGGCTGCCTCGGCCAACAACGTGGCAACGGTCGTGACATCCCGGCATTGTGCGGCTCGTTGCGCATCTGCCACCAGCATCCGCTGTGCTTTCATGACCGGATCGGCGATCACTTCTGTGCGATAGCCCAGTTTGCCATCGGTGATATACGTATGGATGGCATAGCCGTCCTCATAATGAATCAAGTCTTCATCGGCCAACCACCAGGAGGCTCCCCACCGTTCGCGAAGACGTCGTCCATTGTCCTCCTCGTGCGCCTTGCGCCCCGGCGTGCGGCTTTCCAAGTGGTAGAGGACGCTCTGCGGCTGGTAGACGATCTTCCACTGCCGCTCGCGGATCTTGAGACAGAGATCGACGTCTTCGAATCCATTACGATACCCTTCGTCGAACCCGCTGACCTGGTCGAACGCGTCGCGTCGCACCAACATGCAGGCAGCCGTCACACACTGGAACTCGCGCCGCCGGGACACGCTGGAAGCCTGCGGGTGGAAACCTCGATAAATGTGATACGGCAGGAACCATTCCCGGGAAAAAGCCACGCCGGCATGCTGAATGGTCCCGTCCTCATACAGCAGCTTGCTCCCCACCACCGCCACTTCCGGATGGGTCCGCGCCTCTTCCACCAGAGCCGATAACCAGCCCTGGAGGGGAACCGTATCGTTGTTGAGAAATACGAGGAATTCTCCCCGTGCCGCCCGTGCGCCTTGATTACAAGCCTTGGCAAAGCCGAGGTTGTCCTGATTGCAGATCACCTGCACGTCGCCGCCCAAGGTTTTCAGAAAGTCTTGAATTCCGTCCGTCGAGCCGTTGTCGACCACGACGACTTCATAGGTGACGCCGTCGGTGACCTGTGCTAGAGCGGTCAAACACTGCTGTGTCAGTGCCGCGTTGTTCCATACCGGAATGATGATCGAGCAGTCGTAGGCTTTCTTGGAGGCTCTGGATTTCAGGGTCGCCAGCGTATGTTGTTGCGCCGCGAGCAGTTGGTGATGACCAATGAGATGAGCGGCATACTTCCGATAGATGAGATCCGCAGTCCGAGCGAAGGCGTCCTGGTCACGACTCGTCATCGAAGAGCCGTCGATGCGCCAGGTGAATTCAGCGGTCGCACGAGCAATGCGGGCGAAGGGGTAGCGCATGGACAGCCTGATCCACAAATCCCAATCCTCGTGCACGAACAGACTTTCATCGAATCGTCCCACCTCGTCCAGACAGCCTCGGTGGTGCATCAGGCATAACACTGGAATGTAGTTGGCGACGAACAGGCGCGCCCGATCGAAATCGACCCCATAGGGCTGATCGCGGCCCACCTCCGCCAGCACTCCGTTCACCTCCCGCTCGGCGATTCTCCAGGCATCCGTGTAGGCCACGCGGTGGGTGCCTCGTTCGAGGAACGCGACCAACGTACTCAAATGATCCGGTAGAAACCGGTCGTCGTCATCGAGGTAGGCGATGTACGTCCCACGCGCCATCCGCAGGCCGGTATTTCTCGCGGCGGCCAAGCCGCGGTTGTGATCGTGGTTGACCACCGTCATGCGTCCGATCGCATCCGATTCCGCAACCACCGCCTCGACGGAAGCCGTGCCGTCATTGACCACGATGACTTCGAAGTCCTGAAACTTCTGGCGGTTCAGGCTGTCTAACGCCTGGCGAAGCCGATCCGGCCGGTTGTAAGTCGGGACGATCACCGACACCGTCGGCGAACGCGTGAACGCGGTTCCGGCAGCATTGGACCGGCGACAGGCCCAGACTTGATAAATCGGCATCAGCTCCATGTCACGCTGTTCGTCGGGAGTGGCATGGGGGTAATACCGCAGGGACCGACCGTCGATATGAATCCGTTCCAGTCCCAGGTGTCTGAACCCGCCGTCCTGGAGCAGTTGATCCAATTGCTTCTCTGTCACCCAGTCCTCAATCGGTTGGTTCGGCGGGGCGATCCGTCGCCACTCCTCCCACACTTCTCCCCTCGGGGTCGTCAGAATCAGATACCCATCGGCAGCCAGGAGTTGTGCAAGCTGGGCGACAAATGCCGGTTTCTGGGGATGAGGCACATGCTCGATCACCTCCGAACAGAGCACCACGTCGTACGGTACGAAATCCGGCCTGGAGAGGACCGACTCGGGCGTTCCAACCTCGAAGCGGAGGTGAGGAAACAACCGCCGTGCATGGTCTACCACCCCGGCAACGGGTTCGACCCCTTCAGCGGTTCCATAACCGGCGGCAAGATTGGTCAGCCAGCCACGCCCACAGCCCACGTCGAGAATGCGCAAGATCCGACCGGGCTGCTCCCGTCTGCTCTGTCGAAGGACATGTTCAAGACATGAGGCAATCTTGGTCCATCGCGCCGATTCGTCCGCATTGGGCTCGGGCGTCGACCAGGCCGGCTGATTCACGAACAGATCGACATAGAAACGGTTCTGATCCGTCTTTCCTCCCGCCCCTTCGAACCGAGGCGTCGCAGGTTTACTCGGCTCCGTGATCCCATAGGTCGGCATGACACCCTGACTCACCCACTCCAGGGCCTCCCGGACTCGCCGTTCTGCCGTGTGGCAACGCCGTACCCGATCCTGCGCCTGACGCGCCAGCGATTGCGCATAGGAGGGATCGCGGAGGACACGATCGATCTGGGCGGCCAGGTCATCGGGGCGGTCGGCATCAAACAGCAGACATTCCCGCCCCGGCTCCAACAGGGCCATATTCTTGGGGTGTGATGGCATGTTCCAGGAAATGACGGGCCGCCCGGCGGCCACGCCTTCGAACACGCGCCCGCCATAAAATTTCGCCAGGCTGGGCAGGTTGACGATCGCCGGCCATTCGGCCAAGTGCCCCATCCAATCACGGAACTCCGCCAACCGGATCGTGCGGAGCGCTTGGGCATATTCCTCCACCGCCGCGGCCGTGACGGCTTCTCCGCTTGCCAGGAACCGCGCAGCGCTCTGCTGCAGTTCGTCAAATCGTCGCTGGTTAGGGCTCGGCAGATCGGCCGGAGATGCACAATGGAGGCGGCTTCGTAACGCAGGATGGCCGACCCATGCCTGCCGTCGACCATAGGGGGTGCCGTGGAAAACCGCCTGGGCACGGATGGGGGCCGCGGGCGGAAGGGTGATGAACCGCTCCAACACCATCTGGGGCCACCAGAGGACTCCGGGGCCTCCGAGCGCACCCAGCTCGGCTGCATCCCGCTCATCCGGCGTCAGCACATGGGTCAAGTACGGCAGCTGCCGCTGCAATTCGGGAAAACGCGCCCGCAGTTTCGGCGCCCATTGGTAATCCTGTTCGTCATACCGAAGGGATTCCATCAAGATTCCGATCCGCACGGGGGCGAGTTCCCCGACCCACTCCAGCGTCGCCTGATCCAGCGGGGTATGGATCAGCCACAACCACACGTGATCGAACCGCTGCCCCTTCAGCGCCTCTCGCGCGTGGTAGACCCAGGAGGCGGGTGTCGCGCAGCCCTGTTCCGCAATGGCTGGAACGGTCACACACTCCACGCCGTTCGCCACGAGCCCTTCTTGAACGGCGAAACTGGCGGAATAGGTCCATGGTCGTGCGGTCGCCCAGGTCTGAAAGTCGAGCAAAATGAGAAGCGCCCTGGTTCCCTGCGAGGCTCCGTCACGTCGTCCCAGCATCGTCTCTCCTCACTCTCGGCGGTTGAATCTTGCGAATTCGATCCTGCCTGCCGACCTCAGACGGCTCACAGGGTGCGAGCCGCATAGGCTGCGGCGGCAGGGGGCCGGCGGACCAACTTGCGCGATGTCATCTCTTGGACGTGGCGCACGGCCTGCTCGTCGAACCGCTCCGCCAACATCGCCCGGTAGGCCGGCCGATCGAAATAGGCCTGGAACGCCTTGTCACGGAAGGCGAGCACCTCCGTGGCCGGCAAATGGCGCGTGGGGAGCGGAAGCGAATCGACGGCATGTTGGGAGTAGGCGGTCCAGGAGTCCGGCAGGGGCCAGCCTTCCTCTACGGCTCGCCGGTAGAGGGCCGAGCCGGGATAGGCCATGGTGCAATAGAAGTTGGCAAACTCACAGTTCAGTTCGATGGCTAAATCGAGTGTGGCCTGCATCGTCTCGTGGTCGTCCTCCGGCAAACCAAAAATGTAATTGGCGATCACATTGATGCCGGCTGCTCGAACCCTGCCGATGGTCCTCCCGATTTGGTCCTGCTCGAAGGTCTTCAGCACATCGTTACGCACCTTCGCGCTGCCCGACTCGATCCCGAAACAGAGCCACCGCACCCCTGCGCGGACAAGCAGCTGCTCCATGCCGTCCTTCACCGAATCGACCCGAGCATAAGCCCAGATGTTCAGGTCGTATTGTCGCGCGATCAGCAATTGGCAGAGTTCGATGACATGCCGTCGATTGAGCACGAACATTTCATCGGCGAACTTGATGTGGCGCACACCGTACTGCAGCACTAGGCGATCGATGTCAGCCATGATGGTGTTGGGCGACCAGAAGCGGTAACTGTTGACCTCATTCCGATAACCTAAAGCCGCCTCCCCGCTCTTGAACGGAGCTTGGATACAGCAATACGAACAGTGATAGGGGCAACCCAAGGTGGTGTAGAGCGAGGCATAGGGACTGCGTCGGTCGAGAAAGCCGAAACAGTGCCAGTTGTGGGCGCGATAACGATCCATCGGGAGGAGATCCCAGGCCAGTCCCGGCATCTCCTCGTCCAACCGTTCGAGGTTCGGCGCGGCATTGGATTTTCGGATCGTTCCGTCGCTCCAGTAATACATCCCCCTGACGCGGCTCCAATCGACGGAGTCTTCCTTCAGGGCCGCCACCAAGTCCATAATGGTGTAGAGTCCTTCCCCATCACAGACGAAATCGGCGGCCTCTTCGCGCAAGGTGCGTTCCGGCAGCGCCGCGACATGGCCGCCCAACAACAGCACTTTGCTTGGAAGGCCCTGCTCCTTGATGGCTCGACAGATCGCTCCAGCCGATGGCATCGCCTGCGTGGAAGCAGAGGGATTGTGCCCGTAGACCAGCACCACGACGAGGCGAGGAGCACATTCCTCCACACGCGCGGCCACCTCCGCAGGAAGCAGGTCCTCGGCATTGGCATCGAGGATGTCGACTCCTATCCCACGACGACGCAGGAACGTGGCGATGAGCCCGCCCCAGACGGGAGGCTCAATAGCGCTCAGGGTGCCTCCCAAGGCTTGATAGATCTGGGTCCGGCTCCCGGGATTCACCAGGAGCACATCGAGTGCGGCCTGTCGTGCCATGGTAGCTCCCATTAGTATGCCGTCCCCTGCGGGACCCCGTGTGCCTCAGGGCGAGGCACTTTGACGGCCTTTCCAGACTCCCCACGCATCCAGCCGGCGATCCTCGCGACCACCGCCCCGACATCCAAGCCGTACTTCTCCCAGATCGCCTTGCGGCCGCCGTAATCGAATACAAACCGATCGTCCTGGCCGATTCTCATCGTCGGCATGCGAAGATCTTCATCGATCATCCATTCGGCAACGAGACTACCCAGGCCGCCGGCCAAAAGATGTTCCTCCAGCGTGACGACCCGCGCCACCTTGTGCAGATATTGTTTGAGCGCGTCGCCATTGAGCGGCTTGAGCCGAAACACATCGACCACCCCCACATTCAACCCCGCGCTCTGACGCAGGAGATCAGCCGCAGCCAGCGCCTGGTGCACCATCACTCCCGACGTCACGATGCACAGGTCGCTGCCGGATCGCAGCTGAGTCAGCCCCTCTCCGATATCGATTTCCCGCCCGGCATACACCTCCGGCAACCCGGCGCGATCGAACCGGATATATTGCGGCGATCGATCTTGATGCACCAAGGCCGCCAGTTCGCCTGCGCTGGTCCCGTCCGCCATACTGTAAATCTTCAGGTTCGGCAGCGCGCGCATGATGGACACATCTTCCACCGTGTGGTGGCTCGGCCCCATGATGTCGTAGGCATACCCTGCCCCCACGCCGATCAGAACGATCGGAAGATTCATGGCGCATACATCCAACTTGACCTGCTCATAACAACGCAGGCTCACGAACGGGGCGATGGCATAGACGTAGACCTTCTTTCCCTCGAAGGCCATGCCGCACGCCATCCCGATCAATTGCTGTTCCGCAATCCCGACGTTGAAAAACCGATCGGGAAAGTCGCGGGCAAACTGATCAAGGGTCGGCGCGCCGTTATCCGCCGTGATGAAGACCGCCTGGGGATCTTCTTGGAACAACTTGTACAGTGCGTTGAAGAACTGATCCCGCATGCCCAGAATGAACTTGGTCGATCCCATGAATGGTTCCTTTCAGCAATCGACGAGGCCGTAAGGGCCGAGCGTCTCTTCTGCCCGGATGGTCAGGCGTTCACATGTTGTTGATATCGTGTCTGGTCAATGCGAGATCCGCCCCTTCCGGCACACGGTAATGCCACAAGCGTTGGCCCTCCATGAGCGACGCCCCATGACCCTTGCGGGTATTGGCAATGATCATGAGCGGCTTCTTTCGTTTCGGCGAGCGGACATCGCGGAACGCCTCGAAGATCTCCGCGAAGGAATGGCCGTCGATCACGCGGGTCTCAAATCCGAAGGCCTTAAATTTCTTATCCAGCGGATTGAGGCGCGGGTTGTCGGAGGCCAGCCGCCGGTCGGTGGGATCTGTCGGGCCGAGAACGCCCTGCCCGTTGCGGTCGACGATGCAGACCAGATTTCGATAGCCGCGATGGCCGGCATAGATGGCCGCCTCCCAATTGGACCCCTCGAACAATTCGGCATCCCCGAGGAAACAGACGATCAAGTGTTCATCCCGATTCATCAAGGCCGCTTCGGCCATGCCGGTGGCGATCGGAAGGCCGTGGCCCAGGGAGCCGGTGATGACTTCGATCCCCGGAATGTTCCATTCGGCATGGACCCCCAGCAGATTCCCGATGCCGGCGAAATTTTCCAACTCGGACAAGGGGAAGTAGCCCAAATCCGCCAGAATCGGATAGAGGCCGATTCCACCCTGTCCCTTGCTGAGAATAAACCGGTCTCGCCCGTTCCACTTCGGGTTCCGGGCATCGAATCGCAGGAGGCCTCCGTAGTACAACGCCACCAGCAGTTCGGTCTGTGAATAGGCCGTGCTGATATGACCGCTGTGCGCCTTGACCGCCATCTCCAGGACCGTCGAGCGCACCCATTGCGCCTTGCGCCGCAACCGGCTTTCCATCTCCAAAGCTTTGCCCTGTAAACCGGCGGTGAGTTGTGCCGTTTTCATTCGTCTCCTCCTAAGGTGTCTGCAACGTCCGACATGCGTCCATCCTGTCTGTAAAAGCCGCCAGCCGTTCCGGGGTCCCGATATCGAACAGGGGGCTGGCGGTCACGAATCCGTACAGAGACTCCAAAACCAACCGCGGAATGAACTCTCGCTCAAGCGACCAGGCCTGGGCCGCTGGAAACAGTTTCTCAACGGACCGCTCGAACACATACACGCCCGCATTGAAGTAACCTCGCGGTCCACGCCCCGGTTTCTCCACCATCGACAGCACACGATCGTCATGCCCCAACACCACGTCTCCCGCATCGGTCCGGTCATCGGGACTGGCGAGGACCAGTGTGCCCTGCGCGCGTTTCATCAGGTGAAATCGCAACAGTCGTACGGGGTCGACGTCGCAGAATGAATCACCGTTGACGACGAACACCCGTTGGCTGCGCGCCACACCGAACGCCTGGGCCAAGGCGCCTCCCGTACCCAGGGGATGCGGGTCTCGAACGAAGGAGGCCTGATAGGAGCCTCCTTCTGCACGCACCCACGCTTCGATCATGTCGCCCATGTAGCCGGTACTGAAAATGAACCGACGCGCGCCATGCCTGACCCAATGGTCGAGCAAAAACGACAGAAACGGCTTGCCGTGGACGTCGGCCATCGGTTTGGGCCGGTCATGGACGACGGGCTGCAACCTCGTTCCCAATCCTCCGCAGAGGACAATCACATCGCAATTGCCGACCGTCCCCGTGCTCACGCCGCCCTTCCCATCAGCGATGCCGCCAACTTGGCCGCGGCCTGCGCGGAGTTCTGGGCCCACACGTCGTCCAAGATGAGCTGGTCTTCCTGATAGAAGACGATCTGGCTCCCGAGCCCCTCGAAACGGAACGGCACCTGGAGCAGGCCCGGAAGCGCCAGGCGAATCCGCTCGTGGTCTTCCGGTCGCGCGAAGAGGAGCATGAATCCCCCGCCCCCGGCTCCGAGCAGCTTTCCCCCCAACGCCCCGGCCGAGCAGGCCGTCGTATAGATCTCATCGATCGCCGGCGTCGTGATGCGCGAGGTGAGGCGTCGTTTCAACATCCAGGCCTCATGTAACAGGGCGCCGAAATCACTCAGGTCTCGGTCGCCGCTCAGAATTGCCATCCCCTCCTGCACCATCTGCAACATCGTGAACAATTCGGCTTGACGCTGCTGAGTGCAGCTGATCTGCTCCCTCGCCACCTCTGAGGCGATGCGGGAGAATCCGGTAAAGTAGAGTTGCAGGTGACTCTGAAAGGCCGCGAGCCGCTCGGGCCGCATCACGATGGGTGTGTAGCCGATCTCTCCATTCGAGAAGAAGTCCAACTTGCAGAAGCCGCCATGAGCCGCTAACACCTGATCCTGACAGCCGACGGATTCCTGCAAAATGTCTTGCTCGACATGGATGGCCGCCTGGGCCAACTGCGCCTTGCTCGGCATGGTGTGCTGCAGCGCATAGAGTGTATGGAGCAGCCCCACCGTGAACGAGGAACTCGACCCTAGCCCGGTACGTGCCGGCAAGTCGCCATCATGATGAATCTCCAGTCCTGCGTGGACATTGAGATACTTGAGGACCCCCCGGACCGCCGGATGCTCGATCTCCTCATTGCTATTGACGTGCTCGATCCGCGAATAGGCAATCCTGGTCCTGTGGTCGAAAAAGGGAGGCAAATGACGGCAACTGATATAGCAGTACTTGTCGATGGTCGTCGCAAGCACGGCACCGCCATGCTCCCGAAACCACACCGGATAGTCGGTGCCGCCTCCCAAGAACGAGATCCGAAAGGGGGTCCGGCTGATGATCATGTCCTGGCTCTCCGGTGAGGAGCTTGCCCGTCAGACGTTGGCATACTGCCCCGTCCTAATGATGGTGTAGCACTTGACCAATTCACGAATGCCCCGTTCTAACGACCATTCCGGTCTGAAGCCGGTCGCCAGCAGACGTTCGTTGGACACGATATAGTCCCGCTTGTCCGGATCTTCTCCGATCGGCGCTTCCGAGTAGACGAATTGGGGTACCTGCCGTTTGATCTCCGCACACAGTTCGAGCTTCGAGAGGTTGGCATCGTCCAGACCGACGTTGTACGGACGATCTTTCATCTCGTCGAAGTGGTCGATGGCATGGAGGAATGCCCGCACTACATCCCGGACATGGATATAATTGCGCATGCAATGACCTTCGAAGACCGTAACTGCGCGATCGTGGACCGCTCGCCAGACGAAATCGTTCACCAGGAGATCCATGCGCATCCGGGGCGAGACGCCGAACACGGTCGCCAGCCGAAAGGTGATGGCATTCCCGCGGTCGAGCACGGCCCGTTCGGCTTTCACTTTGGTTTCTCCGTAGAGGCTGATCGGGCGTAGCGGTGATTCCTCCGTGCAGGGCACACCGGGCCGGCCGATGCCATATCCGCTGTTGGTGACGGGAAAAATGATTCGTTGGCGCGGCGAGGACAACTTGCAGAGCAACTGCACGGCTTCGAAATTCACGCTGGTGGCTCCGACACGGTCCCGATCGCAGAGGGGGGCGCCGACCAATGCCGCCAGCGGGATGATGATGTCCGCCCGGCGCAGAAGATCCGTCACCAGCCGCTCATCCCGGCAATCACCGCGGACCACCTGGAACCCCTCCTCGCCACAGCAATCCAGCAAGCTGTTTTGCCGAAAGAGGAAATTGTCGAGCACCGTCACTCGATATCCGCGCTCCAGCAATCGTGTTGTCAGCACGGACCCGATATAGCCCGCTCCGCCTGTCACCAGAACCTGCGCTCCGCCTATGGTCATCACGAACCAGCTCCCTTGCCACAATCGAGTGCGCGATAGATGGTGCGGTGCGTCGTCATGCCGCCTCCAAGACCACACGGGCAATGTGCTCGACGTCCGGCTCTTCCATGGACGCATGGTTGGGCAGGAAGAAGCCGCAATGGTGGATTCGGTCTGCCACGGGGAAACTCGCGGCGCCGTAGCGATCCATCCAAAACGGGTGCAGCCCCAGATTACCGGCCGAGAAGATGCGGGTTTCGACACCCTCCGCCACCAGAGCGCGCACGATACGACGCCTCGATTCCGGAGAATCAGCCAGCAGGCCGAACGAGATGCTGGCGGCCCGACTGCCCTCCGGCGGGCGCTGGGTGTAAAACCGCTTGCCCAGCAGCCGGAAATACCGATCATGATGTTCTTGCCTTCTGGTCGTCATGCGATCGAGTTTGCGGAGCTGTTCGAGCCCGATAAAGGCATTCAAATCCGTCGAACGGAGGTTGAACCCCGGCTCGTAGAAGACGAAGGGCGAGTGAAAATCATCGACGTGATATCGAGTGATTAAGTCCTGGTGGCTCCCACGATCCAGGTCCTTGCTCCACCCGTGGCTGCGCAACATAAGCAAGAGATCCGCGAACCGCTTGTCGGCCGTCGAGACCATCCCGCCTTCGATCGTGGACATCTGGTGCCCGAAGTAGAAGGAGAAACTGGCCATGTCGCCGAAGGAGCCGACCTTGCGCCCCTTGTAATCGGCCCCGATGGCGGCACAGGCATCCTCCAACAGATAGAACCCATACCGGTCCTTGAGGCGCTGCAGATCCTCCATTTTATGGGGCACACCTAACACCTGGACCAACAGGACCGTCTGCGCCCCATGGCACTTCAACAGATCTTCGAGATGGTTCAAATCCAACCCGAAGGTGTCCGGGTCGGCTTCGCACATAATCGGCGTCATGCCGAGTTGAATCGCCGGGGCGATGGAGGTCACCCACCCCACGCTGGGAACGATGACCTTGTTGTTTCGAAGCCGTCCTGATCGCAGCAAGGCATAGTACATGAGGAGGTTGGCCGATGAGCCGGAATTGCAATGCACCGAGTGGGGGCGCCCCAGCCACTCGGACCACTGCCGTTCGAATTCCACCGTGACGGTGCCCTTGGTCAACCTCGGATAGGTGCGCAGCCAATCGATCAGTCGGTCGATATCTTGCCGATCGATCGTGTCCTGGGCGAGGCACCACCGTGGATTGAGGCCGGCGCTGCTGGTATGAGGCGTCATAACATCATCCCTCTCGATTCGCGTTGCCGTCCGCCGATCACATGGCAGGAGGCAGCGCAGGAGGGATAATCAAGATGCATGCCATCGGCAGGAGGTCGCGTAGTGCTGGAAATGGCGGACTTCCGGTGAACTCAGCGGGAACCGCCGCGCCTGACTCGGTAAGAATTTCCTAGCGGCTGGCAACCGCTGCAGTCTAGGCGGATTCGATCACAGGCTTCCGCAAGGCGAAGGGTTCGAGGGGCCTTCCGCACCATCGGGCGGCGCCATCGCACAAGGAAACACCTAGGACGATGACCGCCAAATTACTGACAGGTTCGATTTTCAACCCCCACAGCCACGTCCCCGATGAGTAGCCTTGTCTCACGACCATGAGCGAGTGTCGGCAGACAGCCGGCTTAAGGCTACCTGCCCATGAACCGATATACAGTCTGCCGAACAGGCAACTGGATCGTTGTCGGGCCCCTCACCATCGACGACCAGGCAGTTCGCACCTATGGCCTCCACCAAACAAATCCCGATCGACCAGGTCAAGCTCGGCATGTTTGTCGTGGGCATGGACCAACCTTGGTATCGCACCCCTTTTCTGTTCCACAAACGGCTGATTTCAGACCCGAACGACATCGTCCAGATGAAGCGGCATGGGATCAAGGAGGTCACGATCGACACCGAACGCGGCACCGATGTCGGCCAAGACCCAGCTCCCACGCAGGAAGCGGCTCCCGAAACGCCGTCGGAGGCACCACCGGACGAGAAGAGTCCCGGCCCTTCGAACCGAGAGGACAGCCCGGCACAGCATGTGGCTGCCGCGAAAGCTGCCTATCGTGAAGCGACAGCGGCTATGGAACGGGTGTTCAGCGACTTGGAGGCAGGCACCTCACCGAAACTGGTGACCTTGAAAAACATCGTCGGCGGGTTGTTGAACCGCATCCTCACCCATCCCGATTCTATGATGATCCAACTCTGTTTGGAGCAGATGAGGCGATTCGACCGTACCTTGGCATCCCATGGAATGGAAGTCTGCATCCTGGCACTCATCGTCGCCGTGGAGAACGGCTGCGTAGAAACTGATCGTGAGACACTCGGCGTCGGGGCGCTGCTCCATGATGTCGGGTATATCCGACTGCCCCGTAATCTGTATCGAAAATCATCGCGCCTGACCGAGCAGGAAAAATCCCTCATGCACCAGCATCCCCAGTTGGCGGCAACCGTCCTGGCTCAGGGGGATCAATTTCCCGAGTCCGTGAGCAAAATTATTGCCCAGCACCATGAACATGCCGACGGCAGCGGCTACCCGAACGCGTTGAAAAACGACGCCCTCTCTTCCCTCTCGCAGATCGTCGGATTGGTCGACACCTACGGCGGCATGATCACCCCGCGCCACGGCAGACCGGCGCTGCTCCCTCACGATGCCATCAGACAATTGTTCATCCTTGGCGAGAAGGGCCGATTCGACAAGGCCCTCGTGGAGGTGGCCATCAAAGCGTTGGGCGTCTACCCGATCGGCAGTCTGATTAAACTCAATACCAACGAGTATGCCGTGGTGGTGGGCCTCAATCGCGAACATCGCCTCAAACCACGGATTCGGATCATCAAGAGCCCGGAAGGAACCCTGTATAATGCTCCACTCGAAATCGATCTGACCGACACCGACTCTACCGGACCGACTCGATCCATTCAGCGCGCCCTGGACCCGAATCAGGAACATATCGATGTTGCCGCCTATGTCGAGACGAAGGGACAGTAACCCGATCCCATGACCCCGACACCTGAGCCACGACCCAAACCAGCCCAAACGCCTGCAGGATTCCCTTGGGCTTCCGAACTGACAGCACTCTTGTGGGACGCACTGCCGCTCGGGATCTGTCTCCTCTCTTCCGACCAGACGGTGGTCCTCGCCAACCGCACTGCCGCCCGTCTTTTCCAGCGCCACCCTGAGGAATGCAGCGGACAATCGCTGGCGGCATTGACCGGCCATTCGCTGGACCTGAGCGAAACCATTGCCTCAGCAGGAATCTGGTCTCTCTCGCAAGGATCCGGTGATGACACCGATCGCACACCTGTCGAATGGCAACAGCTCCGCCTTTCCGGGCTGACCGGGATTACCGCGCTCTTGACCCTCCGCGACGTGTCTCGCCAAACCGAATTGGAACAGGAGCGAAACCGATTGGCGGCCGTGGCGGAAGAAAGCCCCTATCCGATCGTCGAACTGGATCAAGACGGCGCGCTGCTCTATGCGAATCCGTCGATGATCGAGCTCCTCTTCCGATTCGGCTACGACGATGAGGGGAAGCCGGACATCCTCCCGGGCAATCTGCGGTCGCTCCTTGCTGCTTGCGTACACTCCGCGAGCGCACTGCCGCCGCAGCAGGTGGTGCGCGGCGACGCCTGCTATAGCTGGACGTTCTGCCCCGTCCCCGGCCATCACCTCGTGCGTGCCTACGCCATCGACCTCAGCGCGGTCCATGGGACCCATCGCGCGCTGAACGAGACGGCTGACCGTCTCCGTGAGAGTAACCTTCAGCTCCACGCGGCGCTCGAGCAAGCGCAAGCCGCGACGCGCGCCAAAGCGACGTTCCTGGCGACGATCACCCACGAATTACGGACCCCCATGAACGGGGTGATCGGCATGGCAAGTCTTCTCCTCGACACTACCCTGACGGATGAACAACGGTCGTTCGTTCAGACCATTCAACAATGCGGGGAGACCCAGCTCTGCCTCATCAACGACGTGCTCGAATGCAGCAAGATTGAAGCCGGTAAGCTGGAGCTTGAAAATCTGGACTTCCAGCTTCGAACGATCGTGGAAGACATTCTGCTCCAATTCGCCGAACGTGCGGAGAGCAAGGGACTGGAGTTGACCGGCTTGGTGCAGGCGCCGGTGCCGAATGCACTACGGGGAGACCCCGCCCGCCTTCGTCAAGTCCTGACCAATTTCGTGGGCAATGCCATCAAATTCACCGACCGCGGGGAAATCACGCTGCAAGCCTGCCTGGAAACAGAGTCCCCTACCACCGTCACGATTAAGTTCGAGGTCACCGACTCCGGCATCGGGATCAGCGAGGACGTCCAGGCGCGACTCTTCCAACCGTTCACACAGGCGGATAGCTCCACCACCAGGAAATACGGTGGCACCGGGCTCGGCCTCTCCATCTCCAAACAGCTAGTCGAACTCATGGGCGGGACCGTGGGACTCCGAAGTCGGCCCGACAAGGGAACTACCTTTTGGTGCACGGCAACTTTTCAGAAACAGCCGGAGGCTCAACCTGCCATTCTCCCATCGCCGGAACTGAGCGGACGTCGGGTCCTCATCGTCGATGACAACCCAGCGAGCCTCACTGTCCTGCATCACTTGCTTTCCGGCTGGGGCATGCACGACGGTCAGGCGCGGAACGGTGAAGAAGCGCTCGGAATGGTTTCCCAGGCCGCGGCGCAGGGCGCTCCGTACGATCTGGCCATCGTCGACCTCATGATGCCGGAATTGAACGGCCTTCAACTCGCTCAAGCTCTAAAGGCAAGGCCTGAGGGGCAATCGATGCGACTGGTCATCCTGACCTCTCTCACGAGACCCAGCCATGCGGAGCAGGTTCGACGGGCGAACTGCGACGCCCATCTTGCCAAACCGGTTCGTCATGACCCCTTGCAGAATTGCCTGCGACGAGTATTGGGAACCATGCCGAGTCCTGAGCCGGGTCTGAACCGGACGACAGCTGCCCCCGTATCTCCTTCTCAGGCCCCCACCCTCGCAACACCGCCTGTTTCCACGACACGGCCGCGCGTGCTGGTTGCGGAAGACAATGCCGTCAACCAGAAACTGGCTGTACGGATGCTGGAGCGGCTTGGTTATCAGCCTGACGTGGTCTCCAACGGCCAGGAGGCGCTGACGGCATTGGATAGAGGCGGTTATACCGCCGTGATCATGGATTGCCAAATGCCGGTCATGGACGGATATGAGGCGACGAGGCGGATTCGAAAAAGAGAACAGGAAGGTGGCATTCCCGGGGCGTCGGCGCGGGTACCCATCATCGCATTGACCGCCAATGCCATGCAGGGTGACGCGGAACGCTGCAAGGCGGCCGGTATGGACGACTACCTGACGAAACCCGTGAAAACCCAAGACCTGGGACGAGTGTTGCAGCGCTGGATTCCCAGTTCCTCCCCTGAGCCCCACGCCTCCACGGCCTCTCCCCCATCTCCGAGCAAGCTCACTACGGGAATTTTCGAGGCTGAAAAGATGCTAGAGAATATCGGCGGAGATCTCGACCTGTTCCATCAACTGATCCGCCTATTTTTGGACCGCTATCGCATGATGCTGCAGGATATCGCGGCGGCGATCGAAAGCAATGACAGCACCACACTCGAACGGGCGGCCCACAGCATGAAAGGCACGGCTGGAAATCTCTGTGCCCCGACCGTCGTCTCTGTGGCCGGTCAATTGGAAGGACAGGCCCGTCAAGGCTCATTGGATCAGGCCCCTGCGCTATTTCCAAAACTCGAAGGCGCCGTGCAGGAGCTGATCGTCGTATTGCAGGCGCAGATCCCCCGCACCTAGCCTCGACGACGAGACCCGCGCGCAGAAACAGGCAAGCGCATGCTTGTCTGCACGATGCACCTGTATAAGCTATTGGACCGTTAGCAAGCAGACGTTTGGAGGGGGCGATCGGTTTGCCGACGTTGTGGAGCAGAATAATCGGCGAACAGCGGGTACCGCGTGGGCAAGTCTTCCGATAACACCAGTTGTTTACAGAGCCTGGTCCGATGATTCATGACCAAGGGGCCGCGCAAGTTCGCGGTCACGGACTGCGGATCGTGCGAGGGAATGGTTAAAATCGTGACGACGGAAAGCTCGTCCTCGCCCTGCCTTTGAATTTCGATCAAGGCTTCCGTCGGAATGTGAATTTCATAGTCGGGTTTGAAGAAGGCGGGATCCAGCACGACAAAGGCCAATTCAGGCGCTTCGACACACTGCAGCCACTTAAACGGAGCATCCGTGTCATGGTCCAGCAGGACATATCGAGTCCACTCCGGAAATCCTAAGATGCCGGAGGGAAAAACCAAGAGCACATCATCCTTCACTTCAAATGCGCCGAACCTGCTTGACTGACACTTCATACAGCCCCTTGAGCACCACGCCGCCCCCCCCTATTCGACAACTGTCGAAAGGCTTCCAGAGGAATCACCCCCGGACCGGCTGCGATTCGATTCTCTTCCTGAATCCGTGCATGGACCTCCTCACGATGGACTTCCACATTGGGAGGCGCCTCGATGCCGAGCCTGACTTGGCCACCCTTGATGCCCAAAACCACGATGCGGACATCCAGCCCGATGGTGACGCCTTCTCCCCGGCGTCGTGTAAGTACCAGCATACCAGCCTTCCTTGGCTTGGAAACGAGTCTATCGTCTTATCGGCTCCGCACGGCGGGACTTGAGAATCGCCTACCGAAGATAGTTGAGGAGCGACGTATCGAAGATTCTGGCAAATGCCTGACTCGCAGCATTGACCGCCACCTCCTGCAGGCGAAGGCGACTGATGGCCGCTGCCAGGTCTGCATCCTGGTTGTCGGAAATCGACTTCGATATCGTCAGGGTTGCCGTATCCAAGGCATCTCTTGTGACCTGGAGCCGATTGGCCAACGCGCCGACGGTACCCTGCGTTTCGCTGATCTGGGCCGTCGCGAGATCCAAATTCCCCAGACCATCCTGGATTCCGTTACGATCGTTACTCTCCAGCGCCGTCAACAGATCACGCAGTGAGTTGAAAATATTCGTGGCAGATCCCGTGAAGATACTGCTACCCGGAAGGAGAATTTGAACGGTTTGATTCGGACTGACGGCAATGGACTGCGTCTCGGCATTGCCCTGGTAGGCCACGGTATCGCCGGAGGTGATCACAAAGGGGCTTACGTCGCTCTCCGTCCCCCCGAAGATGGCCTGTCCGGCAACTTCCGTATTTCCCAGCTGAACCAATTGGCGCTGAAGCTGCCGTACTTCCTTCGCGATTGTCTCCCGGCCTTCCGGAGACGTCGTATCGCTGCCGGCTTGAATGGTCAGTTCGCGAATCCTGGTGATCAGATTCTGAACCTGCCCCAGCGCCTGATCGGCCGCATCGACGCGCGCACGGCCGAAATCGATGTTGCGGATCCATTGAGTCGTCTGGGACAGCGCTGATTTATCCAGCACGATCTGACCGAACGCACTCGGGTCGTCGGAGGGATGAGACACCCGGCGTTGACTGGAAATCTGTTCCTGCGCGTTCAGACTTTGAAGACGGGCTCGCTGGAGATTGCCGAGCAGGTTGCTATAGATCTGTTGGTCCGCGACCCTCATGGTAAGTATGCCTCGTTTCGATTCGGTTAACGCTTGAGCGTCAGAATGGCTTGTAACATTTCGTCGCTTGTCGTGATCAATTTAGACGCGGCTTCGAAAGCGCGTTGATACTTCAGCAGGCTGATCAACTCCTCATCCATTGACACACCCGACACCTGTGCTCGATGCGCGAGCAACTGATCGTTCAAGATCTCCTGGCCTTCCAAATCACGTTTGGTTCCTTGAAGGGTGGCACCAAAACTCCCTGCCAGGGCGCTGTAATATTCTTGGAACGTGGCATTACCCAATCCCGCTAAGGTGCTGTCTTGCAAGCCTGCGACCGCGAGGGCGTTGACATTGTTTCCTGGAACGCCGGCGGCCGTAGACGAGGCGGCGACCTGCCGCCGATCTGTGAGCGCCACGCCGATGGTTGCAGCCGTAGTGCCTGTCGCGGTGAAGAAGTCCTGTGTGGTGGATCCATCTAATCCGTAGCCTGCACGGTGCTGGGTATTCACCTGGCTCACGAGTTGTGATGCGAGCGTATCGAGCGAGCTTTGGAGCGAGGCCGCCGTCGTGTCCCGGGCATCAATCCACCCCTTCAGTCGGCCGCCGCTGATGACACCTGTGAGGTCGGTATTTGCACCGCTGCCGTTGTCGTACTGAACATCCGAAAGACCGCTGTTGGTGATGTCGGCGACGCCCGCCAATCGAAAGGCGGTTTGCTGCGTCACCAACACTTGACCGACTCCCACAAACACGCTGACTTGACCGTCCGACTCTTCCAGCGTGGAAATGTCCACCAATTCCGCCAAGTCGTTGAGGTATCGGCCGCGCTGGTCGCGCAAATCGTTCGCCTGTTGGCCGCTGACCTCTGCCAGTTTGATTTTTCCGTTGAGATCGGCAATCTGACCGGCCAATGTATTGATATCCGCAATGCCTCGCAGGATTTGGCCGTCAAGCGAATTTCGATGCGCCGATAATTGCGTGGCGGCCTGGTTGAGCCGCTTGGCGACCACATCCGCCTTCGACAGCAGCACCGTCCGACTCGTCAGGTCGGCGGGATTCGTCGCCACATCCTGCCACGCTTGAAAGAAGTCGTTCAGGCTGGCAGCGATGCCTTGATCGTTGGAATCGGCAAAGACCGTCTGAATTTGGGTGAGGGCATTCTGAGACGCGCTGAACTGCCCGAGACGTTCCCGGGAGGTCAAGAGTTGCGCTTCGACGAAGGTATCGATCGAACGGCGAATCTGCGTCGCCACGACCCCTGTTCCCAACTGGCCGGGGATTGCATCTTCCGGTATGCCCTCTGCCAAAACGATCTCCTGACGAGAGTAGCCGGGGGTATTGACGTTCGAGAGGTTCTGGCCTGTGACGGCCAAAGCCCGTTGAAAGGTCGCCAATGCATTCGCGCCCATTCCGAGCAACCCATTCAAGCCTGGCATACGCCCTCTCCTACCCTCTCATTCCTATGCGACCGCCCATCGCCGGCACCGCGACACCAGAGGACGAATACAACTCCGCGGAGCCGGAACTACGTTGCCACGCGCGTAACGCCCCTTGAAGAAACTCCAGCGACTGCTCGACCAGGCCGGCATTCAGGCGATTCAAGCGATCGGTCTCCTCGACGGCAGCCAGCAGCTTTGCCAATAGGGCTTCGGTCACCGCCGAGGAGCCCTTCCCATCCTGTTCGGATTGCTGCACGCGGCGGCCCCCTTCCAGTTCCCGTAACTCTTCCAGGAGTTGCGCCTTCTTCATCGTGACCTGGGTGAACTCGCTGAAGGACAACGTCCGAATCGCTTGCTGCTCCCGGCGCAGCAGCGTTTGAAAGGCAATCACCTTGTCGTAGAGGCGAGAGAGGAGGGACTGGGTTTCCAATCGTCGGCTGGACTCTGTGGTCGACACCTTTCGCCTCCTCGGAGGTAGGCCTGGAGCGTGAGCGCCACCAAGAGCCGGCGACGGTATGAAGCAACACCTACAAGACGAAGTCCGTCAACACGTTGCGGATCATCGCATCGGCAACTTTTTTCCCGTCGACGTTGTAGGTTCCGCCTTCCACGGACTCTTGAATATGCTTGACCCTGGCGTCACGATCCGCATCCGGCTGCTCGGCTACAGCCCGCAGGCGTTGCAGTTCCTTGGCTTCTTCAGAAATCTGTACCCGGTCTTGCTTTTCGGTATTCTGAGACACCGTCTTCTTCTGCTGTGTCCGTTCAGTCTCCTGAACGCCCAACAAGACCTTCGCGAGATCCGCCGCCCGGCCGTTTCCTGAGATCTCCATGGCGTACTCCCCTCCCAGATTCCTAATGGCACCCTATAGGAGCCTGTCCCCTGGTCGACTCCTTTATCGGTACCGGAGGGCGAAACTTGAGAATCAGGCGGCAATTTAGAAGTTTTTTTCTGCGTAGGCATCGATGTAGGCCGTCAAGCCGATCCCTCCCGCCTCCGAGGCCAAACGGGATAACTCCTGGTCATAAAAGGAGTACCAGACTTCCTCACCCTTGCGATCCAATAACCCCTTCGGCACCGTCGCCCTCATCTCCTTCATCAAGTGCCCGATAAAGTAGGCCTCAAACTCCTGGCCGGCCTTATGGAGTTCCGCACGGGCGGCCTCGCCGGCCCCTGCCATTCCGCTGAGGAGGTTGTGGCGGTTCAACGTTTGCAGGGCTACCGCATCAAAAGCTTCCAACTGTCGTGAGACGACGTTCTTGATGTCCATCCCGATCAACCGCCTCTGTTAGACAATTTCCAGGTTCGCTTGAAGTGCCCCGGCGGCCCGCAAGGCCGACAGGATTGCCACGAGGTCACGAGGGGTCACCCCGACGGCATTCAGAGCTCGGACGACGTCACCCAGCGTCACGGTCTGATCCACGACTACCAGCCGGGACTCTTGTTCTTTCACCTCGGTTTGAACATCCGGAGTCACGGTCGTTTGCCCCATGGTCGATCCAATAATTGGCGCAGGAGGCTGCGAGACGTTGAGGGTGTTCTTAACCGAAATCGTTAGGTTTCCGTGAGATATCGCACAAGTCGAGAGCCGGACATGTTCTCCGAGGACGACCGTGCCGGTGCGTTCGTTCACGACAACTTTGGCTGCCACATCAACAGTGACGTCCAACCCTTCCATGGTCGCGATGTATTCCACGACACGTCCTTGAAAGGTAGTCGGCAAGGCTGCCTTGACGAGCCCGGCGTTCACTGGCACCGCCGTTCCCTTCCCGAAAGTGCCGTCGATCGCTTCGGCTGTACGGATGGCAGTCGTAAAGTCCGGGTGACGCAAGAGCACAGACACCGAATCCCACGAATCAATGTCCACAACCAGTTCTTTTTCCACGATTGCGCCGGCGGGAACCACACCGGCGGCCTGGTGATTTTTCGTGACGGTCGCTCCACCTGCTCCACCGACGCCGCCTAAGAATCCACCGATCGAAACCGGCCCCTGGGCGACGGCGAACACCTGCTGGTTCGGCGCCTTGAGAGGCGTCAGCAGCAAGGTCCCGCCTTGGAGACTCTTCGCATTCGCCATGGAGGAGACGACCGCATCGAGCGTCATCCCGGGCTTCACGAACGGCGGCAGTTTGGCCGTGACCATGACTGAGGCGATATTGCGCGTCAGCAACTGGATGGGGTCGATGACCAGATTGATCCCCATTTTGTTCAACATGGACATCATGGCCTGAATGGTGAACTGACCACCGATGACCTGGTCACCGGTCCGATCCAGACCCACCACCAAGCCGTAGCCGATCAGCTGGTTTTCACGGACCCCCTCGATGGTCGCCACATCCTTCACGCGCACGGCTTCCGCCCAGGAAGCCGTCAGCAGCGACAGCATGAGGAAGGCCGCCATCCCGACGAAGGCGCGACGAAACCAGGTGCCGGCTTGTTGCCGTTCCGGCTGCTTGCGCTGTGGCGTCGGGAGCGGGGACGACCAATGGCGAGGCAATGATTCCGGATCCAGATCGGCCGTGCGCACCACACCGCTGGCCAGCATCAAGCGAAAACATTGTATGATCAGCTGTTGCTGCTCTTTTCGTTGTGTCGACATCTCGCGCCGTCCTCCCGCCGATTCGCCGATTCCCGACTGTTCAAAAGGGATAGATCCAGTCCAAGACCCTGACCAGCCAGCCGGGCCGCTGCACATCATCCACTACGCCCAACCCGGAATATTCAATCTTGGCATCGGCAATCGCGCTGGACTGAACCGTGTTCTTCGTATTCACGTCCACCCGGCGGACAATGCCGCCGATCGTCATAATCTGCCGTTCCGAGTTCACCGTGACCTCGCGGCGCCCTTCGATCCGCAGGTCTCCATTCGGCAAGACTTCCGTGACGATGGCCGAGATGGTACCGGTCAACGTATCCTCTCGACTTGTCGCCCCCTTGCCGCCGAACTTGTTGGTCGCGCTCGCATCAATGCCCAATCCGCGACGTGCTTCGCCTCCGAGCCTGATCCCAGGCAAGCCGATGTACCCCACGCCGCTCCCACTCAAACTATTGGTGATGCTGGAATCGCGCTCCGCATTCGTATCGGCGCTCTTGGAGCCCTTGTGTTTTTCCACGATCGAAATCGTGATCACGTCCCCCACCCGCATAGCACGAAGGTCTTCGTACAGATAGGCACGCCCGTTCTCCTCTTGCCACAGCGACCCTACGGTTTTCGGTGGAGGCATTTTGGGTACCTCCACCTTTTGTTGCTTCGCACTCGGTGACGAAGAGCAGGCGGCCACCGCACCGATCATCAGACAGCAGACGGCGGCGGCGAAGCGTCGAGACCTAGAATGCTTGCCGTCAGAAATTGACACGCACCACCCCCGCTCCGACCACGATTGCCTGAAGGTCCTTGCCCGAGTCCACGTTGGACACCGTGATCGTTTGGCCGACTTCGCCATGGGATTTCGTCACGCCGACCGTTTGGATCGAGAGCCCTCCCTGCCGGGCTTCGATCGTGACCCGGTCCCCCTTACGCACGACAAAGGGGCGGCGAACAGCCGTGATTCGGATAGGGCTTTGGGGGGACAACGGCCTCGCAGCGGCCTTTCCAATCACATCGGTGGGGTTCGTCACGAATGCCTGCTTCAGGTCGAACAACACCATTTGATCCGTGCCGACATCTTCCGCCTCGATCACCTCATCCGTCTTGATCAGCCGATTCGTGACCACCACTTCCACTACCGCCGCAATGTCCGCCGTCGCTTCGACGGTCTTCGCCAACCGCCCATTGACCAGCAACTGAATCTGAAACAGCCGCCTCCCCAGGGGCTCCTCAGACCGGCCGGCGCCGACCTTCACTTCAACCATGCCGGGCGGCAGGACTACCGGCTGTTGGGGCTCCCCCAGCGTGACCTGGCAGTCGACCACTCGTCCGGCAAGCTCCCGCATCACGTGGCGATGGATGGCAGCCTGGATCTGCTCGGGCGCGACGATTCGTTTGCCGCGCGCCGACGGAACCGTGTGAATGGTCTGAGCCAAGGCAGTCTGGACCATCCCGGTGGGCGGCTCCGCCCTCCGTTCTCCCGCCGACACCGGCGCGATTCCACCGGCCAGCAGCCCAACCGTCATCGCGATCATTGTTGCGAGTCGAATCACGGTGTCGTCCTTTACGTCCTATGCCCTCGCCTTACCGCCGCAGATTGTTGGCGATCTGCATCATTTCGTCGGAGGCTTGGATGGTCTTGGAGTTAATTTCGTAGCTCCGTTGAGCGATGATCATATTGACCATCTCCTCAGCGAGATTGACGTTGGAGCTTTCCAAAAACCCTTGCTGCAACGTCCCGAACCCTGTCGAGAATCCGCCCGTTCCCTGTAGAGGAGGACCGGATGCGAAACTGTCGAGAAAGAGGTTATTCCCCATCGACACCAGCCCCGAGGGGTTGTCGAAGCGCACCAACTGGATCTGCCCCACCTGCGAAGCCTGCGTGACCCCGGGGAGGAGCACCGACACCGTGCCGTCCTGGCCGATGTCGAGCTTCAACGCGCCCGATGGAATGGTGATGACCGGCGTCAATTGATCACCGTCGCCCGTGACCAAGTTTCCCACGTTATCGCGCTTGAACGAGCCGCTGCGGGTATACATGATGGTCCCGTCCGGTCTCGCCACCTGGAAAAATCCGGGTCCATCGATGGCGAGGTCGAGCTCGTTGTTGGTCTGGCGCATATTGCCTTGCAGCCATTCCTTGGCCACCGTGATGGGCCGTACACCGGCTCCGATCTGCACACCCACGGGAAAGACCCCGACGTTCGACGCGTTGGTACCGGGCAACCGCTGAATCTGATACAGCAGGTCGGCAAATTCGGCGCGACTGCGTTTGAACGCATTCGTGTTGACGTTCGCCAAGTTGTGGGCGATCGTGTCCACATTCAGTTGTTGCGCGGTCATGCCCGTCGCCGCAGTCCACATGGCACGAATCATACGTCCTCCTACTGCACCCGACCCAGATCCTGGATCGCCGTTTCGGTCATGCGATCGAGCGTCTGAATCAATTTCTGCGCCGATTCATAGCTGCGCATGCCTTCGATCATCTTCACCATTTCACTGAGTGAATTGACGTTCGACTCTTCGATGTGTCCGGACTGCACCTGTGTCGTGGTGGCCACCTTCGGCCGGCCGCCGGCAAACAATCCGTTCGCGGACTTTTGGGGCATCTGGTTTTCGGGGAACTCCACCAACTTGATCGTACCGATCGAGTTCCCGTCCACCTGGATCGTGCCTTGAGCGTTGATCTGCACCGTGCCCGGCGGCACTTTCAGTTCGCCCTTCGTTCCCATCACGACCTGTCCTTGGTTGGTGACCAGCCGGCGCTGGTTGTCCAGCGAGAACATGCCGTTGCGAGTGTAGCGAGTGCCCTCGGCCGTCTTCACCTCAAAGAATCCGTTGCCCTGAATGGCCAGATCCAAGGGATTCCCCGTAATGCGGGTTCTTCCCGGCTCAAAGGCCGTGCGCACGCCATGCGGTTCGGCGAAGACCCGTTCTGTTGGACCGGAAGGACGGGACAGGATCGCGGAGGCCAGTCCTCCATTCGAAGACGGACCGACGGCACCGGCGCTGACTTGCGCGAAGAGTCCGCGGAAGCCCTGTTGATCCTGTTTGAACCCGGTGGTATTGACGTTCGCCAAATTATTGGCGAACACCTGCATCTGTTTTTCCTGCGCCACGGCACCGGAGAGTATGGGATAGATGGCTCTGTTCATGGGTTGGCTTCTTTCCTCTCGTGCTCGCAGTAGAGATAGCAATGCACATGCCATGAGCGTCCACTGCATCATCGCCACTGGTCTCGCTCCGTCAGCGAGCACAAGGCCTTGTGATTATTGCGCGCGGCTCTTTTTGTCGAGCCAGGAGGAAATCTGGAAGGATCATGAATGAGACGGCGACGTTTGAGACAAGCGGGCCTGAGGGGAAGTCTTTGCCGCAGAAGAAGGAAAGTTCTGCCGAGTGGCAGGGACCACAGGAAAGGAGAATGCGTCAGGCCGCGATGACGGAGGCAGCCGCCGGCTGTGCGATGGTCACTGCCCCGTTGAGCCCATAGACCACGTACCCATCTGCGCGGGCGATCGCCGCAGCTTGGAGCGCGGCCCGTACCGTGGCGCGGCCGTCAGTTCCATCTTGCGGACAGAAGCCGATGCCGACACGGGCCATGCACTGACTCTCAACGCCTTCCATGGTAAACGGGAGGGAAACCACGAATTGAATTTTCTTCGCGATGGCCACCAGCTCATGCTCGGATCTCACCTGATCAAGCAGCACCCCAAAAACTCGCTTGCCTAGCCGCCCCACCCCATCGGTCGATTTCAAAGCGCTTTTCACACGAGCCGCCTGGACCCGAACAAACAGAGCGGCGTGGGCAGACTCCTCCCATGCCGGTCCCGTGACCTCCGTCAGGTCGATCACCAACACGGCCACCTGCGCGCCGGGCATCCGGCTTCTCCCGATCGCCTGATTCACCTCTGACGTAAACAGACGGGTCATCGGCAAGCCCGTCACCGAATCGTACGCCTGCCGGTCGTCGGCGCCCGACCCATTCCAGTCGGTTTCCTGTTCATCCATCCGACCTCCGGTGGCGGACATCAGTAGAATAAGGCAGGCGACGGCAATGATCAGGGCCAACGCGGCGAGCCAGGCCTCATCCAGCACTCCGACGAAGGGAAGATGGCTGAGTCCATTGAAGGCCACGGCCCAATAGAGCCCGGCGCCCCCGCAGGTAGTTGTCACGAGGAGTCCGAACCTGAGCCATTCTGCCGCTCGCTCCTCCACTTGGGCGGAAGGAGTCGCGTGCAGGCGCTCTGGCTGCCGAGCTGTAGCGTGAGGGACACGCGCCGCGCGAGGCTTCATACCGCCTGATAGTGGATGGAGATGGATCTGTCGAGAGGGGTATCGGCAGGAGGAAAGGAAAACTGAAGGCAAGCGGACAGGGGCGATCGCCAGGCGCGATCGCCCCATCGCTTCAGGCGTCGACCAGTTGCAGCCTGGCCTTGAGATGGATGATGGCCTTCGAATGAATTTGGCACACCCGCGACTCCGTCACACGGAGCATGGTGCCGATCTCCTTCATCGTGAGTTCTTCGAAGTAATACAGGGACAACACCATACGTTCTTTCTCGGGCAATTCCTGAATGGCCGACTCGAGCACATGCCGGGAGCGCTCACTGACCAACACCGCCAACGGATCGGGCTGGTTCGGGTCGGTCAGCGCCCCCAAGATCTTCTGCCCGTCCGTGTCGTGCACGCCCAAATCATCCAAGCTGATGACCACCGCGCCGCGCGAACGCGTGAGAAACTCCTCCAACTCCTCGATGGACATCTTCAATTCCTTCGCAACTTCCTGATCCGTGGGCGGGCGTCCCAGTCGGTTGAGCAACTCCCCATAGGTCTTCTGCAACAAGGTGATGCGTTCATGCACCGAACGGGGGACCCAATCCATGGAGCGGATCTCGTCGAGCATCGCGCCGCGGATACGGAACTCCGCATAGGTCTTGAATTTGGCTTCGCGTGTCGGATCGTACTTATCCATCGCGTCCATCAGCCCGATGATGCCGACGGAGATCAGATCCTCTGCATCCATATAGGCCGGCAGACGAAAGGCCAAGCGATGGGCCATCGCCTTGACGACATGCGCGAACTCCTGAATGACCCGTTCACGATCCCCTTCGGCAATCGCTTTGCGAGGAACACTCTTCGCAACGGCTGTCTTGCGAGTATCCATCATGGGCCGGCATTCCTTTCAGTCAATGCGTCCGCAGCAGTTGCTGCCAGAGGAACTGGACGGTGCCCTTGGGCAACGCCGGTGGCGTCAAGCGCGCGACCGCCTCGGTCAGGTCCCGGAACGCGCGGCTCGCCGGCGCGTGGGGATATTGATCGATCACAGCCCGTTGCTGAGACACGGCCATGGGCACGTAATCATCGGAGGGAATGGCCCCCAGGTAGTGCACCGAGATGTGGAGAAAGCGGCTGACCGCCAATTCGAGTTTCCGAAACACCCGGGCGGCATCTTTCGGGGACTTGGCCATGTTCACGAGAACGTAGAACCGACGCTCTCGATATTGCCGCAGCAAGACCTTCATGAGGGCATAGGCATCGGTCAGCGAGGTGGGTTCCGGTGACACCACCACCACAATCGACTGGGCCGCCGCCGCGAAATAGGTCACCGTCGAGGAAATACCCGCTCCCGTATCGATCAAGAGGACATCCATCCTCGACGCCAACCGCTCCAACTCCTCCTGCAAGATGACTTGCTGGCTCTCCGTCAGGGTCGTCAGTTGGGAAATGCCCGTGCTCGCCGGCAGCACCACGATCCCCTTCGGGCCGGTCAACGCAATCTCCTCCAAGCGGCAGGTGCCCGCCAGCACATGTTCCAACGTGTACTTGGGCGTCAGCCCCAGCAGAATGTCGATATTGCCCAACCCGAGATCCGCATCGAGCACCAGCACACGTTTGCCCGTCTGCGCCAACGCGATGGCCGTATTGGCCACGACGTTCGTCTTCCCCACGCCACCTTTTCCGCTGGTTACGGTGATGACCTGGGTGCGGGAGGGAATGACGTTCTCTTCGCGGTCCTTGGTCTGCGAGTCCAGCGTGTCCGGCTGCATCGTCATCGTCGTTCCCCTCTTGTTCAACTGCGATCCGTCTGGAAGGCCCTGGTACCGGACGTGGGCTCCGGTACGATCTGTTGATCCCATGGACGATGTGACGTATTGCCGGGAGAACGCACTCGCCCGCCCAACAATAGGTCGCCCAAGCGGTCGACGTGAGCCGCCATGAGATCGTCCGGCACGCGCTGGCCGACTCCCCAGTACGAGAGGGGGACACCGGTGCGATGGCTGGTCTCGAAAATCCCGCCGTAGCCGCTCGTTTCATCCAGCTTCGTAAAAAGCAATCGCAAGGCCGGCAGGTCCACGCATCGGCTTGCGCTCACGACAAGGTCCGGCACACGAGTGCTGGCCGCCAACACCAGGTGGACCTCGATGGGAAGGTCCTCCTGCAACAGCCCGCGCCATCGTTGGTCGGCGATGGGCTCGTAGGGACCGAACCCCGGCGTGTCGATCAAGACCAACTCGGCCTCGCGCGCCTCTCTGATGGCGGCGCGCGCTTCTTCACAGGACCCGGCCACCGCCAGATGGATGCCCAGCACATCCGCATACAGACGGAGTTGCTCCACCGCGGCTGGCCGGTAGGTGTCCATGGTGATCAGGGCCAGACTGCGCTGTTCGACGATGCCATACTTGGTGGCAAGTTTGGCAATGGTCGCGGTCTTCCCCACCCCGCTCGGTCCCACGAAGAGTGCGATTTTTTGGTCGCCTCCCGCCCCCAGCAAGGGCCCGGCCGTCCTCACCTTCGCCAAGAGCACGGTGCGCAACAACTGCAGCGACGAACTGGAACGTGATGCGCCCGGCTCAATCAGGGTCGCCTGCAACTCGCGGAGGCAAGATTCCGCCGTAGCCTGTTCGACCCCCTGCGACAGTAAATCTTCATAGACCCGTTGAAAGGAGTAGACCGTTCCCCGTTCGCCTGCGCCCTCCGCATGGGACAGGGCTCGCACCGCAGAGGATTGCTCCATCGCTCCTTGCAGGGTCTTCTGGAAACGGGTCTCGTCCTTCGGCAAGGTTGGCGGCTGTGCGAGCAGAGCGGGAGCGGCGTCGTCCTGTCCCAGCAGCGGCGCAGGATCGGGCACGACCGCATCGTCTTCGACGGCCGCCATCACCTCCAGCACCGACCCGCCCAACAAACCGAACCCGTTGTCCCAGGAACGAATGCGCTTGGTAGACAAAATCACCGCGTCAGGCCCGAGCGTTTCCTTGATGGAGCGAATGGCGTCATGCATCGACTTCACATGGAACGTCCGCACCTTCATGCCAAGCTCCTCGTCTCACCGGCATCCAACTCGAGGCGAACCGTTTCAATCGCCTGCAATCGCACCACGGTATCCACTTCGTTCAACCCCAGCACCGGAACCGAATGCAGGATTCGGTCCGTGAGCCGGCGCAGGTGCCGCCGCAACGACGGAGAACAGAGGATGACCGGTTGATGCCCGCGCCCGACCATACGCTCCGCGGCTTGCTTCAAAGCAGCGAGCAGTTTTTGTGCCACCATGGGATCCGGAATCCATTGATTCCCCTGTGCCGTGGAATTGGCTTGATCGGCCAAGGTGCGGTCCAGACGCGGGTCTAACCCAATGATCGGTAGTGACCCGTCCGGCGCGAGGTATTGACGAGTGATGGTGCGTCCGAGCGATTGCCTGGCAACCTCTGTCAAAATTTCGGCATCTTTCGTCGTCGGCGCATGGTCGGCAATAGTTTCCAGGATGGTCCGCAGGTCTCGGATCGGCACACCTTCCCGCAGCAGATTCGCGAGGACCCTGACGAGGGTACCCAGAGGAATCAGATTAGGCACGACTTCCTCAACCAGTTTGGGGTGATTTTTACCCAGCTGATCCAGCAGACCCTGCACTTCCTGCCGCCCGAGGAGTTCATGCGCATGGCGTTTGATGAGTTCCGAGAGATGGGTCGCCACGGCCGAGCCCGGATCGACGACCGTATACCCGGCGATTTGCGCCTGCTCACGCGCCTGCTCCGGCACCCACAGAGCGGGCAATCCGAAGGCTGGCTCTTTGGTCGGGAGCCCATGCACGGCACCGCGCTGTGCGGTGCCGGGATCGATGGCGAGCACGTGGGCCGGCATCACCTCCGACTTGGCCAGTTCCACTCCCTTTAACAACACCGCATACTCATTCGGCCGCAGTTGGAGGTTGTCGCGAATATGGATCGGCGGCAGGACGAAGCCCATTTGTTCAGCGAACTGCCGGCGCAGGCCCTTGATGCGGTCGAGGAGCGCGCCGGTCTGTCCGGCATCCACCAACCCGATGAGGCCGTACCCGACTTGGACTTCCATGAGATCCAACGGGGTCACTTGCGTGGTGGGTTCTTCGGCCTTGGCTTGCGGGGCCGCCTGTGCCGGCGCGGCCTCCGCCGCCTTCTGCTGTTCATTCATTTGGTAGGCCATCCAGGCTGTCAGCCCACCCAGTGCCAGGAAGGCCACGTGCGGAAGACCGGGAACCAGGCCCAACGTCAGAAGAATCCCCGCCGCCGTGCCGATGGCTTTCGGTGAGATCAACACCTGACGGGTGATTTCGAACCCGAGATTGACTTCGGACGCGGCGCGCGTGATGACGATACCGGCGGCGGTGGACACGATGAGGGCCGGGACCTGCGCCACCAGCCCTTCGCCGACGGTGAGCAACGTATAGGTTTGCGCCGCGGCCGCCAAGGTCAGTCCCTGCTGCAGGACACCGATAGTCAGACCGCCCAGAATGTTGACGAGGGTGATGACCACGGCGGCGATGGCGTCGCCGCGCACGAACTTGCTGGCACCGTCCATCGCTCCGTAGAAGTCCGCCTCCTGCGCAATGTCCTTTCGGCGCTGCCGGGCCTCCGCGTCATTGATGAGGCCGGCATTCAAATCGGCGTCGATACTCATCTGTTTGCCAGGCATCGCATCCAACGTGAAGCGCGCCGCGACTTCGGCGACACGCCCGGCACCCTTCGTGATGACGACGAAGTTGATGATGACCAGTATGATGAACACGACCAGGCCCACCGTGTAGTTACCGCCCACGACGAAGTTGCCGAATGCCCGGATGACTTCACCCGCCGCCGCCACCCCCTCGTTCCCGTGCAACAGAATTAGTCGAGTCGAAGCGATGTTCAGCGCCAGGCGCAGGAGCGTCACCATCAGGAGGATGGATGGGAAGACCGAGAATTCCAGCGGCCGACGCACCTGCATGCCGACCAGTAGGATGATGATCGACAGGGTGATGTTGAAGCTCAACAGCAGGTCGAGAAAGAATCGCGGCAACGGGATCAGCATCACCATGAGGATGCCGACCACGCCCACGGACATGAGAATGTCCGGGTGTTTCACCAGGGAGGTGGAAGGAACCGACGTCGCCCCTTTGCTCATGACCGCTCCATCGTACAATCCGTCACGCCGTCACCTCAGGCCGGGGGCAATGTACCGCGTACGCGGTACACGAAGGCGAGGATTTCCGCCACGGCGCGATACAGGTTTTCCGGCACCTCATGTCCCACTTCCACCAGTTTGTAGAGGGTCCGAGCCACAAGTTTGTTCTCGACGATCATGACGCCGTGGTGCCGCCCGATTTCGCGAATCTTTTCGGCCACGAAACCGGCGCCCTTGGCCACAACGATCGGGGCGCCCATCGCCTTGGAGTCATACCGCAGGGCAACGGCCAGGTGCGTCGGGTTGGTCACGATTACGTCGGCCGTGGGCACGGCGGCCATCATGCGCTTGCGGGCCATCTCGAGCTGCTTGCCGCGGATCTTGGACTTGACGGTCGGATCACCTTCCGCCGACCGCTGCTCTTCCTTGATCTCGTCGCGCGACATGCGCAGGCTTCGCTCCCATTCATAACGCTGATAGGCATAGTCGGCCGCACCGATCACCGCCGCCGCACCCGCCATCATCAGCGCGGCCTTGAACGTCGCCCATCCCACCGTCGACAAGAGGGTGTCGAGGCCAAACTCGCTTAAAGACAAAAATTGGGCCATGTCCCCCTTGACCGCCAGGTATCCTGTCCAGCCGATCGCCAGGATCTTGAGCCAGGATTTCACCAGTTCTGTCAGCGACCGGAGGGAGAAGAGACGGGACAATCCGCTGGCGGGATTGATACGGGACCAATCCCATTCCAAGCCGTCCTTGCGCCAGAAGAACCCCGTCTGCACTAAATTGGCGCCGACGCCGATCGCGGCGATGCCGCCGACGATCGGACCGAGCGTTAGGAAGACATCCGTCCCGATCTCTCTCAATAATAAGTGGAGGTGGTCCAGCTCCAGCGCCCGATGCGAACTGTCCTCCACCGACTTCGTGAGCCAGACCCGCAAGGTCTCACGCAATCGCTCCAAGATGCCTGGTGCAGTCCAGTAGAGCCCGCCCAGGCTCCCCAACAACCCGACCGCCATGGCAGCATCGCGACTGATCGCAAGTTGCCCCTTGCTCCGCGCATCCGCTTTGCGTTTCGGGGTTGCTTGTTCTGTGCGGTTCTGTGCGCTTTCAGCCATGGCCCAGCACCTTCAGCAACGCCAGCATGTTTTCGACCAGGGTCCTGAATTCCCGCTCGAACAGCGACAGGCTGAACGGCAAGGCCAGCCCCATGGCCAAAAGCCCTGCAGCGATCGTGATCGGAAAGCTGAGGACGAACACGTTCATCTGCGGGACGGCGCGGCCGAGAATCGACAAAATGGTGTTCACGATCAGCAGGGTCGCGAACACCGGCGCCGCCAATTGCAGCGCCACCGACAACATGTGCTGCGCGAGATGAATGATGTCGGCGGCCAGGTATTCGGAGAGGCGCGCGCTGAAAGGTGGCACGACGTCGTAACTCATCCCGATCGCGTGGACCACAAGCAGATGCGCATTAAGTGAGAGAAATACCAGCGACGCCAACGTCATATGGAATTGTGCGACGAGGGGCGCATTCTGATGCGACGTGGGGTCGAGCAACTGGACGGCGCTGAATCCCATTTGAGTGCCGATCAACTCACCGGCCACTTGAATGCCGGCAAACAGCAATCGAACCGCGAGTCCGATCGTGAGGCCGATGAGGAATTCGTTGGCCATGCCTGCGGCGACGAGAAGCGGATCGGTCGGCAGCTGGGGAAGCCGGATGACCGGCGTCAGAACCAATCCCAACATCGTCACCAGCCCGGCCTTGACCGGAATGGGGATCGTCTTGGTGTTGAGGATGGGAAACACGCTGATGATGCCGGCCACGCGGACCAGGAGAATGGAAAACGCCTGGAACTGCGGCAGCGCCAGATGCAACGTGTGGGCGGCATTCATCGCAGGTCGACCCCTTACGAATGGATCAGCATGGGGATGCTGATGATCAAGCGGGTCATGAATCCGATCAACTCCCCCATCATCCAAGGCAGGAACAGGAGCGTGGCCGCGAATACTGCCAGCACCTTGGGCACGAACGTCAGCGTCGCCTCGTTGATCTGCGTCATCGCCTGAAAGGTGCTCACCAGGAGGCCGACCACCAGACTCAGTCCCAGCACGGGGGCGGAGACCAGGAGGGTGGTTTCGATGGCCTGCCGGCCGATTTCTGTGACGGCTTCGATGGTCATGCGTCAGCCTCCTATTGGAAACTCTTGACCATCGATCCGACGACCAGATACCAGCCGTCGGCGAGGACGAATAGAATGAGTTTGAAAGGCAAGGAGATCATCACGGGCGGTAGGAGCATCATTCCCATGGACATCAACACGCTGGCCACCACCATATCGACGATGAGAAAGGGGATGTACAGCAGGAACCCGATCTGGAAGGCGATGCGGAGTTCGCTCAACACGAAGGCCGGGATGATGACATGCGTCGGGACCTCCTCGACCTGGGTGGGCTTCGGCGTGTGCGCCATCTCTAAGAACAATTCCAGGTCTTTGTCGCGCATCTGCTTCAGCATGAACGCGCGGATGGGCTGAATGCCCCGATTCCACGCCTCCTCATATCCGATCTGCTCGGCCAACAGCGGCTGCATGGCGTCCTTGTAAACCGCTTGTCCGACCGGCGCCATGACGAACATCGTCAGAAACAAGGCCAGGCTGATCAGCACCTGATTCGGCGGCACCTGCTGGGTTCCCAAGGCCTGGCGTAGAAACGACAGCACGATGACCATGCGGGTAAAGGAGGTCACCATGATGAACATGGCGGGTGCGAGCGAGAGGACCGTGAGCAGCGCCAGAATCTGCAGCACAGCCGCCACCTGCTTGGGTCCTCCCTGTCCAAGGTCCAAGGTCAGAGAGGGACTTTGAGCATGGGCGGCGGGCACTCCGACGACACAGCAAATCGCGAGCAGGCCGAACAGCAACGAGCAGGAGGGCCGTACGGGAAAGATACGCGCCCGCGTAGACGGTCGCGCTCCCGATTCACTGGGAGACATAGACCCCCTCCTGCCCTTCGCGCGAGGAGCCGTCACCCGAAAGTGGCAGGCCGCCGACGGCCGGAGGCTCCGCCAATAGTTTGCGCAGTTGCTCAGGATCGGTCACCTTTCCTAGCGGGATCAAGTCTGTGGCCGTCGTTCCCACAATCAGAACCTCGCCGGCCACGGCCACGACCATGACCTGTTTCCTGGCCCCGATTTGACCGCACCCGAGAATCTTGACCAGTGGTGTCCCGCTCACCTGCAGCCAGCGTCGCCCGAACGAGGAACGCGCCACGCCCAACAACGCTACGATCACCGCCAGCACCACGGCCAATGCCGAGCCCATCCGCACCACACTGTCCCACAGATCCATCCCGTCGCCTATTCCGTCGATTATCCGAGTTGCTGAATCCGTTGATTGGGACTGACCACGTCGGTCAGTCGGATACCGAACTTCTCATTCACCACCACCACCTCGCCACGGGCCACCAACTTGTTGTTGACCAGGACTTCCATCGGTTCGCCGGCGAGTTTGTTCAGTTCGATCACGGACCCCTGCCCTAACTGCAGCAACTCCCGGATCAACATGCGGGTCGACCCGATCTGCACCGTCACGTGCAACGGAATATCAAGGACGAATTCGATATTCTTGTTCCCCGGCACGACGCTTTGGTGCTCGACCTGCGGAAAGGAGGTCGGTTGTGGAGTAACGGCGGGGGCGGGGTTGGATTGGTCCGTCGAGTCGAGGGTGTCGTCAGTGCCCATGCGCAGTTCTCCTGTAGTCGCGATCCGAACTCAGCTCAACACGTTCGTCACACGGCAAGCGTGGTTGCCCTTGAACACGCCCGGTTGCCCGTGAAATTTCGGATCACCTTCCACGAGGCACACCATGGGGTCGCCGGGATGTTGGTCCAGAAGCAGCACGTCGCCCGGGGCAAAATTCAGCAGATCCTGCACGCTGATGGTGGCGGTGCCGAGCTGCACCGTCATGGCGACCTCGCATTCCCGCAGGGCATCCTTGAACCGGCTTCCCCAGCTGCTGTCCTGCTCCACATTGTCGGCGAAGAGCCCCGAGTACAATTTCTCTTTGATCGGCTCCAGCATGGAATAGGGATAGGCGATGAACATGTCGCGAGAGATGTCGCCCAAGTGCACCTGCAGGGTCACGACCACGACGATTTCGGAGCCCGTCACGACCATGGCGAACTGGGGATTGCTCTCCGAACGGCAGTAGCCGATCTTCAGTTGCATGACCGCTTGCCAGGCCTTTTCCAGATCGACGAGGGCCTGCTGCACCAATTTCTTGATCAGGCGGACCTGAATGGGCGTGAACTCCCTCCCCTCCGGCTTCACGTGTGTCTGCACCTTGCCGCCGAAGAAGAAATCCACGATCAAGTAGACCAACATCGCATCCAGAATGAACAGCCCGTTTCCGCGGAGCGGCTCCATCATGAACAGGTTGAACGAAGAGGGCACCGGCACCTTCTGGATGAAGTCGCCGAACTTGATGATCTGCGTCCCGACGACGCTGAATTCGATCTTCTCCCGCAGCAGGCTGCTCCAGGAAATGGATTGCTGCCGCGTGAATCGATCGTTGATCATCTCCATCGTGGGCATGCGCCCACGAATGATGCGTTCCTGGCTGGTGAGGTTGTAGGCCTTGATGCCGCCCGGGGCTTCCTCTTCCTTGGGAGTCGTATCGACTTCCCCGGACATGACGCCGCCCATCAAGGCGTCGATTTCTTCCTGAGACAGTATCTTGTCCATGAGTCTTCGGCGATCTCGCGCAGCGCTACTGGATGACGAATTCGGTGAAGTAGGCGGACTTCACGGCTTTCTTCGGCAACAGGCCGTTGATGCGTTGGGTCACATCCTCCCGCAACTTGTGTTTGCCTTGTGGGGACCGCGCGGTGACCGAATCCAAACTCGTCAGCAGCACCAGGATGGCGTCTCGGATCTGCGGCGTGCGCGCCTTCACGTCTTCGACGGCGCCGAACCCATCCATTTCCAACTTGATCGTGACCTTCAGGTAGCGCACTTCGGGCGAATCGGCGAGATTCACGATGAAGGGATCGAGGTCGGCGATGGCGGCAGTGCCGCTGGCGACGCCGTCATGCCCCCCGTCCTTGGGGGCCGATTCGCCATGGCCGCCGGCCTTTTCAGCCTGGCCTTCCGCTGCAGGCTTCTCAGCCGCAGAAGGCGCCATCATCTTGAACATCGCAAAGGCTCCACCCAATCCAAGGATCAGCGTTCCCAAGACCATCATGATCACGACCTTCATAGGAATGCTGGCCGGTGGTGCGGGGAGCTTCTCTTCAGCTGCTTCTGCCATACGACCCTCCTGGGAACATTGGTTGCCGGGGCGGTAGGTTGTGCAATGCATATGCCACGGGGGAGCCGCATTGGTGCTGTAGACATGCGACAAACCCACGCGCGATTCCATGCAAACACAAGGGGTTCACCGATAACGACGAAGAGGCGCCTTCGACGAGAAGGTGAGATGAACGGGATTGTCACGCTGCTGACGCGCCCACTTCGCGCGCCGACAGATTGTTGACGACCGAGGGGTGTGCCGGAAGAGGCGAATGCGGACGGCAAACAGGAAGGACGCTCGGTAAAAATTACCGCCCGCGAGTCCGACGCGCCCCACGGAGGCGCGTCGGAACCAGGTCCTGTTACCGCTTGAGGTTGACCAACTCCTGCAGCATTTCATCACTGGTCGTGATGGCGCGGGAATTGGCTTGGAAAGCGCGTTGGGTAATGATCATGTCCACGAACTCTTTCCCGAGATCCACGTTCGACTGTTCCACCGTCCCGGAGAGAATTCGCCCCAATCCGTTGACCGTTGGCGCGCCGACTAAGGCCGCCCCGGACTCCAACGTTTCGATGAAGTGATTTTCGCCCGCGTTCGAGAGTCCGTCAGGGTTCGTGAAGCGGTTCAGCACGACCTGCGCCAAGGCGCGGGTTTGACCGTTCGTGAACTGACCCACGACGCGACCCTGCTCATCCACCGTAATCCGATCCAGACTGCCGGACGAATAGCCGTCCTGCGTCTGACTGATCACGCCGGAGGCGGAGCCATACTGCGTCATCGATGACAGATCCAGCGTCACGGTCTGGGGAGAGGTGGCGCCGTTGGTCAAGGTGGCCGTGATCGTCTGCGTACCTCCGGCCGTCAGGGCACCGCTCGCATTGAAGGTCATCGCGGTTTGTGCCGCCGCCGCACCGCCGTCGATCTGCGAGTACACACCCCACGTATTCGCGGCGGTCTTTCTGAAGAAGAGCTGCAACTGATGGCCGTTCCCCAACGAGTCATAGAAGGTCATACTGGTGGCGAAGTTATAGGTCGTCGCGTCGCTCTCGCTGAATGCGGCCGAGGGTGCCGTGGCATTCGCATTGAGGTTGCCGAGGATTTCTCCGCTGCTGGTCGCCTGGGGCGAGACCGCGCTCGAAGACAGGGTAATCCCCCCGATGGTGCTGGTGATATTGCCGTTGGTGTCTGCCTGGTAGCCCTGCAGGAGCGCTCCGCTCGAATCCACCACCTGCCCCAGACTGTCCACCGTGAATTGCCCGGCGCGGGCATAGAAGTTGGCGCCCGCGCTGTTGCGCAGGAGGTAAAAGCCGCTTCCGTCGATCGCGAGGTCGAAGGTGTTCCCCGTCGTTGTCATCGAGCCTTGGGAAAAGTTCTTCTGCACGTCGTTCATGTAGACGCCCAACCCGATCTGGTCGCTTCCTGATCCACCGGCCAGACTCGAGGAGATCAGTTCTGAAAACGTCGCTCGGCTGGACTTGAAACCGGCGGTCCCGACGTTGGCGATGTTGTTCCCGATGACGCCCATGGCGTTGCCGTAGGAACTCAATCCCGTAACCGCAGTGAACATCGAGGTCAAGATACCCATGCTGCCTTCCTCCTTGTCACTAAGCGCGTGCCGCCTTTTAGGCGACGGCCGTCTCTGTTTCCGTCTTGCCGTTGTTCTGTGCCGCTTCTTGTAAAGACACGCTCTTCTCCATCAGCGTGACCAACTTGGACATCTGCTCGAGCTGCGAGAACTGCGCCGTCTGGGCGATGAACGCCTGGTCGTCGACCGGCTTCAGCGGATCCTGATGCTGCAACTGGGTCATCAACAATTTCAGAAAGTCGTCCTGCCCCAGCGGCTTCGGCCCGTCGCTGGTCTTGAGTGCCGTCGAATCGCTCGTCGTCTTTTGCGTGATGATCTTCGAAAAGTCCATCGCTCCTCCGATCAGGCAAAAATACTCACGCGCCCGTTGCCGTACATCTCCGTCGTCGCCCGAGTCTGACGGTCTTCATCCTTGCTCCCCGTCGGTCGGCCGGAACCTCCTCCCGAGCGTGCCTGCTGCTGAAACTCCCAGGCCTGCTGACCGCCCCCCTGCTGCTGATCCACCGTGACCCGCAACATGCCCATTTCCAATCCCGTGGTCCGCAGCGAAGATTCCAGCGAGGGCCCCTGTTGGAGGAGACCGTGACCGAGCGCGCCATGTTCTGTTCGGATGTGGGCGTGCACCGTCTGGTCGCTCATCATGACGCGCAGGCGCAGGGGCCCCATGTCCAGCGGATCAAGATCCAGCGTGACGCTCTGGGAAAAGGACGTGCTCTCCCGCAGTTCGCTCACACGCTCCGCTGCCGCGGCATGGCGCACCGATGCGTTTCCAGTGGCCTCACCGGCCGAGAGCCCATCACTGGCTATTGTCGCGGGCTGATTCGTCACGGCCATACGTTCCTGGAACGAGGTGCGCATCGCGCCCTCATCCGGCCTGGCCTGTTGTGCGGCAGATTGGTCCCCTGGCGGCTGGTTGAGCAAGTCGTGCTGAGGCTGCTCTTGGGATGGCTCGAAACTGTGATGCCGGCCTGACTCAGTGCTTTCAGCTCCCGACAGCGCAACCGCCGCCTGGGGAGCCTCTTGCGAGGGTCGCTCCGCAGCTTCGCTCTTCTGCTCCGCCATCTTCATGGTCGGAACGGTCATCTTACCTTCGATCGGCTGAGCGGGCTCCTCCTCAACCCTGTTGACCAATTCGGCCGGCACCTCGTCATGATTGGCTGGTTCTTGCTGCATCGGTTGGACGAGAGGTTCGGTCCGCTTCTCGGCCTTGTTCTCGCTCGCTTTCACCTCGCCAGCCTGACCCGGAACGGACAGATTGGCCTGGGCCTCGGTCTCTTCTCCCTCAAGAATTGGACCAGCGTGGCCCTGCTCGACCGCCGTTGGTGCGGTGACGGAGGAAACTGCCTCTACCGTGGATTCGGCGGCCTCGGCAGGGCTCCCCTCCGACGAAACCGAACCATCCTCGTTCGGCTGTGCGACCAAGGCTGCAACCTGCTCGGCGGACAGGGGAGAGACAACCGCTGCCAACAAGATCTCCGCCGGCTGCCCTCGTTCGCTTTTCTTTTGATCTTCGGATTCCTCCGACGCGGAGGGCTTGGCACGGTCGCTTTCGGCAACCTTCTCGTTTTTCGACGCCTGTTCTCCTATCGCTGGCCGCTCCTGTTCCTTGTCGATGATGTTTTGTGATGACTGTTCGGGCTTCGAACTCGAAGCTGGCGAGCGTTTCGCCTGAGAGGACTGTGTCGATGTCTGCCGCGGCCTGGAAGCGCCAGGCTCTGCAGAGAGGCGTCTGGTTTCCGCTCGCTCGAGGATTGATTCGAACCGACTCCCCGTCCCGATTACCGGACGCCCTTCGTTGCGCTCGCCCAGTTCCACGCCCGACCTGCCGCCCTGCGTTGGAAGGTGCCCCATCAATCTCTGAAGATCTATGGCCATGGTCTTTCCCATCCTTGTGGTGACTGCTCCCTCTTTACAAAGGCCATGCCATTCGCGGTTGTACGCAAAGGCCTTGTAAATCTGGAGCCTGCGCTGACGATGACAAGGATTGAGAAGCAGGAAGCGGAAGTTTCTGCAGGCGGTCTCGGCAAAACCTGCCGATGGGACACGGTGCGTGGAGACTACGGAGTGGTGAGGAGCTGCTCGGTCAGTCGGGCAGCGCGCTCAGGCTTTACCTCGGCGAGGATGGCGCCCGCAAACTTGCCCTTAAGCAGGCGCAGCACCTCAACAGCCTTCCGCTCCGGCATGCGTTCGAGACGGGCCGCCGCCTCTTCCGGGGGCATGGCCTCGTAAATCTTCACGAGTTGCGTCTGATTCACGTTGCGCGGGCCGGCTTGAGTTTTCGGGTCCTTGGGCTTGTCGGCTTCAGCGGCCGGCTTGGCCTTCGCCGCAGCCTGACTGCGCTTTTTCTCCGCCTCGACCATCTGTTCATGGCGGGTCACGATCTGTTCGAGTTCCGCCTTCAGCTCCAGCAGATGGGTTTCACTTTCCCGTATGGCCGCCTCGCGTTGATCCAGAAGCCGCCGCCGCTGCTCCAGCATTTCATGAATTTCTCGGGGAGCCATGGTCGCCGGTCCCTGAAGGGCACCCGAGGGAACGTCCGGCTCAGGCCCTTGCTGAGCCGCCCCTTGTCGGCTCGGTTGCGGAGCCGGTTGCTTGCCGGTTTCATCCGCAAGAGCGAACGAAGCCGCCAGACTCAGCACCAGCACGCAGCAGCACGACTGGATGACCGCACCGCGCCTCAGGCCATGCTGCATGTCGGTGGTCTCGGCCGGACGTTCCGCGCTCATTCCCGTTCTCCCGGTCTCAGGGGATTTCTTCGCCAGGCCCGTTCATCGAGCAAGGCCTGGTCCTGACGTTCCTGCCGACGCCTCTGCTCCTGCTGCGCCCGGCTTACCAACAGATCCAATTTCTTTCGATCCCGCATGGCCTCGAGCACCGCGTCACGCTTGGTTGCCCACTGGCTCTGCAGCGAGGTCTGCCGCTCTTCCATGCGCTTTCTGGTTTCAAGGGCCTGGTTCATGGCGTCGAGGGGGGCGAACAATTCCTCCGCCGTCCCGCCCCGGCGCGCCTGTTCCAGGTACGTGTCTGCATCGCACCCGGCCCGCGCCTCCAAGCGCGCGATCCGATCGTTCCACTCCTGCAACTCACGCGCAGCCTCCGCGAGTTCCATCCTGGTCGCGTCCTCCCGTTGCAGCGCATGGGCGCGAAGGACCGTCAGGTTCATTTAATCTTTCCCGCCAGGGCCATCAACTCATCCAGCGAACGAGAGAATCCGACCGGCTGCTGAATTTCCTGCCGCAGGAACGCCGTGATGTCGTCGTGCGCCGACACCGCCTTATCCAACTCTTTGCTGGTGCCGGGCTTATAGGCCCCGAGGGTGATCAAGTCTTCCGATCGACGATACAGAGCCGTTCGTTCCAAGACCAAACGCGCCGCCGCATAGTGCGCCGGCGTCACGATATCCCGCATCACTCGGCTGGTACTGTGCATGATGTCGATGGCCGGAAAATGGTTACGTGCGGCGAGCTCTCGAGACAGCACAATATGGCCGTCCAGGATAGACCGGACGGCATCAGCGACGGGATCGTTGAGATCGTCGCCGTCGACCAGGACGGTGTAGAGGCCGGTGATGCTGCCGCCGCTCTGAGCCGTGCCGACCCGTTCCAGCAGCTTCGGCAGCACCGCGAACACCGAGGGCGTATATCCTTTCGTGGTCGGAGGTTCGCCGATCGCCAGGCCTACCTCACGCTGGCTGTACGCCAATCGAGACAAGGAATCCATCATGAGCAGGACCTGGTTCCCCCGATCGCGAAAATACTCCGCGATAGCCGTCGCCACCAGCGCGCCGCGGATGCGGACCATCGGGGGTTGATCGGAGGTTGCTACGATGACCACCGAACGCGCGCGGGCTTCCGGGGTAAGGTCACGCTCCAAGAACTCCTTCACCTCGCGCCCCCGTTCGCCCACCAAGGCAATGACCCTGACATCCGCCTGGGTGTAACGGCTGATCATGCCCAACAGGACACTCTTACCCACGCCGGATCCCGCGAACACGCCGATCTTCTGCCCCTGCCCGCAGGTCAGCAGCGCGTTGATCGCCCTGATTCCCAGATCGATCGGTTCCGTGATCCTCGCGCGATGGAGCGGATTCAGCGGGGTGGCGTGGAGCGGCACCCGCGACTCGGCACGCACCGGCGGCAAGCCGTCGAGGGGATGGCCGAGTCCATCGAGGATCCGGCCCAGCATGTCCGGCCCGACCGGAACGGAGGCGACGTGCCCCTTCATCACCACGCGGCTGCCCGGCCCGATGCCCTGCATTTCTCCCAGCGGCATCAACAGGACGCGATCTTCGCGAAAGCCCACCACCTCCGCCATGACCGTCCCCTGCCCGCCCTCACGGGTGATCTCACAGACTTCTCCCACGGACGTGAAGGGGCCGGATGCTTCGATGACGATGCCGACCGCCTGGGCGACGCGCCCGGTGACGGACAGCGGTTCGACCTGCTCCAGACGCTCGCTAAGCTTCATCGGTCTCTCGCTTTCGTAGGGCTTCTCCCAACCGCAACAACTGGCTGTCCAGCGTCGCATCGATCAAGAGGCTCGAGGCCTGCACGAGACAGCCACCAGGGCTGATGCCGGGATCCGTTTCAAACTTCAGGGTCAGCGAGCCATGGGGCGTTTGGCTCAATGCCGAGCGCGCCCCCTCCAAGGCCGGCAAGTCCGACGGATGAATACGAATGCGGACCAGGCCGCTTTCGTGCAAGTGACTGAGCGCGCTGCGCACCTGGGTCACGATCGCGTCGCGTTTCTCCGCCACCAGATCACGCAGTACCTTCTGCGCGATCATGAACGCCAGGGAGGCGACTTCCTCTTCCACCGTTTCATGCAGACCACGCCAGGCCTCTTCGAGTTTGGCTCCCAACGAGGCCACCAGCACCTGTTCCTTCTGCCGCACAGCTTGTACCCGTTCAAGGGCGCGCTGCTCGCCTTCGGCGACACCCCGCTCGTACTCCGTCACCTTGTCCTTGTCAGGCGGCTTGCTGCCGGGAGTAAAATCGGCCAAGGGCACCGTCCGCAGGCGAATGTTCCCCGAACGAATCAGCGTGTTCTTGAGCACGGTGTTCTCCTGCCGCAAACGATAGAGTTCCAGCAGTCTGGCGACGGTCAGGTTCACCAAATCCAGTTGGAAAGGTTTGGTCAGGAAATCCGCCGCGCCGGACTTCATCGCCCGTACGGCCAACTCGATATTGCCGTGGCCGGTCATTACGATGCCGAGCAAGCGACTGTCGATTTCGAGGGCGCGCTCCAGAAGGGCAATGCCGTCGGTGCCGGGCAGTTGCACGTCGACCATCAACACCGCGACCGGATGGACGTGCAGGTGGGCCAAGGCCTCTTCGGCAGATCCGGCGGTGATGACCACCTGTCCCGCCGCACGGAGCAATTCACTCAGCAGTTCGCAGATGGGCGGCTCATCATCGACCACCAGGATCGCGCGCGGCGCCAATTCCTTGTCGGGTGCGGCGGCTGGCGTCCTGGGTGAGGCCTGACGCGCGGCAGCGGCTCCCATTTAGACCAATGCCTCGCCTGACCCGCCGCCGACGACGATGCGGCCTTCTTCTTCCAGTTTGCGGCAGACCTTCAGGATGTTCTGTTGCGCCTTCTCGACATCCGACACCTTGACGGGTCCGCGTGTGTCCATGTCTTCCTTGAGCATTTCCGCCGCCCGACTCGACATGTTCTTGAGGAACTTCTCCTTCACCTCCGGCGTGGCGCCACGGAGGGCGATGGGAAGGTCTTCCTTGCTGATCTCCTTCATCAACTCCTGCATCGAGCGGGAATCCAAATCGATCAGGTCGTCGAAGACGAACATGAGGGCCCGGATGCTATCCGCCAGCGCCTGGTCCCGTTCCGTGAGCTTGGCCATGATGGCGCCCTCGGTGTTCTTGTCGATGCGCGTCAGGATGTCCGCCATCAGTTCCGTGCCGCCGACCGACATGCTGGACACGCCCATCGACGCCGACAGAATTTCCTGCAGGCTGTCGCTCAGTTCAGCCAGCACGTCCGGCTGCACCTCTTGCATGGTCGCGAGCCGCAGCGATACATCGGCATGCAGATGCACCGGCAGCAGCGCCAACACGGCGCTGGCCTGTTCGGCCTCCATCTGACCCAAACAGACCGCAATCGTTTGGGGATGTTCGACCTTCAGAATCTGAGAGACCGTCCTGGCGTCCACCCACTTCAGCGCATCGATGCCCGGATAGGTCTTCGTGTTGAGAGATTCCATGATGCGCGCGGCTTTTTCCGGACCTAAGGCCTTTTTGAGGATCGTTTCCATGAACTCCTTTCCCTCAAACTGGACCTCGCCGGAAGAGCTCGCCTGTTCGAATTCCGCGATCACGCTCTCTTCTTCCTGTTTCGTGATATTGGCCGTTTCTTTCATGAAGGTCCCGAGCTTCCGAATGTCTTTCGGATCCAGCGCCTTCATGACCGCGGCCGCGGCCTCTTCTCCGATCGCCCGCAGCAGGATCGCGGCCTTCTGTGCCCCGCTCAACTGTTTATTCATGATGGAGACCGATTAGGCGTTGCTCTTCAACCACTGTTTGACGACCACAGCCGTGTTGGCAGGATTGCTCTTGGCCATCTCCAGGATCTGGGACGGCTGCTTCCCGCTGATGGCGGCTTCGACTTGCCCCACGGAGGCGGGCAGCGCGGGAGTTTGGCCGTCGGTCGCCGCGGGGGCCGACTGAACCAACATCGCCATCAAGGGCCGCACGACCAAGAAGAAGATCAGGAAGAACAGCAGTCCCCCGACGGCATACCGCACGTAGGGCATCCACGCCTTCGTGGAATCCGAGGCGGCTTCCACCCCGACGCCGACCGGTTCCTCCGCGCCCAGACCGAACTGGATGTTCACCACCTCGACCTGGTCCTGGCGCTCGGCGGAATAGCCCATCGCCTTCTTCACGATCTCCTCGATCCGCTTCATTTCCTCCTCCGACCGGGGCACGTACTTCTTCGGCTCTTCCTTTTTTGTCTCCTCGGCTGCGCCTTCCGCCGGCTTTGCGCCACCTTCATAGATCCCGTCGACCAACACGGCCACGGACAATTTCTTGATGGTCCCGGTCGGCTCCACGATTCGTGACACCGTTCGGCTGATCTCGTAATTCACCGTCTCGTTCTTGGTCTGGTTGCTGTTCGAGCTCGTCTGACCGCCTTCGGTTTCCGTACCTCCCGGCACGTTCGATTCCACGCCGGGCACGCCTCCCGACATGGCATTGACACCGCTCGACTTCTCCTGTCCGCGCTGCTCGCTCCGCACGACCTGTCCGTTCGGATCAAACCGCTCCTCCGTCGTCTCGATCTTTCTAAAGTCGAGCACGCTCGACACCCGAACCACGGCCTTGTTCACTCCCACGATCTTTTCCAGCATCGACTGAATGCGGGTTTCGATGTCTTTCTCCAGCGTCCGCTGATATTCCAGCTGCGTGCCGGAGAGGCCGGCCGATTCGTCGCTGGAGGTATTGGACAATAGGTTCCCGTGGCCGTCGACCACGGTCACGTCCCGTGCTTGAAGGCCTTCGACGCTGCTGGACACCAGGTGGACGATCCCCTGTACCTGAGCCTTCGACAGCGAACGGTTCGCCCGTAACGACAACACGACCGATGCCCGCGCACGGTCCTGCTCCGTGGCGAACAGGCGACGCTCCGGCACGGCCAAATGCACTCGTGCCCGCTCGACTTCCGGCATCTGGGTGATGGTCCGCGCCAGTTCGCCCTGCAGCGCCCGGCGGTAGTTCAGTTTCTGCACGAAGTCCGACATGCCCATGGTAGTGCGATCGAAGATCTCATACCCGACCCCGCCGCCATGCGGAAGCCCTTGGCCCGCCATTTCCAAGCGCAGGTCATGGACCTGGGCATTGGGAACCAGGACCGTCGTGCCGCCGTTGGCCGTCTCGTACGGCACCTTGGCATCCTTCAACCGATCGAGGATGGAGGACGCATCCTCCGGCGCCAGATTCGCAAACAATACCTGCATGTCCGGTTGCTGCGTCCAGAGAGTCACGGCGATCATACCGGCCACGGAGCCGGCCAGGGCGAGGAGAATGATGAGACGCTGGTTGATCGTGAAGTGGCTGAACTTTTCAAACATAGGCGATGCTGTCCTTTGATCGGGAAACCTGCGCCCCGGCTAGTCGTGCTTAGATCTGCATGCGCTGAATCTCTTCGTAGGCGGTGACCAACTTGTTGCGCACCTGCATCATCAGCTGGAACGACACATCTGCCTGTTGCAACGCCACCATCGTCTGATGAATGTTGTTGCTCTGTCCGGTTACCAAGGCCTCGACCGCTTGACTGGCGCCCATTTGCGCGTCGTTGATGCTGCTGATGGCGTCTTTGAGCGAGCCCAAAAAGTTCGTGCCGGCCGCGGCTTCGTTCGCCTGCCCTCCCCCCATGCCTTCTGCCCCCTCGATAGGCCGGGGGAGACTCACGCCTGGAATGCGGATATCCGACATACTTACCTCCCGATCTCCAGTGCACGATTCCACATCGTCCGGCTGGCATTGATGGCCTGGACGTTCGCCTCGTAGGCCCGGGATGCGCCGATCATATTGACCATCTCCTCCATCACATTGACGTTCGGCATCGTGACGAAGCCGTTCTTGTCGGCATCCGGATGCCTGGGATCGTAGATGGACTGCCCGGGCTTCTTGTCCTCGATTACCTTGGCGACCTTCACCCCTTCGACGGCATGGCGTGCGGGTCCCGTGGTGACCTGACGAAAGGCCCGCTGGAACGGCGCACCGATCGGCGCCGACTCGAACACGACGTCCCGGCGCTTGTAGGGGCCGCCATGGTTGGTTCGCGTCGATTGGGCGTTCGCGAGGTTGCTGGCGATGACGTTCAAGCGATGCCGTTGGGCATCCAGCGCGGAAACCGACACAGCCAGACTATCCGTTAAATCCATCACACACCTCTCTGTGGAATGATCATGGTTGGCGCAGGTGACAGGGCGTTACGCCTCGGCATCAACGCCCCTCGCGAACGGCACTCAGCAACCCACGGAACTTCATGCTCAAGATGGCCGCCGCCGTGTTGTATTGCTGCGCGTTGTCCGACATCTTGGCCATTTCCAGCTCGATGTTGACCGTGTTGGCATCCAGCGGCAGGTCCCCGGCCGGTACCTCTTCGATTCGGGCGGTCACCTGCTGATACCCCCTGCCCTTCGGTCCGATGTGTCGTGGATCCGTCGATGCCAGCGTGACGGGCAATTTTCCCCGTTGCGCATCGGCCAAGGCTTGCCCGAAATTTAGATCCTTAGCCCGATACTTGGGTGTTTCTTCATTGGCAATGTTGGCTTGAATGATTTGCTGCCTCGCTCCACGAAGGTCGAGCGATCGCCCAAGCAGCTGGATCGTCCTGTCGAAAATGGTCATGGCGTGACGCTCCTTTTTCCTGGCTCGGCGAAAAATGCAAACGGTGTACCGAACAACCCCCTGCCGAGCGCCGGTCCCCCGAGGTTCCTGTTTCACAGGGTCAGCGCACACCAGGCAACTCCGGCAACGCTAGGCAAAATGTGCCGGCACCCTGTGCGCTTTATGCCTTCTCTGTCGCGACCGGATACCCCATCTCGCGATACTCGCGTAACTTGTTCCGCAGCGTCCTGATGCTGATGCCCAATTCCTTCGCCGCATGGGTTCGGTTGTCTTTGACGCGAGCCAGCGTCTTGAAAATCAGCTCTCGCTCCATCTCCCACAAGGATCCATGGGTGGAGGGTATCGCCGCGGCAGGCAGAGGCGGCTCCCCTTCCCGCACCGGAACCGCCCCATCCCCAAGCATCAGGTGATCAACATCGATCGCTCCACCGCCAGCCACCAACACGGCGCGTTCGATGACGTTCTCCAATTCCCGAACGTTCCCCTTCCAAGTTCGACTCTGCAGGTCCGCGACGGCGCGGTCGGTCAAGGTCGGTGAGGTAATCCCATTCCGCTGCGCCGAAGCCCGAAGGAAATGTCTTGCCAGAAGCGGAATATCGCCCGACCGCTCACGCAACGGCGGGACGCTGACCGGAAACACGTTCAGGCGATAGAACAAGTCCTCGCGAAAACGGCCTTGCGTCACTTCGTGATAGAGCGACCGATTCGTGGTCGCAATCACTCGAATGTTGACCGGCACCGGCTCGCGGCCGCCCACGCGATCCACCTCACGCTCCTGCAAAACTCGTAACAGCTTCGCCTGCAAGCCCAGATTCATTTCGCTGATTTCGTCGAGGAAGAGCGTGCCGGTATGGGCCATTTCAAACTTCCCCAGTTTCTTGTTCAGCGCGCCGGTGAAGGCGCCGCGCTCATGGCCGAACAACTCGCTCTCCAGCAAGCTGTCCGGCAAGGCGGCGCAATTGAGCGCCACGAACGGACGATGGGCGCGAGGACTGCGGGCGTGGATGTAGCGAGCCAGCAGTTCCTTTCCTGTCCCACTTTCACCGCTGATCAACACGGTGGCTTGACTGGACGCCACCCCTTCCAACGTCGTCAACAGCCGGATCATCCCGGGGTCCTGGGTCAAGATCGCACGAGCCTCGGTGGTCGCCGGCGCATCCTGTTCGTCCGTGGCCGTCGTGGCCTGCAGATTGAGGATCACCCGCTCGAGCAGATCGGTCGAAAACGGCTTCAGGATATAATCGTTCGCCCCGCACTTCATGGCTTCCACCGCCGTCTCCACCGTGCCGTAGGCGGTCATCAGGACGATGTAGGTGTGGGGCGCCTTCTGCTTGATCGCCTTGACCAAGTCCAGCCCGTTGAGCCTGGGCATCTTCAGGTCCGTCACCACCAACCACGGTTTCATACGTTCGACCTGTTCGATGGCGTCGGCCCCGTCCACCGCGCCCTTCACCTGGTACCCCAGACGGCGCACCGTCTCCGACAACGCCGTCCGCATGGAGGGCTCGTCATCAACAATCAACACGACCCGCGGCTCTTCGGTCGACGCGGATGCTCCCTCCACCGCTTGCTGCACGCTCATGCCTCGTTCTCCTTTTCAATAACTTCCCAGCGCTCTCCGCTCTTCTCGAATCGTTTGAACGGAACGAGCGCCCCCTCTGAGTGAGAGGCTTCCGAACGGGGTCCATGCGGCAAGGTCATCAAGAACGACGTCCCCTGCCCCGGACGGCTCTCCACGTCGATGCGTCCCTGGTGGGCCTCCACCAAGGCATGGACGATGGCCAGACCGAGCCCCGTCCCATGGTCTTTGGTCGTGAAGAAGGGGTCGAAAATTCTGCCCTGCAGGTCCTGCGGAATCCCCACGCCGGTATCACTCACGGTGATGGAAACCGCCGGAGTTTCATCCCAGCGGACGTGCGGAAGGTCGACCGCCACCGTCAGCACCCCGCCGCTGGGCATGGCCTGAACGGCATTCAGGACCAGGTTGAGCAAGACCTGCTTCATCTTGCCCTCATCACACCAGATATGGGTCACATTCGGATGGAGGATGCGGCGGACTTCCACCGAACCGGGAGCGATGGCATGGGCCGCCATCGTCAGCACCTCGTCGAGCAGGGCCTCTACGCCATGCCAGTCGACTTTGGAACAATCGGGTTTCGTGTAACTCAACAGGTTCGCCAACAATCGGTCCATCGATTGCACGGCGACCGAGATATGTTCGGCATAGACCCGCAGATGAGGTTGCTCACGGAGATCGCGCCGGAGCAGCGACGCAAACAGCTCCACGCTCCCGAGCGGATTTCTGATCTCGTGCGCGATGCTGCCGACCATTTGCCCCATGGCTTCCAGTCGGTTCCGCCGCTGCAGACGGCTCTCCAACTGACGGACGCGGGTGACGTCATGTATCAGCACCAACCTCCCGATCAAGGCCCCCGCCTCATCGGTCATATCGGTTTGCGTCAACACGATGGCGCGGCCGTTCGGCAGCAGGACGGGATAGTCGCCGTGATCCCGTCGCAGCTCCCGCAGAATGTCGGCGGCGCGCCGCCCTTGCAACGACGCCTGAGCAACCCCGAGCAGCCGTTCGGCCGAATGGTTGCAGCGTTCCACCATGTCCTGCTGGTCGGCCACGATGACGCCCGTGTCCAGCGACTCGAGGACCGCCGTCACATGGGCGCGCATCGCCTCGGTCTGGCGAAGAGTCTCGCGAAGGCTCTCATTGGTCTGCGCGAGTTCGAGGTCCATCTGTTGAAGGCGCGCGGTCAAGGCCTCGTAGGACTGTTGCAGAATGGTGGCCGCTTGGTCGAAATCCTGGAAGGCTCTGGTTAACAGGTCGTTCTTCGATTGATTGGCATCACACGACTTGACCGTCACCGGCGCCCTCCCTGCCCGACCTGCACCTGCGGGACATCGGCTTGCAACACGCCCGCCATGCGTTGGACCAGGCTATCGGTATGTTCCCCCAACACTCGAAGGCCGCCGCGCGCCAGATCTTGCCGCTTGGTCTCCTTCGCCAAGCGGACGATTTGAAATTGGATCCAAATCGTCTGGTCGGCGCTCGGCCCTGCGATCAACGCCTGTTTGTAAAGGGCCAGGGCCGGCTCAGATCGTTTGGCATAGGCCAAGGCATCTCCATAATGCATGAGTTCCGTCGCCGTCATCTTGGCCCCTTCCTTGGCTGCGGCATCGAACAGGAGGGCGGCTTCGGTGTATTGCTTCGTGGCACTGAGGGCATCGGCCAGCTTCAGTTGCACGATCGCCCGATCTCGATGGCGCGGATGATGCTGCAGCCACTGACGCCCGATCCGAATCAGGCCGGCGACGTTGCCTTCCCGCCGAAGAGCGGTGAACAATCCCATCAGGGCCTCCCCGGTAAACTTGCCCGTCGGATACTGGAGCCGGTAACGTTCGAAGACCGATTTGGCCGCATGAGGATCCTTTTGCTCGAGGTAGCTCTGTCCCAGCCCGATGAGCGCCTCCTCGTGGAAGGACTCTGCTTTCTGATCACGGATCAGGTTCTGGTACAACTTGGCCGCCTTGACGGGAAACCCGACTCGTTGGTGCGCGTCGGCGACTTCAAGCAGGAGTTTTGTACCGGCATACAATCGGTCGGCCTTGGGGCCGTGGCGGTGGAACAGATTCACCAGTTCGAAGTCATCCCCCGCATTCCAAGCTGTTTCCATCCGCGGCTGCAAAAAGATCTTCAACCGAGCCCCGCACTTGGCCGGCCAGGGATCGTCGTCAAATCGCCCTGTTCGCATGACGCCCTGTTCGTAGGCCGCTAACGCCTCATCCTGCTTGCCGATCCGTTCGAAGGCCTCGCCCAAGTGGAACAGGGCTTCGCTCCCCACGGATGAATCTTCATATTGCTTCACACTCTCCTGAAACAGGCGCCGAGGGCTGACCGTCTCACCGGGCTCCAGTTGAAGATTCGAAAGGTGCGCCGTCACGGTCTGACGAAGATTGACGATTCCGTCCTCGGGATCACGATGCTCTTGCACATCGGCATACCGAATACGGGCGGTTGCGGCCACAGGAGCATCGGGATACTGAGTGAGCAGGGCTGAATAAAAGAGCTTGGCTTCCTCCCAATCGCCGGTCTCCCGATAACTGTCGGCAATCCGTCCGAGCACCGTCGGGTTTTCCGGTCTCACGGGATACAAATTGTAAAAATGCAGGAGTTGCTCCCGCATCACCGAAAGACGGTGCGCGTCCCCTGCCGTATCCGCATAACGCAGCAAGGCGTAGGGATCCTTTCGCAGCTCGGCCGGCCATCGAGCGGCAATCATATCGAACACCGCATCCGCATCCTTCATCCGACCCTGCCGATACAGGCTATGGGCCTGCCCGAGCGAAGCGGCCACGGCCAGGCTTGCATCGGTGGTACGCTTGAGGACCGTCTCAAACGTTCGTTCGCTGTCCTTCCATTGACCGGCGCCTTGGAACGCGTAACCTAGCCCCAACATCGCTCTCCCGGCGTCGTAGGAGTCACTCTCGACTTGGCTGAGAGCATGTTGGTAGGCCACCTGCGACTCCTGGTACCAGCCTTCCATGCGGTAAATATCCCCGACTCTCCAGCCCGCACGCTTGGCGTTGAGTGACCTCGACTCTTCCCGCATCAGGGCCTTGTATTGCTCCACAATTTCCATCGGACGGACGTCGGATTGCCCGCTGGCCAATGCGATTTCCCCGAGAAACACCCGAACGGCGGTCAGCAGTTTCGAACGGGGATACTCACGGAGAAGAGGTTGAAAGGCGAGGCGCGCTTCGACCGGTTGCCCTTGGCCATAGAGCTGAACCGCTCGTTCGAACCGTCCCCACTCGGGCAGATCCTGGAGCCGCTCATACCGAGGCCCTGGATCCGGCAAACGCCGCTGAACCAAGTCGGACGGCTCCGGAAGGGTGGAAAGCAGAGTCTGCCGATTCGTGGGCGCGCTCTCGGCTGCGCTACTCTTTGTGCAGACGACAGAGAGCAGGCAGAGGGCGAAGATCGTCGGGAGAAGGACAGAGGCATGCGAAGCAGTAGCGGCTGAGACCTGCATGGTGAGCGGAATTCAGCAAGTCCCATGCCCTCTGGAATGCCGCAGAAACCGGTCATCTGCTTATGAAAGAGCGAGGAGGGAGTTTTTTGCCTGGTACCGCTGTCAGGAAACCCAACAGGTCTGAATCAGGCCGGGTCAAGGAATTGACAGGCGAGAGGCAACGCGGAGCTCCCCTAGTTTTGAATGGAGTAGCCGTGACTCTTGGGGTCAAACCCCTTGCGTTTCAGTTTCTCCACCAAGGTCGTGCGATTGACCTGCAACAGTTGCGCGGCTCGGCTCGTGATTCCGTTGGCTTTTCGGAGGGCTTCTCCGATCAGTTGATTTTCGTACTGTTCCAATTCCTTGGTCAGATTGATGCCATCTTCGGAAAACCGGATGAAATGTTCAGGCATATCGGCCCCCTTCCCGGCGGCCGGTTTGGCCGGACGTTCGGGAAGATCGGCAAGCGTAATCCAGCCCTTCCGCTTCAGGACGGTGAGGCGTTCGATCATATTTTCCAATTCGCGGATATTGCCCGGCCACTCTTCCTCCATCAACCGAGCCAGCGCGTCCGGTTCGATACCCAGGATTTCAGTCCTCCGCAACTGGTTGAACTGCGCAATAAAATGGTTCACCAGTAGTGGAATGTCGCTGCGACGCTCTCGGAGCGGAGGAATGTGGATAGGAATGACGTGGAGCCGGTAATACAGATCTTGCCGGAAGCGGCGGTCCTGAACCGCTTGGGCCAGGTCTTGATTCGTCGCGGCAATAATCCGCACATCGACGTTAATCGTCCTGGTCCCACCAACCCGCTCGAAACAGCGTTCCTGTAAGACACGCAGGAGTTTGACCTGCAAGGGCAGACTCATTTCCCCCACTTCGTCGAGAAAGATCGTCCCGCCATGAGCCAATTCGAACCTTCCCAGTCTCGTGTGAGCCGCCCCCGTGAAGGCCCCCTTTTCATGACCAAAGAGCTCTGACTCCAGAAGATTCTCAGGGATCGCTCCACAATTCACCGGCACGAGCGGACGGTCCCGTCGCATGCTGTTGAAGTGGAGCATCTTCGCGATCAGTTCCTTGCCTGTTCCACTCTCGCCTTGAATCAACACCGTGCTGTCGCTGTCGGCAACCTTCTCCACGAAGTCCAGCACCGTCCGCATCGGCGCGCTGGTTCCCACCAGATGTTCCAGCCGGTATTGGTCGCGCACGGCTTTGCGGAGCAGATGATTCTCTTGTTTCAACTTGTAGACGTCGAGCGCCTTCTTCACCACCACCGCGACGGTATCCGGTTCAAACGGTTTCGTAATGAAGTCGAACGCGCCGGCCTTCATGGCACGAACGGCGTAATCGACCGTGCCGTAACCGGTCATCACGATTGCAATGATCTTGGAATCAACCTTGGAGATACGATCGATGGTTTCCAGCCCGTCGATGCCGGGCATTTGCAGGTCGGTCACCACGACGTGAACCGGCTGGTCCTTGACGGCCTCGACCCCTTCCAAGCCATTGGACACGACGGTCACCTGATGCCCTTCCGCCATCAGCGTTTCCGCCAAGAGCCCCCGCACCGCAGGGTCATCATCGATCACCAGGATGTGAGATTGACTCATAACGCACCCCTCTCCGCTCCAGCAGGAACGCCACGGATGACCGAACCCAGCAACGACGGCATATTGCATCGATGCCGATGGATTTGCGCTTCTATCACAGGCAGGGTCAGCTTATTGGGAATTTGTACTTTATTCAAGTAAAACCAGGACGCAGCAGCAAGGCACTCACACTGATGGACAAGCTTGACACCTTGAACCAAGCACGGTAGGTTTCCCTCGGTCACAACCCCTCGCACGCTGGCGTAGCTCAATCGGCAGAGCAGCGGTTTTGTAAACCGCCGGTTGGAGGTTCGATTCCTCTCGCCAGCTCCACTTTCACCATATCCCGTCGTTTACACACTTCCGCGCCGACGATGACGGAGTGATGCCTTAGGGCTCAGCCCAATCTCCAGCCTCACTTCTTGAATCGATACTTCCAGGGGATAGGCTCATCCCACCTGTGGAAGTACAGTTCGTGGCAGGGACGCGTGACCGTAGCCCGGCGCATCATCACTGATAAGGAGGCACCATGCAGGCTCGATATAGTGGACGGGTTCCCATCAACTGTGGGGTCGTGTTCGCCGGAGAACAGGCGGTGGGTGAAGGCAGGGTTCTCAATCTTTCCCTTCCGGGCTGCCTGATAGAAAGTTCAAAACCGCTGGCCGCCTGTGAATACTTGCGGCTGCGCCTCTTCCTGCCGAAGTCACTCCGTCCCTTGAATGTTCCACTTGCTGCGGTGAGATGGTCTCAAGGCGGAAGGGCCGGCGTGGAATTCATTCAGACTGCGCGAGAGGAGCAGGCTCAGCTCACACGGTTCTTTCGGCAACAGTCAAGCCGCGCGGATGAAGATGAACGAGATATCTGGCAATCCGAGCGGACGGTTAATCATCGGTGAGCGCTTCTGTTTCCGTGAGTTCCGGAACACTCTTCTCGACGCGGTTTTTCACCATAGAGGGATGCAGCCCATACTTCTTCAACATCTTGTAAAAATCCGCGCGGTACCGACCGGCAAATTGCGCGGCCCTGGAAATATTCCCTCCGGTCAACTGAAGTACATTTTGCAGGTAGGAACGCTCGAAGTCCTCTTTGGCTTCGGTCAAGGGCTTCAAAGTCATGTCTGATGACACCCCGATCGCAGGCAGAAGATCCGGCGACACCATGTCCTGCGTGGACATCACCACCGCCTTCTCTACGGCATTCTCGAGTTCACGAACGTTCCCCGGCCAGGGATAGACCATCAGGCGATGCATCGCCGACGGCATAAACCCCCGGACGTCCTTGCCGGCAAGTTTGGCGCTGTGGCGCAGAAAGTGTTGGGCCAACAGCGGGATGTCGTCCTTCCGATCTCGCAAGGGCGGAATGCACAACGGCACGACGGAAATCCTGTAGTAGAGATCGTGGCGGAATGATCCCCCCTTCACCGCTTCATTCAAGTCTCTATTTGTGGCCGCAAGAATGCGCACATCTACCTTCGTGGCATAATCCGCCCCCACCTCGCGCACCTCCCGTTCTTGGACGGCCCGCAACAATTTCACCTGCATCGGCAATGGCATTTCGGCGATCTCGTCGAGAAAGAGCGTGCCGCCGTTCGCGCTTTGAAAGAGTCCGCGTTTTGTTGCGACGGCACTGGTAAAGGCGCCGCGCACATGACCGAACAGTTCGCTTTCGAAGAGCGTCTCGCTGATCGCAGCGCAATTCACCGCCACAAACGGCCCCTTGGCTCGCCGACTGTTCGCATGGAGCACGCGAGCAAGCACCTCCTTGCCGGTTCCGGTCTCGCCGGTCAACAGAACAGTGGCGTCGGAATCGGCTACCTGCGCAATTTGCTGAAACAGTCGCTGCATCGCCGCGCTTCTCGCCACGACGTTTTCCAAACCGTACAACTCCCTGACCAGCGATTTCAGTCGTTGGATCTCACGCGTCATCCGATGTTGGATCAAGGCCTTGTCGATGGTCGCCTTGAGTTCCCTATCATCGAAGGGTTTGGTAAGGTACCCGAACGCTCCGCGCTGCATGGCTTCAACGGCGTTGGGAATACTCCCATGAGCCGTTAGAATAATGACCGGCAAACCCGGTTGTACGCGCAACAACTCCTCCGTCAGCACAAGCCCGTCCTCGCCCCGTAGGCGCAGATCCGTAATCGCCAAATCGTATGTTTCTCGACGGGCCGCCACGAGGGCATCCGAACCGGCCGCGCAGAGGGTCACGGTAAAACCTAGCGAGGATAAGCGCATCCTCAACAGATGCAGCAAACCCTCATCATCGTCTATCACAAGAATCCGCTCTTGCTCCATCGACATCCTTAGGGTTTGGGGGACTCGGAAGGGTGTGGGGACAAGACATTGGATGGCAGTTTGATCGGCCGGGTTTTCTCGCGCATTTCCTGATCGATGCGCTTCAGCGCCTCCAGCTGGCCGGCCAGCTCTTCGATTTTCTTATCGCGCTCTGCGAGCTGTCGTTGTAGCTGTTGAACCATGCCTGGATCGGCGGACATCCGGGAGGTCTCCCGGCGCGCACTTAACGATTCGGCTTTTCGCTCTTGCTCCAGAAGTTCTCGCTGCAAGGTCTCGACCGATTGCGCCTCGATATCCTGTAAGGCGCGTAACTGTTGGATGGTCAACTCACGGTCCAGCAGATCGCGCACGGCTCGCTCGACGGTCTGAGAGAGCACGAAATGACGCTGTGCGATGGCCGGTCCAGACAGCACGGACCGCACCCACGACGGCTCCGGCGACACCTCGCCGCTCTGCAGCAATTGCAGCCACAACCGGCTCGATGCAGCGAGCTGCCCTTTGGGAGCCACGGCGATGACTTTCTCGAAGTAGTGGGCGGCCGCTTCGCGACTTTCATACAGGGCGGCCAACGCGCGCGTGAAGAATACATGATCGCACGTATTCTTACTAGCACATTTCCCTGCCAGGACAGTTTCTTTTCTCTGGAAGGCCGCCAGCATCTTGCTGTCGCCGGCCTCCATCGTCAAATAGGGAGCCCGTATGGCAGGTGGGGGCAACGTGCCACAGGCCGCAACCAGCAGCCCGATCATCGCTCCCCAAACCGCTCGAACGGACCTCATGCCGCGAGCGCCCCGACGTTGGTCAGACACAAGATAAACCGCACAGTCGTTCCCTTTCCGACGACGCTTTCCACCCAGATACGCCCGCCGTGTGCCTCGACCACCTTTTTCGCCAACGCCAGCCCCAGACCGCTTCCCACCGCCGCATTCCGTGCCGTCGTCCGCCCCTGGTAAAAACGTTCGAAGATACGGGGGAGATCCTCGGGCGGAATGCCGGGTCCTCGGTCCGTCACCGACACGAACAGCAAGCCCTCATCAGGATCCGGCTCGATGCGCAGCAGGACCCCTTCACCTTCGGGGCTGAACTTCAATGCATTCGATAACAGATTGTCCAGCACTTGCTCGACCCGTGCGCTGTCGGCCTTGGCCCAGTACCGCTCAATAGGCGCCTCCACCGACAGTCGCACCTGTTTGGCATCTGCAAGCAGCCGAAGCTTGTTGATCGAGATCTCTGCCACGCGCCGGAGATCGGTGGGCCCGAACCGGTAGTCCATCATCCCCGCTTCCATCTTCGACAGGTCCAAGATAGTGGAGATCAGCGACATCAGCCGCCTGCCGCTGTCCGACATGATCCGGAGGGTCGTCCGTTGATCCTCCGTCAACGGACCGGGAATTTCATCGAGCAACAGGTGCGTCCCTTCTTGAATGGAGGCCATCGGCGTGCGGAGTTCGTGCGACACGTGCGCCAGGAATTCCCTCTTGATATCGTCGAGCTGCTGCAGCTTCGCCCCCATCGACTTGACCGTATCGCCCAGTTCTCGTAGCTCACGGGGGGCGCGGCCGTCCAAGGAAGCTCGGAAGTTGCCCTGCCCCATCTCCTGAATCACGCCCTGCAGCCGCCGTAACGGACGCAGTATATTGTAACTGGCGACCGCCGCCAAGCCGAGTCCGAACAGAAGGGCAAGGAGGATGAGGTGGCGCGTCACCGTTTCCGCCTGCAGCAGGCTTTCCCGCGACTCATCCACCCCCACTGCAATCCGCGCTTCGTGCAACCCGATATACTCCCGTAGCGCGGCGTCCATTTCAGCGGCCAGAGCGTTGCGCCGACCTTCAGACACGACGAGCGTATCCGTCGAGGGATTCCCGGTTCTCGCCCGTTCAGTCTGAAAGAGCGTGAGATGAGACTGTTGGATTCGATCGATCTCTTTCAACAGCCGCGCCTCTGCTTCCGTGGCATCCCCGGTCCGCAGCTCCTGCAGAATCGCCTGGAACGTCCTGCGCTCCTCCTCGAAATGCTCCAGAAACGTCGTCGCCTGCACTGCTAAGTACTTCTTCTCGCTTTGGACTTGATCGTAGAAGGAAGCGAGGAGACGTTTAGCGGCGTCGATCTCCGGATGATGGTGAGATCCGACCTCCGTATTCAGCCCTGCAAGTGTTCGAATCTGAAACAGGGCGTAGAGATTGACGGCCGTCATCACCCCGATGATCACGAGGTAGGTCAGGACCAGCCGCCAGAAGATCGAGAGGCGCATGGTGTTACGTCCTTGGGCAGTGTAGGTCCAGGCATACACCACCTGAGGTCTCCCCTCAACAAGTTCTCCGTTTTGCGCGACGAGCTGAATCGGGCCATGGGGCCCTACCGAGAGGGTTATGGGGAGGGGTCTCGAAATTTGGACTGGTAGAGGCGCTGTCGCCGCGACGTGGCGGTGAGGGCCACGAACAGATGCCCCCGGAAAAGGAGCATGGCAACCGTGAGGGGTGGCGTGAGCAGCAATGCCATCGTCCCCGTGAGTTCGGACGAAATGCCCAAGTCGGTCAGCCACGCCGTCAAGATCGTGAACGGAACCAGCAACAGCTGCAGGAAGTCGAGCCCGGCTCCCCGCCCCAGGCGGCTCGAAAGCTTAAAGAAGAGCGAGAGTCCCAACGGAGCCAGGATCAGCGCCATGGGCAGAAACCATTCGATCCAGTTCTCGATCACAAAATCATAACTGCGTCTGATCACGTCCAGGGCCGAGTCATGCCGAGTCAGGTAGATCACCTCCGGCGCGGGATTCAGCAGGATAAACACCAACAGGAGACAGGCGGCGACCAAAAACTGGCTGTCCGGGTTGGCGCGGAGGCTCGTATCCAAGAGCATGGTGGGAATCCACAGCACAAACCCCACTCCAATCACGTCCCAGAAATACTGGCCCATGCTCTCGAACACATCCTGCACGGTGATCCCTCGGAGCCCCTTGATGGCCTGCTCGATCAAGGCGAGCGTCGTGCCGATCAAGAGCGCATTCACCACGCCCATCAGCAGGCCTCCGACCATACCCATGGGTCGGGCCACCATCCCGGCCCCCCACATCAGAAGCGTGAACGCGACGACGGCAAGGATGACGACCCAGCCGCGGACCATAGAGCGGCCGGTCGCCTGTAAGGCATCACGGTACAGATGCAATGTGGACAAGAGCAGCGTCGACACCGGGAAGCTCGAATGATCACACGACGATTTTGCAAGATGGCAACCGGGTGCCAACCCGCTCGGTGGCGGACAATAATCCGTCTGAGCCAAAGAGGTCAAGTCGCCCAGCCCCTCTCTCTACCCCCGCCCTTGACTTGGCCTGCCCTATGATTATGATCTTTCGATAGAAACTCTTACTGAGGAGTCACCCTTATGGATATGAACCGCATGACCGTCAAGCTTCAGGAGGCCTTGCAGAGCGCGTCCGCCGTGGCTATGCGCCGCGGCCATCAGGGAATTGATGTCGAACACTTGCTCTTGGCCCTGCTGGAGCAAGAACGAGGGATTGCGGGCTCGCTGTTCGAGCAAGCCGGGCTCTCCCCTGCTGCCGTGCGCCAGGCAGCAGAGCAGGCCTTGACCAAAGTGCCGCAAGTCCAAGGGCCCGGGGCCGCACCCGGCCAGATCCACTTGACCTCCCGCCTCGGCAACGTGCTCACCAAGGCCGAGGACCAGATGAAGGAATTGCACGATGAATTCCTGAGCATCGAACACATTATTTTGTCCATGGTGGAGGAAGGCGGCGTCTTTCGCCGTCTCAATCTCACACGCGACCGGCTGTTGAGCGCCTTGCAACAGGTCCGAGGAAGCCAACGGGTCACCAGCCAGGACCCGGAAGGCACCTACCAGGCACTGGAAAAGTACGGCCGCGACCTCACACGACTCGCCGGGCAGGGCAAACTCGACCCTGTCATCGGACGGGATGACGAAATCCGCCGCACCATCCAAATCCTGTCCCGCCGCACCAAGAATAATCCGGTGTTGATCGGCGAACCAGGAGTCGGGAAGACCGCCATCGTCGAGGGGTTGGCCCAGCGCATCGTGAAGGGCGACGTGCCGGAAGGTCTCAAACAAAAGCGTGTCGTCGTGCTCGACATGGGGGCCCTGGTGGCAGGCGCCAAATTTCGCGGGGAATTCGAAGAACGGCTGAAGGCCGTGCTGAAGGAAATTCAAGCGGCGCAGGGACAGGTGTTGCTCTTCATCGACGAGCTGCACACGGTGGTCGGGGCCGGCGCAGCCGAAGGATCGATGGACGCCGCCAACCTGCTCAAACCGATGCTCGCGCGCGGCGAGTTGCACCTGATCGGCGCCACCACCCTCGACGAATATCGCAAACACATCGAAAAAGATGCGGCGCTGGAGCGTCGCTTCCAGACGGTTCTCGTGGACCAGCCGAGCGTGGAGAACACGATTTCGATTCTGCGCGGATTGAAGGAACGCTACGAAGTGCACCACGGCGTGCGCATCAAGGACGCCGCCCTCGTCGCCGCAGCCAAACTGTCCAACCGCTATATCGGTGACCGCTTCCTTCCCGACAAGGCCATCGACCTCGTGGATGAAGCAGCCGCGCGGCTGCGCACCGAGATTGACAGTCTCCCGGCCGAATTGGATGAAGTGTCCCGCAAGGTTCTGCAGCTCGAAATCGAGCGGGAGGCGCTGAAGAAGGAATCCGATCCCGGCAGCAAGGCGCGCCTCCAATCCATCGAGAAGGAACTGGCGGAGAAGAACAGCGACCTCCAAGCCCTCAAGACCCGGTGGGAATCGGAAAAGAATTCCGTCAGCAAGCTGCGCAAAATCCGTCAGCAGATCGAAGAGGTCAAACAGACCATCGAGCGCTGCGAACGGGCCTATGACCTGAACAAGGTCGCCGAGCTGCGGTACGGTGAACTGCCACGCTTGGAGCGGGAACTCGAACTGGAGCAACAGCACCTCGGCAAGAAACAGAACGAGAGCCGACTGCTCAAAGAGGAAGTCGACGAGGAAGATATCGCGGCCGTGGTCAGCCGCTGGACGGGCATCCCCGTCACGCGACTGGTCGAAGGCGAAATGGAAAAGCTCCTGAAGCTGGACGAACTCCTCCACCGCCGCGTGGTGGGACAGGAACAGGCTGTGAACGCCGTGGCCGACGCCGTGCTCAGGGCTCGCTCCGGCATCAAGGACCCGAACCGCCCCATCGGCTCGTTTCTCTTCCTCGGCCCGACCGGCGTCGGCAAGACGGAGCTGGCCCGAGCGCTGGCGGCCACCCTCTTCGACGACGAATCGAACCTGATCCGCATCGACATGTCGGAGTACATGGAGAAACACACCGTCGCGCGCCTGATCGGCGCCCCTCCGGGTTATGTCGGGTACGAAGAAGGCGGGCAACTCACCGAGGCCGTCCGTCGACACCCGTTCTCCGTCATCCTCTTCGACGAGATCGAAAAGGCGCACCACGATGTCTTCAACATCCTGCTGCAGGTGCTGGACGACGGGCGGCTGACGGATTCACAAGGCCGGACGGTCGACTTCAAGAACACCGTTCTGATCATGACCTCCAACATCGGCAGCCACCACATCCTGGAGGCTCAACAGGCAGGGGCGTCCTACGACTCGATGAAGGCACAGGTCACCGGCGACCTGCGGAAACACTTCCGACCGGAGTTTCTGAACCGTGTGGATGAAATCGTGGTGTTCCATGCCCTGGGAGGCGAACACCTGATCAAGATTGTGGAGATTCAGCTGGAGCGTCTGCGGGCTCGGTTGGCGGAGCGGCGCATCACCCTGACCGTCACGCCCGATGCGCTCAGGAGCCTCGGTCAACGCGGATACGACCCGGTCTATGGGGCAAGGCCGCTGAAGCGGCTGATCCAGCAAGAAATCGAAACGCCCATGGCGCGTCAGCTTATCAAGGGAGAATTGCGGGACGGCGATACGGCCGTGGTCGACCTGAAAGATGGACACATCGTCATCGTGCCCACGGTTGCGCCTTAAAAGAATGTCAGGAAGGGATTGGTCAGGAGGGCGGTTTCTCGGCGTCGATCAGCCGATAGAGACCGCCCCACCCTTCACGTCGGTTTCTTTGCCGCTCTGCCGTTTCTTTTCCACCCGCCAATCCGTGCTCGACACATCCAACTTGTGTCCCTTGATCGTGTGGAACGATCCGTTGTTGAAGACCACGCGATCCCCCTCACGCAGTTCCATGGCGAAGACGACCGTCCCCGACTCTTCGTGCTTCAAGGACACACTGGTGGGATTTTTAGCCAAGTGGTAGGCGCGCCGTTCATTGAAGGTCAGATTGCTGTCGACGACCTTGGCCATCATGCGTCCGGCTCCGTCGAACAGGGCAAAATTGACCAACAACGCCCGGCTCGGCTGTTTGATCGACAGCTCAAACTGCGGCACGCCCTCGATATCGATGATGCCGTTGGTGTTTTTGTAGAGATTCGACCCGATTTCAATATCCATCCTGCTCCGCTCCCTGCTATGGCGACGGTCGACCCGTCGGGTCTCGTCACGCCTTCTTGATACGATCCAAAATCAACGCGATGCAGCCTCCGAGCAATCCCCCGCCCAGAATGGTCGTCAGCAACTCCACCAGCTTCAATTCCCAAACCGAACCCTGGGCCTGAATGGCTTCACGGATTCCGCCCTGCAGTAGAATCACGGCGAGCGCCATCGTGGCGCCCACGACGAACCACCAGATGAAGACGCGGACCGTATGGTACAAGGGGGAATCCTTCATGCTTCGACTCGACGATCGAAACTTCTGTACTGAATGGCCTCGGCCAAGTGGGCCGGGCCGATACTAGCAGAGTCGGCCAAGTCGGCAATAGTCCTCGCCACCCGCAAAATTCGGCCGTGCGCTCTGGCCGAAAATCCCAGCCGCGCCATCGCCTGTTCCAGCAACGTGCGGCCGGTCACATCCAATGCACAATACTGCTTCACGTGGCGCGGTTTCAATTGGGCATTGGTGGAAATGCCGTCGCGCCGGTAGCGATAGGCCTGCCTCTCCCGGGCCGCGAGGACCCGCGCGCGAATGGTGGCGGAAGAGTCGGTAGCCGGACCATCGTCGCCCAACGCCTGGATCGGCACGGCCGGCACCTCGATTTGGAGATCGAGTCGATCCAACAGCGGGCCGGAGAGCCGACTGCGATACCGTCGCACTTGCGCGCCGCTGCATAGGCAGGGCCTCGTCCGGTCGCCATAATATCCGCAGGGACAGGGATTCATCGCCGCCACCAGCATGAACCGTGCAGGAAACCGCAAGGACCAGGCGGCGCGCGTCACCGTCACGTGGCCGTCTTCCAACGGCTGTCGCAGTCCATCGAGCGTCGCGCGCCCGAATTCACCGGCCTCATCCAGGAACAAGACACCATTGTGCGAGAGCGATACTTCGCCGGGTTTGGGCGTGGCCCCACCACCGATGAGACCTGCTTCGGAAATACTGTGGTGCGGGGCGCGAAAGGGACGACGGCGGATCAGGGGATGGGCAGGCGGGAGTTGGCCGACCACGCTGTGGACACGACTCGTCTCCAGCGCTTCATCGTGATTCAGAAGTGGAAGAATCCCCGGCAACCGTCGAGCCAACATGGTCTTGCCGGACCCCGGAGGCCCCATCATGAGCAGGTTATGACCGCCGGCGGCAGCCACTTCGAGCGCCCGCTTCGCGTGAGCCTGTCCCTTCACGTCGGCAAAGTCGTCTTCGTCCGCCGCATCGAGGCCGACATCCCCCTCACGCATGGGAATCAACGGTGCGATCGGCTGGGTGCCACGCAGAAATTCCACCGCCTCCGGCAGGGTATGGAGGGGATAGACCTTGGTCCCCTCGACCAGCGCCGCCTCCCGCCCATTGTCAGCCGGCAATAGGAGCCCCTGATGATGGCGACAAACCACTCCGATGGACAGGGCCCCGGGGATCGACTTCAAACGTCCGTCCAGCGAGAGTTCCCCAACCAGGACCCGCTCGGCCACGGCGGCATGGGGAATGAGATCTTCCGCGACCAGGATGCCGACGGCGATGGCCAGGTCCAGCCCGGCACCCTCCTTTTTGATGTTGGCGGGAGCCAGGTTGACCGTGATCTTTTTGACCGGAAACTGGAAGCCGCTGTTCTTGAGGGCGGCGCGCACGCGATCACGGCTCTCGCGCACCGTCGCATCCGGCAACCCGACGATGGAAAATTGCGGTAACCCGGACGAGAGATCGACTTCCACTTCAACCAGATGGGCATCGATGCCCACGATCGCGGCACTCAACACCTTGGCCAGCACAATCACCTCCACCGATCAGGCCCACCGCTCGTCGGACCGAGAGTAGCGTGCCTCCCCGCCCTTCTGTATAATGCCGCCCATGCCAGCAGGCACCACCAACCGGGATCGCGGCAGGCGGTGGCTCCCACCGATCTTCTTTTTAACGTTGAACCTCCTGTTCGGCTTACAGGCCCAGGCCGCGAACGGACTACCGCTCGGTCGTACCGCCTCTCCCTATATCGGCTCGGTCATGGCCCTCTTAGCCACCTTCGAAGACGCCGGAGTCTTGCCCCCCGAAGGCACGCCCGACGCCAACCGCATCATCAAGGCGACGATTCAATTTCAATCAGCCTTTCTCAAGAGCCGCCACCCGGCGGTCCAGCAGTTTTTCTCTACGGCGCAGCGCAACAAATTCGGCGCGCGCGCGGAGGAGGTCGAAGCGTCCTTTCGCCAGGCAGGCTGGTCGGGTGATTCCTTCATGGCCGTCATCGAAGCCGGGCAGGCCCCCGAAGCCTGGACCGGTAACGACCTGGCGGATGGATTTCATGAATTCAACATCGGCAAGGCGGATTTCGAGGTGTTGGCCGGGCTCTATCGCAACAGCGTCGCCGTCTTCACCGCGAAGGGGAGCACCTTTCAAGACGTCTATGCGCAGCGGCGCCGGGAAATGCCTGGCGTCAAGTCAGAATGAGAATCTCGAGCGGTCGTCGTCAAAGGAGGCAAGATGGCAACGAAAGCGTACATCCTGATCAAGGTCAAGGCAGGCAAGGGCAAATCCGTGCTCACTGCGCTCAAGGGCATTGCAGGTGTGGAACAGCTCCACGCCTGCTTCGGGCAACCGGACATTTTCGTTTTCATCAACGTCCCCGATGAGCGGGCGCTCTCGGACGTCGTGATCACGCGAATCCACGCGATCGAGGGCGTGGAAGAAACCGATACCCATATCGTCGCGGAAACCTGACTCAGGCGTACTCGACCCGCACGACCCTCCCTCCGTCCCGCGCCGAGAGGTAGCAGGCTTCCGCCGCCTCCACGGCCCTGGCTCCATCTTCGACCGTCACGGGTGGAGGCACGCCCTCACGCACGGATCGGCAGAACGCCCGCAACACGCTCAGGATGGTCGGCTCCGGCTGAATCGACCACTCGCGGGCTCCCGTCTGCGCAGACAGCTGCACGAGCCGTCGCGCGCACCAATCCGCGGACAGCTGCCCTTCCTGTCCGACCAGCTCCACACGCCCGATACGGCCGGACGAGACCCGCGAGACATCCACGAGGCAACGCAGCCCACGGCGAGTCGTGAGGCGCGCGAGCACCAGCTGTTCCGGGCTCAGGGGCGGCACCACGTCCATGTCGCAGGAGACCTGTTCCACCTCGTCGCCCGTGACGACCCGAATGAGATCCAGCAGGTGAATGCCGATTTCCAGCAAACAACCCCGCCCGCCGAACCCCCGCTCCTGCTGCGGATGGCCCTGCGGCTCCATACGGCTGGCGAGGCTCAGCGAGCACAAGGTCCCGACCTCCGGCCGACGCGCGCGCAGCGCCAATACGGTGGGATCGAATCGCAACGTGTGCGCTACCATGAGCAGGTGTTCGGAACGGCCGGCCGCCGCCGCGATAGCTCGGGCATCGTCCACCGTGGCTGCTAAGGGCTTCTCCACCAACAGCGGCTTTCCCGCCTGAATCGCCGCGAGGCAGATGTCGCGGTTGAGCACCGGCGGCGTCACCGCGACCACCACGTCCACGCGTGGATCGTTGATCAATCGATGATAGTCGGCATGACAGGGCACGGACGGCGCATCCGGCACACCTTGATCGGCCTGCCGTCGACTCACAGCCGCCAGGCGCGCCTCAGGCAGGTCGGCGAGAAGGTGCCGGGCATAGCGGCTGCCATGCCGCCCCAGCCCGATCAACCCGACTCCTAAGGGCTTTGAAGCGTCGCGATCCATAATCTTGCGGCACTGTACCGACCCAGGCGCCTGGGGTCAATTGACAATGCCCGAACCCGCTCCCTATAGTACCCGACGATATTCTCAAACCGCCCGCGGTTGATTCAGAAAGGACTCCATCGGCTATGACCACGCAGGCACCGCTCTTTTCCCTCGATCAGATCGGAACCGGAACCGCGCGCTTCACCAGCGGCGCTGCCCTCCCCACCCCGACGGACGTCATGGTCGATCCCTACGCCCGCACGAAAGTCAGTAAGGAAGTGCAGGTGGAATGTATCCAGTTCTGGCCTCAGGAAAAGGGGACCTATCCCGGCATCGTCCTTCTGCACGAGTGGTGGGGCCTGAATTCCCAGATCACCGACCTCGGGGCCAAGCTGGCCTGTGAAGGCTATGGCGTCATCATTCCCAAGCTCTACGGCCGCCTCGGAGGCATGGTCACGGCCAACCTCGAAGTGGCGCAGGCCTTGATGGCCAAGTGCAACGAGCCACTCCTGTTGCAGGACATCAATACCTGCTGTGAGTATCTGAACACCCGGGAGCACATCAAACGCAACATCCACGGCGTGGTGGGATTCGGCATGGGCGGGAGCCTCGCGATTCGATTCGCCTGCCAACGCAAACGGTTGCGGGCTGCCGTTGCCTATTATGGAAAGGTCACGGCGCCCGATCAGCTGCAGAACATGTTTGCTCCCCTGCTGTACCATCGAGCCGAACAGGACACCTGGGCCACCCAGCAAGACGTGGATCTCCTGCAACAGGCTGCCGCGCAGGGCAAACGCATCGAGGTGAAGACCTACCCAGCAACAGCCCACGCGTTCTCCGATGAAACCCGCCCGGACAGCTACCAAGCGACCGCTGCAACCCAGGCCTGGGAACACACCGTCGCCTTCCTCAAGGCTTCGTTTCAGGGAACTTGACCGAGGAGCCTCCTGCGAGATGCCAAGCCGAACCACCGCGATCGCCCTGCTCTTGTACCTGTTCTCGCTCCCCATCCTGCCGGCGGATGTGTACACAGTCCAGGCAGAGGACGCGCCGCCGGCCCCGAAACCAGGCTTACCCAACCGCTTGCCGGCATTCCAGGACGTCGCGATGGAAGTGGCGCCGCAACTCTCGACACTCCCCGGCCAAGGAGACGCGTTGGCGCTGTTCAAAGAAGTCATCGGGCCACGCCTCGGCCTGATCGACCCGGCCATGACGCTCGGAGCCAAGACACTGCCCCCGTCCATGGCGAAAGAGCTTCTGCTCGACGACCTAAAACAATCCGCCGCCGAGCTCGTACGGGGGTTGGCCGCCTGGCAATTGGCCGTGGCTGTCCGAACGCTTCCCGACTCGGCCACCCCGGAGCAGCTGTCAGCGCTGCAGAAGCAAGTGGAAGCGCAAACCCCCTGGTTCACCGCCGGAACGCCTCCGGTGGAGGAGCCGCTGAAACAGCTCCTGTCGCTCACGAAAGACACGGCGCCGCAGCCCCCTTCCCTCCTAGGCGGCCACGCGGCGCAACTGGAGACGTGGGCGATCCAAACGGTGCATCGGGAGTGGTATCGTCTGGCAGGTTGGAAAGACACCGTGCGCCAGCAGCGAGGATTGGCGCGGTTGTGCGGCACGTGGCAGTGGTCGATCCACAACCACCAGAATCATCGTGAAGAGAAGACGGCGGTCATCTTTGCCCCGAACGGCGCGACCTCATCGACCACGCCCGCGGAAATCTCAGTGCTCGGCGACAACGTGTATCTGCGCTGGGAAACCAGAGCCGGCGTGCAAGAAGACAGTTTACTGTTTTCCGGAGAAGGTCAACGGCTGGAAGGCACGTTCGTCAACACCGCGGGCGGCTGGGGTTCCATCACCGGGAAACGCACGGCGACGTGCACCGGCGAAGGGGGCGACAAGCCCGCTAGCGCACCGCGTCGGCATCACCACTAGCCGTGTCGTTCCGCCATACGCTCCACCCCAGGCAGAGCCACCCGGTGATGAACGACAGGCCGCCGAGCGGCGTCACCGCCCCCAGCCATTTGATTCCGGCCAACGACACAAGGTAGAGGCTGCCGCTGAACAGCAGGATCCCCATACAGAGCAGCCACCCGGCTGTCGCCACCAATCGATGGCCGGTTTCGCGGAAGGCCCAGGCTACGACAAACAGGCCGAGGGCATGGTACATTTGGTACCGCGCCGCCGTTTCAAACACCGCGAGCATCGGCGGATCCAAGATCGCTTTCAAGGCATGGGCGCCGAACGCCCCGGCTGCAACGGACGTCGCGGCCAACAGCGCTCCCAACCCCGCAAACTGAGATGACCGAATCGCGCGAGCCATTGCTTCCCCCCAGTCGAGATCACCACACCGGACGCATGCAAGCGCGCGATTGTAGCACGAGTCCTCGGCAGAAATGGGAGTCCCATGCCGCTTGAATGCCCCCGCTGCCTCATGAGCAATCCGGACGCGGTCCAGTTCTGCGAATGCGGCTACGACTTCACGCCCCACTTCCAAGGGCTGCCGTTCAAAAGCGCCGCCGCGCAAAAGCCGAAACGCAAACGTCTGTTCTCAGATGAGATGAGCCGCGGCAGCTTTCTGCTCGGTATCATCTTGATTTGGCTCGCGCTCTCCGTCGGGGAGCTGTATCGCATCCGTCTGGAGCTCCCACGGCACCCTAAAGCCGATCTCGGGGTCAGCAGTCTGTTGGTGGGCTTGACGGACTTGGCTGCGGCCTTGGTCGTGGGAGCGTTGGGATGGGCGTTCGGGTGGATCGTCCTCGCGGCGCAGAGCAAACGCGACGGAAGCCTCTGTCCCAAACGCACCACGTTCTTGGTCACGTTGGTCGCAGCCGCAGTCCTCTTCGCCACCCGCACCATCGAACCATCGGTCCTGGTGCAGCACGTCATGCAGACGCTGTTTGTGCTGGCAATCGCGATCGTGTCGTACTACGCGGGCTGTCGGGGATGGCTGGGAAAATGGTAGGGCGGAGGTCGTTACGCTCTACAGAAGTACAGGTAGCAGTCTGCAAAGTCAGGCTCCGAAATCCTGAGCCGAACTCGTTGCGACGGACGGCCGCATACCAAACCCCACTCCGCAGCCATCTTCGCCAACCGATCGGCCGACACTCCGTGCGTACTCCACAGATTGACCGCCGCTGAACTCAAGGCGACCGTGATCGTCTTCACGGACGGGCCGTAACTGAACTGGTAGTCGGAGCCGCAGCGAAAGAGTAGCAGGACGCCTTCGCGCGACTTGAACCCACGGTGCCCGCAGCTGGGGCAAACCACCGTATCTAATCCCGTGCGAGCATCGTAGGCCCGCGCATCCACCGTCAACCGCCCCTCACACGAACGGACGGGACAGCGGTCGACGGAGGCTCTCCCCTCCATGGCCTCCGCTTCCACGGAATCTTTGGCTCGCGACACGATACCGGCGATGTGATGGCCCATCCCGTCTCTCCCTGCTCAGCTGCTGCAAGTATATCAGACGGCTAACTATAGTCAGGCGGAAGGGAGAAGGGAGAGGAACTGTGAAGCCCCCTTTACACCTTGATCAAACCGGGTACGTGAACATGTGCTGGTCCTGGAAACGCTCCCTCGGCTTTCCCCCCGGTGGGTCAGCCGGAATGTCTACCGCCGGATCAGGGGACGGTTGAGTCCCGCGCATGCGCGGGAACGTCTGAATGCGTGACCCATAAGGCCTGAATTGGGGCTTGAGTCCCGCGCATGCGCGGGAACGTCTCTGTGAGTTCTGTCAGGCGGAACGGACCTGGGCAAGGTGCTGTGTCGTCGATGACGACGTACTCTGTGAAGTATGGCTCTGTGCGGATTGTGCCGGGCTCACCTGGCGGGAGTGAAAACTCCTCACAGCATGGTTCTCAAATAAACAAGCCAAGGGGAGGTTTCTCCCCTTGGCTCGCTCGTTCTCGTTCGTAGCTCAGGATCGCACAATGGGCGACACCACCATGCCAACTAATCCCTTCCCCTCCCGCGTCCGTTCCCTCGCCCTGGTTTGCCGGAACGACCATTCCCCTTGTATTTGACCTTGTGCTCTTCGTAGTAGAGATAGGGTCTATCGGTCTCCAACTCCAGGCTCACGTAGTTGCTCTGATCAAGCGCCAAGGACGAAGGCAACGTCATGCCCACCTGCCAACTTCCGCCTGAGATGGCTCCGCTTCTTTGGACAGAATCTTTCAGTTCCTAAGTGGTGCCGGGCGGTGTACGCCTACGCGGCCGTAGGCCGTGCAGGCACGCTCTCCCAGTACACGCGATCGGGCGTGCGTCCGTCAAGCGCGCGATGCGGCCTGAGCTGATTATAGAAGGTCAGATACCGTACCATCCCGTCCTGGGCGTCTCGGACGGTCTCGTACGCGTGCAGATAGACCTCTTCGTATTTGAGGCTCCGCCACAGCCGTTCGACAAACACATTGTCCCGCCACCGTCCCGTCCCATCCATACTGATCTGGATACCCTGGTCTTTGAGAAACCCGGTGAATTCCTGGCTGGTGAACTGGCAGCCTTGATCCGTGTTGAAGATCTCGGGTGTGCCATACCGGGTGACTGCCTCCCGTACCGCCTCCACGCAGAAGTCTGTGGTCAACGTGTTGGACAGCCGCCACGCCAACACCCGGCGACTGGCCCAATCGAGAATCGCGCATAAATACACGAAGCCACGCCGCATCGGAATGTACGTGATATCAGACGCCCACACATGATTCGGCCGCGTGATCGTCAGCTGACGCAGCAGATAGGGATAAATCCGATGGGCAGGATGCCGCTGGCTGGTCCTCGGCTTCCGATAGATCGCCGCGATGCCCATCCGTCGCATCAGCGTCGCGACCTGTCGTCTCCCAATGGCATGGCCCTCCTGCCGTAACAAATCCCGCAGCATGCGAGCGCCAGCAAACGGATACTGCAGATGGAGCTCGTCGATCCGGCGCATGAGTGCCAGCGTCGCGGCGGAGACAGGCTTCGATTGGTAGTACGCGGTCGACCGGGCCAGCTGCAGCACCTGGCATTGTCGCCCGATCGGTAATGGATGGGTGCGATCACTCATCGCTTTGCGCTCAGCAAGCCCGCCTTGGTGAGCGCGCCTTCTAAAAAATCATTCTCGAGGGTCAGTTGCCCGATCTTGGCATGCAGGGTCTTGAGATCCGGCGCCTCCGACGGCGGTTTTGAGCCGCCAAACACATCCGCCGCCCGAGCCAGCAGCTGTTGCTTCCATTCGGTGATCTGGGTGGGATGGACCCTGAACTGCTCGGCCAACTCGGCCACCGTCTTGTCACCTTTGACTGCGGCCAAGGCCACCTGGGCCTTAAAGGTCGCTCCGTGGTTCCGTCTCGTCCTCTTCATTACCTCGCTCCTTTGTGTCGCCACCTCGCGGTGGCTTTGCTGAAGCCAGGCTACCACTGATCACACTGTCCGAATTTCCGGAGCCCCCTCTGCCATTCATGTAAAAATAGCTGCCGGTGCTGACATTCACATACACGCCACTCGCCGGATAATACTGATACCGGTAGCGTACCTCCTTCGCTCGCCGCCCATGAGCTGGCGCCCAAGACGGAGGGCCGCCTTTCGGAGTCGCCACAATCACCGGTTCCGGGGCAGGATTTCCGACTGATACGCCCACACCAACCCGTGGATTCCTTCCGTCCATGGTACAGCCCGTCAGCAACAGCGCTCCCATGCCGATCAGCAGCAGCTTCTTCATGCCAAGCCCCCCTTGCCCCATATGGGTCCATACACCGCGATACTCTGTTCTGCCAGCAGCTCTCCACCGAAGGTCCTGGCCGAACACTCGTGCGCGCTCTAGAGCAAGGCCAATGCCCTCATCCATGCCCGGAAATCACGGACCGTCTGGGAAGACCCATCTTCACAATTAGTTGATAAGACAATCTGTTTCCAGATCGAGGCAGGGGCAGTTCGCTCAAGACAAGGTGGGCTTGCCCTCGTACAGGGTTCTGCCCTAGGCAAGAATTTGCCCTCCGCAGACAAACCTGCGCAGAGCACTCGACACCGTTCGTCAACAACTTGTATCAGATGGAAGAGGTATTAGTGGTCGTTGCTGCCGGATAATGTCGGCCGCTGATTTCAACGAGGATTCAAAAGATGATGGGGCACCATGGAATCAGGGGCCGACTAGAGAGCGAAACAAGGCGTCCATTCACTCTCTGAAAAGGCGGTGATGCGCCAGCTCGGCCGTCCTCTATGCCCGTTCTTTCGCCGAAACCAAGGAAAAGGGAAAGGATACGAGACTGTGAAAACGACCAACGATGCGAAACCTCTACCCACTGCAGCCCGCTGGCCGGCCGCTCCGGGTCCACGGACCGGACGGCCGAGGGGATCGGGGCGCAGCCCCCGCTTCACTTGATCTATATGGTCAAAGTAGGAGCGTACTTCTTGTTGGTTTAACCGGAACCGACAACTTCCACTGGTGGTCGCAAGCTGGCGTTCGAAAGAAATCGTTGCTTCTTTAAGCCTAGAGATTCATGCCAAGAAAGCCTCGAAATTGGTGCCTAGGAGCACTATAGTCCGATCTCGATAGTCTCGAAAGTGAAAAGACTTCCTTGAGATTCGATTGTGATGAACGACGACTACGAACAGCAGTATTTTTCGACCTATCAAGCGTTCGCTAAAACGGTCAGCTTCATCTTAGAGAAGGCGTTGATAGCTGCCGAACATCTTCCTCGTCCTCAGTCAATCCAGTACCGCGCTAAAGGGATGGAAAGCTTGCGGCGCCGCTTGGCCGAATCGGACAAATTAGACACACAGACGCTGGAGCATGACCGGCGGGATCTCGCTGGCGCCCGACTCATCTTCTACACCAATAACCACGTTAATCGTTTCCTTAATTCGCCACTGATCCACGAAAATTTCGAGATCGAGCCGAACTCGACTAAGATCCATCACCCCACCCCGGAGAACCAAGAAGCGCGATATCGCGCAGTTCACTATACGGTTCGGCTTCGTGAGGATCGCCTACACCTTCCAGAATATGCGAGGTTCGCTTGACCTTCCCCCGTTTATTACACCACGGCCAAGGTTGTTGAGTCCTGTGCCCGATAGGCCCCGGCTTGATGGTTACGAATGAACTCCTGGGGTGTCACATCTCCGATCGCACTATGGGTCCGTTCTTCGTTGTATTCTCACCGCCACGCTTCAATCACGAGCTGGGCTTCCTGCAGGGTCAGAAACCAATGCTCGTTGAGACATTCATCGCGAAACTTGCCGTTGAAGCTCTCGACAAAGGCGTTTTGCACCTCCCGGGTGAATAAAGCGGAGCTGCACGCCGTGCTGTGCCGCCCAGGCATCCAGCGCGGTCCCTGCGAATTCGGGGCCGTTATCCAGGGCGTTTCGGGCAGCGGGCGAGTCAGAAACAGCCGATCGAAAATCCGACACACCCGTGCCCCACCGATCGACACATCGACCTCAATCACGGGGACCTCTTTGGAGCAGAGATCGGTCATCGTCAAACACTTGTACCGCCGGCCCGTCACCAACCGGTCATGCACAAAATCCAAGGCGTAACAGCGCCCTGGCTGCGTGGGCCGCGGGAGCGCGACGCGGGGGACGGCCGTGAGCTTCTTCCGCCGGCGTCGCCGTAACGACAGCCCTTCGTCGCGATAATAGATCCGTTCCACTTTCTTATGGTTCACGCGCCAGCCCTCCCGCCGTAAGCGCACGTAGATCCGGGGACAGCCATACCGCCGTTTATGCTCGGCAATCTCCCGGACCCGGGTTCGCAACGCCTCATCCTCATGGCGTCGATGGCGATACCGGAGCGTCTGGCGATCGAGGGCTAGGAGCCGGCACACCCGTCGCTGACTGAGCCCAAAGCGCTCGGTGCTCCACTGAGCTGCCGCTCGCTTCGCCTTGGGCCCTACCAGTTTTTTGCGGTGATCGCTTTCAACGCTTGGATGTCCAGCGCTTGGTCCGCCACCATCTGTTTGAGCCGCCGGTTTTCGTCTTCCAGTTGGCGGAGCCTCTGCACATCACTCACTTCGAGCCCGGCATATTTCGCCCGCCACTTATAAAAGGTGGCATCCGAGATCCCGTGTTTGCGGCAGAGCTCTGGGACCCCAATGCCCGCCTGGGCGTCTTTGAGTACCGCAATGATCTGTTCTTCCGTGTGCCGTTTCCGTGTCATGGCCCCCTCCTGTAGGGCCCATCTCAACACAGGGCAACTTCCAAACCAATGGTCTAGTTTTCGGGGGGAAGGTCAGGATTACCTGATCCAGGCTGGTTATGAGTTTCAGAAAGTCCAGCAGGATCATGAACGGCTTCTCCAGGGCAAGGAACTCTTCGACAAGAACATCGCTAACTTGCTGGATAATGCGCAGAACAACAACAGGCGTTACGAGATTCTGTCTGGACTGAAAGATTACGCTATTCCTAATTACGACGACCTGCCGGCTGCCTACGAGGGATTGAAAGGTCCTTTGTTGAAGGCAGTCGAAGCCGCACGCACCACGGATCCCGTTCCGATAGAAACATCCTACGGAAATATGGAGGGCTACAAAGCCGATGCGGTAACCAAGCTTGTCGTCGAGATCGTTGGGAGTCTACGCTACGCCGACATTGTTGGAACTCTGCAATTGCTTATCGATATCTATCGGGGCGAGCTAAGTGAAGATATTCGCCAGCAAATTGTGAACGCCGTCAAGAAACTGGCCGAGTACAACATCGACGCCTACAATCGGGTAGGCCCTATACTCCAGATGGCACTGGTGGATCACCTGGCCGGCATGAACGATGCGGAGTTGGACAATATTCGGCCCATCGCTCTTACAGTCTGGGCTGAAGTAGTTAAATCAGATATTGCCGGCACGAATTGGAATGCAGACTCCGTAGTCTTGAGCAGGGGAGCTGTGCCCGTATCCGATCAGCTCATGGAGGTGCGCGACAAGGCGATCAAAGCTCTTTTTGCAGCCTATGATCGATCGACCGACGATGCGCAGAAGCGCGCAGTTCTTTCAGCTCTGGACGCCGCTACACGGACCCCCAATCACGCGCACTACTCCAACCCACTTCAGGTCACTACGCTCAGGGATGCAACACGCATTGTCGACTTCGTGACAGAACGCATTAAGACTGCGAGTTACGAGATCCTGCAGCACTTAGAGCACCGATTCTTCTACGACTTTATGCGGGCGAAGGAGCTTACCGTCGACCCGGAAAATCGGTTCGGTTGTCAGGCTGAAGCAGAGGCGCTCGCTTGCGCCATCGTTAAGTTTCGCGACGCAATCAACGCTGATGAGCAGCTTGTTCGATACAAGGCTCTGGTAGGGTTTGAGTCTGTCTACCCCGGTCACTGGACAGGCGAGAAGTTCGACTACAACGGGAGCGACGAATATCGGCGCAGGGAAACCGAGCGCTACATTGACGAGATCAATGCGGCGAACGAGAGCGATTGGTTCGACCTGCTTGCGCGTTGCGCGGAAACCAGGTCGAATGACCTTGCTACCTTCCCGGTTTTTGGAGAATTCATCCGCAAGTTGGGTGAGCGCAAGCCCGAAATAGCCAGCCGGTTCCTGACAGAGGCTTCGGACAACCTCCGCAACTTCCTTCCCAGCTTTCTCAACGGTCTGGCCCTGAGCGGCCGGTCCGATATCTATGACCGGATCTTAGAGACGGAGCTTGGGTCCCACCGGCGTGGTCACTGGCGAATGGGGCCTTGCGGAAGCCTATCGTGCAAGGAAGCAAGCACTGAAGGAATGGCTGACCGACGAACGGGAACCGGTCAAAGCGTTCGCGGAAGACGAAATCGCCCGGCTCGACCGCGTGATAGCGGCAGAACTGCGCCGTGCTGAGACCCGAAAGGAAATGCGAATTAGGGATTATGACGATGACAACGGGAAGTCAGACGACGATCTGGGGAAGGAAGGCGAACCGGTAGTCCGATAATTTCCTGAGCCATCGCGGTCCCTAAATTCGGGAATGCTCCCTTCCCAGAAGCACCAAGATGCCGTGGCCCTGCCGCCGTGTCTTTCAGCTGGCCGAACGGAGCGGGAAGGCCGTCTGGCCACCCATCCCAACCGTGCCGGTGAACAATGTTCGGACGGGGTTTTTGGAAGAAGATGAGTTCCGGCTCCTGCTCTAGCCTCTTCCTGAGGACCTCAAACCATCGTCATCTTCGCCTACCACACGGGCTGGCGCATCCGAAGCGAAGTCATACCCCTGACATGGCGGCAAGTGGACCTGCATTCTGGAATCGTCCGCTTGGAACCCGGCACGACCAAGAACGATGAAGGTCGTCAGGTCCCGTTCGGGCACCTCGAAGAACTGGACCCAATAATGTGGCAGCAACGCCAATAAAGGCCTGGAGAATCACCTGTAAGGCGGGCGGCAGGCATCGTGGGACGAATCCCGCATGAGTTCCGGCGCACCGCCGTGAGGAATCTGAAGCGGGCCGGAGTCTCCCGCTCAGCGGCGATGAAGCTCACCGGTCATAAAACGGAAAGCGTCTATCGCCGCTACGCTATCGTGTCCGAAGCCGATTTGTCAGAAGGAGTGCTCAAACTCGCGAGGTTTAGGAGGCGCGTAAGTTGTTGATATTGGTGCCCGAGACCGGAATCGAACCGGTACGGGCCTTTTGGGCCCGAGGGATTTTAAGTCCCTTGCGTCTGCCAATTTCGCCACTCGGGCAGCGAACGCACGCGGGGCGAAATCTAACATCGGGGTCCTGGGGGGTCAAGCCGCCGGAACGCCTTGACCGTCTCAGAACGCAAACGGCCTGTCCCCCGCGAGACAGGCCGATGCGTCGCACTTCTCCTGAGCCTATTGAGCCGAACGTGTTAGGCGGCTTGGCCCATCGGTTTCTGCTCATCCTTCTTGACCAAGGCCTTGCTCCGTTCCATCACGTTGGAGACCCCGGTCTTCACCGACCGGCCGAAACGCGTCGCCTGCACCTGGGCACGTTTGGCATACCGTGCCACATCGCGCCTCGTCTCGGCACCCGTCTTCGGTGCGAACAGCAGGCCCAAGGCCGCCCCCACGACCGCGCCGCCGCCGATGATCGCCGCAATCTTCGCTGCCTCACGCCCCTTGGTAGACATCGTGATTCCTCCCCTTTTGTGTAACAAGGTTAACTGTCCACTGTCCTCCGGCGAGAGCTATTCAGGAAGAGAGCATCAACCATGCCACATCGCGCTCATGAAAATGTGGCCAAAATATTTCGCTTTGCACGGCTGCATTAGTCGGGTCTCATAAACGGTGCTGTTTTGTGAACATTGTTTAGCGACAACCGTTTCAGAAAAGCGACAGCTGCGGGCTCTTCAACTGGACGCCTCACAGGATCGGCGAGTGCGCATAACCCAAGGCACCGCGCCTTGCAATGCCGGCCGCGCTCACATAAGATCGCGAAAATTTGTGGAGTCTCCCATGCTGTCTTGGTTCCGCACCATCCCCTATCCCGACATCGACCCCGTCTTTCTCCGGCTGGGGCCCCTGCAGTTCCGGTGGTACGGCCTGATGTATTTGATCGGCCTCACGCTGGCCTACTTCATCATCCTTGCGCGGGCGCGGGCGCAGAAGCTCCCGATGGATAAGGATCAGGTCTACGACATGATCGTCTACGCCGCGGTGGGAGTCTTCGCCGGGGGGCGGCTAGGCTACGTGTTGTTCTACAACCTGTCCTATTACCTGGAGAATCCGCTCAAGATCTTTGCGGTGTGGGAAGGCGGCATGTCGTTTCATGGCGGCTTGATCGGGACCATCATCGCCCTGGTACTCTTCGCCAGGCGGCAGGGTATCACCATTCTGACCATTGCCGACCTCGCTGCCGGTGTGACCCCGGTTGGTCTCGGGCTGGGGCGAATCGGCAACTTTATCAACGGCGAACTTTACGGCAGGCCCACCGACGTGGACTGGTGCATGGTCTTTCCCGCAGGCGGGCCGGCTTGCCGCCATCCCTCGCAACTCTATGAATCGCTCCTGGAAGGACTCCTGCTCTTCACCGTCCTCTGGCTGCTGACGCGTCGGCTGCCGCCGCCGGGCACGATCTTCGGGGCGTTTTTGGTGGGCTACGGCCTCTGCCGGATCGTAGTCGAGTTTTTCCGCGAGCCGGATGCGCAGATCGGCTTTCTGTTCGGCTCGATCTCGATGGGGCAGCTGCTGAGCCTGCCCATGATCGTGGCCGGGACGGTCATTCTGGCCGTCGCCTTTCAACGCAAGAAACCGTTCCGCAGCGAGACTGCTACCGGGGAGAGGCGTCCATGAAGGACTTCTTCTTGAGTTCGAGGTCTCCGTCATACTTTCGCAGCGGCGGGGCGTTCCAAATCACCTTATTTCCAGGAGCCAGGTTCGCCGCCGCGACATAGTGTTTGCGCGCTTCGACCTTGTCGCCCTGACGCTCCAGCACCAAGGCGAGATTGTAATGGGCTTCGGCCAACGCGGGATCGGCCTGAATGGTCGCCAGGTACACCCGCTTGGCTCCTTCCCAATCCGCTTGCGCGAAGAGTTGGTTGCCTTCCTCCAATTGCTGCCCGATCACCGCCGCGGTGCCCACCGGCGCACGCAGTGTCTGCACCTGGGAGGTCCGGCCTCCCGCACAGCCGACCGTCAAGGTCGCCGCAGCCACCATCCACACGAGAGCCTTCATCCTTCCTTCCTCCTCACGTGACCCATCCTCCCATTACCCCGGCACGATCAAGCCATGTCGCAGGAAGATGAACTCAAACCCTGCCACCGGTTCGCCAAGCGCCGTCTCGACCGCCCGGCGATAGAGGCGCGCCTGCTCTCGATAGAGCGCCGCCCGTGCCTCGACCTGATCGCGCGGAATCATATCCGTCTTGTAGTCGGCAATCCAGAGCCGACCATCGAGGCGGTAGAGGACGTCGATCACCCCCTCCAGGATCTGCCGGCCCTCGTTCCAGGGGATTAGGAACGGCACCTCCCGCCCCACCAGCGTGGCGCGCTGAAGGCGTTCGTAGGCCGGTGAATCGATGAAGGTGGCGAGGATCGTACGTACCGCTTCCGCCTCCGGCAGGAGCGGAGGCTGATCGAGCTGGGCCAGCTGCCGGGCAGGATCACCGGCGAAATCCCAATGCTGCAGCAGACGATGGACGAGCGTGCCGACCGCTTTGCCCGACACTGCCTCTTCACGACTGCGTGGCACCCCCTTCACTGGAACGGTAAGTTTCTCGATGAAGTCGGACGGCGAAACCACCAGCGCTTCCGACCGTCGTTCAGCCCAGACACGATCACGCTCCGCCCAGCGATCCATGAGAATCTGGTCGACGACTCCCGGCTCCCATTCGGCTGAGCGAGGCCTCTGCCGCGCCGGCGGACCGTCTTCGCCTGGTACCACCACCTGCCGGAAGGCACCCTGCCCCACCGACAGCGCATCCTGATCAGCCAGCCCCAACTCCGAGCCGACAGCCCGTTCCAGGAGATCGAGCAACGCGCCGCGCACCCGCCGCTTGGGCAGCGCCCCGGACAACACGAGGCGTTCACGCGCCCGCGTCATGCCGACATAGAACAGGCGCCGCCGCTCCGCCTGCTCACGCACCCGGGCCTTTTCGGCCACCAGCACGGCCCCGATGCTGCACCGGTCCCCAAACTCCACCCCCTGCACACCGGTGGACCAATCATGCCAAATCACCGGCCCAGCCGGCCCTCGCGACGCGCCGTCCCCGTGATGCAGCCCCGCGAGAATCACCACTGGAAACTCCAAACCCTTGGCCTTGTGAATGGTCAAGATTCGCACGGCATCCAGCGTATCCTCGGCCAGGGCACTCTCCGCCTCTTCAGGCTGCTCTTCCAGCCGAGTGATGAACAGCCCCACGAACTCCGTCAGCGAGAGGCCGGGACGATCCGCCAGGTCCTCCGCCATCCGTCGAACCTTGAGCAGGTTCGCGACAGCCTGTTCGCCGTGGAGCGACGCTGCCGCAAGCTCCAGCAGGGGCAGCCGTTGAAACAGCAGATCGACCGCCTCCGGCAACGGCACCAGCGGAGCCTCGGTGTGCAACTGTGACAGAATCCGGTAGAGTCGCCCAATCGTTTCGGCTTGCGGATGGTCCCAGCCGGAGAGCCGGTCGATCCGGCGGTAGTCCAAAGCGCCCCGTTCACGGAGTTCGAGGAGCTGTTGATCGGACAGGCCCCCGAGAGGTGCCCGCAGTATCCCCAGGAAGGCGACGCCGTCATGGGGATTCGCCACGCTGCGGAGAAGATTGACCAGGTCGATCACTTCCTGCCGGCAGTAGAAATGTTTTTCTCCATCGATCGTGAAGTCGATCCCCTGCCGGCGCAGAGACTCCAAATACGGTTCCGTCTGGGTCAATTTTCGAAACAGCAAGGCGATGTGGCCGGGCCGCAGACCGGACTCGGACCCTGCGGCACCCGCGCCTTCCTCAGCTTCCGTGAGCAGACGAGCGATCAGGAGCGCGACCTGCTCCGCCTCCACTCTCGTTGCAGCGGCGGAATCCAAGTCATCGTCCTGATCCGCCCTGACCAGACGCAATTCGACCCCTGCGTTGCGGAAGGGGCTGGTGCGGTTCGGTTGCACGGCCAAGGGGACGTTCGGCGGCTGGACCGAGGGCTGCGCCACGAGCAAGGCATCAAACACCCCGTTCACGACCTCCAGCACGGACTGGTGGCTGCGGAAATTCGTCGCCAACTCACAGCGCAACGCCCCGCCATCTTCCAATCGAGCGACCACATGGTCGAACGCCTCGATATCGGCGCGCCGAAAGGCATAGATCGACTGTTTCGGATCCCCCACGATGAATAACTTCCCCTCTTCCAGCCGAGCCTCGCGCCAGGACGTGGCTTGCCGGCCGAGCTGTTCGGCCAGATAGAGCACGATTTCATATTGCACCGGATCGGTGTCTTGAAACTCATCGACCAAGAGGGCGCGGTATTCGCGTTTCAACTGTTCTCGGATGGACGGATGGTCGCGGAGCAATCCTCGGGCCTTGGCGAGCAATCCGTCAAAGGTGAGCCAACCTGAATTGCGAAACGACAGGCGTACCGCTTGCACGAAGGGCACGAGCACCTCGAGCACCTCCTCCATTACCCCATGGTCGACGCTGAGCAGGCGCAGCGCCACCCGTTGGAGCGCCTTCACCTCGTCGAAGTCGTCGTCCGTCCATCCGGTCGGGGCAGTCCCCAGATCCTTCTCCAGCGCCTCCCGGGCCTCCAACGACAGGGCCTCAGGGCCGGTCAATCCGCGATCCAGCAGCAGGCCATAGAGCTGCACGAGCGCGGCCAGCATCGATTCGACCTTGCGCCGTTTGGGGCTGTCGTATCGAAGGAGCAGGGCCTCGGCCTGCCGGTGTTTCTGCGCGAACCAGTCCATCAGACCGACGCTGAGTTCTCCCTCTCTCACCTGCGCTGTCAATCCCTCCAGATCGATCAGGTCGTTGTGGAGGCCATAGGCCAGCTCATACAACTCCTGGAGCCGGAACGATTTGAGCAGGGTCCGCCAACGGGCATGGTCGCGTCCGGTCGCCCCCAATTCGCAATCCAGCCACAGATCCCACTCCATGGCGAAATGGTCGTCGAAGCGCGACCCGTCTTCATCGGTCTTGAACGTGGGCGCGACGCCCGCCTCGATGGGATAGAGCCGCAGGAGATGGGCGGCGAAGCTGTGCAGCGTCCCGATCTGCGCCTTGTCGAGATCACGCAAGGCCGTCTCGGCGCGCGCAACGATCTCATCGATCGTCCAGCCGTACCGCCGGCGGAGATCGGCAACCGACACCGCCCCTCCCCCCGCAGCCTCGCCCTCGCGATCCCGCTCGTTCACCAACGCGCGCAGCCGTTCCCGCAGCCGAACTTTCATTTCCGCGGCCGCCTTGTTGGTGAAGGTCAACGCGACGATCCTGGAGAGAGCCAGCGGATCGGGCCGCCGCATCAGCAAGTAGAGGAGCCGATTGACCAGCAGCGTGGTTTTTCCCGTGCCGGCTCCGGCGATGACCACCACGTTCCGGTCGAAGGTCGTGGCCGCCGCCTCCCGCGCCTCTTGATCGGGAATGGAGAGCGGCTCACTCACGCGGCACCTTCAACGTTCGGAGACTGCGCAGGCCCCCAGCTTCAGCAGATCGATAGGCGCGCCACCAGGTCGGTTGATGCGATCGCCGACAGGCCGCGGCGAACTCACAGTAGCTGCAGTAGGCGTCCGGCAGAATATGGAACCGACCCTCGCGGATACCAGTCAGGATGACGCGCAGGGTTCCCGTCAATGCCTGCCCTGCCGCTCCCTTCCAGGCCGAAGTGGGGAAAGACACCCGCTCCACCGGTGGGCTGCCCTCGGGGAGCAGATAGAGAAAGTCCACTTGCTCCGGTTTGGAACCGGATGGCTCCTCCGTCGAGGACGCAGCGCCCATCAGGCTGTAGAGGGCCGGTTGCAGGCGAGCGGCTCGCAGGCTGGCTTGCAGCAAGTTGCGATCCTTGGCCTCCACGCGGTTGTTCGCGCGGTACTTATAATCGATCACGCGCAGAGCACCGGATTCGGGGTGGCGGTCCACCCGGTCCCAACGGCCCTTCACCAGGGTGGGCTCGACACCCTCATTGATTGGAAGGGTCCCCTTCGCCTCCACTTCGCAATCGATTGGCTGGAATCCTGATTCACGCGCGGCTTCGTGATCCGCCTCCAACGTCGCCAACACCACTCTGGTCACCTGCTCCTGAGCGAGCTGCCAGATCAACGCATAGCCTGTACCGTGAGTCGATGCGTAGGTTTGGAAGGCCTGCCCCACCGACCGTTCGACGACCTCTGCAATCCGCTGTTGGGCCAAGTCGCCGATTGGCTGTCCTTCGCCGATGAATGCCTGGTAACAGAGCCGCAAGGCGTCGTGACAGAGCTGCCCGAGGGCCGCCGGTTCGAGTTCTCCGGAGGAGCCGGCCTGCCGGGATTCCACGCCGAGCACGCGAGACGCAAAATATTGAAACGGGCAACGGGCATAGGTTTCCAACGCGGTGGGTGAAAAGCCGGCCCGGCTACCCTTGGCCCAGAGTTGAACGGGATCGTCCAGCATCCCATCGTGCCCATGAAGCCCAGTCTGGTACCGTTCGAGAATGCCTTGCGCCGCCAATCCGCGACTGAACAGCGCAGCCTCCCTCCCCGTCGCCTCCAGCAGCGACGACGCATCCTGCCCGCGCAATAGCGCATTCACCGTCAACTCCTCTTGGGTCAGCAGCGCGGGTGTGAACAGCGCCTGCCCTCCCCGTTTCGACCATCGGCGCGGCAGCGCCAGGTCGACCGTGAGCCCCACGCCATGGGGTTGGAGGCCAGCCGTTTCGAGATAGGAGGACGGCGTCAGCGGACGACCCGTGGCATCCGCTCGCTGATAGGACAGATAGAGCCGCTCCTGCGCGGAGTCGCGGAGCAGTTCGAAGAGCAGCGCCTCTTCGCCGTACCCCTGCAGCTTCTGATCGATCTTGTAGCCCAGCGTCTCGTTCAGCACCTGGCGGTGATGATCCCGCAGAAACCCGTCCTCATGGATGTAGCGTGGAAAGAGTTCCTCGTTGAGCCCAATGACGAAGAGGGCGCGAAACCCCACGCCGCGTGCCGCCATCGCATCCAATATCTGGACACCGGATTCAGCCGCGTCAGCCTGCGCAGAGGTCGTCCGATCGAGCATCTGTGCCAACACCTCGACCCATTCGCGCCAGCTGACCGTCACCCCCAATCGATCCAGCGACCGGAGTTGCGCGATGAGGCGTGAGAGGGCTTCGCCGACATCGGCCTGGTCGATGTCTTCAGACAAGACGGCATCGGGCGAAACGTTGTCGGGCAGCAGGAGATGCTTCATCGCCAAGGCGAGATAGGCGTCCGTTACCTCGCCGTACCCCCCCTCAGCGGGAAGTTGTTTCACGTCATCGATCAACGCAGCCACATGGGTCCACAGGAGCTGGAGTTGCGGCCGGTCGATCGCCAAGGAACCGAGTTCGTCGCGATCGCCCTCGTCGCCTTCGCCTCGCCCATACCTCACCACCCCTCCGAGCTGTGCCAGCCGTTGCCACTCCTCCTCACCCCGTACGATGCCCAGGGCCTCTAGCGCCAGGCGCCAGAGATCGGGACGTGGGTCGGCGCGGTGAGCCAGGGCTGCGAGCGCTCGATTCCAGGGAGAGGTGAGCACATCCAGCATGGACGGTCGATGCAGCCCATTGGCCTTGAGTTCTGCCAGGTGCAGGAGCGTCTTAACCAACGGTTCTCTCAACAGGGGAACCGTCGCACTGGTCTGGTAGGCAATGCGATGGCGGTCGAAGGCCCGTGCCAGCGCCACCTGATACGGAGCCAGGGTCCGCCCCACCACCCCAATCTCGTCGAATCGGTAGTTGTGAGTCTCGATCAAGTCGAGGATCTGTTTGCAGACCAACGCCACCTCATCCTCCACGCCGGCCGCGTTTCGGACTTCAACCGATACCTGTGATTTCTCCTGGATGACGCTCACGGCCATCGGCAGCTCGGTCTGCTCTCCGACCTCCGCGCCGGCGAGCGGATAAAGGTGCCGTTCCAAGAACTGGCGCGCGAAGTCATAGGAGGGAGTCGATCCGAGCGGGAAATAGACCGTCACCTCGTACGCAGCCGCCAACCGCTCCAGCAGAGTGAGCTGGGTCTGGGTGAGGTCATAGAAGCCGTAATATGAAATCCGCGTGAGCCCTCGCAAGAACGACGAGTCCTGGACGACTTCGCTCATCGCCGCAGCCAAGTCATCCGGCAGCCCGACACCCAACGCCCTCCCCGCTTCCCGGACGGCTGCCTGCAAGGTAAATAACCCCTTGAGCTTTTCTCCATCCTCCGAGGGGAAGAGTCCATCCTCAACGGCCCGCACCGCCACAGGAGGATCCACCGCCGCATCCTTGAGGTCTCGCAGACTGGCCCAAAGTGCGGGCCAGGCTCCCGGCGGAAGTCGGTCTAGGCGCAGGGCTTCGGTGTGGGGTACGTCGCGCTGCCCCAGTTGCTCAAGTAATCGTTCAAAGAATATATCCCCCACCAACTCCAGCGACGAGGAACTCCTCCCAACCGCATTCGTCTGCCGCTCACGATCCAAATGCAAGGCCAGTTGGTGGAAGGAGAGAACATGCACGTTGAGCAGAGGCAAGCGGTGCGTGAGGACGAGCAGCCGCTTGAGCGAGCGGCGCAGCTGATCGGACGGCACGACGAGTGCGATGGCAGCCCGAGGATCTCGCTGCTTCAGGAGACGCAGGTCGCGGACGAGCGACGATTCAAGGGTGGGATGGAATGGGCCGGTGACGAGGCGAAGCATGCGGCGGGTGAAGGCTGCCTAGCCGGTTTCCGGTCCGAGGATCTCTCCGTTACAGTCCACGCAGGCCCAGTCTCCATCGATGAACGACATGGGCTCTCCGCAGATGCCACAGTCGGGCGGGGGCCCCTTGTCGATCACGGGGAGAACCGGCAATTCGAAATCGTCTTCATCAGGAACGGTCATGGTATTTCCCTTTCACGCCCCTTGCGGCCTCATCTTCAATTGCAGCGCTTTCTCCGCGCTTTGCCTGGACGGAACCCCCACGAACGTCAGCCGCCCATCGATGATGGTGGCCGGAACCGCCCGCACGGAATGCCGATTGGCCAACTCTTGGCCATCCGGCGTCGTAATATCCACTTCGCGATAGCTAAAGCTATACTTTACCCTTAATTCCTTCCAGACACGTTTGGCCGAGGGGCAGGCGCCACAGGTCGGCGAGTGCAAGAGCGTGATGTTCGGCATGGACGTCCTCTCTCTTTCTGATGAGCGGATCTTAGCACCCGCGCAAAGGCAGCCGCAAGCAAGGCACCCCTGACATTCTTTCTCCAGGTCGATATACTGGCGCGGTACGCAGGCCCGGTACTCACACCGCTTGAATCGGGAGATACCATGACGCTTCACCCTCGTGCCGGTCAGCCGGCTCAACTCGATCAATTGGTCGATCTGCAGAGACTGGAATCCGCCTATCATGCCGATGCGCCGGATCCCGCCGACCCCCAGCAGCGCGTGAGCTTCGGGACAAGCGGCCATCGCGGCTCTTCACTTCGGCGCACGTTCAATGAAGCTCACATTCTAGCCATCACGCAGGCCATCTGCGAATACCGCACGCAGGCCGGTATCACGGGTCCCCTCTTTGTCGGCAAGGATACCCATGCCCTCTCCGCCCCCGCTCACCGCACAGCCCTCGAAGTGCTGGCCGGTAACCGGGTGCAGATTTTGATTGACCAGGCGGACGGGTACACTCCGACACCGGTCATGTCCCACGCGATCCTCACGCACAATCGCGGCCGGACTTCCGGCTTGGCGGACGGGATCATCATCACGCCCTCGCACAATCCGCCCGAGGATGGGGGCTTCAAATATAACCCCCCTCATGGCGGCCCGGCGGATACCGAGGTGACGAAGGCGATCGAGCAGCGCGCCAATGCACTCCTGGCGGCCGGACTCCATGGTGTCACACGTGTTCCCTACGAGCAGGCCCTGAAGGCTTCCACCACGAGCCGGTATGATTTCGTCGGAACCTACCTCGCGGACCTAATTCACGTGGTCGATCTGGAGCGCATCAAGGCGGCAAAGCTGCGCCTCGGCGTCGATCCCTTGGGCGGCGCAGCACAGGCCTACTGGCGTCCGCTCGCCGAACGGTACGGGCTGGACCTCGAGATCGTGAACGACCGGGTCGATCCGACCTTCCGCTTCATGACGCTGGATTGGGACGGCAAGATCCGCATGGACTGTTCGTCGCCCTATGCCATGGCCTCATTGATCAAGCTGAAGGACCGTTTCGATCTGGCCTTCGGCAACGACACCGACACCGATCGCCACGGCATCGTGACACCAGGGGCCGGATTGATGAATCCCAACCATTACCTGACGGCCTCCATCTCCTACCTCTTTTCCCACCGCCCAGGCTGGAGCGCCAGGGCCGGCGTCGGCAAAACCATCGTGAGCAGCAGCATGATCGACCGTGTGGCGGCGCAAGCCCGACGGCCGCTGGTTGAAGTGCCGGTGGGATTCAAGTGGTTCGTGCCAGGCCTGAAGGACGGGTCGCTGGGATTCGGCGGCGAGGAGAGCGCGGGCGCGGCATTTCTGCGGCGGGACGGAACCACTTGGGTGACCGACAAGGACGGCATCATCATGGACCTGCTGGCGGCGGAAATGTTGGCCGTGACGGGGAAGGACCCGGCTCGGCTGTATCGGGATCTGACCACTACCCTGGGTGATCCGCTGTACGAACGGATCGATGCGCCGGCCACGCGCGCCCAAAAGGCCGTGTTGCAAAAACTTTCTCCCGCGCAGGTCTCGAGCCGGACTTTGGCAGGGGACCCGATCTCGGCCATGCTCACGGAGGCGCCGGGCAACAAGACGGCGATCGGCGGCCTCAAGGTGGTCACGGCGAACGGCTGGTTTGCGGCTCGCCCGAGCGGAACGGAAGACGTGTACAAACTCTACGCCGAGAGTTTCAAGGGCCCGACGCATCTCCAGCAGATCCAGGAAGACGCGCAGGCCCTGATCGGCAAAGTCTTTTCGGAAGCCGGCCTGTAATCTCCGAGAGCGGCTATACTTGGTTTCGTATGTTGCTCTCCGCCAGATGGTTCCTCGCTCTGAGCCTGCTCACCCTTTTGTCGGCTTGTGCCGGTCCCTCTCCACGAGAGGTCCGTCGGGTGGCTGTCCCTGGTTCAGATTGTTGCCGCCCTCAATCCGTGGACGGCAAACGGGAGGCAATCGTCCGTACGGCAATGGACCTCATCGGCGCCACTACGATTGAAAGCCACGGCCGCCGCATTGCCTATGATTGTGCGGGCGTCACGCGCGCCGTCTACCTGGCGCACGGCATCGATCTCTACGACGACGGCGTGGCGGATGGCAAGGAGAACGGCGTACGCCTGATCTACAACCACCTCCGTGCGCATGGTCGGCTCCATCGAGGACCGGCCGTCCAGGCAGGCGACCTCGTCTTTTTCGACAACACGTGGGACTACGATGGGGACGGGCTGGCCAACGATCCCCTGACGCATATCGGAATCGTGGAACGCGCGGAAGCCGACGGCACGGTGGTGTTCATCAGCCGGGTCGCCGGAGCGATCGAACGGTATCGCATGAACCTTTCACAACCCCATGTCCATCGATCGGCGGATGGGCGCCTGCTCAACGACTACATGCGCCGGAAGCGTCGGCTGGATCAGGCTCAGACGGCCTATCTCACGGGAGAGCTGTTTGCGGGGTTCGGCACGCGAGTGATAGAGTATCGTCAACCCTGACGGTACGCCCCATGACGACACCGGATCGTCATCCTCCCTCCTCATACTGCCCCGAGTGCCATCACCCGACGACATGGCAAGACAACCCCTGGCGCCCGTTCTGCTCGGAGCGTTGCCAGTTGCTGGATCTCGGTGCGTGGGCGGGAGGGCAGTATCGAATCAAGGGGTCGAGCCTGACCGTTGGCGGGACAGAGCGGTCCGATCAAGGCGACGAGTGACGACCGGAGGCGCTCGCCCTACTCGCAGGTGTATTCGAGCCCAGGAACGGCCCGCCTAGGAACCCTCCTAGTAGGCAAGAAGGCAGGTGCTCCTGTACCATCGTGCATGCTTCAACGCCTCTCGTTCTCTTGCCTGTTCCTGGCCATTGCTCTCGGAGCCGGCTGCGCCGGCGCCTCGAAAACGCCCCTCACCGGCGCAGTTCGCTATGTGAACATCCGGAATGAAATCACCCCGCGTCAGCTGATCGTCCAAGTCGGAGACGAGGTACGGTGGCAAAATCTCAACCAACACCCCGTCCGCCTACGATTGCTCGAGGATAGGGCTATCGAGGTCATTGCCTGTGATAAGGGTTTTTCCAGGCTAGGCATGCTGGACGACACCGTCACGATTCCCCCGCTGCAGCATGTCAGCCTCTGCTTCTCTCAGCCCACCACCGTTCGTTTCAACGTGTGGCTGGACGCCGATGATCCCCATGGAGCCATGACTCCGACCGGCAGCATCCGCATCGATCCCCCTCGACGACCGAACCGCATCTCCTAACGTCCGCCGGCTGTTTCCTGGTCAGACGGAAGCGGATTCGCCGATCCACGCTAACAGGGAATATTGATCGAGGGATCGCAGAACAGCGGGGGGATCACTGGGGGCCGCATGTAGCGCGACGCGGGGTCTTGTGCCCCCATCGGGGCCGTCAGCGGCGGCCCGCCGGACATGCCTGGCAAGTCCTTGCCGATCGTGCCGAACGATTTGCCTTTGTTAGACGGAGTAGTGACCGGCTGCGGGGCACTGGCTCCGGAAGCGGTGGATGTGATGGTGGCCGATTGTAGCAAGGGGTTCGGCAGGGGTGCCGTTCCCAAGGGCCCTTGAGCCTGCCCCGGTTGCGTCTGCTGCAACCCGGATGGAGGAACCGTCTGGGATCGCGACGGAATCGGCGAAACCATGTACCACAGAACAAGGCCGGCTCCGATCCAGGGCCAAGCCCATCGATGTTTCACGCGAGGCTGTTCTCCGGCTCCGGCCATCGTTACACCAACTGCCGGCAAGGCCAGCTAAAGACCCTGATAGCCGGCTTCTGTCCACCCGGTCGCTGCAAGATATCTTCGCACCAGGCCTTCACGGCCTGGGCGACCTTTTCCATCGTCGGCTCATCCACCGCCACCATGATCACAGTATTGACGCCTGGATAATAGGACACCGCTTCCGCGGGCCCCGTCTCTCCCGCGCCGATGGTCTCAGGCAGCTCGGTGTAGGCCCGCACGTCGCATTGCTCAAGCAATACATGGACCCGCTCTTTCAACGAGGACCGGAATGTGAGCATCAGCATATGCATGTCATCACCTGAATGCTATCTTAGTCCAACCAATCCTTTTCTTTCAGCTTTCGCGGCAGGTATTTCTTCGTCAGATACTGAAAGTCCTTGTTGGCCAGGGCGTCGAGTTCGTACTTCAACCCGCTGGTGAGCATGCGCTTGATTTCCTGCTGCCAGGCCGGCTTCTGGAACCACTGATAGTTCAGCAGTTCCTTCGCCCGGCCGATGTCCTTTTCATTCAATTTGATGCCGACATTGCGCGGCAACTCATAGCGCTCGGGATCGGCGCTGGACAGGCCGATGAACTTGGCCTTCGGGATCGCCATGCGTTGGCTCTCGAAGGCGAGATTGATCGACCCCTGCTTGACGACGGAGTAGATGTAATAGCCCCAGGGATCGTTATCCACCAACACATAGACCGGCAGTTTATATTCCTCATGGAGGCGACGGGCCAAGCGGCGCACGCCGCGCGGCGGCTGGCCATTGCCTGTGAGCAACACGCAATTGTACCGGCGCCAAAATTTATCTTCGGATAGCCGATTCCACTGGGTGCCCTTTTCGACCAGGAGGACGAAATCGGCCGTGCAGCGCCGGATCTCCAGATATTCCGGCTCGACGATGGACGGTACGGAATAGCCGCCCTTGCCGAGTTTGGCGCAATCCACGCGATCGCCGTCGTCCCCGAACACCACCGGGCCGACGATGCTGCCGCTGTTTTCCGCCCGCACATGGAGTTCTTCGCGAAGGGCGATCAGGGACACTTCCAGATCTTCGATGATCGGGTCGGACTCATCCTGGGTATCGAACGTGTTCTCGTGCGAATCGCGGATCGTGTGTTTCGTACGATAGTAAATTTCCCGCAACGAAGTAGTCAGGTTCGCCCGCTGCAGTTCGGACAGGGCGTCGGCCACGAGCATGGTCTGCATGAACTTCTTGGCCATGCCCACGTTGAAAAACGAGCGGGCCTGCGTCTTGCCGCCCATCTCGATCAGTCCCTTCCGCGGGTTGAACGAGACGTTCGACAAGGCGCGCATGGGAATCGCAAAGGTCGGGTCTTTGGTGCGCTGCGCCGCCGTAATGACCACGTCGGCCATCCCGACCAGTTTCTTTTCCACCGCGCCGTTGGGTTTCACTTTCATCCGTGCCATTATTTCTCCGCCTTGTTCGTGCGCTTCATTGGAGCCGGCTTGGGGGTGCGGCGCCGAGACGAGGGCTTGCTCGCGCAAGCAGGTACGGCGGGCTCGGCGGAAGCAGTCTGCGCCTCATCTGTCGCTGGCTGCGCCGCCACATCGACCTCTCCTTCAATCCCCTCCGCCGTCACGATAATCGAATGGGGCAACCCTTCCGGACCGGCTCCCGTCTTGCCCAACGCCTCGTCGGTCTTCGTCCCGCCCGTGCGCGAAGCGGCGATCTTGTGCAGTTGCTCCTTCAATCTCTCCGTCTGGAGGTTGCCGCCCTTCAGCCGGTTGCAGGCGTCCACGACCTCCTCGATGTAGAGATCAAAGATATTGCGACGCCGGAACTCGTTGGCGGCCCGTTCCCGACGCCGCAGGAAGAGTCCCAGCCGCCGCCCAGCCTCACGTAGAGCCAGTGTGATTTCCTTCTGGATCTCATCGTAATCCGCAATGGCCTCTTTCGATTCGCTGGTGAAAGGCACCCACACCGACGCCATGTGGACGAAGATCACCATCGGACCGCCCGGCAAGGCCCCACGCGACTGGCTCACGCCATAGTTGCGCCAAGAGGTGGTGAGCACCGCCTTGAACGTGGAACAGGCCGATTGCTGATACAGCAATGGGACCCGATTCGCATACCGAATCACACGCGCGAGTTCCGCATCCTGGTCGTCGGCTTCCCCCTCCGCCAGCGGCATGGAGGCCGCCTGCGGCTTTTCGACCTCATCCGGACTCTTTCCGTACGCCAACCCCACTTCGATGATGAACGGATTGCCGCGATAGACGGCCGGCGGCCTGCTGACGGCCGTATAGAACTCGCCCTTGATCTGTTTATAGAGCCCCGACAGGATCGCTTTTTCGCCGATCGGTGAAATGCAGTTCGTCGGCGGGGCCATGATCTTGGTGCTTTGGAGCGTCTTGTAGAGGGTCTCCGCCGCCTGGTGTTTCACGTCACGCGGTTTCGTGCCGGGAGACAGCTTGGAGGCTTTGCAGATCTCCTCGGCCAAGGCGGGAGATACGCGACAGAAATCACTCGCAAGAAACCCGGCCACCGTATGGCTCTTGGCATCCTGCAACATCTTCAGCAGCATCCCGAATTCGATGCCGTACGGGTGGGGCTTGATCTCTTTGGGTGAGGGCGGCAGTTCATGATAGGTCCGCGGATATTCCTTTGTCTCGCCCTCCGGTGTCCGGTAGAGCAAACGCACGTGAGGATTCGCGATCGACGTTTGCTCCAGCCATTCGTCGACTGAGGCGCGCCCTTTCTGGTAGCGCCCTTCGACTTCGAGCGACACCTCGGTGCCCTGCGCCTGCGTCCACTCGATCCGCTTATTTTCATGCACCAAGGGCTCGTTCTTCTTCGTGTCGATCTGGACTTCGAAATAGTGTGCGACGGCGCGCGGGCCGGTGCGTGAGATGACCTTCACCGGCTTGCCCGTCGTGAGCTGGGCATACATGCCGGCGGCCGAGATACCGATCCCCTGCTGGCCCCGGCTCATCCGCATGCGATGGAACTTGGACCCGTAGAGCAGCTTGGCAAAGATGCGTGGGATCTGTTGGCGGACGATACCCGGACCGTTGTCGGTCACGGTGATGCGAAAGCGCGTCGCCTGGCTGGGAGCTACCGTCGTGTGCCCGTTCTGCACTGGTTCCAAGGCCACGATGACCTCCGGCAGGATCCCCGCCTCTTCACAGGCATCCAGGGCGTTGTCGACCGCTTCCTTCACACAGGTCAGCAACGCCTTTCGCGGATTGTCGAAGCCGAGCAGGTGTCGGTTCTTCGTAAAGAACTCGGACACCGAAATCTCACGCTGACGCGCCCCCATTTCCACAGCCGTCACGGCGGAGGCAGTCCGCTCCGCGTCTTGAGGCTTCTTGCGGGAGGACGGGGGCGCGGGTGGGGAGATCTGAGAGGGGGATCGTGACGCAATGGAAGAGAGATACGCTGTCGATGATGTCTTGGTGGCCATTCAACCTCTCGTGCAAGTGATCGGAACGAATCGGCTCGGGCCGTGCTGCGTGATACGTAATCTCTCGTCGTTTACAGGGAACGATTCATGGAGTCAAGCCTTGATGACATTCCTTTCCCTGAGGCCGGCGCCCAAGAGAAGCGCGACGATAAGAGAGGGAATGCGGGACGACAGGCAGGAAGGATTTGGGTGGGAGGAGCACGCACCTAACCGAGGAGAGCTAGGTACGGCGGGAATCTCGGGAGGATTTCAGGCTTCCCGGTACGAGCCGGGCATGCACACCGTCCTCAGCGCTCGATTCCCTTTATGTCCAATATTCCCTCGGGGCGTTAACTCCTCCCACGTGAGTACCTTAGGCTCGTCTCGCCCGGGGAGTCAAGGGCAGGCTGCCAGGGCATCTCCTAGTGGCGGCGAAGCATGAACGATTCCATCGTACAGTTGGTAGCGCACATTTCTCCTGTCCGACGGAAATGTCCGCTCTATCGCGGAGGAAAGCGCGTCGGGGATGAGCCCGGCGCCCTTTCCTTCGGATCGATTGACGATGAACCGTCCGATTTGTGAAAGGAGGCTGACGATGCCGATTCTCTTATGGTTGCTCGGAGTGCCGGTAAGTCTGATTCTGTTATTGTGGCTGTTCGGCGTCATTGGGTTCTGATCGTTACCCTTGCGCCAACTTGTGAATCTCATCGATCAGCGCTTGTAGCGAGGCCACCGCCTTGCGGCGCTGCGACAAGGTCAACAGCCGGTCCATTTCCAAGAGGAGGGTGCCGAGACCGACGCGCAGTTCCTTGAGTCCCGTGAAATAGGCCTCCGGTCCGCTCTGCTCCATGCCGCCGAACAATCGCCGGAGACCGCTCACTTTGCTCTCTGGCGAAGCCGACTGGCGCAGGAGTGATACCAACTCTTGATGACGTTGTCTCCGATACCGCCACCATTCCCGCTGGATCTCCGACAGGGCAACGGCATAACGCCGTAGATGTTCCGACTGTGCCGGCGTCAGAGGGCCGATCCATTCTTCGACAAGGTCGAGGATCTTGCGGCTGCGTTCATCCGCTCGTTCCGCCACAGGACGAGCCAGCGCACGGGCAGCTTTGTTCTCCTCTTTGCTCAAGATCTGTTCCAGGTGCCGGATTTGCGATTCGGTGAGACCCGTAAGGACGGCGCTTCCGTCGGGGAGCAGCCGTTCTAGGAGGTCTCCGCGAAGGGCATTGTAGGACCGGAACAGCCAATCCAAATCCTCCGGGGTCAACCCTTGTGCAACGCGCTGCTGAAGATCGTGGAGGAATTGCTCGTATCGGGGCAACGCTTCGAGGCGATGCCGTACCAGGAGCAGCTTCATTCGGGAACTGACGTCCCGTCGCTGGGCGGTGCTGAGATCGAGGTAATGATCCAGCTGCCACCGAACCATCCAGTCGGCGTGCTTGTAACCGAAACTGAGAGCGCACCCGCTCATTTCCGCTCTGTGTTTTCATGAGCCCCGACAACCACTATTCATGAACCAGCGGACGGTGCGATGCCTACTCGGGGTTTCCCGAGTACGGTGGAGCGGTGCGCCTCAGTACTGTGAAAAAAGCAAACATACTACCTCACACTCATCATATCGTACCAAGGAGGAACTCCATGAAGGTTGTCTTATATTCCCTACTTGCCCTGACTCTCATCTCGTTGGCCGCCTGTTCCAGTTCACCGACCGCGTCCAAGACAAGATCCGAAATGGAGGCCGGGACCAAAACCGGGACGGTGAAAAATATCGTGATCACCGAGACCATCACCCCGACCAGTTTGACGGTGCGAGCCGGAGATGAGGTCCGATGGATCAATCAACGGCAGGAGCCGGTCACGGTGAACATCGATGGACCGCTGGAGCACAACGTGTCCTGTCGCAAGGGTTTCTCGAAAGCCATGGGGATGGGCATCGACAACTCCACGACCCTCTCCAGCAACGAAACGGCTGGACTCTGCTTCAGCCGCATCGGCACGGTGAACTATTCCGTGCGACCCTCGTCGGATTCGAGCGCCTCGCTCGCGACCACGCAGGGTTCGATCTCGGTGCAATAAGGCACGTAATCGTCAACGAAAAAGGCCGCTGTTTCCATTCAGGGAACAGCGGCCTCGTTCATTCGTGACGACGGGAAATGACTCCGCTCATCGGCTCGGTTTTCTCGTGCGGCTCCTGCTTCCGCCGCCGTTCGCCTTTGCGAGTAACGTTTCTTTCCGCTTCAGTACCTTCGCCTCCAGCTCTTCCCAGTCGATGTCGCATCCCTCGGCCTTCGGCAGGAGTTCCTCTTCTTCTTCCTCGATATGGTGTTTCACCAACTCGCTCAGAACGCTGAACTTGGCCTGAAACTTCTCATCCGACGGCTTGAGCTTCTTCAACTCTGCGATGAGGACATGGACGACGTGATGTTCTTCGACCGCCTCGTTCATCATCGCGTCGTCGTCGATCGTTGCCCGAATGGCCGGATAAATGAGCCGCTCCTCGAGATCTGCATGGATGTCCAATTCCTGCATCGCCGTCTTGGCAATCTCCCCTCGCTCACGCCCCTCGGCGGTCTCGAAGTCTTCAAACAGCCCCTTCACCTTCTGGTGGTCCTCTTTCAGCATGTCGAACACCGTAGACGTAAACCCTGCTGTCTGCGCCATGATTCTCTCCTTTCGTAAAGGTCGACCGGCGATGTGATACCCGTCGCACGCTATCATGCTTTGCGCGCGCGCCGACCTCGGAGACACCCTAGTTTAGGTCAACATGGCTGGGTCAGGGGCTTGGGGAAGGTGGAGATCGTCGCGTAATCGTCATGCGGTGGAGCCACGCCACCTCCACCCGCACATCGCTCCCGATCGGGCAATAGGAGGCGGCGGAGGTATTATTGCTTTCGACTCGCGCGCGCAGGGTCTGCCCCTCCCCTTCGACGTCCAGCACGCCAAGATGTTCGTGCAGATCGACGATACAGGGGATGGCTCGCGCGTCGCGATCTTGAGGAATGGACCGGACCACGATCGGCTCTTGCAGGGTGACCAGATCGTTCGGCTGAAATGTGGGGCCCTCACGGGCCTCCATCATCGTCAGCCAGACGGCCCCCGCCGTCAACAAGCCCAGGACCGCAAGGATCAGGGGAGCCGAGCGAGGGGATTGGACTTTCACCCAGCGAACGAAGGTTCGGACACCGATCGCCAAGAGAAGGCCGACGAACGCCACCAGCAGCAGGATCAGCCCGCCACGCACGTTCATGCCGCCCCGTCACCTCGATCGGCCAACCCGCTCGACCTCACTTCTTGCGGTACACGTTCAGGCCGATCTTTTCCTCGCGGCCGGGGATCGTCACGTTCCCCTCGGTGGAGGCGATGATAGTCGTCTTGCCGGATGCGGAGGGGCCGAACTCCTTGGCCAAATCCACTCTGATGGTCAAGATGGTGCCGTCGACGGTCAACTCCACATTCTTCATGCCATCATCCTATTCATTGAGCACGAACGTGACCTTGAGCGCGACGCGATACTGGCTGATCTTGCCGTCCTGGATGTCCACCTTTTGGTCTTCGACCCAGGCGCTCTTCACGTTCTGTAGGGTCTTGTTGGCCCGAGCGATACCGATCTGAATGGCATCCTCGAAACTCTTTGGAGAGGCGGCGATGATCTCGGTCACACGCGCGACAGTCATGATACCCTCCCTCGTTGAACGATGGACAGCCGAATGCCACTCCCAGGCTAGGCCGACCTCCCACCTCTGTCAAGCCCGTCCCCGGGAAACACCTAGGTTGACTTCCAGGAGGGCACCGCATAGGCTACCGCCCGATCGACGGTCGTACGAGCGGATGGGAGACCTTCCATGCCGACCGAAATCGAGCTCCAGATCAGCCCCCTGTTCTCCACGCCCCTGCTCGTCTTTACCCCTGCGTCTCATGCGCACATCAACAGCCAACTCTCCAAGCTGATCCTCGAACGTGAAGCCAGCGTACCGGCTCATCGGGATGCCGAAGTGGTCGGCTGGTCGTCTCCGCACGATTTGTCGATGCTCGACTGGGCCGGCGGACCGCTCAAGGAACTCTTCGCCCCGGTTCTCGAAGTCGCCAAACAGGTCACGAGCTTTTCGGATCGGTGCGAGCGAGCGGGCTGTCGGCCCGAGTGGGAGGTCGTGGAGGTCTGGGCCAACGTGCAACGGCACGGCGGCGCCAATGCAGCCCATTCACATCCGGGCAGTTTCTGGGCCGGCGTCTATTATGTCGATGTCGGCGAGGTCTCAGCGGATCGGAGCCAAGGAGGAGAACTCCAACTGTACGACCCGCGAGGATGTCTGCCTCGCATGCTGGCTCCGTACCTGCGATACAGCCTGACGGAACTCCATGATGCAGGTACCAGCATCTCCTTTACCCCGATCTCGGGGCAATGCCTGCTGTTCCCAGGATGGCTCTTCCATGCCGTCAAGACCTATCGAGGAACGGCTCCTCGCATCAGCGTGGCGTTCAACCTCGACCCGGTTCTCCAGTCGACCAGGACGGTCGGCGCAGCCCGGCAGGAAGCCGTCAACTCGGTTCACCGTTGACCATCTCGGTCGAATACCCGGCTCAGGCGGGAACGCTACGGCAGGTCGTGGGCTTGGACGAAGAGGGCCTGCTCCAGCGTCCGGAAGAACTGCTGATAGGGCTCGGGGGTTTCAACAGCCCTGAGATAATACTGTGCACTCGCACGGACGACCAGTTGTCCCTCCCCTCGTGGACGGACCGTCACCGTCAGCCGCACCAAATCGCTCCGGTGATAAAAGGGGCCCCACGACCGAAAGTGCCGGGTAAGGATCAACAAACCGTCGTCGCGGTACACATAGTAGGAAGGATCATGCAGATTCGGCGCCTCGTAATCGTCGAACTTCTTGCCCGAAACGATGCCGAGTTCCTCGTCCAAGACCTCCACGACAAATCCCAAGTCCTGGAATGTGGACACGACGGCTCGAATCGTTTTGAGGCGGTCGGTCGTATCGAACGATCGACTTTGCGCAGCCCGGACCTTGACTTGACTCGATTCGGACAGCCAGATCTGATCCCTCGATTCCCACTGGTTCTCGTGGCGCCATTCATAGGGCGAACAGGCCGTCACCATCCACAGTCCCACCAGCAAGGCAAGGGGCGGCAGCCGCCCTGTCGCTCCATGACACGCGAGTCTGTGCGGGATCACATCCACCCGCCTACTCCTTCGTGAGGAACAACGACCGCTCCACCGCCGCAAAAAAATTCTGATACACCTTGGGATCGTCGATCGGTTTATTGTTGTAGATGGCATTGGCGCGCACCATCGTGCGGCTATCCTCTTGCTGACGCACCGTCACCGTGACACCCAGTACATCCAGATAGTTGGGCTCGGCAAATCTGGCCGCGGTGACGAGGCCGAGTGGTTCGTTCGCGCGTTCGATGATGAAGCCCAGGTCCTGCAGCGCGGCAATCACTCCCCGCATGGCGACGGTGCGGTCCTTCACCTCGAAGGTCCTGGTCTGCGCGCTCCGGATTTTCATCTGGGCATCCGTCGGTGTGAACAGTTCCTGGCGAGGCTCCGGTGCCGTGCACCCGTAGAGAGAGAGCAGCCCCATCCATAACACCAGCGTCCGGAAAGATTGTGATCGAGTCATGCGACCTCACGGCTAAATCGTATGGGCTTCCAGAAAAACGGCCTTCGAAAGTTTGGCAAAAAACTGCTGATAAATTTCCGGGTCACGGATCATTTCCATCGTCTGTTCTCCGGGCGGAATGTAATTACGGTCGGCCTGCCCGTCTCCCTTCCAGACGACCCGATAGAATATGATCCGAACCTCCTGCCTGGCCCCCTCGTGGTTCAACGGGCGGGCTACGAGGGCGGCGGCGATCTTCTGGTGCAGATCCACCGGCATCACCACATGGCCCATCGAGAGCAACCAGGTCAACACCCGGCCGATATCCTGTCCGTACTCGCGCGCACTCCGCTCCTTGGCCGCCCGCAGGAAGCCGACTTCGCGCACGCTTTCTTCGATCTGGAAGCCGAGGTCCTGGAGTGCGGCGGCCGACGCAGACAGCAGTTCTTGTTGGTTCGAGGTCTCGAAAAAGCGTGTCTGCATCGCTCGATGGGCGCTGCTTTCCGGCGCCAGTTGAAACAGCTCCGCCGGTTGCGTGTGCGGCACGCAGCCGGCAATGGACAGGGCGAAGGCGAACGATGCCGCCGCCACGAGACCGACAGCGACACGACGACCGAATGCAGAGGGGAGGCTAGAACTGAGTGGCATTGTAGGCAAAGTCGCGGACCTTCTTTTCCTCGTCGTATTTGATGATGATCGTCAGGGTCCGTTGGCGCTGGGAGCTGGACCGATCGCTCGAATTCGTGCCGAGAATGATCAGGCCGGCGTAGGACGAGCTGGCCGTGTCCACTCGATCGGTCGACACCTTGTCATAGATCCACACCTCCCGACGCTTGTCATCGGTCGTCACGATATTCGGCGATCCCAGCAGCTCCGCCACTTGCGCGGCGGACATCCCCACCTTCACTTCGCCTTGCACGCGACCGACCGTCAACCGATCTTCCTTGATCTCTGCCTGTTTGCCGCCGCAGGCGGACAACCCCAGCACCGCACACAAGCCCAACACGACACCAGCCGCAATCCGTTTGTTCGTGGCCTTCATCTGGTCTCCCTTCTTCTGCTTGTCCGGTGGAGCGACTCCACCCGCGCCCCATGTTACCCTGTTCGCCCTCAGGGCGCAAAGATTGCCCTCTCCACGCAGGTCATGGTTGGACAATTACCTGTCGACAGTTACAATGCAGGCACCAGGAGGAGACCCATGTCGACAACGGAATCCATGTCAGTGGAAGCAGTTCAAGCAGCCTGGGCCTCGTTGCTAGAGCGCGTACGCATCGGCGTGTTGTTGACCATGCGACAGGGGCACCCTTTCGGCTCCCATGTCCCTTTTCTGCTCGGGGAGGACTGGTCCCGTGTCTACGTGCACCTCAGCCGCCTGGCGTTGCACACCCAACACCTGTTGGACGACCCGCGCGTCAGCCTGTTCATTGCGGAGGCGGATGAACCGGGCAGGAATCCCCTGGCCCTGCAACGCATGAACCTCCGAGGAACAGCGGCGATCCTCTCCAAGAGCGACCCCGCGTACGACGACGTGCAGCAGCGCTATCTCGCCAAGTTTCCCCAATCACGGATGCTGTTCGGCTTCGCAGACTTCGCCCTCTGGACATTTCAAATGAGCGAAGCGCATCTCGTCCTTGGTTTCGGCCAAGCCTATCAAGCCTTCGCCGCCGCACCGGGACAATGGATTCACCAGAAGCCTGCTAAACAATCCTGAGCCGTTCCGGCTCAGCCCCTCGAAAGCAGGAGTGTCTCGACCGAAGGCACGATGGTACCGCCGCGACGCAGGCCGTACTCTGCGCGCTGTTGCGCGAGCCCATCGAAAGGGACATTCATCATGGTCGTCGTTTGCATCGTGATCCTTGGATACATGGTTCTGTTGCTCGGTTTGGCAGTCGCTTCGCCAGGCATCGGCCTCACGGGAGCCCTGCTCGCCCTGGTCCCGGACGACTGGCGGGACTGGGCCCATGTTCCGGCCTATGGAATATTGGCGTGGTTGGTAATGCAGGGATTTCGACTGCGCGGATGGCCGCTCCCCTATGCCCTGTTGAGCGGTCTCGCTGTCACGGTGACCTTCGGTTTGTGGACGGAAGTGGCCCAGGGGTCCATCCCTGGACGGGAGGCGTCCCTTCCGGATCTCGCGAAGGACGGCGCAGGCGCTCTCCTTGCCGCAGTCATGATCGGCTGCCAAACGCTGATCGGACGGCCTGCCGAGATAGCGGGATCGCAAGCAATCGAAGAGTTGTCTCAAACCAGGAAAGGATCACGGGAACGATGAGCACGGCCTATCGCGAGCGGGGGAGCAAGCGTCTCCCGGTGCAATGTCCGATCTACTACTCCAATGGAAACTTCCAGACCATCGGCCTCACGGAAGATTTGACTCCCTTCGGAGGGCGCATTCGCGGCCGCGAGGCGGTCAGCGTGGGCATGGAACTGGTCGTCATTGTCATTCAACCCACCTCCGACCAAGCCATGCTTATACGGCGCGCCACCGTCAGATGGGCCCAGGGCGCCCATTTCGGCCTTACCTTCTCGGCCGTTCCTCCTCAGTCCGAGTCTGAACTCAAAGCCATGGCCACGCTTATGCTTCCCGGACTCTGGTCCTGCCTGAATTGAGAGCCGGGCGCGGTGGCACGTCTGCGGACCTTCTTCCGGCTACTTCCGGTGCGAATGGTCCGCAGGATGCCGCCCTTCCCCGAAGAATAGCTCCATCAGCATGAACATCATCATGAGCAGCGCACCGAGCCCGATCGCTACGGCCCAGTTTTCCCACGACATGTTCGATCCTCCTCGGCATGACCCTGGGAACCGCAGGTCTGTTCCCAGCCTGTCTCCGTTATCTCGCTGAGCGGTGCAGATGCAGGAGCGTCTCAAGTTTCCACAAGGGAATGCTGTCGACCTCGCCCTTCCTGCTGCTCAAGGCCAATCCTCCGATGAACAAGATGATCAGCCCCATGCAGGCCAGGATCAGGAAGCCGCGAGGCACATCAGGCGAGGCGGTCGAATGCCGCGCGACCACCATCGCTTCAACCGGCTTGCTCTCCATCGAAGCCATCGCCTCCATCGTGCCCTCGCTTCGGAGAGCGGCTACCGTGGCGCTGGCGAGCTGCACTTGCTCCGCCGCCTTGGCCGCTTCGTAACGATCCTGCGCCTGAATGACTTGGACGAACGCGCGGCCGAGTCGTTCCTGAATCGCCGCCGTCATTCGATCCTCTTCCTGCACGGCTTCCACGATCGACCGTCCTAGTGCGGGCTGCCTCATCGCCTCAAACTGGTCATGCATGCGCTGGCCGGTCAGCTCGGCCGTGCGGATCAGATTGGCATTAAAGTCGCTCGCATAATGGTCCGCCGAGAGAATGCCGCTGCCGATCCCACGACGCGTGTGGTTGACGATGGTCTTCCCCATGACGTACTGCACGCGCGCGCCATGGTCGACTTCCTGGCCCAGAGCGGTCAACTCCGCCAACACCAAAGGGCTCATGAGTGTGGTTTCCGACAGTTGGTACTCAGTGATGGCGTGGTTCAGCTCGGCAGCGGCAACCGAAATCGCCTGATGGGCCTCTCGATCCACCCTGGCGTCGGCCACGATGGCCCGCCCTAAGGTCGGTTGCAGATACTCCATCCCATTGCCGACCTCCACAGCGGACGGAGCGGCAACGGAAATCGAGACCGACGGAGCGTGCCAAAATCCATCGGCGGCGGTCACCAACAGATACCCCCCGAACAGAGTGGCGACCAATCCGATGGCCGCCATGACATCGACGAGATCGTATTTTCGTCCCATGGCACCCTCCTTGATGGAGTATGGTTATTCGTCACGAGGGAAACGTGCGAACCGTGCGTTGACACAAGAGACGACATACAGACACCGAAGTCTTTCCATGGAGCGTCCCTCCTTGGTTGTGTTCGAAACGATCAGTAGACGGCCGGAATGAAGAGTCGAGCGGGAGAAAGGGGCAGACCCGGCTTGGTCACAGCAGCTGGTCTCTTCATGACACAAGACCATAGCACCACCAAGTGTACGTGGTATGACCTTCTTTGATCAGTGTACGCCGCTCAAAAAATGCGGTCAATACGGTGAAAAGCGAGGCGGGGCGCGGCCTCGCAGTCGCCCGATCCTACATGGCCCTGGATGAAAGAATGCGCCTTGGCCCTACCACTCTTCACATAAAAGTTTGTACTATGCGCGCCCATGCACGACGTCGGTCTCACCAAGCCCTTCAACCTGACCGATGTTCCGAGAGGCCTGCCCCTCTTCGGCCACCTGTGGGCGTTCAAGCAGCGGCCGCTGGGGATGATGACGGAATGGTGGCAGCAGCAGGGCGATGCACTCCGCTTTCGGCTTGGGCCCACGTCCCTGTACCTCTTCAGCCATCCCGACCTGGCCGAGGAGGTGCTCGTCCAGCAATCCGACCGGTTCGTGAAGGTCTACGAGCACGGGCGCCCCACCGGCCTCGCGCTGGTCCTGGGTAACGGACTGGTGACCAGTTCCGGAGAAGTGTGGAAGCGACACCGACGCATCATTCAGCCTGTTTTTCACCGCCACCGCATGGCGGCGGTGGCCGATCGGATGGTGCAGGTCGGGGAGCAGCGGCTCGCCGACTGGGCGGCCCGAGAGGAACAACCGGTCGATATCGCGGTGGAAATGATGCAGCTGGCTCTGGAAGTGATTTCACAGACGATGTTTCACACCAGCGTAGCGACCCACACCGACCAAATCAGCCATGCGCTGCGCGTGAGCTTGAAGTATGCATTCGACTCATTCCACAACCCGCTCCAACTCCCCCTTTGGCTGCCGACCCCGCGCAATCGTGCATTTCATGCCGCCATCCGATTCCTCGACCAATTGATCTATGGTTTGCTCGCTGAACGGCGTCGAAGCGGGGCAACGCATGACGATCTCCTGGACTTACTCCTCCGGGCTCGCGACGAGGAGACCGACGCCAGGCTCAGCGATCGGGAGCTGCGGGATGAAGCACTGACGATCTTCGCCGCCGGACACGAGACCACTGCCAATGCGCTCGCCTGGACCTGGTACCTGCTCGCGACTCACCCCGCGGCAAAGGCACGCTTCCACGAGGAAGTGGACCGCGTGCTGCAAGGGCGACTGCCGACCGCTGACGACCTCCCTTCCCTCGCCTACACCCGCGCCGTCTTCGACGAATCGCTCCGGCTGTATCCGCCGGTCCCCGCGGTCCAACGCAAGGCGGCGACGGCGACGTCAGTCTGCGGCCTGCCTCTCCCGGCGGGCGCCGTGGTCCTCGTCTGCACGTACAACCTCCACCGACATCCGGCCTTTTGGCAGGCCCCCAACCGATTCATGCCGGAACGATGGTTGGATGGCACACGACCGCCTGTCCGCGGCGCCTACCTCCCATTCGGTGCCGGGCCGCGGGCCTGCGTGGGAACGCACTTTGCGACGGTGGAAGCGCAACTGTTGTTGGCGCTGATCGGGCGCCGCTACGATCCTCAACTGGCGCAGGAGCACGTTGAGCCGGACGTCATGGTGACGTTACGGCCGAAAAACGGCATTCGCATGTGGCTCCGACCGAGGCGCGTTGGCCGCCCCGGTTGAATCCATTCGGGTCTTTGGTTAAGTTACCGGTTGATGACCATCTCCCGCGCACGCCTCATCCTCCTTGCCTGCGCGAGCGGTTTTCTTTATCCACTTTCGTTCCCCGCGTTCGATCTCGGCGCGCTCGCCTGGCTGGCCCTGGTTCCCCTTCACCTCGCCGTCGAATATGTCTCGCCCGGCCGCGCCTTTCGGCTGGGCTGGATCGCCGGAACCCTGGCCTTCACGGGCTCGATGTTCTGGGTCATCACGGCCATGAACCTCTACGGGAAGGTGCCGCTGCCCATCGCCATCCTGGTCATGTTGTTGCTCACCGTCTACCTGGGCCTCTATCTGGCGATCTATGCAGCGGGACTCTGCTGGATCAGGTCGGCCTTCCCCACGTTGGGATTCCTGCCCGCCCCGTTCCTGTGGGTCAGCTTGGAACTGATTCGCACCTACGTCCTCACCGGCCTCCCGTGGGTGCTCTTCGGCTATTCGCAATACCAGACGCTCTCCATCATTCAGTTGGCGGACCACTTCGGCGTGTACGGGGTCTCGTTCCTCTTGGTCTTGGTGAACGCGGCGCTCGCGGAAACCATTCTGTGGAGCATCAAGGCCTATCGGGGGTTCCAACGCCATTCGTTTCCCTGGCCGTCCGCCGCCGCCGCCGTCGCAGGCGTCGGCATGGCGCTCTTTTACGGTGTCACCCTGCTCTCCGCCGCCGACCAGGTGCCGGTGCGCACCCTTTCCGTGGGGGTGGTGCAACCGAACGTCGAGCAGGCCCAGAAGTGGGACGTGGCGTTCCGGCAGGAAACCATGGGGCGATTCGCACGCCTGACGGCCGACCTGGGACCCGACGTGGATCTCATCGTCTGGCCTGAGGCCGCCACCCCCTTTGTCTTTGAATTGGAGCCCCAGTATCGAGCCATCGTAAGCGACATGGCGCAACAGGCCGATGCGCCGCTGCTCTTCGGCAGCCCAGCCCTGCGGCGGTACCCCGATGGTCGACCGTTTCTGCTGAACAGCGCGTACCTGCTCGCGACGGAGGGCCAAATCCTCGGCCGCTACGACAAACAACACCTCGTGCCCTTCGGCGAATACATCCCCTTTCACAATTCCCTCCTCTTCTTTTTGGACAAACTAGTGGAGGGGATCGGGGACTTCGAGGCCGGGCCGGGACCGACTCTTCTGATGTTCAAGCCACGGGAAAAGGTGCCTCCCATGGCGGCCGCCGCCACCGCGCCGGACTTTCATGTAAAGTTCGGCGTCGTGATCTGTTACGAGGTGATCTTCCCCAACTTGGTGCGGCAATTCGCGGCGAACGGTGCGGATTTCATGGTCACCGTCACCAACGACGCTTGGTTCGGCCCCTCCTCGGCACCCTACCAACATTTCGGCATGGTGGTGCTGCGCGCGGTGGAAAATCGCATGGCCTTCGCGCGGGCCGCGAATACCGGCATCTCGGGGTTTATCGATCCCTACGGTCGCGTGACGCAACAATCGTCCATCTTCACGCAGACGGCGCTCAAGGACACGATCATGCTCAGCCCCCAACGAACCTTTTACGCGCAATACGGTGATCTCTTCGCGTACGGCTGTGTTATACTCACCGCACTTTTGTACCTGACCGGGTACTTCTCGCAGAACACAGAACCTGCCGGTGGCTCCCCAGCCGGTCGACCAGCCTGAGAGGAAAGGAACAGCCATGTTGGATGATGCCCGTGCCCGTGTGCGCGCCCTTGCGGAACAACTCGCCGAACTACGGGGGCATCTTTGACCTGGCTCGGATGACGGCTGAGCTCAACGATCTCGACGCAAAAACCGCCGAACCGGATTTCTGGAAAAACACACAGGCTGCCGCCAAGGTGAACCGCCGTAAGGCCACGCTCGACCGCGAGTTGACTCGTTGGCGAGAGACGGAACGCCGTCAGGTCGACCTCGAAGCGATGTTGGAGCTGGCCCTGGAATCGGCAGACCCCGGCCTCGAACAGGAACTGGCGAGCGAACTCGATCAATTCGAAAAGGCCGTCGCCCAGCTGCGCATCGAATTCCTGTTCTCGGGAGAGCTGGACGGTAATAATGCCATCTTTTCCGTCCACCCCGGTGCCGGAGGCACGGAATCGCAAGACTGGGCCCAAATGCTGTTGCGCATGTATGTGCGCTGGGCCGAACAAAAGGGCTTCAAGGTCGACACGCTGGATTTCTTGGCCGGTGACGAAGCGGGCATCAAGAGCGCCACCCTGTCCGTGACGGGCCCCTACGCCTACGGCTATCTGAAGGCCGAGGCCGGCGTGCATCGTCTCGTCCGGATTTCTCCCTTCGATGCGAACAAGCGACGCCATACGTCCTTCGCCTCGGTCTTCGTCTACCCCGAGCTCGACGATGACGTGGAAGTGGTGGTGGAGGACAAGGACCTTCGCGTCGATACCTTCCGTGCCGGCGGCGCAGGGGGACAGAACGTCAACAAGGTGGAGACGGCGATCCGCATCACGCACATTCCCACCGGAATCGTCGTGCAATGTCAGAATGAACGTTCGCAGCTCCAGAACCGCAACGGCGCCATGAAGATCCTGAAGGCCCGCCTGTTCGAGGTGGAGCAGCGAAAGAAAGAGGCCGAGTTCAACGCCATCGTCGGTGAAAAAAAGGACATCGCCTGGGGCAGCCAAATCCGGTCCTACGTGTTTCAGCCCTATCAAATGGTGAAGGACCACCGCACCGGCTACGAAGTCGGCCAGGTCAACGCGGTGATGGACGGCGAGTTGGACGGCTTCATCGAAGCCTACTTGAAACGCAAACTGACCGGCGGCAAGGCGCCGGAGGCGGTCGGCGTCAAGGACGACGACCTGTAACGACGAGAGACCCCTACGATGGATGACGCGAACGATCAACGGCAACAACGTATCAAGAAACTCGATCAGCTGCGCGAACTCGGTGTCTCTCCCTACGGAACACGTTTCGAGGTGAAAGATCGTGCGGGGCAACTGATCCGCTGGCACAGTGAGAAACCCAAGGAGGTCCTCGAGCAAGAGCAGGTCGCCTGCACCATTGCGGGCCGCATCGTCGGATTGCGCCGTTTCGGCAAGGCCGCCTTCGCCGTGCTGCAAGATGGTGCGGATCGCCTACAGGTCTATCTCAAAAAGGACACGCTCGGGGAGCAGGCCCATCGCGTTGCGGAAGGACTCGACCTTGGCGACTGGATCGGGGTGACCGGGATCCTCTTCCGGACCAAAACCAATGAGTTTACGGTCGAGGCCAAGACGCTCACCTTCCTCAGCAAGGCCCTTCGGCCCCTGCCGGAGAAGTGGCATGGCCTGACGGATGTAGAGACCCGCTACCGGCAACGGTACGTCGACCTCATCGCCAACCCGCAGGTCCACCAGATTTTCGCCTTACGGAGCCGCATCATCGCCGGCATACGCGCCTTTCTGATCGAACGCGGGTTCCTCGAGGTGGAAACCCCGATGATGCATCCCATTCCCGGCGGGGCGGCGGCCAAGCCCTTCGTGACCCACCACAACGCCCTGAGCACCGACCTCTACCTGCGCATCGCGCCGGAGCTGTATTTGAAACGGCTCATCGTCGGCGGGTTCCCGCGGGTGTTCGAGATCAACCGGAATTTCAGGAATGAGGGCATTTCGACGATTCACAATCCCGAGTTTACGATGCTGGAGTTCTATGTCTCCTATGCGGACTATCAGGACCTCATCATCCTCACGGAAGAACTCTTCGCCACCTTGGCGAACACCGTGCTCGGCACCACCACCGTTGAGTACCAAGGCACACACATCGAGCTGGCGGCGCCCTGGCGACGGTGGTCTTACCACCAGGCCATCTTGGAGGTAAACGCCCTTCCGCCTTCCGTGTTGAAGAATCGCGATGAAGCCCTGGCGGCCGCCAAACGACTCGGGGTCGAGGTCGATCCCAAGGCCTCGCTGGTCAACATTCTGAACGAGATTTTCGAGGAAACGGTGGAGCCTCGCCTCCAACAGCCGACCTTCATCACCGACTACCCGATCGAGATCTCTCCCCTCGCACGCCGGAAGGATTCCGATCCCTCCCTGACCGATCGATTCGAGCTTTATATTGCAGGACGCGAGATCGCCAACGCCTTCTCCGAGTTGAACGATCCGCTCGATCAGCGAGAACGGTTCGAAGCGCAGGCGGCCCAACATGCCGCCGGTGACGAGGAAGCCCACCGCGTGGATGAGGATTTCCTGCGGGCGTTGGAATACGGCATGCCGCCGACCGCGGGCGAAGGGATCGGCATCGACCGACTGGTGATGCTCTTCACGAATCAGGCCTCGATCCGCGATGTCGTGCTCTTTCCCCAGCTGAGGCCTGAAAAATAGCGATGGCTCTGCCCTACGAAATTTTCATCGGTCTCCGGTACTTGCGGGCCAAGCGGCGCAACCGCACCATCTCCTTCAATACGATCGTCTCCATCGTCGGCATCACGCTCGGCGTGGCGGCGCTGATCGGCACGGTCGGCATCATGACCGGCTTCAAGGAGGACATCCAAGCGAAGATCCTCGGCACCACGGCCCACATCCTCGTCAACGATCGCATGAAGGATTCGATGGTGGAGTACGAGGAGCAGGTCAAGAAGGTCGCAGGAGTTCCGGAGGTGGTCGCCGCCACGCCCTTTATCTTCCGGCAGGTGCTGCTGACCTCCTCATCCGGCGTACAGGGCATCATCCTGCGTGGCATCGACCCGGCCAGGGAAGGCCAGGTCACGGAACTGGCCAAGAACCTCGTAACGGGCAATCTCGACGATTTGAAGCAGCCCGTGAAGGTCGCGATTCCCGAGAAGGAGCGCGAACCGAACGGGCCAGACAGCGCCATGCGGCCCGGCATCATACTCGGCAAGGAACTGTCGATGCGGCTCGGGGTCTTTCCCGGCGACAGCCTGAACGTCGTCTCCCCCGTCGGTCCGATCACCGGGGCCAGCATGACGCCGAAGATCCGGCCCTTCGTGGTCGTAGGCATCTTTCAATCGGGCATGTATGAATACGACTCTTCCCTGGCTTATATCGAATTGGGGGAAGCCCAGAAGTTTTTCAACATGGGCACCAGCGTGACCGGTATCGAGGTCAAGGTGACCGATGTCTTCCGCGCCGGCGATATCGCCCGCTCCATCGAACAGACGCTGGGCTTCTCGTTCTGGGCCAGAGATTGGATGCAGATGAACCGCAACCTGTTCTCCGCCCTCAAGCTGGAGAAGACCATGATGTTCCTGCTCCTGGTGCTGATCACGATCGTCGCCTCCTTCAATATCGTCAGCACCCTCACGATGATCGTCACGGAAAAGCAGCGGGAAATTGCGATCCTCAAAGCGATGGGAGCGACCCGCAAGGGCATCATGCGGATCTTCATGTTGAATGGGCTGATCATCGGCTGCTCCGGCGCCGCGATCGGCGTGCCGCTAGGATACGCGTTTCTCTGGCTCATCCAGACCTTTTGGACCTTCGACCCGACCGTCTATTACATCTCCCGGATCCCGGTCCATGTCTTGGGGTCGGATGTGGCCTTGGTGGCGGGATCGGCCATCCTGATCAGTTTCGCCGCGACACTCTACCCCTCACTCCAAGCCGCCAAACTCGATCCGGCGGCGGCCTTGCGGTATGAGTAATCAAATCCAGCCATGATCGACGTCGTCGGACTCTATAAATCCTTTCCGATGGGGGGGCAGGAGTTGGTGGTGCTCAACAACATCAACCTGCGCATCCAACGGGGTGAGATGATCGCCATCGTCGGAGCATCCGGTGCCGGGAAGAGCACCCTGCTCCAGATCCTCGGCACGCTGGACCGGCCGACCAGCGGCACGGTCACCTTCGACGGCCAGGATCTGTTTCAACTGAATGAGCAACAACAGGCCGATTTTCGGAACCGCCGCGTGGGGTTTGTCTTCCAGTTTCACCATCTGCTTCCGGAATTCACGGCGCTGGAGAATGCTTGCCTCCCGGCCATGATTCAGAAACGCGACCTGGCGGATGTCGCCGGTGACGCGACAAAGCTGCTGCGCGAAGTGGGATTGGGCGAACGCCTCCACCACAAACCTGGTGAACTGTCCGGCGGGGAACAACAGCGGGTGTCGGTCGCCAGAGCCTTGATGCAGCAACCGGACCTGGTGTTGGCCGACGAACCGACAGGCAACCTCGATACCCATACGGGAGACGCGTTGTTCGCCCTCCTGCGTCAACTGAATCGTTCACGCGGCACCACCTTCGTCATCGTCACGCACAACGACAAACTGTCATCGCAGGCGGACCGCATCATTTCCATGCAGGACGGCATGATCGTCCCGGCATAGGCCCGCGCAGGCCACGGTGAATTCTTGACGGCTTCGACGCCTTTTCGTAGACTGACGCAGCGATGACACCTCGGGCAATCCGAACGAAAAAGATGGCTGCCGGCGTGCTGGCTGTACGAATTTTTGCGCTGTGTGTGGCGCTCCTCGCGCCGCTCGAAGCGATGGCCGTGGAATTTGTCTTCGTGGGATCGCGACAGATGGGGATGGGCGGAGCCGGTGTGGCCACCACCACCGACTCCCTCGCCACCTACTGGAATCCCGCCGGCATGACCATGAACAAGAAATTCGACATCCGCTTCCAGGGCGGGGGGCAGGTCGTCGACCGCGGCGACGTGTTCGACGCGATGAAAGACATCAACAATCTGAACCTGAACGATACCTCAGCAGGCAATATCGCCCGGCTGCAACAGGTGATCGACCGCATCAACCGTCCGGGCACCAACCTGACCGCGACCGGGTCCGGGGGATTCTACGTCAAGGGCAACTTCGGGGAACATGCCTTAGGATTCAGTGTCTCGGACGTGGCGACCGGCGGCGCCTTCCTGCGGGGGCCGGTCGGATTTACGAACAACGGCGCCAACCTCAGCGTGAACGGCCAGTTGGCGATGAACGGCTTGGAAGCCAGGCAGGCGGCGCTCTCCTATGCCTATGCCTTCCTGGATCGCATGTTTTCCATCGGCGTGACCGGCAAGGTGATTCAAGGTGCGGCCTATTCGGGTGCTACGAATATTCGAGGCGCCAGCGACGACGTGCGCGTCTTCGAAGATATCGGCCGCGCGAAGATCTCCACCGCCCTCGCCGTGGACGTGGGCGCCATGTTCCGTCCCTCCTCGTGGTTGCGGATGGGCATCGTCGCCAAAGACATCAACGCCCCCACCTTCGATGCGCCGAACGGCGACAAGTTCAAGCTGCTGCCGCAGGTCCGCACCGGCATCGCCGTCAATCCTTACAACTCCCTGACACTGACGGCGGATGTCGACATCACGAAAAACAATACGCTCGTGCCGGGACTCCAAAACCAATTGCTGAGCCTGGGCGCGGAACAGACGATTCTGTCGGAACTCCTGTCGTTCCGACTCGGCGCCTTTAAGAATATGCAGGATGCCAAGACCCCCTTTATCCCCACGGCGGGCTTCGGGCTTCGCGTCCTTGCCTTGCGCATCGATATTGCCGGCGGGTATGATTTCAGGGACCAAGCCGCCCTGGCATCAGGGTCCATCGCGTTGACCTTCTGAGCGTCCGCACAGGCTGAGGATCTGATAGACTTTTCTTACGACCATGACGAGACGCTCCAGCCTCAGGATCACGACCTGCTTTCTCCTGTTACTATCCACACTGGTTACCGGGTGCGGCGGTTTGCAGGAAATGTGGGAAGGCCCCGCAGCCCGTGGGTTTTATCCCAAAACCATGGCCATTCTGCCGATTTCAGGCAACTACGACAGTGCGCGAGAAGACGTAGAAGAAGTGGTGGCAAAGGTCTTGATCAAGAGCCGACGGGTGGAAAAGGTCGTCCCGCCCGATCAAGTCACCGACACCTTTCAGACGACGAAGGATGCCTTCGATGCCCTCGTCACCTATTTTTCCAGGATGGAAACCACCGGCCAATCCGACAAGGCCTCCGCTATCAAGATCGGGCACGCCCTGGGAGCAGATTCCCTCCTGGTGGTGAAGGTGAATGCCTGGGAGTATACGAGAGAAGAGGGGGACAACATCGCGCGGGTTGGGCTGAGCATGCGGTTGGTGGATGCCGTGAACGGCGCCATCGTCTGGAAAGCTCGGCATCAGGTCCAGGAAAGCTACCTGTTCATTCGACCCGACATGCGGGACCTCGCCACCAAGCTGGCCTCCGACATGATCAAGTACATGCCGCCGGAAAAACGCTGATTCTTCTTTCCGCCCTCGTCGCCGTTTTACCGGCTTCTCCGAAGGTTATCGATCGCCAGCCCGAACTGATTCGAGAGGCTGGCCAGCTCCAGCACATCCCAGTTGCTGAAGGGTTTGCCGCTGCGCCGGTTGGCGACCTCAAGCACACCTACGGATCGGCTCCCGGCTCGAATCGGCACCGACACCAGGGACGTCACTGGAAACACGGATTGCCATCCCTGCGGCGCCGACACCCAAGGCGCCAAGTTCTCCTGCTTGAGCAGAAGCGGTTGCCCCTTTCGAAACACCTCTACGGCACTGGGCGATTGCAGCATCAAGCCCGCTGCTCCCCGCTCCCCTCCCATTGCGCAGAGCGTGAGCGTCCCATCGTCGCCCGCCAAGAACAATGCCCCCGCCTCTGCCTCGACGAGGCGTACCGCGGCCTCCAATGCATGCCGCAACTTGTCCGATTCCGGGAGCGAGGAATTCAACAGGTCGCTGACCTGTTCCATGTTTTGAATCCTGAGAATCTTGGCGGCGTACTTGCGCGTAAGCCGGGCATGATCCAGTGCCACGGCCAACCAGGGCTCAACCGCCCCGACCACCGTCCCGATGACCCGCGCAGCCCGGCGGTCGAGACCGGCTAGGCTTATCACCACCAACCCCTCCAACCGTCCGATCCGATGCAGGCGAAAGGCCCGCAGTTCGCCGCAGGCGACACGGACGTCCTGTTCCGCCTTGGCCAGAAGTTCCTGCCACTCCGGGGTCGCCGAGGCATCGGACCCGCCTGCTTCCGCCAAACAGATCATCTCGCGCGTCTGCTCGTCGCGCAGGTAGATGGCAACCGCCGCTGTTTTCGTCAGTTGTCGAAAGGCTTGGACGAAACCGGCCGCCACAACGACGGGCGACCGTCCTTCTTCTTCAGAGCCGCTGACGATGCCGAGAAGCCGTTGCTGCAGCGTGCGGATCATGCGATCGCCCTCGCCGGATTTTGAGCGGCGAGACGGGGCTTTTCCACCTCGAACGATTGCCGTTGCGACGGATAGGCTCTTGCGGGGTGAGCGTCGGATCTTCGAACGAGTCACAGCCATGGCATCTCCTCAATAGGTCGTGAACGATGACAGGGCAGGGATGCTTCAGACGATTGGTTATCGCGAATGGAGTGACCGGCACATCGATATGGGCCTGTGCGGTCGATGAAAGCGGGAACGCGGCACGCAACCGCGACGTTAGGCCGGTTGCATGGCGGTCTTGAGGGAGCGAACGAATGCGCCGACTTCTTCGACAAGCCGGCCGTCCTGCCCATGCTCCTCCACGCGACGCACGATGGCGCTGCCGACGATCACCCCGTCGGCCGCTTCGGCCACCCGCGCGGCATCGTCGGGAGTCGCCACACCAAACCCCACAGCAACAGGCGTCTTCGTCTGCTTTCTGATCTTCGCGACGTTGTCGCGCACCCCTGCCATATCGTTCAGTTTAGCCCCGGTGATGCCGGTAAGGGAAACATAATAGACAAATCCGCCCGATTCCTTGGCTACATACGCACGCCTGGAGACCGTGCTGGTCGGCGCCAACAAAAAAATCAAATGCAAACCGGCCGCCGTCGCAGGACCACGGAGCGGGCCCGCTTCGTCGGGCGGCATGTCCGGCACGATCAGCCCATCCACTCCCGCTTCGACTGCCTGCCGGCAGAACTCCGCTTCACCGAAGGCATGGATGGTGTTGTAGTAGGCCATCAGCACGATCGGGATCTGCGTGGAGGTCCGCAGTCGCCGCACCGCCTCCAGGATCCCACGCAACGTGGTTCCGCTGCGCAGACCTCGCTCGGCAGCCGCTTGAATCACCGGACCGTCGGCGATCGGATCCGAAAACGGCACGCCGAGTTCGATGATGTCGGCCCCGCCGCGCTCAAGCGCCAACACCACCTGCTCGGTTTCCTGAAGCGACGGATCGCCGGCCATGACATAGGTGATGAGGGCCTTTTCGCCCTGCCCTTTCAAGCGAGTGAAGCACGCATCCAAACGATTCACCGCCGCCTCATGCTCTTTGCCCAATGGTCGCGAACGACGTCCCTGCTGCGCCGAGTTCACAAGGTCACCCCTTTGATTCTGGCCACCTGCTGCACATCCTTGTCGCCGCGACCGGACAGATTGACGATCAAAATGTGGTTCTTCTTCATAGTCGGCGCGCGCTTCACGACCTCGGCAATGGCATGGGCGCTCTCCAGCGCCGGCATGATGCCCTCCTCGCGCGTCAGGAGGTCGAAGGCCGCCAAGGCCTCATCGTCGGTCACGGACGTGTACTGGGCGCGATCGGTGTCTTTGTAGTAACTGTGCTCCGGCCCGACCGCGGCATAGTCCAGCCCCGCTGAAACGGAATGGGTCAGGTTGACCTGGCCGTTTTCGTCTTGGAGGAGATAGGTCATGGTGCCTTGCAGCACACCGGGTCGGCCGCCGGCGAAACGCGCGGCATGTTTGCCGCTTTCGATGCCAAGCCCGCCGGCCTCGACCCCGATCAACTTGACCTTCTTGTCCGGCACGAAGGCATGGAACAGCCCCATGGCGTTGCTCCCGCCGCCGACGCAGGCCACCAAACAATCCGGTAATCGCCCTTCCAAAGCCAGGATTTGTTTGCGGGCCTCGCGCCCGATCACAGACTGAAAATCGCGGATCATCATGGGGTAGGGATGCGCGCCGAGCACGGACCCCAACACATAATGGGTCGTTCGGACGTTGGTCGTCCAATCACGCATGGCCTCGCTGATGGCATCCTTCAAGGTGCGACTGCCGGCATTCACTCCGGTGACCGTGGCACCCAACAGCCGCATGCGAAAGACGTTCAGCGCCTGCCGCTGCATGTCCTCCGTGCCCATGTAGATTTCGCATTGCAGGCCGAACATGGCCGCCACCGTCGCCGTCGCGACGCCATGTTGCCCCGCGCCCGTTTCGGCGATGATGCGGGGCTTGTTCATGCGACGCGCCAAGAGGGCCTGACCGATGGCATTGTTGATCTTGTGAGCGCCGGTGTGGCAGAGGTCTTCACGCTTCAGGTAAATCTTGGCTCCGCCCAACCGCTTCGTCAGACGTTGTGCGAAATACAGGGGCGTGGGGCGTCCCACGTATTCTTTCAGATAATGCGCGAATTCAGCCTGGAACCGTTTATCACGGCGCGCGCTGTGATAACGCTCCTCCAACTCCAGCAGGGCCGGCATGAGAGTCTCGGGGACATAGCGTCCCCCGTAGGGACCGAACCGCCCATGTCGATCTGGTATGGCCATGTCTCGTCCTTCGGCTAAGCGTGAAGAGTCAAAGTATAGACAGCGCAACTAGACGGAGACAAGCCGGACAGCTTGCACGAAGGCTCGCACCTTCGCGTGGTCCTTCATGCCCGGACCGACCTCGACGCCGCTGCTGACATCGACGCCATAGGGTCTCACCAGCCGGATCGCCTCCTCCACATTCTCCGGCGTGAGTCCTCCGGCCAGCACAATGGAGGCCGCCGTGGCCGCTTCAGCCGCCAGCGACCAATCGGCGACTTGTCCCGTTCCCCCGTAGGCCGCCGGCGAATAGGCATCCACAAGAAACCCCCGCACCCCGGCCCGTCCCTGAAATTCCGCCAGCGCGAGAAACGACCCCCGATCCCGCAAGCGAATGGCCTTGATGATCGGCCGACCGAGCGCCTCGCAATACGTCGCCGGTTCATCCCCATGGAGCTGGGCCAAGGCCAGCCCGCAGCCGTCCATCAGATCGCGCACGACCTTGACCTCTTCGTTGACGAAGACCCCGACGGGCAGGACGAACGGCGGCAACGTCTGGACGATGGCCTTCACCATCTGCGGCTCCGCGCAACGCGGGCTCTTTTTGTGGAACACGAAACCGACCGCATCGGCACCGGCCTCCACCGCCACCGCCGCATCTTCCAGATTGGTCAGGCCGCAGATTTTGACCTTCACCGCCATGGGGTCAGCAACTCGTCTTGCTTTTTTGCATGCCGTAGAAGCCGCGATAGGACCACTGGCAGGCTTGGCCCTTCCCGTTGAACGTGAGTCCGATCACATCCTGCCGTCCATCCTGCTGCGGAATCGACCACTCACAGACTTCGCTGCCGTCCTTGAAGGAGTGACATTTCGTCGGGATCCCCATCTCCTTGATACGCTCGTCTTTGGTGCTGCCCATCCAGGCGTCCCACATGGGGGAAAATTCATGGATCTCCTGGTTGACGCAGCCGGATACCGTCAGCACGGCGGCCACGATGCCCGACACCAGCAGGGATTTCATCGACTCTCCTTCTTGGGCTTATCGCCCAGCAACTCACGAATCTTTGCCCCGATGTCCTGCGCGCGGATCAGCGATTCGCCGATCAGCATGGCATGGACTCCCGCCTCGACCAATCGCTCTACGTCGCCCCGTTTGTGGATGCCGCTTTCGCTGACGACCAGCTTGTCCGCGGGAATGCGTTTCACCAGTCGAGCGGTGACGCCGAGATCGGTGGAAAACGTCTTCAGGTCCCGATTGTTGATCCCGATCAGCCGGACATCGGGTAACCATTCCAGCACGATGTCCACTTCACGTTCATGGTGCGTCTCCACCAGCACGTCCAGCGACAACTCCTTCGCCAAGGCGAAAAAGTCGATCAGTTGCTGTTTCTCCAGCCCGGCCACGATGAGGAGTACCGCATCGGCGCCGTAAGCCCGCGCCTCGTAGAACTGAATGTCCGCGACCATGAACTCCTTGTTCAGCGCGGGGAGGCCGACCTGCTGTTTGACCGCAGCCAGATAATCCAGGCTCCCCTGGAAAAAGTCCTTGTCCGTCAACACGGACAGCGCCGAGGCGCCATGCTCGCGATAGGCTCCCGCGATCGCCACGGGCTCGAACCGCTGTTCGAACTCCGGTCGCAATAATCCCAAACTGGGCGAAGCCTTTTTGACCTCCGCGATCAACGCCGGACGTTCGGGCCGGCGCATCGCGTCCAGCGTCACGGCGAATCCCAAGGTGGGCCCGGCGTCGCGGATCCGGTTCTTGAGTTCGGCCAAGTACCCGCGGCTGCTTTTGTGGCGGATCTCGGCCTTCTTATGCTCGAGAATACGATCCAGAATCACGATGTTGCTCTGCCTTTTTGCTGTAGGCGATCAATTTGTCCAACTTGTCCATGGCGGCGCCGGTGTCGATCGTCCGCTCCGCCAGGTGAAACCCTTCCTGCAGCGTCTTCGCCTTCCGACCGGCTACCAACGCCGGAGCCGCATTCAGGCAGACGATATCGCGCTTTGGTCCCTTGCAGCCCCGCAGGATATCGCGGGTGATCATCGCATTGTCCTCGGCATTTCCCCCGAGCAATTCCTTGGGTCTCACCCTGGCCACCCCAAAGGTCGACGGATCGACCATATAGGTGGAGACCACCCCCGCCTTGCCTTCCGACACCCGCGAACGATCCGTCACCGTGATTTCATCCAACCCGTCCATACCGTGGACGACGAAGCAATGTTGCGACCCGAGATGCACCAACACCTTGGCGAGCAACTCGGTGAGCGCCGCATCGAACACGCCCACCACCTGCAGGCGAGCGGAGGCCGGGTTCGTCAAAGGCCCCAGGATATTCAGCAGCGTTCGGACGCCCAGTTCTTGCCGCGGCCCGGCGCACTGTTTCATGGCGCTGTGGTACAGCGGCGCGAACAGAAATCCGATCCCCACCTCGTTGATACAATCCGCCACGAGATCGGGCGAGAGGTCGATCGTCACGCCAAGCGCGGCCAGCACGTCGGCGCTCCCCGACTTGGATGAGACCGACCGGTTGCCGTGTTTGGCCACCGTCAAGCCGGCTCCTGCCACCACGAAGGCGGCGGTGGTTGAAATGTTGAACGTATGGGCGCGATCGCCCCCGGTGCCGCAGGTGTCCACGACCTGGGTGTCTGCGACGGTCAGCTTCGTCGCCCGTGCCCGCATGGCGCGCACCGATCCGGCGATTTCCTCGACGGTTTCGCCTTTCATCCGCAGCCCCATCAAGTATCCGGCGATCTGGGCCTGGGTTGCGGCTCCATCCATGATTTCGCCCATGACGGCTTCCGCTTCCTGTTCCGTCAGGTCGATCCGTTCGGCCACTTTACTGATGGCATCTTTGATCATGGGTGCGTCGCCGCCCACCGGCAGGTCCTGCGGTTGCGGGTTACAACTTCAGGAAGTTCCGAAGCAACTCCTTGCCGGCGGTGGTGAGGATCGATTCCGGGTGGAATTGCACCCCCTCGATTCCCAAGGTTCTATGGCGCATCCCCATGATCTCTCCCTCGGCAGTCTCGGCGCTGATCTCGAAGCAGGGGGGCAGATTCTTGCGGTTGACGATCAAGGAGTGGTAGCGGGTTGCCTCGAATGGATTGGGCAGATTCCGAAAAATCGTACGGCCGTCGTGGCGGACCATCGATGTTTTGCCGTGCATCAAGCGCTCCGCACGAATGACTTCGCCGCCGAAGGCGACCGCCAGGGACTGGTGTCCCAGGCACACACCCAGCAACGGTAATTTGCCTCCGAAATGGCGGATGGCGTCCACCGAGATACCCGCCTCCTTGGGCGTACAGGGTCCCGGCGAAATGACCAACCGTCGCGGCTTCAGCGCTTCGATCTCGGCGATGGTGATCTTGTCGTTCCGGTAGACCACGACCTCTTCCCCCAGCTCGCCGAAATACTGCACGAGGTTATAGGTGAAGGAGTCGTAATTATCGATCATCAGCAACATGACAGACACCCATCGCCCGCCGTCTGTACGGCACCCGAGCGGTTCACGCCCTCACTCCAAACCCTGCTCGGCCAGTTCGATCGCCTTCATCATCGCCCGCGCCTTGTTGCAGGTTTCTTCATATTCATGTTCGGGCACCGAATCGGCGACGATCCCCGCGCCGGCCTGAATGTAGGCCCGACGCCCCTTCATCACCACGGTCCGGATGTTGATGCACATATCCATGTTGCCCGAGAAGCTGAAGTACCCGACGGCGCCCGCGTAGGGGCCGCGCCTGGTCGGCTCCAACTCCTCGATAATCTCCATCGCCCTGATCTTCGGCGCGCCGGAGACGGTCCCGGCAGGGAAGCAGGCGCGCAACACGTCGTAGACCGATTGTCCCTTATCCAACTGCCCGGTCACTTGCGAGACGATGTGCATGACATGGGAGTAGCGTTCCACCTGCATGAGGGACTCCACCTTCACCGACCCCCTGGCGGCCACTCGCCCGACGTCGTTACGTCCCAGGTCCACCAACATCACATGTTCGGCCCGTTCCTTTTCATCCGCCAGCAGGCGCCGCCCAAGGTCCTGGTCTTCCTCCGGCGTGTGCCCGCGCCTCCGCGTGCCGGCGATGGGCCGGAGCGAAATCTGTCCCTCTTCGCAGCGCACGAGGGTTTCCGGCGAAGACCCGACCAGCTCCACGCCCGCCACCCGCAGGTAATACATGTAGGGCGAGGGATTGATGACCCGCAGGGCACGGTAGAGCTGAAAGGGCGTGGTATGGATCTGCGTTTCCCACCGCTGCGACAGCACGGCCTGGACGATGTCGCCGGCCCGGATATATTCCTTCGTTCGTATCACCATCTTTTCATAGTCCGCCCGGTTCATGTTGGGCGTGAAGGTGATCGGTTTCCGGCGACGGGTCTGCCGCAACTGCCGCAGCGGTCGCTTCAACCGGGCGATCATCTGCTCGATTCGCGCGGTGGCATGGCAGTAGGCCTCGCGGATCGCCCGTTCCTTGGTCGATTCCACGTACGCGTTGGCAACGACTTTGATCTTCTGCGACACATTGTCGAAGATGAGCAATGTGTCCGTGAGCAGGAAGGCGAACTCCGGCATGCCGACGCTGTCTTTGCGCAATGCCGGCAGGTCTTCGAACGTTCGGACCATGTCGTAGCTGAAATAGCCGACGGCTCCACCGACGAAGCGAGGCAATCCCGGCACCGTCACGGGACGATACTCGTCCATCAGTTCGCGCAGCCGCTCCAATGGATTGCCACGACTCTGAATCCGAATCCGCTTCTTCCCACGAGTCAGCACGAGGTCGCCCTCTTCCTCGTGGATCACGGCAGACGAGCCGCTGCCCAGGAACGAATAGCGCGCCCAATTCTCCCCACCCTCCACGCTTTCCAGGAGGTAGGCCGTCGGGCCGTGGTCGATCTTGGCGAACGCCGACACGGGGGTTTCAAAATCCGCCAAAATCTCCCGGTACAGCGGAATCACGTTGCCGTCCGCTGCCCTGGCGCGAAATTCGTCGAGTGTCAGGGAGTACTGTGGTCTGCGCATCACGTCACGACCGATGGGCTAGGGCTGGCTGACGATCAATTTCTGTCCGACCTCGATGGTGTCTTTCGTCAAGTTGTTCCATTTCCGCAACTTATCGACCCCGACATGGTACTTCTGTCCGATGCGATACAACGTTTCGCCGGCCCGAACCGTGTGGGTCATGGCGACCTCGGACGACGCCGGGGCGTCGAACGCATCCAGCGCGCTCTGCTCACGGCCCAGCACATCTCTGCTCCCCTCGGCCTTCAATTCTGCGGCGACATCGTTTTTCAGCGCCTGATCGACGGCCGCGGCGAAATCCGACTTCACCGCCGCGGCGGCCTTCTTGGCTTTGGAGGGAATGGTGGTCAACCGCTTCATATCCTCCTGGGCCTTCTTTTCCAAGAGAGCGGCCTCCTTCATGGCCTGCGCCTCTTCTTGGATTTGGGCGGCCTGCTGCCGTACGGCTTCGACCTGCGCGCTCAGTTCACGGTTGCGCGCTTCATACTCCGAGAGTTCACGCTTCGTCCGTTTCACTTCACTATCGAGCTCGGCACTCCGTTTTTCTTCCTGCGCCAGGAGCCGCTGAAAGTTCAAACTACGGGCCTTTTCGGCCTCGTATTTTTCCGACATGACGCAGCCGGTCGTGGTCAGGCTCCCCATCAGCACCAGGCCGACCCACACCCACCTACGCCCCGTTCGTGCATTCGACTGGTTCATCACATCGCTCCTTCATGAAGGCCACGAAACGCGGCCAGAGAAAGCCGTAAGGATACGGTCCAAGGCAGCGAAAGTCAAAGTGAAATGGGCCGCTTCACGTTTGACCCCTTCCCCGACCCTGTGCTACGGTTTCCGAAACACCGACTCGACAGCGCATTCTATCCAATCACCCACGCGAAATACCATGTCGACCCATTCCCAGCGGGCGGATGCTCGCACCGTCACCGTCCAAGGCGTCACCCTGCATCTGGCCCAACCGATGACGATGACGCAGGACTGGATCGGCAACCGGGAGATTCTCAAACAATTGCTCGCCTGCTGGCTCGTCATCGACGAACGCGACCTGCCGCTCTCTCCGCGGATCACCGGCCAGCCGGGAATCGGGAAAACGACCCTGGCCATGGCCGGCGCCCGCGAGCGCAAGCAGGACCTCTACGTGTTTCAATGCACGGCGGATACCCGTCCCGAAGACCTGCTGGTGACGCCGGTGCTGGCCGAATCCGGCAGCATTACGTACCACGCCTCGCCCCTCGTGACGGCCGTCCTCACCGGCAGCATTTGCGTGCTCGACGAAGGCAATCGCATGAATGAAAAGAGCTGGGCCTCCTTAGCCTCGCTCCTCGACCATCGGCGTTGTGTCGAGTCGATCGTGGCGGGCATCCTCATCCAGGCCCACGAGAATTTCCGCTGTTGCGTCACCATGAACGAAGACGCCTCAACCTACGAGGTGCCGGATTACATCCTCTCTCGCTTGCAGCCGACCTTGGGCATGGGCTTCCCCACGAGGGATGACGAGCTCGCGATTCTGCGTTACCACCTGCCCTTTGCGCCGGCCGAGATGTTGGCCTTGACCGTCGAGTTTCTGCAGGAGGCCCATCAGCTCAGCCTCGACTATTCCGTGCGGGACGGCATTCATCTGTTGCAGTATGCCCTCAAACGTCGCGCGCAGGATCCGGCCCATCCCCTGGCCGCCGACGCCGCCTGGCAGGAAGCCCTGATCAAGGTCTTGGGCGAGGAAGCCCTCGACCTCCCGGCGCAGTCTCGTCGCCGGCAACGCGCCCTGGGTGATCGGCCCCTCCCGCAAGGGCTTGGTGATTTCTTTTTTGAGAGCGACGACCCTCTGCACCCCGGCCGATGATGGCAGCGCCCGCATCACGCCCCAATTCCATCTTTCGCCTCTCGCCGCGCCTCGACCTGTTCCCCATCCTCCACGGGAGCGGAGACATCGCGCAGGAAGTGCGGGAGCGGTTGATCAGCCGCCCGGTCGATTGTCTGGCGGTGCCGCTCCCACCGTCTTTCGAGCGACCGCTCGAAGAAGCCGTCGCCGACCTGCCGACCATCAGTGTGATTGTGCAGCAGGAATCTCGATCGGATGGCGGCACCGCTGTGAACTACGTGCCGGTCGATCCGTGTCAACCGGTCATCATGGGCATCCGGGTCGCGATGGGTGAAGGCATCCCGCGCGCCTATATCGATCGTGAGGTCGTGCCATTCCAGCCCCTCCCCTTTCTGTCGCCCGACGCCTATGCGCTGAAGCGCCTGCCCTATGCGGCCTATGTCGCCGCCATGGTGCCGATCCTGAATCCACCGCCCGAAGGATCGCAGCAAGCGGCACGCATCGCCTGGATGGCGTTCCAACTTCACCAGCTGGAGTTGGAATACGACTCCATCTGTTGCCTCTGTCACCTGGCCGACTGGCCCTGGATTCGCCAGGCCTATCAACAGCGGGCGGAATATCAGATTCCCGTCTCGACGGCGGATCGTCCCGAACGATACCTCGTCGAGCCGTCGACGCTCTATTTTGTCTTGGGTGAACTGCCGTTCATCACCGAACTCTACGAACGCCGCCGCGCCACGCTCCACTCGGATCGCCACCTGTCGATCGATGGGATCAAGGAACTGCTGTTGGCCGCTCGAAGCCGTTGGCAAGCCGCACACGATGCAGACGGGAAATCGGTGCCCACCTGGGTGACACCCCACCTGCTCCAGCAATACCTGCAGTACGTGCGTAACCACGCTTTATTGGACCGCCGCCTCACGCCCGATCTCTACACGTTGGTGCTGGCCGCCAAACAGATGGCCGGAGATGATTTCGCCATCCACCTGCTGGACATCGCCAAAACCTATGGATATCAGGAGGACGGGCCTTCGTATCTCCCCCACGTCTCCGCCGGTCTCGACCGGCTGGCGCTCCCGACCGACGAGGTCGTATCCGCCACCAACCGGCTCCAGGGGACTCCGTTGGTCTGGCGTTCGTTGGCGCTGCGCCCGCAGCCGCCGAAACAGGTCAGCCGACGCTGGTCCTATTTATGGAATCCGCACCGCCAATGTTCGTGGCCTCCGGAAGACAGCAAGATCGAAAGCTTCCACACCCACGTCCGCGAACAGGCCAAGGCCATCATCGGGTCGGATTTGGCCAAGGTCGAAAAGTTCACCACCTCGATCAAGGACGGCATCGATCTGCGCGAGACCCTCCGCCACTGGTACACACGCCATCAGCCGCGGCGCTCGCGGAACCCGGAGATCTATGTGCGGGAAATTCCGCCGGCGCGGGGCAACGTCGATACGGTCATTTTCTTGTTCGATACGCCCGCCGATCCAGACACCTATAGCTGGCAAGCCACCTGGTACGCGGAACATGCGCAGGAATCCACCCTCTGCTTCTATGCAACATCGTTCTTGAACCACATGATCGCGCCGGGCATCGGACAGTCACGATACGGAGGGGCCCTCTTCATGTTTCCTCCGCGCCCCATCCCAGACATCTGGCACGACGAGGCGCTTGGCTTTGCCAAGACGCTCGAGGAACGGCTGATCGCCGCCGGCGCCGTGCATTCTCGCGAGGCCCACCTCGCGCTGGTCACGCCGGTTCCGCCTCGGGCAGCCTGGCGCCGCATTGCCACTCATTTCGGCCGCCGCATCGTCCCGCTCCCCTTGAGCCGATTTTCTGGCCAACTGATCGATCGCCTGCGGCGGTTCCACGTCCTGAACGGGCACGAGATCCGCAGCTTCGCCGCCCAATTCATTCGTGAGTAGACGGGATGAGCCACCCTGATGTTCGACGACGGATCGACGACCTCCGGAAAGAAATTCGCCGGCATGATGATCTGTACTACACGAAGGATCGTCCTGAGATCTCCGATGCCGCCTATGATCGCCTCTTTCGCGAACTCCAAGACCTGGAGGCCGCCCATCCCGACCTGATTACCCCCGATTCGCCGACCCAGCGGGTGGGCGCACCGCCGCTCGACGAACTGACGAAGGTCCCGCACGAAAAGCCGATGCTCAGCCTCGACTCGATCATGGAAGAAGCCGAGGTCTTGGCCTTCGACGCCCGCATGAAACGGGAATTGGAAACGGAGCAGGTCGCCTACACGACCGAACCCAAATTCGACGGCCTTTCGGTGGAGTTGGTCTATGAAGAAGGCAGGTTCCTGCGGGGAGCCACCAGGGGCGACGGGCTGGTCGGCGAAGACGTCACGATCAACCTCCGGACGATTCGGTCGCTTCCCCTGCAGTTGCAGACCCATCCGAAGCCGCCGGATCGATTGGTCGTGCGCGGCGAAGTATACATGCGCTTAGACGAATTCCAAGCTTTGAATCGCCGGATGACGGAGCGGGGCGAAGAAGCCTTCGCCAATCCCCGGAACGCCGCGGCAGGCTCCTTGCGGCAACTGGACAGTCGTATCACCGCTGCGCGGCCCCTCACCGTCACCTGTTATGACATCATGGCCCTGTCGGGTTCACACCCGCAGACCCACTGGGAGGAGTTGGAAGCCCTGGCCGCCTGGGGTCTTCCCGTACCACAGCATCGGCGGCACTGCCGCTCCATCGAGGAGGTGCTGGTCTTCCACCGAGACACCGACGCCAAGCGGGAGTCCCTGCCGTACGAGATCGACGGCATCGTGGTCAAACTGGACCGGCGCGACTGGCAACAACAGCTCGGCAGCAAATCACGCAGCCCCCGTTGGGCCATCGCCTACAAGTTTGCGCCCCGAAAGGAAATCACGATCATCCAGGATATTGCCGTGTCGGTGGGCCGCACCGGCACCCTGACGCCGCTCGCGCTCTTGAAGCCGGTCGAGGTCGGAGGGGTCACGATCAGCCGGGCCACCCTGCATAACGCCGATGAAGTCGCCCGCAAGGACGTGCGTGTCGGAGACCATGTGAAGGTCGAACGAGCCGGCGACGTCATCCCCGCTATTGCGGAACGGGTCCCTGTGCCGGGCGAGACACGTCAGGCCCCGTTTCAGATGCCCACCACCTGCCCGATCTGCGGCTCCGCCGTCGCACGCGAGGGTGCCTATTTCTACTGCACCGGCCAAACCGTCTGCGGCGCGCAGTTGAAGGGCGCCATCGAACACTTCGCATCCAAGAGCGCGATGAACATCGATGGGCTGGGAAAAAAGACCGTGGCGCAGCTGGTAGATCGCGGGTTGGTGCGCAACCTGGCTGATCTCTTCAGTCTCACGAAAGAACAGTTGCTCACGTTGGATGGTTTTGCCGACCGCTCTGCGACCCTGTTGCTCGACTCCATCAAGCGGAGCAAGCAGGCCACGCTGGAGCGGTTGCTGATGGGGCTTGGCATCCGGCAGGTGGGGCAACACATCGCGCGGGTGCTGGCGAAACACTTCGGCCGCCTGACCTCGCTCATGGCCGCGACCGAAGAGGAGTTCCTTCAGGTTCGCGAGATCGGACCGGAAATCTCTTCCAGCCTGGCCTCTTTTTTCGCAGAGGCGCGCAATCGCGAGGTGATCGATCGTCTGATCGAGCGAGGCCTCACGATCGCCCCTCCGTCCGCAGCAGCGGCAGCCCCATCGGCTTCGTTCGCAGGGAAGACCTTCGTGTTCACGGGGGGCCTGACAGGCTACAGCCGTGATGAGGCCAAACAGGTAGTGGAGGCGCGCGGCGGGCAGGTCTCGTCAAGCGTCAGCAAGAAGACGGCCTACGTCGTAGTCGGGACGGATCCCGGATCCAAGCTCGATCAGGCCCACAAGCTGGGGGTCGCCATTCTCACGGAGGCGGAGTTTACCGATCTCCTGACCCGTGGGTGACATGCACCGGCTCGTCGGCGACGGCGTCATGCGCGGCGGGGTGTTTGTCTTCCTTGAAGATGTTCACGCTCTTGATCACGCGCGGATCGGCCTCGTGAATCACGAGGCGGCAGTTCGCGATGTGCACTTCCTCTCCCACCTTCGGAATCCTGCCCAGTTCATGCTGGATGAGACCGCTGATGGTCACCGCGTCGTCACCGAGGTCGACCTTGAGGAAATCGTTGACCTTCCGGACTTCGGTCCGCCCGTGAACTAGGATTTGATTTTTCCCGATGCGCTTGATCAGCTCTTCCGTGATGTCGGTTTCGTCGACAATCTCGCCGACCACTTCTTCCAAGAGGTCTTCGAGCGTCACGAGGCCCATGACCCCGCCGAATTCGTTCACCACGATCGCCATATGGCGCTTGTCCAATTGGAACTGCTTCATGAGGTCGTCGGCCGATTTCGTGTGCGGCACGAAGAGCGCCGGGATGGCGATGTCGCGCAGCTTCATCTCGGTATGCCCCTGGGCCAATGCCGTCAACGCCTTGGTCTTGTAGAGAATGCCGATGATGTTGTCCAAGGTGCCTTCGTACAGCGGAATGCGCGAATACTTCGACTTGAACAGGAGTTCCTTCGCTTCTCGGAGGGGCTGGCTGCAGTCCAGCGAGAACATGTAGATACGCGGCGTCATGCAGTCTTCCGCCGTGATGTCCTTGAGCTGGAAGACGTTCTTGATCATTTTCACTTCCTGCGCCTCGATCACGCCGCTCTTGCCGCTTTCCTCCAGCATGATCTTGAGTTCTTCCTCGGTCACGAAGGGGACGTTGAGCCCCTTGCCTCCGGTCAGCTTATAAATCAGCGGCACGACAAAAAACATGATCGGCTTGAGCAGTTGTTGCGCCGCATAGGCGGGATAGGCCATGTTCAGGACGACCGGCACCGAATACTTCGCGGCTAAGGTCTTGGGCACGAGGTCCGCAAAGACCAACAGGACAAAGGTGAGGATACCGACCAGGACGGCAAAGGCTTCACCCAACACCCCTTCCAACCCCTGACCGCCGAATCGATTGAGGGCGATGATCGTGGCCAGCGAGGCGGTCGCGGTATCGACCAACCGATCAGCCACCAAGATGGTGAGGAGCAACCGCTGGGGATCGGTGCGGAGGTGCAAGGCCATCTCGGCCCGCTTGCTGCCGGTATCGGCCAAGGTCCGGAGCTTGGTGTCGTTGACGGAGTAAAACCCCACCTCGACGACGGAAATCACTGCCGACAAAAGCACGAGAAACGTCAAAACAATAATGTCCATAAGACCTATCGATAATTAGGGTGTGGAATGAGGGTGCGGTCGTGGCAGGTGGAACCCCTCGCCGGACCATACTGGCTGGTCCAAACGGCAGGGCTTGCCGGAGGTCGTGAGAAGATGACCTGATACGGTCCTCTCGGGCCACTATCATCCATCGGGTACTACAATTAGCATAGGCCGAAAGACGCATCAAGCGTTCCCGGGAAACTTCTGAGGCTGTCCTCCAGAGACTCAGTCCGTCTCTTCATCGCGGATGACGAAGGCCTCGCTGTCCAGCGCTGCCTTCAGCCTGGCTGATGCTCGTTCTGCGGCGGCCTCCGTTTGGAACCGACCGGCATAGACCCGATACCGGCGCCCCACCGGCAAGTCGACGGCGACCATCTTCGAGCCGGGATAGGCATCCTGTAAGCGTTGCAGCAACACCCTCGCGTTGGTTGGGTCGGCGAAGGCTCCCACTTGGACCCGCAACACGCCAGGCAGGCCATTGTTCCCCTGATAGTCCACGACCCGCAGTTCCACCTCATCGGTGCCACGCCCCACCATTCCCATGGCCTGGGCACCAGCCAGAGAAAGGTCCAGAATCCGCCCCCTCACGAACGGCCCACGATCGTTGATCCGCACCGTGACGTGCCGCCCATTCGTCAGGGAACGCACGAGTGCCACTGATCCCAGCGGCAAAGTCCGATGGGCGGCGGTGAATTGATGCATATCGTAGACTTCTCCATTCGCCGTGCGGTTGCCGTGAAAACCGGGACCATACCATGAGGCACTCCCCCGCTCGACGAACCCCACGGGGTATCCAGGCGGGTACGACGGCCGGGAGGGACTCCAGCTGGAGCAGCCGCTGAACCAGACTGAGAGGAGCAAGAAAACAAGGGGAAGAAGAAGGCGTCTTGGAACTGTCCTCTTCTCCCCCATGACGAGGTTGGTCAAAATTCGTCGAGAGACTGGGTGCGGAGCACGCCGAGCGCTTTGGTGGTGTTCGAGACGGTGAGCACGACGATCGCCCGTTTGCCTTCCCGCGAGGGAGTGCAATACCCGCATTTCACGTTGATGCGGGCCCTGGTCAATGAATCGGCCACCTGTTTGAGGGCACCGGGTTTGTTTTCCAGACTGAGGATCAACGCCGTCTCCTCCCGGAATTTGATCTTGGCCTTCCGGAGCGCAACACGCGCCGTATCCACATCGGCCACGATCAACCGCAGTTTGCCCGGACCGGTGACTTCCGGCGCGGAAAAAGCCTTGATGTTGACCCCTGCTGCGCCAAGGACGGCCGCGACCTCAGCCAGCACACCAGGTTTGCTCTGTCCACTCACCACGAACTGCGTCGTTGTCGGCATCGGCACCTCTCCCTCTGCTGAGCCTCTCGCTCAGCCACTGTCGTTGCCATCGGTACCCGGAAAGCCATAATGCACGTAATCCTCCCATACTTGCCTGAGCGGATCAACCCAAAGATCGCTCCTGACGCCGCACTTACAGCTTCGTCCACCGGTCTGCCAACTTTTTCATGAGCTGCGGCATGGTCGTGTACTCCATCTCGTCCAACGGCAGGCGATGCGGCTCGAACGGGCCATGCAGCCGCAGCACATCCGCGATGCGGTTCGCATCCCGGCGCGCCTCGTCGTAGGAGGGGTCGTCGAACATATCACGAGGACCGATCAGCCGCCCATCCGCAAGCTGGAATCCCGCGCAGGCCACACGGGGCGGACCGTCGAACCTGGTCGGCGTCGCTTGCCTGAGCGACACCGGCATCAAGGGGCCATAGTGCGAGCCGCGCATCCAGCCTTCGATGATCCAAGGATACCGGAACGGTTCCATCACCTCCCCGACCGCCGGAAAATTCTGCTGGGCCCGCACGATCATCACGGGATCGTCCTTGCCGACATACTTGCCCGCGATCAACGAGAGTTTTTCCGTGGACGACACGGCCGCGATCTCCCTGCCCGCGCGGGCGAATACCTGCTTGACGGTATACCGCCCCGGCGAGCCGATAAACATCAGCATGTCGTACAGATCTTCCGGACAATCAAAGGTGATCTTCTTGTGCTCATGGATGTCGTGAACCTCGAAGCGAAACCCTTGGTGCAAGGTAGGCGCAATGACCAAACCGGCGGTCGTAAAGGGATCGGCGAACATCTTGTACAACGGCAGGTTCCAAGCTCCCGCCGAGGTCTTGTCCGCCATGAAGATCAGTACCGGTTCCGATTTCCGCTCAACAAACTCCATCTCCGCCACGCCCGGCCCCTGCCCGCGAACGTTTCCGCTGAAGGCATCCGCCAGCAGATCCTGTCCGGCGCCATACAGATGGAGGTCCTTGGCTGTCTGCGTTCCGGCTTCGAACGTCTCCCAGGCCAATCGATGTACCCCCTCGTGGTCCACCCCCCGGCGATGTGTCATGATCAGTTGCAAATCATCGCCGCAGGCCGACACCGCATAGTCCACCAGCAAGCCGCCGGCCTTCGCCGTCTCCAGTTTCTCCTTCGCCCCGTCAATCAGTGCCGGATGGATGGATGAATGGCCGACCCACCCGCCGATGTCCGCCTTGATCACACTCAACGTAATGGTTTGTGACTGTTGTTTGGTTGTTTCAGTCGCCATGCTGCACCTCATGTTTGAGCAAGACCGGCTCCACGATCGACTGAACATCAGCAAGGCCAATGCCCGCGAGTGGGGCGAGGAGAGGGGAGAATTCCGACGAATTGCGAGGTGTCGTCAGATTCCAAGACATGCGTGCCGTGGAGAGTCGCCACAACAGCGAGCGAGAGCTGTAGCAGAAGGCAGCAGCGTGTATGGAAGGGGTGTCAGCTCAACGCCTTCAGGCCGATCTTCACGAAAGCAGGGAGATTAGGCTGATCCTCCAGGTTGAGAAAAAAGGCCTTGTCATCGGCGATCGTGAGCGGGTCGAGTTCGAGCGGGATCAGAATCTTGGACAGGGGTTCGGCCGCGCGGACGGCGACCCTGGTCGGTCCCGTCAGCTCTCGCTCACCCGCGAGGGGCAAACGCGGCCTCAGGTCCACCCCCGTGTCCTCCAACTCATCGAGCGCCAAGGTCCATTCCTCCTGCCTGGGCATGCCTCGGACCAGGCTTCGCGCCAATGCGCGCGGGACGGCCCCTGGTTGTTCCCGTTCCCTCGCCAATTCCGGCAGGCGTTGGAGGGCCTCCTTCAGCACCTGGGTAGCCGCTTTCAGGGTCACAGCCCCGACCATGGGATCGGCCGTCACCTGCTCAAGGAACAACTGTCGCGCAAGTCCGCCCACGCGGATCTCCTCTCCAACCGCCCCCAGTCCACGCATAAGGCTGGGCAACCCATAACGGGCCACTCCATTGACCATGACCAAACGAATCGCCGTTTCCTTGGCGGTCACCAACGCCTCATAGGGATCGCCTGTGGTGCCGGTCACGACGAGCAGATCCGCCCGTTTCTCCGGCTCTAACGATCCGAGCGCAGCGTCCCACCGCAGAATCGCCGCCGCCTCTCTCGTGGCCATGGCGACGAGATCCCGGTCGGTGAACAGGCCCCCTTCCTGCTCACTGACCAAACGCGCCACCTTCAGTTCGCAGAGGAGATTCTTGCTGCCGGAGGGCGACCAATCGGACCCAAGGCCGATCCGGACGCCGGCTTCCTTGGCCGCCTTGATCCTGGCCGTCTGCCCGTACAGCAGCAGATTGCTGAGCGGCGACCAAATCATCGCTCCTTGGCGCTCTCCGAAAATCCCGAAATCTTCAACCGTAAGGGCAGCACAGTGGATCCCGGCCAATGACCGCCCGATCGCCCACTCGTCGTCCGCCACCTTGAGCGCCAGGAAATGCTTGCGGGCAGTCTCATCGATCCCTTCACTCAGATGGAGTAAGAAGCAACTTGCCTTCTTGAGTCGTACAAGGAATTTGGCGGCATTGCGCGCCTCGACATCCGCCACGCGGGTTAGGGCTTCCGGCAGGGCTGCGTCGTTCGTATGTTCCACGTTCCGCACCAGCCCCTCATAAAAGCGACGGAGCCCCGCATTGCTGAAGAGCTGAATGCCTTGGCTGGTCGTCACTCCGCCCAAGAGCCCCTTGCACTCTACGTAACGGACCAAGGCCGGCACCAATTCCGGCGTCTTGCCGAGGATCTGCATCGGGCCGCTGATGAGGGCCCGGTAGGCCGGGGTCCCGGCCCATTGGTCGCGGTTCGTAAACCGTCGTGGGACGGCCCACAGACGGAGGATGTTGTAGGCCAGATGGTTGTGGAGCTCGATGAGACCGGGGAAGATGGTGCCGCGGCTGTTCACCACCGGGACCGTCTGAAATCCCTCCGGCGGAGCCTCCCCCGCCTCTCGTACCGCCACGATCGCTCCCTGTTCGATGTAGAGCACCCCACGGGGTAAGACCGTGAAGGCGTCATCCATCATGACCACTCGGCCGCTGAGCGCGAGTTTCGGACCGATGAGGGGATCGATCGGGTGGGAGCCGGCCTTTCTCGTGGCGCGCTTGCTCATGTCTGGCTCACGATTCCCTTCGGAACCGTCACCGTAATCGTGCGCCGCTTGGCCAGGGCATCCGCCCCCACACGACGGGCCCAGTTGTCCTGATTCCGCATCCAGGCCGGCAAGCCCGGCGGAAAGTCCTGATCCGGAATGGCCACCTTATCCCCCGGCAGCCACCCCTCGCCATATGGAACCAACGGACGCACGGTATCCGGCTGCGTGATCGCCGAGTGAAGGACGGCCAACGCGTCGTTCCATTTTTTCAACATCGCCTTGGTGGCCGTCCGCAATTTTTCCTTGTCGCCCTTCGACGAACTCTCCGGTTGCGTGGGATGGGTGATCGCCGCATAGGCGGCGGTCGCATTCTGGCCGGTCGGCGTGGCCCGCCATTTCTGCCAGGCCTCGTCGGCCAACATGCCCAACGCGATCACCACCTCGACCTGAGGAGTGACCAGCGCATCCAGCCACCGATGGCGGTAGGCGAGGATCCCCGGCGCCTTCCTGTGTTTCGAACTCACGCTGCCGTAGACGCTGTACAGGAACGTGTTGATCATCACGTAGCTACGCTCGATGCCCAGCTTGGCCAAGAATCCCTGGACGCGCTGGCCCGCCTCCCCGACGAGAATGCGGCGCACGATCGTCTCGTTCTGCGCCGGATCTTGGCCGATCAGGAGGACGCGCGCCGAGCCATCCAATCGCCCCCGGTGGAAAATCGGTCCCCATTCCATGCGAAAGTCCTTCGCCGGATAGACGGTCTCATCCGGATAGTCTTCACAAAGGCCCTTGAACGGTTCCTGCCCATAGCCAGGATCGAATGCTGTCGTCATATGTTCCTCCTCGACTTATAAGGACCTCTGGGCACCCCTTCATGCCATATCCTGAGCGATCTGAGAAGAGGCCGCCATCGGAATCTCAGGCGAGATTGGTTCACTGTATCTGCTCCAGCTGCCCCTTCTCCCCGACCTGCAGCAGAACCAACCTTCGATTCAGCACACCTTTCGCATTGAAGGAGGCGGGTCCCAGCAGCGCCGGAAGCGCATCGGCTTGCTCTAAGTACGCACGAAGCCGCTTGCCGGCTGTGCCCCCTGCACGGATTCCAGCCAGAATCAGCTCGGTGGCTTCATAGGCCTGGGCGGCGAAGGGAGTCGGTTCAGCATGGTAGCGGAGCCGATAGGCCTCGACAAATGCTTGAACGGCCGGCGCTTTGCTCTCCGCAAAAAAACTGTCGACGAAGATGCCCCCCAACAGTGACCTCTCGGGAAAGTTCGCCAGGTCTGGGCTGTGCCAGGCACTGCTGCCAAGCAGCCGCACCTTCACATCCTGAAAGCGCAATTGGGCGGCAATCAGGGCAGCCTGACGAAAGGCTCCAGGCAAGTAGATGGCATCGAGCCCTCGACGCGATGGAGTGCCATGCTTCTTTTGAGCTACGCTGGCCCCGGATGGTCTTCTTTCGTGAGCCCGACTATCGTCTTGTAGACGCCTCCGAACCGCAACTTTCAAGCGCGTGACCTGAGCGGTAAAATCTTGTTCCTCCTCCTGGTAAGACTCCACGTCGACCACCTCCCCGCCCCGTCGACGCACCTCTTCCGCGAATGATTGCGCGAGTTGTCGCCCGTAGCCGGCTGCAGGATGGATGACCGCGAACCGCCGATAGCCCAAGCGGCCCATCGCGTAGGCCACGATCCCTTCCGCTTGCAATGGGTAGGTCAACGCGGTGCTGAATGCGTAAGGACTGAGCTGCCGCACATCAGATCGTGTGGCCGCAGGGGTGATGAGCGGCACGTGGGCTCCCTCAACGAGCCTCGCGGCTTCCTCCAACTGCTGAGACGCGAGGGGACCGATCACCCCCGACAGCCGCGGTTCGTCCAGTAAGACGTTCAGAGGTTGTTGCACAGCCCTGTCGCCTCTCGTGTCTCGCACAACCAGTCTGACCACCGTCCCACCCTCGCGGTTCCAACGGTCTACGGCAAGCTCAACCCCATGGAGGCATTCCTGGCCGTAGGCCGCCATGGGACCGGTGAGGGGCAGCAGCGCGCCGACCCTGTACAACGGGACGGCGTCGGCTTGGGCGGGACGAGACAACAATGGAGGCGAGACCGGTGGGCCTGGCTTCTGATTCGGAGGAGCCTGACAGGCGGCGGCAACGAAGAGGACGATCAGGAAAGCAACGATTCTGGAAGGAGCGACTGTTCGATTGGACGATGAGCCATACATCGAACGCGGTCCCCTGTGTAAGGGCAAGCCACGGCCACGCTACCTCACCTGGAGCAAGACCTGCTGCCGAAATCCTGGGGCGCTGGTATTGAAGAGCGGTCTTCCCGGCTCGCGCATGGATAGTTCGATCGCGGCGGCTGTGCGTTGCCGTTGTTTCCCTGTCCGTAACACTTCATTGAACCAGTCGACCGTCATCGGCTTGCCCAACAAATAACGCGTTCCATTCGTGAACCCGAGCCGGTGACTGGCCCACCATCGTTCGACCAATTGAGGATTGGGCCAAGGCAAATCTTCGTCTGGATCGATCTCGATGTTCTCGTCTTCCGGATTTTCCGTTGGGCCTGCTTCGAAGCCCTCCGGTTTCTCGCCTTCCAGATCTTCGTAGGCCAGATCGGTACCGGTGATCATCGTGAAGGATTCTCCCGCCACGCGAGCGACCTCCGGCTTCGCCATCCGTTCGATCAGCCAGGGAATCCCGGCCGGATCGCCGATCACGCCAAGTCCTTGCACCGCCATGCGGAGGGTCTCGGGTCGGCCGGCCAATTCACGCTGCCACTCGTGGGCCGCCTGAAGGGGCATCCGCCTCAGCGCCATCGCGCAGGCTGATTCGGCCCTTTCTCCACCCTGCTCAGCCAGACGCTGCAAGACCGGAATGGCGGAAGGTTCACCAAGCAAAGCGCCGGACCAAGCAGCCCAAAAGCGGCTGGTTGGATCTTCACTATTGAGATTGGATTTCACGACTGGGAGTAGGTCGTTGCGCCCGAGCTCGCCAACAGCCTTCAGGGATCGAGCCTTCAGCGAGAGATCGGTCGCAGAGAGACTATCGAGCAACGCAGCACCGGGGTCTTGGCGATGCACCGCAGAGGCAGCAATCCCAATCTGCCTCTGAATGGATGATTCAGCCGTCAGCAGTCGTTGGATATGGGGGGAAGCCTGTGCAAAGGGAATCCAGCCGAGCGCCGAGACGAGTCCGCGAGACAGTTCCATGGACGCGCCCCCGACTGAAAGCACCTCGTTGATCCGATTCCCATCCCCGCTTTCAAACGCCAGCACCGCCGCTGCGAAGACCTCGCCAGGCTCTCGCTGCCCCAACCCTTCTCTGCAGAATTCCCACCCCGCATCGCCGGCAATGCGCAGTCCATCAAGATGCGCCTCGATCCGGTCATCCAGCTTGGCCAGATCTTTCAGCGCATAGTGCGGCGCATGGACGGCGTTGTTGCGAAGGAGCCAGAGAAATGCGGCTTCTTCAGCGTGCTGACTGACAATAGATACAATAATCGGTGCCATCTGTTCCGTTCAAACAGTCTAAAAAGACGGCCGTTCTCTTTATCGGCTCAAGCCGTTGATGGTCGAACTCCTGCTTGACATACTGATGCTCTGTAAATATGCTCTGACATATGCGAACAACTGTCCGTCTAGACGATCACTTACTTCAGTCAGCCAAGCGCTATGCTCAAGAAACGGGTCGAACTCTGACCGGTTTCATCGAAGATGCCTTGCGTCAAGCCCTCGCCACACGTCATCCCAAGGTACGACGAACTCACGTAAAGCTCACAACGGTCAAGGGCCACGGCGTCCGACCGGGCATTGACTTGGATGATTCCGCCTCCTTACTGACCATGATGGAAGAGCCGCGTGATTCTGCTTGATGTGAACGTTCTCGTATATGCACACCGGGAAGACGCTCCGGATCATCGCGCGTACCTGAGTTGGCTCGAAGACCTGATTAATTCCGACCAAGCTTACGGCCTTTCGGACATCGTGCTGAGCGGTTTTATCCGCATTGTCACGCATCCGAAAGTGTTTACTCCCCGCAGCACCATTCACCAGGCGATTGCGTTTGCACAGGAACTACGCGGCCAACCTAACTGTATGGCCATTGCTCCAGGTCCCCGCCACTGGGACATCTTTTGTCGTCTCTGTAAGGAAGCCGACGCCAAGGGAAATCTCGTGCCCGATGCGTACTTGGCTGCACTGGCTATCGAAAGCGGGAGCGAATGGGTCACCACTGACCGCGACTACCGCCGCTTTCCAGGCTTGCGCTGCCGCCACCCTTTGCAGTGACAGAAGTGCTGCTCAGGACAATGGCTGCCGCGAACACTTCGTCAGCCGCTTTCTGACCCAACCCTTCTTTGCAGACTTTCCATCCCGCATCGCCGGCGATCCGCAATCCATCGAGATGCGTCTCGACACGATCATCCAGCTTGGCGAGGTCTTTCAGCGCATAGTGTGGCGCATGGATAGCATTGTTGCGAAGCAGCCAGAGAAAGGCGGCTTCTTCGGCGTGTTGCTGAACAATGCTGTCGATGAGCTGTTTCATAAAGCAACGCCAGCAGAAGCCAATCTTCCATCGACGTACATTCCATGCTTCAGACAAAATTGGAAAGCAGCACTTAACCCCTATCATCCCCTTATTCTTTGTCCTCTAATAAGCACATTTATGCTATGTGTCAGTCGCTTCTGCCAGTGGTTCTAAAGTAACATCTATAAATCGACCTTCTTGAATTCGTTTTGCGACCCTCTCGCTCACGATAACATCCCCTCGCGATTCCGCAAGCCGAAACATGAGCAGATCGAGGGCTTTCGCAGGATCTATGGTCAAGCTTTCAAAAAACTGCACATCCGCCAGTGGTCTGCTTATTGAAGTGGACATATTGGCTACCGCGACCAAGCCTATGACATTGACGACGAGGTAATTATCAATTCTTCGGTCCCTCCGAGTGTCGGATACAACGGCAGGAAATGTCTGAAGGTTGTCCACCCCTGCAGCTCGCAGTGTTTCAACTAGACGTGCACTCATGAGCTCTGCGCCGGGGTAATAATCACTAAGCTCCAATTGATCACTTTCGTCACTTGCCAAAGAAAAAGGCCATGGTAGAGTCAGCTCTTCTTCATTTACCTTTTCACCAGACATTAAAGTCTCATCATAGTTGTCTTCTTTATGCATATAACCGGAGTAGAGGTTGAGATTTGCACCAAGGCGATAGTACATGATCACTTGACCTCATCGGGTAGGCGACTTTGGTTGATTGCCCTTCATCCATTTGGGCAGGGCAAGTTTCTTCAGTCGGTCACTCCACCATAGAGATGCGGGTTTACTTATAAATATTCTGTTAGCATCGATGAGTGACTTAATAATCCCAGAAACTTGATCCATATGTTGCACTAATGATTCAAGCGGCTGTACCGTCTTCTTTCCCGAGTCGGGCTTACATATAGAACACGAATCCATGTGTGCTTGGGCAGAATTTTGCACCCGACGGAGAAGGTTATCGACCGTATCTAAATATCCATTAGCGTGGATTCTTGCCTCTTCGTCATCATCCACTGGTGCCTCATAGGCTGCAGCGCGATGAGACCCCTGATGTAACTGCCGATTGGTTATTTCCATTACTTCGAAAGCAATTGTGAGCTTAAGGTTGTCGTCACCATCTGCGGATCTCCACTCCACTAATGGCGTTGCATACGGCAAACAGTAACCATTGTTTGCATGATCAGTGTCGTAAAAAGTATCCGCAGCCAGTTGGTACTTCTTGCTTTTCGTATATCCTTTCGCAAGAAATGTACACACTGGGTGTCCCGGCAAGTGATTCTTTGGAATGAGGTGATGTGCCTGTACCGGAAAATGCGTGGAACTCAGATTGTCAAAGGACCATCTATAACCAGTGACTCCGGGCTTAGCGATAAAGGGCGTCGGGCCTCCAAGGTAGCCCTGTTTCTTATCCGTATCCTTCTCCATATTTCGATATAACCGCGCTCCCGAGCAGTCCTTATAAGTACCCCATTCATTGATGCGAGATTTCCAAGGTTTCGGATCCCTTTTCTTGCCATCGCAGTACTTATCGCTTGCGAGAGAGCGCTCAAATGCATTAGCGACTTGTTCCCCAATATCCATACCTGTCATCTCCTAGAGGCAACTACCTGTAAATAGCTGTAATTTAGCCCATGATATTCTTCTTATTGTGAAACAGCGGATCTCCCAACCGGCACACGTTCTTCCCTTCGAACTTCACATCGAACGAGTACATCATGAACTCTGCTTCGCCCTTGAAGGAATTACTGACGACACCTCCACCAGCGTTGCCCGCCTCGTCGCCGCTGGTCATTTTATAGGTGGCGCCCTTCACCATCGGCATCTGCCCGTCAGTTTTTACGCTTTTAGGACCGCCCGACGTGTTCGAGGACATGCCGATGTTCGGATAGGGAATGGGAACCGGTCCGCCTGGCGTGGGCGTCTTACAGACATCCGGAAAGACCGTGCTCGTTCCTCCGCTACGCTTATGGACGACACCACGACAATTCGCAAAGATCGATGCCATACGAGCCTCACCCACCAGTGATTGTTCAGTTCATATGAATCAGGGCTGCCCCTCGTTCTTGGCGGTCGGACGAGCACCACACGAGGCAGGGGCCATCGAGATAACCTTTCTGCATTCCGACCGCTCCTAAACCCAGCATCAATGGACCTAGCGCCGCGCCGGGATCCCCGAAACAGTCAGCCGGATGTTCTATTCTGACGTTCTCTTGGAACCGCTCCTTGCTTCGGAGATAGGCGACGCCCCACTCCTTGGACCAGAAATTCTCGCCGTTGAAGCCGGCTAACACTGTCTGCACGTTGTCTTTAACGGATGGGATGGCAGCGAAGAGCTCTTGGATCGTGCTCGCGAGTCCGTCGCCTCGATACGGTTCTTCACTATATCGATGGCCCTTCTCGACCCCAGTCGCGGCACCGGCAATCCTTGAGATTTGACCTTGGTCTGAAGTGCTTTTGTATGGAGCCGTGAGCAATAAGAAAGCCGCCCCTTCACCCGGCACGAATCCGTCCATCACGCCTTTGGCCAGGATCCGACCTTCCATATCGAGCGTGCCAAGTAGATAAAGGTCCAGATAAGTGTCGACCCCACCTACGATCACAGAGCTATTTTCGCCGGACTGCAATCGCGCGAGGGCCTCTCGAAGCGCCAACAGGCCTGCCGCGCGACCATGCGGAAACATCTTGCTTCGCGCGAGATTGAACTTCAGACCGGACTGCGTTGCGAGCTGATCAAGAAACTTCTCTCCCGCGGGATCGGCACGGTTCGGCAAAGACTCCGGCGTGCCGAGCAGGACCGGGATTTCCCCCACATTCGACATTCCTCTCAGAACCTCGCTCAACGCCGGTGCTGCGAGTCTTAACATTCTGGCCTGACGTGCCGTCATGCCGATGGTTTCTTCCAACGACCGTTCGAGCGGTGGAAGACATTCATCCGGAACGAGGGCCATGGTGAAGGGTTGGAACCGTCTATCATAGATCGACGTTTCGCAGAACCGCGAGATACCGGCCCTGACCGAGGAGGCCGTCTGCTGGGCTCCGATCCCCACCGCTGAGATCATGCCAAGAGACAGGATTGCCGCTCCTTGCTCAGACATCAGGCTGCCTTGGCTTCAAGATCCAATTTCTGGATTCCTATGTCGATCTGCTCGACTTTGAGCACTTGCTTATCGCAGGGCACGGCTGCTCGCCACAGCATCGAGAGGCGTGCCTCGCCCGGCTCAATCAGCACGGTTTCTAGATTGAGCGGCGGCGTCTGGTTTTTCCCCGCCACCCGTACGATTGCCTCAAGGCGGTAGGCCGGCAACTTGCACTTGAATGGTCCATGGGGCGACGCATTGAGCACTTCCACCGGCTCGCCGCCCTTCAAATAGCCGTCACACACCAAGTCGGGGTGGGCCATGTTGAAGAACCGTGGATTGAAGTCTTGGGGCAAATAGGGCGCTCGCTTCTTTTGCCAAGTCTCGTCATAGGTCCCGGCAAAGGATTTTCTTGGCTCCCAGGAGGGAGCGATATATCCAAACCCTGCGGGGCGAGGCCTGGCGCTATGCCCCGATATGAGATCGGCCGGGTCTTCGAGGTTTGGGATTGGCATGCCCTTGATGTCCTTTCGTCGCCTCTTTCCCGTGAACCCAGATCCGACTGGGTTCCGGGCCTCATACAGAATTCCCTTCTGTTCGGCAGTCCGATCATGGATTCCCCCGAATGCCCGCTCGTACACGAGCGGCATCGAGCGAAAGGGCGCCGGGCTGGTCATGCGAAGCCAAAAGGGTCCGCCTTTCCATTGTCTATCTCCGAATACACGGACGACCTTCTTGCGATCGGCTATGGTCACAGACACATCGAGTTGAGTCACCTCCCGCTGGTCCGGTGCGCAGGCCTCGCCCATCAACACCACATCCGTCGATGGCTTGGTAAGGTGCATTTCGGAAGCGTATTTCACGCTCGACGCTCCCGGTTGGCCCCAGTACTCGTCCGCAGGGATGATCGGTTGCTGCTTTGGGGCGATTTCGAGCGTCTCCCCGAGCTCAAAGGTCGCTTTGATCACCACGTACAGGGTGTCTATTCCCTGCTCGTTCGGGAAGACTGCCATCGAGGCTGGAAACGGAGTCGTGTTCTTCAGTTGAAGCACAGCTCATTCCTTTTAATTGATACTGACGCTTCCCCCTTGGATCCTATGCGGCCCGGAAGATCGCGACAATATGTGGGTACCCCTGATGACAATCTTGCCGTCCTTTCGAAGTGTCATGCTGCCACTGCCGCATCGCAGGACGATTTCCTCTCTACCTTCGATGATGAGCCGTTCCCCGTCGATCACCATTTCCTTCGGCTTCTCCGGCTCATCCGATGTCACAACCATTGATGCCATTCTTTCCAAGCGGTCTTCTAGGACGCCAACAATAATGGGATGGTCGGGATCGCCTCCCTCGAACACCAGAAGGACTCCTTGCCCCTTAGTTCTTCGTTCGGCCGGATCACTGCCCATCACACCTGAGACGATCCTGACGGGCATGTTCCTCCGGCCCTCATAATCAACAAGGATTTCCCCCGAGTCATTCCAGCCAGCGACATGACCGATGCAAGGGAACATAAACCGGGCTTCATACGCCTCTGTGGTTTCGACTTCTTCCATGGAGTGCTGATTGCCGGCCATATCTCCCCCCCCGAATTCACCTGTTAGTTTTGAGTAATCTTCGAACCCTTCAAAGCCAGATCTCCGGACGCGTTGATGGTGATCTTTCCGCCCTTGATCACGATGTCCCCGTTGCTCTTCATCGTGATGGAGGCGCTCCCAGTCTTGATCGTGATTTGGTCCCCCGCGTTCAAGACCATATTCTTGCCGGCCGAGATGGTCACATTGTCGCCCGCCGTGATGCCGATGTTTTTGCTGGCGTTCTCGGTGATGCTTTCGCCAACATCCACAGACTTATTCTTTGCCACGTTCTCGCTGCTCAAGGCTCCGACCACGACCGTCTTCGCGCCACCGATCTCTTCAGCCTTGGCGCCGCCCACCGTCTCGTTCATGGCCGCGCCGACGCTGACCTGATAGGCGCCACCGATCGTCAAGGCCCGAGCCAACGCAACGGTGTGAGCCGAGCCCTTGCCCACCGTGATGGATTCGGCGCCGCCGATGCTCTCCGTATGGTTCGCCCCGACTTGGATCGTTTTGTTCGCCCCGACCGTCTCGCTCTGGTCCACGCCCACCGTCTTGGTGCGATTGTTCGTCACGGCCAATGTTTCGTCATGGCCGACCGTTTGGTTCTTGTCGTTCTCGATGGCGATCGTCCAGTCCTTTTGGCCATGAAGAAAAATTTCTTCCTTGTCCTTCCCATCTTCGAATCGAATCTCGTTCGACCCTCCGCCGCCGATGGAGCTATTGGACTTGAGGGTGCTCTTGGTCTTTTCACTCGGCAGCGCGTAGGGCGGCATGTTGTCGCCGTTGTACACGCGTCCTGTCACAATCGGCTGGTCGGGGTCTCCTTCCAGAAATTCCACCAGCACTTCCTGCCCGATCCGTGGAATGAACATGGCACCCCAACTCGTGCCGGCCCAGACCTGCGCCACCCGCACCCAGCAGGAACTCTTTTCGTCCCGGTTCCCCTCGCGATCCCAATGAAATTGAACCTTCACCCGCCCATGCTTATCCGTGTAAATCTCCTCTCCCTTCGGCCCGACCACGATGGCCGTTTGCGGCCCTTGGATCGTGGGCCTCGGCGTGATCGCAGCAGGACGGAAGGGCACATCGGAAGGAATGCAGTGGAACTCATTGTGATAGGCGGGCTCATTCGCGACCGTTCCCGTCTCAGCCCCCAACGACTGCGATTGGGTCCCCTTGTGTGTCACCCCCACGGTCAGATACTCGCGGTTCAGATCAGACCGATGGCATTGTTCCATCGTGAAGCGGTAGCCGGGGATGATCCGGCAACAATCACTGTGCCCCATTCCCAGCTGCCCGACCGCCTGCGCCTCTTCCAACCGCACCTTGGCCAACAGATTCCTCTCACTGCTGTCGCGGCATTCACCGAGATATTCGTAGTCCTCCAACTTACCGTCCATCTTGGCCTGCGCGTCCCCGGTGACGGTCAGTCGCGGCTTTTCGAAGTCGAAATCCCGTAACTTCACAGCGCCGCATCGGATCTCGCGGTGGTAGGAGAAGAAGGCGATATGTTCGTCGGTCGAGAGGCCGGCGGTCGCGGGCGCGTGGTATCGGATGGAAGATGCACCGGGCAGCGTCGCTGCGGCGGAGGGGTCGTCGCCCAGGACCAGGACGTGGCTCGTTTCCCGGTGCTCGAAGTAGTACCAGATCCCATACTGCTCCATGAGCCGGCTGATGAAGTTCAGATCGGACTCGCCGTACTGGACGCAATAGGTCCGGCTCTTGTACCGGCCGGAATTCAGCGCGAACCGAAATTGGTTGGCGGTCAGGCCTGCATCGAGCAGAACTTCCTTGATGATGTCCGGGATCGTCTTCTCCTGGAAAATCCTGCAATTGGTTCGAAGGCCGAGTTTCCAGATTCCCGGCACCACCTCGGCCCGGTAGAGGCTCCATTTCCCCTCTTTGCCCGTCTGCTCGAAGGAGCTGACCAGTCCGTGGAGGAGCCTGATGCCCATGCTCCCTCGCGCCGTCAGCAGGGCCGGCTGGCCGATGACTTGATCGAAATCAATCTTTGGGTCGGACGAGGCAAGGTCCAGGCTGAAGCGAAATACTTGAGACAGGCCCTCGCTCCCCTCGAAGCGAATGACTCGGAGCTTGTCGCCTGAGTAGGCGCCGACTTTGAAAAGATGGGGCGCGTCGGTGTGTGTGTCCATGAGAGGCATGGTCCTTATCCTTGCACCAAGGCCACGGCCTGGCGCTCCGAGAATGCGAGGTTGAAATCGCCGTCCGCCGCCAAGGTCAGGCTGAGCCGCTCAGGCAGGCGGCCTTCTCCCAGACGCGAGAGGATTTCCGTCGAGACACGCGGGAGCAACGACCCCTGCATGATATGGTCGATGTTGCGCGCCCCGGTTTCGACCTCGTTGCAACGCCGCACGATCTGTTCGACCACGGCCGACTCGTAGTCGAAGGCAATCCGATGGCTCTCCATGAGCCGCTGGGCCAGGCGGGCCAGCTTCAACTCCACGATCATTTTCATCGCCGCTGCATCGATCGGGTAGAACGGCACGATGGTCATCCGGGCCAGCAGCGCCGGCTTAAAGTGACGGCTCAACAGCGGCCTGATGGCGGCGGTCACCTCGTCCGGCGAGGGCCGCGTCCCGCGCGCGCACAGTTGGAAGATCATGTCCGAGGCCAGGTTACTGGTCATGAAGATCACCGTGTTCTTGAAATCGATGACCCGGCCTTCGCCGTCGGCCAACATGCCCTTGTCGAAGACCTGATAGAAAATGTTCATGACTTCAGGGTCGGCCTTTTCCACCTCGTCGAGCAGCACGACCGAATAGGGCCGCTGCCGGACCGCCTCGGTCAAGGCGCCGCCTTCGCCGTATCCCACATACCCGGGCGGTGAACCGATGAGTCGCGAGACCGTGTGCTTCTCCTGAAACTCCGACATGTTCAGCGTGACGACGAATCGCTCGCCGCCGAACAGCGCCTCCGCCACGGCCAACCCCGTCTCCGTCTTTCCCACACCGCTGGGGCCCACGAACAGAAACACGCCGATCGGAGTGGCCGGATTCCCGATGCCGGCCTTGGAAGCCCTGATTCCTCTCGCGATGGCCTCGATCGCATGGTCTTGGCCCTTGATTCTCGTCTTGAGCCGCTCATCCAACTGCAGAATCGTCTGGGCTTCGTCCCTGACCATGCGGCCCACGGGGATGCCGGTCCAATCGGATACGACCTCGGCCACGACATCCGTATCCACTTCGATCCTGATCAGCGGATCCTTCCCCTGAATCTTGCGCAAATCGGCCTTGGCGCGGTCCCAGTCGGAACGATAGCGCTCTGCGCCCTGAGCCCCTTCCGCCTGTATTTTTCCCCGCAGGGCCAAGACCGATTCCGCCAACACTTTCTCCTCGCGCCACCGCGCCTCTAACTGCTCCAGTTCCTGCCTTCGTTTCGCGATGGCCTCACCCAGCGCGCTAATCCGCTCCGGTTCCACCGGCACCCCGCTGAGCAGATCGCGTCGATGAGCGCCTTGTTCCCGTTCCAGCGCTTGGATCGTCCGTTCGATGTCTTCCAGACGGTCCGGTTTGCTGGTCAGCCCGATCTTGATCCGAGCCGCAGCCGTGTCCAACAAATCCACCGCCTTATCCGGAAGTTGGCGTCCTGAAATATACCGGCTGGACATGCGCGCCGCCGCGACGACACCTTCATCCAAGACCTGTACCTGATGGGCCTCTTCGTACTTGCTCCGCAGGCCGCGCAACACCAGAATGGCATCGGTTTCGGACGGCTCCTCAAGCTTCACGAGCTGGAAGCGCCGGGCCAATGCCGCATCCTTTTCGAAATACTTCTTGTACTCCGACCAGGTCGTGGCGGCGATCGTGCGCAATTCGCCCCGCGCCAGGGCCGGCTTGAGCAGATTGGCGGCATCACCCATCCCCGCCGTGCTCCCCGAGCCCACCAGCATATGGGCCTCGTCGATGAAGAGAATGATAGGTTTCGGAGAGGCCTTCACTTCATCGATGACGGACTTCAGGCGATGCTCGAACTCGCCCCGAACCCCGGCGCCGGCCTGGAGCAATCCCAAATCCAGCGCCAGCATGTCCATATTCTTGAGCAGATCCGGCACATCATGTTGCACGATCCGCAAGGCCAATCCTTCGACGACCGCCGTCTTTCCCACCCCGGCCTCCCCCACGACGATGGGATTGTTCTTGCGCCGTCGGGCCAAGATATCGATCATCTGCCGAATTTCCCGATCCCGTCCGAAGACCGGATCGATGCCGTTGGCGCGGGCCCGTGCCGTAAAGTCCACCGTGAACCGACCCAGCGCTGTCTCCGCGCCCCGCCCCTCAGCCCCGCCCTTCGCTGCCGCCTTCGCCGCTTCGCCTTCCGACGATTTCGCGGTAATGTCGAAAAACTTGTGGGTGAGTTCATCGGCACGGACCGGTTGCAGCAGCTCATCCCCGAAGCCATAGGCGAAACGGCCGAGGTCCCTGACCATGGCCAGGAACAACGCCCCAGACCGGATCTCGGTCAGGTTCAGATCAATCGATCCGATCAGCCAGGCCTCCTGCAGCCATTCGATGAGTCGCGGGGAGAACACGGGCTTGGCCGCGTTCCCTGACTTGAACTCTTCCAGAGCCCGCTGCAGGGCCTTCTGCACCCGAGCCGGCTCGATCTCGAAATGGGACAGGATCACCTGGATGTCGGCGGTGGGGTCGTCGAGCAGTTGCACCAGCAGATGCTCGACGGCTACTTCATAATGCGTGCGAGACAAGCAAAGCCCCGCTGCGGACTCAAGTGATCGGCTGCACAAGCGATTCAAGCGGCGAATCAAGGATCGCCTATCCACCACATCCATGGCTCCCACTCCTTTTTATTGGTCGAGCGAAGGCCCCTTTGCCCCAGCCGGGGAAAACTGAAACAGGACTCTCCGCGACCCGCCATTGCTTGATCGCGCCGGCAACCAACTCGTTTGCCCGAGACGGCTTCGTGGCCCATCGCCTTCCGTGGACAGCAGCCGAAAGGTCGGAATCCCCTCCTCGGGCATGAGCAGTTCCAGGTCCGCATCGAATCGATCTTGCACGAACAACCGAGCCAACGCCTGCACGATTTCCATCCCCTTGCTGCCTGGCAGCAGGCTCACGAAGGTGTCGTGACTCATGGGACCCATCGTGAGGCGAAAGCTGGATTGCCGGTTGATGACTCGGTTCCCGAGCGCACAATCCCGTCCCAGCACGCAGTTCTGCCCGCCCAGCGTCGACTGTTGTTCCGCGGGAATCGCCACCCATCGGCCGGTGCATTGGGTGATCCGCACTTCAATCCCATTGAAAAAATCGCTCAAGACCCCCTCCAGCGCCGACGCCGACCTCGGCCGCTGACTGAACAACCCCGCATACCGAAGAAGCCGGCTGACGGGCAGCCCGGTCTTTTCCGCCACCTCCTTCGCACCCAAGCCGAGGAAGGCCAACATGCGCTGTGAAAAGGGATCTTCGCCGGACGGTTCGAATTGGATGTGGTAACGGTATTTGACCCAGGAGCGGTAGAACAATGACAGCAACCGGTGGTGAAACAGATCCAGGAAGGAGCGAACTACCTCCTCACCCTCCTCTTGAGCGATGAGATCTTCGGTGTAGAAGGGCGGCAACGGCGAGGTGGTCCCGTAGAGTCCCAAAAATGTCGTAGTCACACGGAACCGCGGCGGCTGCGTTCCGGTCTTCTCCAGACCGGCGATATCAGAGACAGGAAACGCGAAGGAAAGCTCCGGTCGAAACCGAAGGGCCTCCCCCTCGGCCGACCCTTCACCGCCGACCGCCGCCCTGGGACGGCAGAGCCGCTCCACGAGCGTGACCAATTGGAAGAAGGAGTAGTCCTGCGCCCTCCGAAGCAGATCCGCGATCAGAGGATGATCTGTTGTCCGATCCTGCTCGGCCATGAATACTGTTCTCCCTGCTCGATTTCGTTCACGACCAATTGGGTAAACGAGTTCACCGAGGCGTAGAGCGCAAAAAACTCGGAGAGCACGCTTGCAAATAAGAACATGTCCCCCTCCCCGGCGAAGTGGTCTTGTTTCAGCGAGAGGGTAACTTCCGTCCCACGGATCGGAACGCCGTGGAAGAGATGATCCTTCCCTCGGCTCTGGACATCCACAATACCTTCCAACAATCTGGCCTGGGCGCGTCTCGCTTGCTCATCCTGGCGCGCCGCGAAATTATAAAGATCCACCAGCCCACGCAGCGCCTCCACACTGGTCAGGGAGAGGTAATTCAATGAGAGATGAGACAGCAGGCGCCAATGGAGATCCCCACCGACCGGCGCCCGACAGGGGGCAGACACGCGGGTAATGTTCTTGAATTGCGCGAATCCCGGCGAACTGTCCGTCGGCACCTGAATGTCTCCGACGCGAAGTTTCCCGGCCACATCTCGATTGGTGCAGGTCAAATTGAACGTCACGATCTCGGTCGGGACTTCCACGCCACGGACCGGAATCTCGTCCGCATTCACAAACGACACATAGGTCTCGGCTCCGCCTTTGCTCACCACGGATTGCCGAAGGTGCGTTTGGTAATAGACCGTGGCAGTGGATTTGCCATAACCGTGGCGAAATGAGTAGAAGGGCTCGTAATGCAATTCCTCCCCCGTTCCACGTAGATGTCCGTTCGCGCCGTCGACCGAAAAGATTTCATCCTGCATGGCCTGGGCAGCCGACGGGCGGACGAGGTATTCGGTCCGTTCATGGCTGATCTGGATCGGCTGGGAATCCGACTTGAATAGATTGACGATCGGGGTACAGAACAACCGGACATGCTCTTTGGACACTCGCAATGACGCCGGTGGCGCTTTCGTGAACAGGATGAGGATCTCGAACGTCGCGGCGGAGGCTCGCCGGGATAACGGCTGAAGGTCGGACAGATCCACGGCAAGAAACTTCTGAGGAAAGGTCAGATATTCCTGGAGCAAGCGATATCCGTCGAAGGCCGTCTTGGGGTAGGGCAGCAACGCCTCTTCCCTGGAGAAGCCGAAGGGCTGGATCTGACAGTCCGTCAGCCCGATTTCTTCCACGGGACGCCCCTGTGCGAGCAGGCGCAGCCTGATCTTGCTCACGTGGCGACAGAGCCAATAGTAGAGGGTGTAGGCAGGCTCCCCAACTAAGTACAGTCGGAGCCGCCCGACCTGCGCCTGCGCCAATGTGGCCCCCGGCAGAAGGGTGAATCGAAGGCGGAGCGCGGAATGGCCGCCGCTGGCCGCCTCCAGGGACACCTGTTCGAGTTGAAAGGGATAGAGGTCCACTTCGGCGGTGGTCCGAAAGCGGCACCCCGTCCCCTCGATCTTGCCGGATTCCACTTCGGTCTCCATGGCCGGAATACGTTTGCGCTCGGTGACCGCGCCTGGAATCGGTGAAAATTCCAGCAGACTCATGGCGGGGACGGGACGCAGGTAATGCGGCCACAACAGATTCATGACCCCATGGATCAGTTCGGGGAATTCGTCGTCCAGTTTCTGCCTGATCCGACCCGTGAGAAACGCGACGCCCTCGAGCAATCGTTCGACGTCCGGGTCACTCCCGACGTCGGCCAACAAGTGCGCCTCTTTGGGATGCGCTTCGGCGAACTCACGGCCCATCTGCCGAAGGAACTCGAGCTCGTCCTTATAGTATCGATTGAACGTCACGACCCTCACCTCTGGCATGGCCCCACGAAACGCCTGCAGGTATGCGGCTCACTCAACGATCTCGACCCGTCCCGCCGGACTGATCTCCGTCCGAAATTCCACGTGTGGTTCCCTCTCGCTCATGAGTGCCCCGGCGATTTCGAACCGCAGGATCGGCTGCCCCGGTTCCGAAGGCACGTGTGTGACCGAGACATCGCGCAGCCTGGGTTCGAACCGAGTAATGGTTCGCAGGATCGCAGCCTGCACCTCCTCCACCGCCGCTGCCTGGTCCTGCACCAACTCCGTGAGATCCGGCATCCCATATTCGGGCTGAATCAAGACCTGATCCGGCCTGGTATTCAGCATTTTCCTCAAATGCCGAAGAATCGACTCGGCCAGCAGGTGAGGATTGTCCCTGAGCGTCTTCGAACCTGCCGGCCGCTCATCCCCCAGTCGTTCCAACAAACGACCTTCTCGCCCCATATTTCCTCCGGCTGCACCTAAACCGGCACATTCCAGTCATCTTGCCCTTCCTTCTTGTCCACCTCATGCCGCCAGATGGCCTTTCGGTACCTGAAGGACACCTCCTCCATATGACCCAATTGCACAAATGCTTTATCGAGGCAATTCGGCATATAGGGATGCATCTCGATGACAATCCCATCCTCGAACTGAGTCGTGAAATAATGTTCCTCCGTCCCGTCTTTCGCGATGCGGTACCATTTGATCGTGATGGTCTTCAAATGTTCTCCGGTACAGAGCGCCTGATACAAAAGGGGCGAGGCCTTATCCACCTCCTTCGTGATCGTGGCCGCGCCGTGGACACGCTTTCCTGCCGCAAGCCCCGTTTGTGGGTCGGAGGGAATGTAGACCTTATGGTCGAAGGCCTGGACGAGAATCGTTCCCTCCCGTCCCTTCTGCTGACATGACCCTTCGATCTTGCCTTGTTTTTCTCCTTCAATTTCCAAGTAGGCTGGAATCGGCATAGTGCGCTCCTCCTTTTCCTATTTCTTCTTATCGAGCCGACCGACCAGGGACAACGTGAAAAAGGCGCCCATATATTTGATGTGCGGCACCACTTTCAGATCGACCCGATACCAACCGGGATTTCCCTCCACATCGCTGACCGTCACCTGAGCATCCCGGAGTGGACGCCGACGCCGCACTTCCGCCGTGACGACATCCTGCGCGGACACGTACTGGCTGATCCAGGTATTGAGTTCCCGTTCCAGATCCGCCCGGTCCTTCGTGCTGCCGAGTTGTTCGGTTTGCAGCACCTTGAGGTAATGGGCCAACCGGTTGACGATGAAGAGGTAGGGCAACTGAGTGCCCAATCGATAGTTCGCCTCCGCCACCTTGCCCTCCGCACTCTGGCCGAAAGTCTTGGCACGTTGGCAGGAGTTGGCGGAAAAAAAGCAGGCGTTGTCCGAGCCCTTCCGCATGGTCAAGGCGATGAAGCCCGCATCGGCCAATTCCTTCTCGCGCTCGCCGGAAATCAGGATTTCCGTCGGTATCTTCGTCTCGATCCCGCCCATCGACTCGAACAGATGCACCGGCAGGTTCTCCACCGTCCCGCCGCTGATCGGACCGATGATGTTGGTGTACCAGCGGGACTTGGCGAAACTGTCGGTCAGACGCGTGGCGAATGCGAAGGCCGTATTGCCCCAGAGGTAACTCTCGTGGCCGTTGCTGAGCGATTCGGTGTAATTGAAGACCTTCGCCGGATTCGCCTCCTGACTGTAGGGCAGCCGCAGCAAAAACCGCGGCAAGCAGAGACCGACGGATCGGGCATCCTCGGAATCGCGGAAGGCGTTCCATTTGATGTACTGCGGGCCTTCAAAATGTGTCTTCAAGTCTCTGAGGTTCGGCAGGCGGAGAAAACTCTCCATGCCGAAGAACTTCGGTCCGGCCGCCGCAAGAAACGGAGCATGCGCCATCGTGGCCACACTGGCGACATACTGCAGCAGCTTGACGTCCTGCGGGCCCGGGCCGAATTCGTAATTGGCGACCATCGCGCCGATAGGGTTGCCGCCGAACTGACCGAACTCAGCCGTGTACAGATGTTTGTACAGGCTGGACTTTGTGACATCCGGCGCCTCCAAAAAATCGGTCAGTAATTCTTCTTTCGACACGTTCAAGATCTCGAACTGGATGTTTTCTCGAAACTCGGTCCGCTCCACGGCCAGCTTCAGCCCGCGCCACGCGGATTCCAACTTCTGAAACGTCGCGTGATGCAGGATGGCGTCCACCTGTGCGCTGAGTTTTCTGTCCATCTCGGCGATCATGTCGACGACCATGGCCTGGTTGACCTTCATATCCTTCCGCTCCGGCACCAGGAGGGCCCGTACGATCTCCTCAAGGCCCCGTCTGGCCGGAGAATAGGCTTCTTCTTGCGGTCGGATATCGATGGACTCCAACATCTGCTCGATCAAGCTGGATTCGGCTTCTGCGACCGGTGTTTTGGTGGATGGGGTCTCCTGTGTCTCCGCCATGGCCTGTCCTCCTCCGGCATAAATGGACTATCGCGATTCTCCCGCGCCCAATTCTTTGATCAAGCGCTCACGCGCCTCCACGTCACTGAGCAAGCTGTCGATCTTTTTCTTGAAGGCCGGCACATTGCCGAGGGGCCCCTTCAACGACTGCAATGCCGCCCGCAGCTCCAGCAGCTTATTGAGTTCCGGAACCTGTTGCGCGATCGAGTCGGGGCTGAAATCCTTCAAGCCGCTGATGCGAATGGCGACCGGAAGATCCTCTCCCTCTTTGCCGGAAAGCCGATTCGGCACCGTCATCGACAGCTCCAGATTCAGACTCCGCATCACCTCGTCGAAATTGCTCTTGTCGACTCGAATCTTCTTTCTGTCCTCCAGCGGCGTGTCGTCCGGCTTCAACGTGAAATCACCCATGAACACCATTTTCAAGGGCAGTTCTTTTTCTTCCTGGGCTCCCTCCGTGGCCGGTTTGAAGACGATATTGACTCTCTCTTCCGGTGCCACCGACCCCTCTTTGCCACCTGCCATGGCTCGCTCCTTCCTGTGTGAATCCTCGCGAGGAGGACTCGCTGGTTGACGCTATCGTTCGACTCGTGCCGATTGGTGCTTGCCTTCCATATCCAAGCCCGAGAGCATGTCCACCCGACAGATGCGACGGTGAACCGCCTCGGCCCGATTGGCCCATTCCTCCGAGGGTGGCCTTGAGTCCTTCAGCAACTGCTGGAGGACCTGCCACATCGTCTTCCACACATCGACCGACAAGGTCGGTTCCCAGGCATCGAGGGCAAACCGTACGATGGCCTCCTCGAGGCCTTCCAGTTGCGACAGCGCAATTTTCGGATGCCCGGCGCGTAGACAGAGCTTGGCCGCATCCAGTCTCAACAGAAACCGCTCTCGTTCCGAGCAGGAGCCGGCTGATTCGTTCTGCAACAGTGCGATCGCTTCTTTCAGCCGGCCTTGCTCCGCCAACGTTGCGGCTTGCCCGCACAAGTCGTCAAGCCGGTCGCCCGCTCGACCAAGTTTGCCGTTGTCTCCTTTCCCGGATCCCGTTGCCTCGGCAGTGGTGTCCCGCAGTGCCTCGATCCATAGCCTGGTCTCTTCGTTTGCGAAGGGCATGTCGTCGGAAAATCGGCAGCCCGCGAGTTCCGGCAGTCGCTCGATCAAGGTTCTGACCTCGTCCTCCACCGCTGTTTTCGCCTGCCGGTACGACGCTCCGAGTTGGCCCAACGCGCGGGCAGCCATCCGATGGGGATCGAGCCAGAACGGGGTCTCGGGACATTGCGACTCGACCTGTTCCACGAGTTGAGCCCATAACCCCTTCTCATACAGCTCTTGGTATCGGTGGACGACATGAGGGGTGGGCGGAGGTATGCGCGACAAGCCATCGTCGAGTGGTGACGGCATCTGAAGCGTCGCCCACATGGTGGCCCGCACCAAGCGATAGGGCCACGGCGACGAAGAGTCTTGGGCCCTTGCGAACAGAGCGGCGCGCCGGATAAGGTCTCCGGCTTCACGCAATGCATTGCGACAATCTTCCGCCGTAGTGATGGAGCGCGGCCCACCGGAGGTGGTCGGTGGCCCGGCCGCTCCTTGAATCTCTTGGCCCTTGCCTTCCGGCTTCGGTTCGGGCTGCCCCAGCTGTTCGATCTGCCGTGCGATTTCATTCCGCAGTCCCGCAAAACCGGGGGCCTTGTCCGCCGCCTTCTCGACGAGCAGCATCTCAAGCGTACGCAGGAGTTCTTCGCAGGTCCGCAACGCGTCGAGATCGTGAGACGAGAGCCCTCTCTCGACAAAGGCCGTTTCGAGTCTGCCCTCCAACCAGACCAGCACATCCATTCGCTTCTGCACTCGCTTGGCTTCCGGAAAGAGTGAATCCCAGTACCGGGCCAGCATGTCTCGCAAGCAAGCCAGTCCGGCCGCGAGCCCTGGAATCCCTTCTTCATGCAATAAGCCGAGACAGACATAGGCAGCCGCCAAAAGATCTTTCGATTTGTCGGCCAGGACGATCCGCCCCCCCGCCACAACCTGCTTCCAGTTCACCGGTTCGTGGGATAGAGACTCCAGCTTTTGGATCTCATCCTGCATGGAGAGAAAGTCGGCATCGTCCCGGACAGGGCTGCCGGCAGGTGCATCGGCGCGAATGGGTTTGGCTCCGATGGCCTGCCACTCCATGGTTAAGTCGGTCACCATGTCGTCGTTCGCCTTTCGCTCCCCTCACCCGTGGCTTCCGTTAGGGGCATTTGAACTTCGCAAAGAAGCCCGGGGCGAAGGGATGTTTCACATGCTCCGCCTTCAGATCAAACCGGATGACCACCGGCTCCTTCATGCCGACCGAGAATTTCCAGGACAACCGGTATTCCGTCGGGCTGATCGGAACAGGGCGACCTTCCTGCAGCATCCTGAACAGCCCCCACCGCCCCTCATACTGTTTCGTGTAACTCTTGCGCTGCGCTTCATCGGTGCCGACTGCGATCTGCAGCAGCGCTCCGCGTTCGTCCGAACGGCCGGTCCAGTGGAACGGCGAGTAGAATTCCGGGCCCATTTGATACGTCAGTTCTTGCCCCTCGATCATCAGGCGAATTTCACTCAAACCCACTCCGCCGGTCGCATTGGGCTTCAGCTCGAAGGGAACGTTTGGCTCCGGACTGCCGGAGGGGAACAGGGCGTCCGAAATGGCCTTCACCTGCTGGAGAGCGGTTCCGGGGACGGTATCGGAAGAGGCCCCCGTCTTCGCGATTTCCTCTGCGGAGACCGGACTGACGTTCGACTTGTAAAACGCCAGCAACCTCCCGCTTTGAGGATTGAAGAAATCGATCAAGTTGGGAATCGTCACTTCATCCGCGCTGTCTGGACGGAATGGATACAGACTGCCGATCGCCTGGGCACAATCTCGGCTGAGTTCCTGCCTCTTTTCCACATCGACCATGTGGATCGGCTGCAGGAGAAGCTGTTCCGCTGAGGATCGAATCCTTTGATCGAGACGGCCTGTGATGGCCGCCAGGCGATGTTCGGCCTGCAGTTGCTCGGAGGAAGGCATGCCCCCCTCCACGCTTCGGCTTAAGGCATCCCGTAACTGTTGCAACTCCTGCATATACTGTTTCAACGGCGCCCCCTGGTTTTCCGGGCAGGACACGACGAATTCATGCAGGGAATGAAAGGCTTCCGCGACGGGATGCGGCGAGGCACTGCCGTGAATCCACCCCTTGCTGACATCGCAAACGAAGTCCGACAGTTTGCTGAACGACGTATGGTCGTCCACCGCCTTCAGGAGCGCGACGAGGACGGAGTTCTCCTGCGTCAACCCTTGCAGAAGCGTGATCGTCTCTTCCCGCGTGCTCACGGCACGCAGTTTCACGGCGGCAAGAAACTGCAGCCACCGGCGGATATAGTCTTCGCGATACAACGTGTGGATACGTCTTTCGACCTCTGCGCGCGAATCTTTGGGCACATCGAGGACCCACGAATCCGCATAGGCCCGGTCCAAGATCCGATCCATGACCTTGCGGAACAAACCGTTGTCGAATTGAGGCGTAAAAAACCCGGGAATCTCGTCGCTGCTTTCGAGCAGGCTGGTCTTTTGCCCCTGCAGGAGGGAAGCCAGCGTCACAGGGACCGGTTTATATTGCTGCATTACTTCGCGCTGGATGCGAGCGTAGATCCGTTCGGGGTAGGGCGATTGTTGCAACGCCGCTCTTGTCGCCGAGACCAAACCGAGATCTCGTGGGAAGGGGACCTGGTCCGGCTGCAACACGCGACTGTAGAGGTCGATCTGCCGATCGATCGTGTTTTTCGCATCGGCGGTCGCAGCCTTCTGGCCATACCGGACCGGTAGGAGGTCCTGCCAGATCCGCCTGAGCCAGTCGGCAAGGAAAGGCCGGTCCAGATGACCTAGCTCGGTCGCCCCCGATGTATAGGACAGCATGAGGTAGGTCTTGAGGTAGGAATAATAAAAGTCGCTGTCGTGGGCCTGTGGCGCGCGGGATGGGTCGGCGGCGAATCCTCTCAGGGTCTCTTCCACATGCGTGCGCGTCTGGTCTCGATAGAATTTGTGGAACAACGCGAGATAGAGGTCTCGCGCAACCGGGTAGAGAGTCGTTTCTCGGTTCATGCCCCAGCGACGCGCCAAGGGCGGTCTCGTTTCGTGATCGGTCTGAAGAACCTCGATCTGTTGCCGGAATTGTTCGAAATCCCTGTCTTGTATCCCCTCCACGAAGGGTTTGGCCTCTCGGATAATCGCCTGGTACACGTGGCCGGCGCTGGCTTCGATCCGATTGTGGAGGTCTCGATTCAAGGAAAAGGAATAGAGTGAGGCTCCGACAAACGCCACACCGGCCGCCGCCGTCCCGGCAGCCAGCGCCCGTTTCTTCAGCAGCAGGCGACGCTGCACCGCGATCGAAGGGTGGGCAAGTCCTTGATCCGGAACGACGATCCCGCTGAACAGGTGTTTCACGAAGTAGGGTCTCTTCTCCCGTGGTTCTATAGGCGGAGCCCCACCTCGTTCCTGGAGGCCGGCACGACGATTCACAAGCTGTATGACACCGTCCAGCGAAGGCCCTTCTTGAGTCGCGCTGGTGAGATAAAACCCTCTGAACAGCGGTCTGTCCTGAAATTGGCCGGGCTGGAACAGAAGATCGACGAAACGAGTGAGATTCGGCTTGGCCAAGGCCAGGTTCAATGGGAAGCAGAAGATTTCCCTCGCCTTCTTCGAGCCGAGCACAGACAGCAGTCGGGCATGACGCCGAACCAACATCGCTTGCAGCAATTCCGAGAAGGCAGCATCGAACTGCTTCTGGGGCGTCCCGCTGGACGCCGTTCCCGCGGGAAAGGTATGGCCCCACACCTGCTCCTCGCGGCCGGCGTGATCTAAATCCTCAAAAAACTCGGCGAACCCGCCCAACACGTCGCACTTCGTGAATACCAGATAGACAGGGAAGACCACACCGAGTCGTTGGATGATCTCTTCCAACCGCGCGCGGATCTGCTTCGCCTGCACATCAACATCCTTCTCCCTTGCTGCGAACAGGTCCGGCAGGCTCACCGTGACCATGACGCCGTTCAAGGCAGTCTTCTGGCGGTGGGCGGCAATCGACTCCAGCAAAACCAACCATTCGCCGCGAGCCTCGCCTCCCACAGCGCAGTGCCCCGCCGTGTCGATGAACAGGGCTTCATTCGTACACCACCAGTCACAGGTCCGAGCCCCGAGTGTCCCACTCCCTCCCGCCTCATCCTTTCGAGGGACGATGACTTGCAGGCCGGAGTTCAACAGCATGGTGCTTTTACCGGAAGCCGGAGGCCCGACCAGGAGATACCAAGGAAGCGCCGAAAGGGCCTTCTGTCCGAAGGACGATTGCGAAAGCTCCAGAATGGCTTGTTCGAACTCGGATCTGAGCCCTTCAAGCCGTGTCTGTTGCTCGGAAGAGGTTCGGCTTACCTGATCCGGCGCCTGCCTCTTCAACGAGACGTCCGGGCCCGTCGCCCGCTTTTCTTCCCGATAGGTGCTGATCGTTTGATAGAGACCATACGCGACCAGGACGGCCACGCCCGCGAAGGCCCGCGTCTCAAACCGCTCCAGGCCGATCAGCGCCCCGAAGGTCAACACCAGCACAACCAGCAACAGACTGCACCAGAATGCCGCCTGACGCGGATGACGCTGCACGTACAACCTGGCCTGGCCGAGTCCGGTCTTCGCAGACTCCCGAAACCGCAACGTGATGTCGCTAATGTGTGTCATCGGCTCAACGTGACGACTTTCTCGCCCAACTCTTTGAGTTGTGCAGCGACTGCATCGGCATGGCGGTTGATGTTCAGCATGAGTATCAGAAACAGGCCCAGCGCAAACAGGGTTCCCGCGGCCACCGCAATCCAAGGGGTGGTGATCGCGTGACGCGCCGGCGCGGGGATGCCGGTCACTGTTTCGCCGAGCGATAAGGGCGGCGCTTCTCCACGTTTCGCTTGGATGTCGCGCCCCATTTCTTGCACCAAGGCCTTGAGCTGATCTTTGCCTTGCAGCTTGTATTTGCCTTCGAATCCCAACGCCAAACAGAGGTAGTACAACTCCAACAGGTCCGCATTCAGAGGACGAGCACTCCAGATCTCATCCAATTGGTCAAAAAACCCCTGCCCTGCCGTGTCGATGCCGAAGAGTTCGCTCTGCAAGCTCAACTCCGGCCATTGGTGTTTTTGGGGCCAGTTCGAGATCATGATCATTTCATCCAGGTAGGCGGCTACGGCATACCCCGCCGCCTTCATGGTTTCTTTTGGCAGGCTAAGCTCATTCCCCGCCTGATTGACCTGATAGAAGAGGTCCAGTAATTGAGACCGCAGTGTCCTCGGCTCTCCGCAGTCGGCGGCAACCCGCAAGGATGTCCCCAACACGAGGAGATCATTAAAGAGGGTGATCAGATTCGTCTTCCGTTCCGTCACCGGGGTAGGCATGGACGACACCTATCTGGTCCAGATGAGTTCCAACTTGGCCTCTTTCAAAGCCGGAGGCACATACACGGCGAGCGCCCGCGCTCGACAGATGGCTGCCCAGCGCGGCCCTTGCTCCTCCAACCTGAAATACCTGTACCCTGCCTTGACCGCCATGGTCGGTGGAGGAGCCGCCACATGTGTGACCCCCAACCCTTCGACAGCGCCGGACACGATGCTCTCCACCTCATCCGGCGCCGCGATGCGAATCTGCTTCACGAACTTGGGAAGCTGCTCATCCGTGACTCCTCCCGCAACCACGAGATAGAGATGGCCGGATTGGAGCAGGAGTTCGTCTGCCACGGCCCCTTCCCAAATAAATTCTGTGCGCTGCGTAAGTGGGATCGACTCCGTGCGCGTCTCTTCTTCTTTCAATGCCTGTCTGATTCTCGCGTCCATCTCGCGAAACACGGAGTACAGGTTGAAATGGTCGTATGGGGGGACCTCCATCGGATCGAGCATCGGGTAGACCGTGCTCAATTCGCCCAGCAGTCTGGCCAAGACCAGGTACAATCCTTCGGGGTGAGCATGACCTGTCTGAATGTAATGAGCCACAACAGGAAGATGGGCATTGAGGATATGCAGACGCGAGCACCGAGCCTGATCCATGCCTCCCGGGCTCGCCGCAAGTTGTTGGGCCACCAACGCCTTGCGTTTGGCGGACAGCAGTTCCAGCAGACTGCGTAATAGGCGCATGAGCCACGGTGAGGCACCGATGGTGAGGCAAGGAGGGAGGTACTTGTCTCGCAACACCAGGCCTCCACCGGAAGCCCTTTCAAGCTCCAATACTTTCAGCGTAATAAAACCGGCCGCATCTTCTCCCGAAAACAGAATTCGTAAGTTGGCTCTCGCGAGGAGAATCTCTCGTTTTTCTCCGGAATTAAGGTCCGCGACGCTGGCCCTGACCGCAACATAGCGGGTAGGCGCCCTGCCGCCGGTCTCGTCGAGCAGACAGTTCGGTCCATCGGTTCGCTCGGCGGGAATTCCCACGAACACATCCAAGTGATCCAGGGAGGGGGGGAAATAGCGGTCTATGGGGCGGGGCTCCAGCAGGCTCCCGTTCTCCTCGCCGGCGGCAACGCTGATCACCGTCCCATCCGGCAGGACACCTCTGAGCGCGAGAATGCGCACGATATTGTTTGCCAAATCGTCGGCATCCAGCCGAACGGCCATCAGCCCCCACCCGAAAGGATTTACCACGCGAAGCCGCTCCTGCAGCAACTGCCCGTAATACTGATCCCATTGCTGGAAGTGGTGCGGGGCCAGGAACATGCCTTCATGCCACACGACTTTGCCGGGCTGCCCCATACACGCGCCTTTCGCTCAATCGACGATGATCTCTCGCTCTCGAATCTTGATCTTCACCGAGAGGGTCCACAATTTATTGAGGTCCACCACTTGTCGCCATGCCTTCCCCTTTTCGCGAAACAACGCCATCACGCCGAAGTATTCCGCGCCCTTCTTGCGCTCTTCCTTGAGAACCAACTCGGAGTTGGGAAACAACGTGATTTCTTTCCTCCAGAGGATGTCTTTTTCCAGCACCTTATGGTCGCTCCTCGCAAGCGAGAGGAAGTCGCCCTTTTGAAACCGCTCTTTGTCACTGAGCTGGTACAGCCGCACGACCACCGGTAATGGCTTCCCCTCCGCATCTCGATGCGGCACTTCGGATTGCACCGACAGTTTGAGCGAGCCACAGGCGCCGAAGAAGAGCGGGAACAGACAGGTGACGAGGAGCAACAGCCGCCGACCAGTCGAGCCGCCCTCCTCTGTAGGACGTTCACCCTCATATGTAACCAGACGGCATCGATCGCTACATGATTGGCCGTTGCTCATGCTGGGATCTGCCTCCCTGCATCTGTTTGCGAACGTATCGAAATGGATACGTGGAGTTCGACTTTTTGATACACCTCGCTGCATTGCTCCTGCTTCGTCACGTCATCCCCATGTATTATGTGGCTCTTGCAACCTCAACCCGATGAATGCGGAATCGGCAGGAGTGATCTGAACAAGCATCCATGCCAATGCCGTACCACGGTACTCACATCAAGGCAGGTTTGAGGAAGCGGGCAAATCCCCTCACCTATACGTATGGAGATGATTCCGCAGGGGTCTGGAATGGCACCTATCCAAAGGGCGGCCTGTAGCAGTATGCAGCAGCGTGGTCTACGTAATTGTTGCCAATATCAGCAGAACTGCCTGTCGAAAAACACGAGCATCTTGATGAAGTTAGTCTAGCCGATGGTAACGCAGCGGCATCCGGAGGAGGAGCCGGTGCGACACAGACGGCAGGCGAGACATTCTTGGGGGACTGGCCAAGCACCAGCCTGGTGAGGTGCCTTAAATTAAAAGGGCCGTGCTCCATCCAGAGCACGGCCCTTCTGCTAGACACCGGCGCCTACGACTACTACGTGTGGAGACAAATAAAGTCGTTACCCCCCACCCGACAAACTCAGGCAATTTTGACCTCTTTTCATTTTTGGTGCAGCAGACCATAATCGCTTACTATTGAGATTTCCGCACCTAAGGCGAAAAATAAACTCGCTTACTATAACTATGCAGAAGTTCTCATGTTCTGATTTCCGCATATCCAAAGGATCAATAACCCGATGTGCCGAAAGTTGAATTGTCATCTCTTCTGAAGCATAGGCACAGTCACAATGCATTGATAGGAATGATGATGAGAATTCTTTGGACAGTCGTGTTACCTTGTCGCGACAGCCACCCAAGCCCACGCCTGGGGAGAAGAAGGGCATCGGGAAATTGCGGACGGCGCACGGCCACCTCCAAGCGTCGACCGCTAACGCCATCGCCAAGATTACGGGGACGGGGGAAAACCTACCACCGGGAACTCTCGCACGTCTGTCCGTCTGGTCAGATCGTATGTGCACATTGGCCCACGCGGAGATCCGCATTTTTTTGCATTCGCTGCCCCTCTGCTTCGGCTTGTTACGGAACGAAATCACCATCGCGGAACCTCGCGCTAGATCCAATCAGCAGACAGACTTTCCGTTGTCCAGGCCAGCCGACTATCCAGGCACGGAATAAAATTGATTTACTAAGGCTGACTGTTAACAATACAGTAAGCCAATCTCATGGCCGCCCTTCAAGAGCTATTGTCGGGCCTAGGTGGCTTTGACGATCAAAAGTAAGGAACCCCTCCAATGAAAGCCGTGTTAAAGAAGTGGGGTAACAGCGTTGCATTGAGATTACCGGCACCTGTTCTCAAGGAGGCAGGTCTCAGAGAAAATCAGATTGTCGAGATCGTGGTCGCAAATGAAAGAATCATCATTTCTCGTCCTGCTCGACAACTGAAATACACGCTATCAGAGCTTCTTGCCCGTATGACTAACAAAAACAAACACGCCACGGAAGAATTTAGACCGATGGGAAATGAAATTCTGTGAAACCGTTTATGGCACGTCGTCGACAATGGAGCGATGATGATCTCCCCAACCAGTAGCGCTGAATTCCCAGGAGATCGAGCCTCTCGGGTGGCGAGTCTTCGAGCGAGAGCCGAGGATGTTTTTGGAGACCCGGAAACAGCCTGGAAGTGGCTGAACCGGCCCAACCGCGCGTTGGCCCAGAAGACTCCCCTAGAGATGATCGATACGGATACCGGTTTCCAGTCGGTGCTTACCATCCTCGGACGACTTGAGCACGGGGTCTATAGCTGACCTACCCCCCTGAACGGGCTTAGATCCTAAGTTAGGGGCACCTCCTGCCTTGGCGACATCCTCGGGCATTCTACGCTCCAATTCTCAGTTGGATGGGGAAACGAGCAGTCTCTCAAACCTTCGAGGTGCGAGAGTCTGATTAAGTGGCTAGAAAAGGCGGGGGGAGTCTGACGACACTCCCTTTACCCCCAAGAGGCGCCCGCGTGGCAGGCGGCGGAGCCTTCGTCATCAGCGGCTCTGCCCATCGATCATACTTTTTATAATCACAAAAATGAACATCTCAGCGCGCTAAAGTAAAGCCCCGACGTCTTTCTAATTGGTTCGCAACAGGCTAATATCCCTCCATCCAATCGGAGTTTGAAGCGTTTAGCGGTAGTTTGGCCGAACTGGAGTGCATAATGACAAACCGTGTGGTAGCAATCGTCGCGACCATGGTGTTCAGTAGCCAGGTCGTCGCATGTTCTCTACTCTGGCCGGCGTTTGACGGGTCTAGTTGCGGCAATGTCGCAGCAAGAAATGATTTGCGCGAAGTAGCTACTAAGGAATTAATCAAGAATGGATGGCCGGCCGAGACGGCTCCGCTAATCAAAACGCGAGTGAGTTCTGTCTCCGACATTAGCAAAAATAGCTCAGAGTACAAATGCCACGCCAATGTACACACTCAAGTAGGAGAGCGGACCTACGAGGGATTCAATTTCGGCATCTATTACAACTACGACAATTACAAACTCACTGATTACAAATCCACCTTTGATGAGGGACAACGTAGGACAATGGCGGATATGTTGGCCGGAAAAATGGAACCAAGAGCACAGAAAATGAAGACTTGCAGCCAGGCTGAAAAAGCAGCGGGGTGTAGAGATGGAAGAGATCGGCTGCAATAGGGTTAGCCTTAATAGGCATTTGGTCATTTCTGCTCGGTGCGCATTAATGGCCACACTGCTGTTCGCGGCATATATAGTCATGTCGCCTCAACAGACACTGGCCGAAAATGGTGAATCGTTCGGCAGCTCATCAGTTGACTACTCTAAGCCATGTAATAAACTGCTGTCTGCGGCCCCTAGACTCCCGTCCAAGCGCGAGTCCCTGGCAGATGAAATCTCCAGCGATCTCAATCGAGAGTTGCAAGACCTGAAGAACCTTCAAACCTCCCCCCCGGTGAAGTATTCTGAACCGACGAGAGAGATAAAACCGATGTTCCGCGAAGCGCAACCTGTTGCGAGTGCTCCTCCTCTGACCTCTAGCGTGCCGCGCAGCACACCGGAAAGCCGGTTGCGCGTGGAGGGCATGCCGGGAGCGAATCCATACTTGGCCCGTGTGCACGCAAGAATCCGTGGTTTCTGGACGGCACCGCCTGTGGATATTTCAGGGAAAGCCTTGACCACCATAGTGAAGTTCAATTTGGAGCGTGATGGCCGGGTTGGATCGGTGATTATTGAGAAGTCTTCGGGTAACGATTACTACGATATGGCCGCGCAACGGGCGGTGCAGGCCGCCATCCCGCTACCACCCTTTCCTCCCGATCTGACGGATTCCTATTTCGATGCTTACTTTACTTTTGCCGTAGGCGAGGCCGCAACTTATCTAGAAACTCCATCGAGCAATAAGCCTGCTGAGGAACAGGCCACTATGTTCAGCGAGCAAGAGCTTCGCGACTGCGAGAGCCAGCTCAGCCTTATGTTTAATGCAATACACCAAGTCCCGGAATCCGAGGACGGGCTTAAGACGCTGCAACGGATAACGAGGGATCTGCCTCGGCTTGGACGCGTAGAACGCTATTCTCGTGAATATTCGAATCTTGTAGATACCGTCGAAAACCTACATGACGATATCAGGACAAAGGCAGAAGGCATCTCAAAGAAGATCGCCTTTGAGAACAAGTTTCGACAGTTTGACAAGCTGTGCGAGGGGAAAATCGCCAAAGGGGGAATGCCGCCACGATTCCGGAATGAACCAGTTTATTCCGGCTTATCCGGAAGACCTGAAACCATGACACTGGGGAGAACATTCTGCACCGCCATTAACGGAGGCGGCAAAGCGGAATTCCAAGTACTCGACGAGAAAACCCCAACTATCTCCATTTCTGTCACCACGAAGAAACGACGCTTTACCGTAATTTTTCAAAAGAAAATGCAAGCGGATCTCAGTGAAGCGTGGCGGGCTGTGGAAATCCGGACTCCTTCCGACCGAAGGCCAGCGTACGAGTTCTTAGGTCAAACGTTTACGGATAGATTCCCAGAGCTGGTTCAAGATGAATAGTAGGCGTAATAACGGTCTTTCGTAAACCTCACATTTCTAGGTGACCGTGGCCTGCTTATCTCTTCTAAGTTTTGTGCACATGAGTATAGCCTTCCGCAGAGCGGCCGATCTACGAGAACTGAGAATAAGTTAAGCGAAGGCCATCACCATCCCAATTAACGCCTCATGTATTGTTAGCCCCCTGTGTTTTACTAAGACGGACCCTGTTCCGCCCGTCCCGCTGTCGCCGGATCGGGCGGCTTCTGCTCGGTATATGAGTTAAGCAATGCTCCGAATAAAGATGGGAGAAGGATAACTATCCAGATAGGGCTGGTGACCTAGGGACTCATCCCTTCGCAATTGCCACCACATTTTGCGGTCTATATAGCACGCTGACATCATTGACAAGTCCTTGTGACGTCTCCCCGGAAAACGACGGCGATCTAAAACGAGAGTAGAATGACGCCTTCGGCGGTCCTCGACGAAAGTAGTGGATCGATGGAGCGGTCGAAATTCTCGGAAGAGCAGACCGTCTATGCCATTCGGCAAGCCGAGTCCGACACCCCGATCGGCGATCTGTGCCGACAATACGGAATTGCAGAACAAACTTTCTAAGGCTATCGTCGCGGTTGGATTGCGATGCCTGGCCGATCACGTGCCAGACGGGCGGTTAGGAAACAGCTGGAAGTCTACGGCCGTGGCTACCTGCCCAAACACCCGCGCTGCACCACACTCGCCGCCCTGGCTGGCACGCTCAAGACCACAGAAGAGACGTTGGAGCGGATGCTCACCAAATCAGCACTCCGTCTGATCACACAGACGTTTGCGGCACACGCTCAAGATCCGAACAGCTAACGCCGCGTGCGTGGCATTCAATATTGCTTCGCAGCGTTTCGCGTTATCTACCGTCATAACTTGTTTAGGTGAGATTCCACTATCTCACGCATACAGGGAACACAAACTGCTACGTGTTCATGTCCCCTCCGTATATTGTGATAACTAGGAGCACTTAAACCCTCTTCATGCGCAAGAGAAATCTTGCGATTACAGATGACGCAATCTACATATAGATATGGTGATGACTTTAAAAATCCAATCATAATCCCTCCATTTGTTGCCTTCCCAGATGCCACTTCCCGCGCAGTATATAGCCCTTCCATGAAATTAGACACAGAGAAGAGGAGCGACGATCTCAGACACGGCCTCTTGGGAGCTGTGCGTCCACCGGACGTGGAGCCACTCGCCGACGAAGTGTGAACCGCTCTCGCTGACTGAGAGAAGCACGATGGAATCCTCTGACTTCAGTCAGGGGAGGATGTCAAATCATTGGACAGCAATGCCGTCAGATCAGTTCCTTGGCCTCTAGGAACCCTGTGAAGCGTGTATGACCTGTTCAAGCAGCGCTCCGGCGAGCGCGTCATGCGCTCGGGCATTCGGATGGCCGTCGGCAGGATGAGAATGTAGTCGTTCCGGTGCGCGAAATACTCGGGCAGCAGCTCCGACACGAGATGCAGTTGAGCCCGGCTGACCGCAAGGCCGTAATCAGGGCCCGCTCAGTCGGGTTCTCTTGCTGACTGAAGTCCCAGACGATGACGTGGAATTGGATGCCGGGATAGTTCGACCGCAGTTCGGTCGCCGCCTCCGTGACAATCCCTTGGACACCAGCCACATCCTCGTCCGTGGTTGCGCGACGCATATAAATCAGCGCACGATAGAGCAATGACCGTTCAGCCAGCTGCTTGACTGGAACCGGCAAGGAGGCGTGCAGACGTCCCATGGCAGGACCGACCCCATGCTGCGGCATGGCGGTAAATATCCCCTGCTGCCTGATGTGCCCGTCCCGAGAGCGCAAACAGGGACCGGCCTGGTCCCAAGACTCCAGTCCTGCCGCCCGAAAGACATGACTCGGAATCGCTTGATAGATCGCATAGCGCGGGGAGCAGGTCACGAAGAGCAACGCCCAATCGATCACAGTTCGCCTTTCCGGTTCCTCACCGATAGCGACTCACGGTTCATGCCCGTCACGAAGCCCATTCCCCCAGAGCATCCACCGATGCGGCGAGGATCGTGCCGTACTTCGACTCGACAAGGGTAGCAGGTCTCACGGGGGCAACAACAATGCCGATCTCTTCGGTAGGTCCATCGCGTGTGCTTCATCACTGATCGAACACAGCGAGCAGAGCACCGGCTAACGATTCCAAAAACGCAGGCTGAGGCTGCGAAGTTGGAACGCACCTATAAGGCGGTCCCCCAATAGCCCCGCTATGAATCGAGCCGCGACGACCTGATAGGCCTCCCCCCAGGGGAAAGCCAACTTCATGGCACCCGTAAATACTTCACTCGCAATGCGCTGGCTGGTACAGCTTCGTCCATGACTCAGATGATGGCGGATAGCCGACCATCGATTGACTCCGGCTCATGGTGCTGTCAGCCCGATACGCAAGCGGGGCTTCCCCAAACGCTGTGGACAATCCTGGGGACATCGCCGGGAATGTCTACGAACGGCTGCTTTGGGAGAGCAGTTTTGACAGATTGCCTATTAAATGTGCACGGTCCCTCGGGTTGGCTGTGGACCGCTATATCTTGTGGCTTGACGGCTATTTGTGTTTTTCTTCCACTACGATGACGGGCGACAGTGCTAGGCATAACCCTTGGTTGGCGACTCGCGCGATGAGCCTCCAGCTGCCATATAACTCATGACATAGTTATTCACAGCGAACGTGGTGCCCCAGTCGCTAACACGAAGCGGTTGTGGCCCGAACTGATCTTGTGCCAGCGGCGTTCCCTGCCTTCGGTCTTGACGCCGCCCATCAATTGATGTATCCATTGGATACATGACGCCTGACGAGTTCAAACAGACACGCCTGTCCTTAGGTCTGACGCAGCAAGCCCTCGCCGACCAATTGAAACGTAAACGCCTGGCGATCGTCCGTTATGAAGGGGGCTCGCGCCGGATTCCCGGTGTCGTGGAAGTCGCACTCGCATCACTCGGAGCACCCTCATACATCCCGCTCGTGGGAATCGTCGCGGCAGGCGATCCGATCGAACCTATCCCTCAAACGGAACGGGTCGAAGTCCCGAAAACCATGCTGGGGCGAGGCGAGACGTTTGCCTTGCGCGTGAAAGGCACATCCATGCGCGATGACGGGATTTTCCCCGGCGATGTGGTGGTGGTGCAGAAGGGGCATACCGCGCGAAGCGGTGACACCGTGATTGCGCTGTTGAATGGCGAGGCCACGATTAAGACCTACCACCGCAAAGCAGGCGTGATCGAGTTGCATCCAGCGAACGAGACGATGAAGCCCATCACCGTGAGGGAGGCTGACAGCTTCCACATTGAGGGGGTGGTCGTGGGCGTCATTCGGCATATGCGACGATAGACACAGGTGCGACAGCGAGAACCACCACCATGGAGCGGCAGATTGTCTGTTTTGCCATTCCCTCTCTCGAAGTGGCGCTAGCCCGACTCATCAATCCGCCGCTTCGCACTCGTCCACTCGCCATTGCGAATCTCCACTCCCCGCGCGCGACCCTGAAAGAAGTGTCTCCTGAGGCTGAGGCCGAAGGCCTCCATGTTGGAATGTCTCTTGACCGGGCGCGACGCCACTGCCCGTCCCTTGCAATCTGCCCGCCGAACCCACAGCAGGTCGCGACTGCCGACCAGACATTGCTCACGGCCATCCACCGCTACGCCCCAGCGTGGGAGCCCTACGTGCCGGGTGCGGTCATGATGGACGTGACCGGCACGACCCGCCTATTCGGGTCGGCTTGCGATGTGGCCACGCACGTGCAAGCGGACGTGTTGAGTCAACTACACCTTGAGGGGGTGGCAGGAGTCGGCAGTAACAAGCTCGTGGCGCAAACAGCCGCCACCCTCGTCGAACCCTCCCAACTCTACGATGTCCGCCACGGATCGGAGCGCCTCTTCATGTCCCCCCTGTCCGTCCGGTCATTGCCCGGTGTGCACCGCCCGTGCATGCGGATGATGCTGAAACACTTAGACGATCTCAATCTTCAATCGCTGGGCGATGTGGCGGACAGTCCGCTCGACGCACTCGAACTCGTCTTGGGACAGGATGCCGGACAACTCGTACGGTGGGCACAAGGTATTGATCCGACTCCAGTCCTGGCGCCGGTGGTCCAGCCGTCGCTCGAAGACACCGTGGCCCTGAATCCGGACGAGGTAGACGATGGACGCCTGGAAGGCCGGCTGGCCGAGAGTCTCCAGCGGCTCTGCCGTACGCTGAGGAGCCAGCGTCGCGTCTGCGGCGGGATGTCTTTGATGATCCGCTATAGCGACCACAGGGACGTCTCAGCCAAGACGCAGGTCACTCCCGACACCTGCTGGGAGATCGATTTGGCTGGACCGCTTCACACAGTCTTTTCTCGAGCCTTTCGCCGACGCATCCGGCTCAGACAGATGACCCTCTGCCTGACTCATCTGACGAGTTTTGCGCAACAGGTCTCACTCTTTGAGGAACCATCATCCCAGGAGCAACGCCGTCGTGATCGGGCGCAACGGCTCGCGCAGGCGCTCGACCATCTCCATGCACGCTTTGGTGAAGGTGCCATCCGGTATGGGAGAACCCACTGAACCGATGGAGTTTGTCCATCTCCACACCCATTCCTCCTATTCGCCCATGTGGGGCGTCCCAACCTTGGAGGCCCTCTGTGAGGCCGCACGCGCACAGGGACAGAATACGTTGGCCCTCACCGATACCAATGGCCTCTATGGAGCGATCCGTTTCCTTGATGTCGCGAAACAAGCCGGCCTCAAGCCGATTCTCGGGGCCCAGGTCATACATCACGATCAACGGGCCGTGCTCCTCGCGAAGACACCCGACGGCTACGCGAACTTGTGCCGACTGCTCTCGTGCCGACATGAGGATGCCGGCTTTGACTTTATCCAGGCGATCGCCAGCTATCGGACTGGGCTAGTCATCCTTTCGGATGATCTCTCGGCGCTGACGGCCTGGCGAAACGAGGCTGCCGATGATCTCTATGTCGAATTGTCACCTGGTTCCCAGATGCAGGAGGCCATGGTGTTCAGCCGACGCACGGGATTGCCCGCCGTGGCCACGACCCGCGCGGCGCTTCTCCATCAGTCCGACTTTGAAGGCCATCGACTCTTACGGGCCATCGCGGACAACACGACGTTATCACGCTTGAAGCCGGACCGCTGTTGTGGCCCGATGAATTGGCTGATGCCGCCCGCCGTCATCGCACGATACGTTCCGCATATGCCCGAGGCACTGAGCAATACGCAGCGCGTCGCCGAACAGTGCCACACCGATTGGGATTTCACCGCGACGATGTTTCCCTCCTTTCGGCAGATGGCGTCCGGCGAGGCCTTCGACGCCTTGCGCACCAAGACCTACGACGGAGCCCAATGGCGCTATGGGTCTGTCTCCGAGACAGTCCGGGATCGGATCGAGAAGGAACTCGCCGTGATTCGGGAAAAACGCTATGCCGACTATTTCCTGGTCGTCGATGAAATCGTGCGTCAATCTCCGCGCACGTGCGGACGAGGATCGGCGGCCGCCTCCGTTGTCTCCTATTGCCTCGGCATCACGCACGTCGATCCCATCCGGCACAATCTCCTCTTCGAACGATTTCTCAATCCCGGCCGGCATGATCCTCCAGACATCGACATCGACTTTCCCTGGGATGAGCGCCCGAAGATTCTCGAATGGGTCTTTGGACGATATGGCGCTCGTCAGGCGGCCATGGTCGCAAACCAGAACACCCTCGCGTTGCGCGCGGCCCTGCGCGAGATCGCGAAAGTGCATGGGCTGCCAGCAGGCGAGATCGGGAGGGGCTTGGCCCTCCTGCATCGACGCGCCGATTTCGTGGAAGTCGCTGGCGATTCCAGCCTGGACCACTGGGCCCAGCAAGTGTGTCGCGCGTTGAACCTTCGGTCACCGTGGCCAGAGATTGTCTCTTGGGCGGGACGACTTCAGGGCCATTTCAGAAATCTCGGCTTGCACCCGGGAGGAGTCGTCCTCGTCCCCGACGAAATCCGTCGCTATGTCCCGGTCGAAACTTCGGCGTCGGGCTGGCCGGTCATTCAATGGGAGAAGGACCAAACGGAAGACGCCGGCTTGGTCAAGATCGATCTCCTGGGCAATCGCTCACTGGCGGTCATTCGGGACGCCCTTGCGGCGATCCACCGCAATACCGGCCTCCTGATTGAGTATGCCCAGTGGAATCCCATTGGAGATGTGGCCACCGAAGAAGTCATTCGGCAAGGCAACACCATCGGCTGTTTTCATATCGAATCCCCAGCATCCCGACTGTTGCTGAAGAAACTCTGGACGCTGATGCCAGCAGCAAGACGGAAGGTCGCCGATGTCTTCGAGTACCTCGTCATCGTCTCCTCCATTATCCGGCCGGCGGCCAACGTGTTTGCGGATGACTTCGTGCGGCGAGCCCATGGAGAGCCGTATCGATCGTGGCATCCCCTGCTCGACGAGGTTCTCGCGGACACCTTCGGGATCATGGTGTATCAAGAAGACGTGATGAAGGTCGCGGTGGCCTTAGGCGGGTTTTCCGCCCATGACGGCGATCAACTCCGCAAGGTATTGAGTAAGAAGCATAAAGCTCGACATGTACAGGATTATCAGCGGCAGTTTTACGAGGGCGCTCTTGCGCGACAGATCCCGAGACCGGTCATCGACCATGCCTGGAGCATGATGATGAGCTTCGCGGGCTACAGCTTTTGCAAGCCGCATTCCGCCAGTTATGCCCAAGTCGCCATAAAATCAGTCTATCTGCGAGCGCATTATCCGGCGGAATTCATCGCCGCTGTGATCAGCAACCAAGGCGGCTACTATTCGCCCTTCGCCTATCTGTCAGAAGCCCGTCGCATGGGTCTGAGGATTGTGCCCCCCGACATCAATGCCAGTGAGTGGGTCTATCGAGGATGCGGCAAGGCCATTCGAGTGGGATTCATGCAGATCAAAACCCTTCGCGAGGAGTTGGTGAAGACAATCGTCGCCGAGCGCCAGGCACACGGCCCGTATCGCTCGCTGCATGACTTTCTGGATCGAGTGAACCCGGATGTGGCTCAGGCCAAGTTGCTCATCAAGGCTGGTTGTGTCGATTCCATTGCCGGCGACCTGACTCGCCCAGGTCTCATGTGGAGACTCGTAGCCTTTCATGCCGGACAAAGAAACCGGTATCTGCCAATCCCTCCTGAATATTCACCGCAGCAACAATGGGCGCACGAGTGGGAGCTATTCGGTTTTCCCCTGAGCCGGCATCCCTTGGACCTGGTGAAGGAAGTGGTGGGAAAAGCCGCATACCGTTCGGCACGTGAACTCAATAAATACGTCGGAAGGACCATCACACTCTTGGGCTGGCTGGTCACGGAAAAAATCGTGTCCTCCAAGAAAGGCGAGCCGATGGAGTTCGCGACGTTCGAGGATCAAACCGGCCTGTATGACGCCACCTTCTTTCCTCGCACCTACCGCCAGTATTGTCATCTGCTTGCCTCGAACCAGGCCTATCTCGTCACCGGCCTCGTTGAAGAACACTTTGCCACGGTCACCCTGACGGTTACCGACCTGCGGCTCTGCTCGTCGCCTGAAGCTCAGCGGGAGGACGCTTCCCTTGCGCAAGGGCTCTAACGCCGCTCAGTTTCTTGCGGTCCGCTATGGTTACGAGCCGAGCGCATGCCTTTTCTCCATTCCCAAGGCGGCACCGGATGCGGTTCTACCCATAGACCCTTTTTCATCACCTGTGCTTGCCGTTCCAACTCTCCCAGCCTCAAGTCCTTGGAATACTTCTTAAACCACCAAGCCAATCCGGCCTTGAGGACTTCCTGATTCAGGCTGCGGCCATCTGAAAGCAATACTTCGGCCAATATTCGACCATAGCGGTCGCGCTTCTGCCCATACACGGTGACAGTCTGACCAAAGGCCAGTTCCGAGGTGTATGCCTTCGCGCGTGCGCCGAAGGGTTGCCACCTTTCGGGACAATCAATCCCAAGTAACCGTATCTGTTGTGCTTCGCCATCGTGTATCACCCGGATGGAGTCACCATCGATGACGCCGACTACCTTTCCCACAAATTCGGCATGGGCTAGGATAGGGACACAGATCAGGCCAAGGAACAAGATACAACTGCGAAACGTGGCCACACACCGTGGAGTGCTCATGGCGGAGGAGTGTACACTGCTCAACCTGCTGAGCATAGCAACGGTTGGGGCATCCGACGGAGCAATCAGAGAGGAGACGCATGGAGGATAGAACAGATCATCGACGCCACACGATTGAGGAACGTCTTGATGGGCTAGAAGAAATGGGCAAGGCGTTGAAGGAAGACATCGAAGCGAGGTCGGAGGAGACGTCTGTGACCGATACGGACTCTATTTGCTGAACAAATTCGATGAGATTCTGAAGTTGCTGAAACCGCGCAACGATTGAACGTATTGCCGCCGGAGTGCCGCGAAACACGCTCGACGGATCGTGCGGGAAAGCCATCACGCATGAATGAACTTCAATTGCCTTTCGACCCTCCGGGGACGCCTACCACATCTAGAGTTCCTGACCTGATCCGCTTCGGCACCTCCACCTGGACGTATGAAGGGTGGCAGGGACAAATCTATCGCCGCACGTATGCGCCAACGGCGTTTACCCGCGAGTGTCTTGGCGAATATTGCCAGTATCTCTATAAAGGTCAGCCGCTCTTCAAGACCGTCGGCGTGGATTCCAGCTTTTACCGACCGGCGACCACTGCGCAATTGCGGCGCTATCTCACACAGATCCCCGAGGACTTTGAGATGTGTGCCAAGGTGTGGGAGGAGATCACCATCCCGGTGTATGCCAAGCACCCCCGCTATGGCCCTCATGCCGGACAACGGAACCCGACGTTTCTCGATCCCAAGACGTTTATCGACTTCGTGCTCAAGCCCTACCGCGACGCACACTTCCAGCCGCATGCCGGGCCGTTTATCTTCGAGTTTCAACGCCACGGCTTGTCGGCAGATGAGTTTTTGTCGCGACTCGACGACCTTCTCGGTGCATTGCCGAAAGAGTTTCGGTATTCGGTGGAGCTACGCAACGCGGGATTGCTCGGCGAACGCTACGACCAGGTCTTGAAAAAGCATGGTGTGGCCCACGTCTACAATCATTGGTGTTTCATGCCGGGTCTGGCTGAGCAACACCAGCGGATGCAGGAGTTCACGGCATCCTTCACCGTCCTCCGGTTGTTGACGCCGCTCGGAATGACCTATGAGGCGGCAAAGAAGCGGGCCGCACCGTATGACAAGATTGTGGGTGAGTTACCGGAGATGCGGGCTCAAACGGTGGACTTGGTCAAACACGCTGTGAGCCGAAAGATTCGAGCCTATGTGCTCGTGAACAATCGGACGGAGGGAAACGCCCCCCTGACTATTCAAGCCCTCGTCGATATGTTGCGGAGTTGATGGGACTGCGATGGCAAGGAGCCATCCAGAGGTGGGGTCGTCAGACCGTCGTCGAGTTGAAGACTAGGCCTGCTTGGCGATGACCCTGCTTGAACAGGTGTGTAACGGAGGACGATTACCATCACGAGGCATCGCGTGCCTATGGCGAAGCTGGTCCCCCTTTGAGGGACACGTCGGGCGTCTGCCTTATGCGGCTATACTGGAGGGTATGCGTGAGTTGCGCAACAGGATCAATGCGTTTCCAAGATATGATTGAGGAGAGTTGGCGGCGTCGAGACGCGTGTCTGTAGGTAGTCTCTTTCGATAATCGTCAAGGAACCTATATATCAGTTGCGAACTGTTTCCCTTTTTCGGCGTTGATGGCCAGCTGCGACTTCAATAGGTGGATGATTCGGGAATGTTGCAATAATCGACAGACTACCACCCATGGCTTCGATATAGCTGCGCAGTGTTGAGATCAAGAGATCGCTGCGCTTTTCGAGGCGGGAGACGCCTTCCTGTCGGATACCAAGAGTCTCTGCAATGCGCTTCTGGGTGCGTCTGTGGGCCTGGCGTAATTCACACAACGTCATTTCATGCGCGATGAGTTCAGCCGCACGCGCTTCAATCTTCTTCCGGCGCGCCGCCGGCAGCTTCTTCATCTTATCTTTCAGAGTGGTAGTCATAATACTAGTCCCTTGAGCTTACCGTCGCACCGAGACGCCGGTCACACGTATCGTGAGCCTTGCGGACCAATTCTTTGCAAAACGCTTCATACTATCGTCTGACTTGTCTCCGGCAATGAGCATGAGGGCCCGGCGGCAGCGATCACAGGCGAAAGGCACCAGACCCTATCCGCAGCATTGAACCTCAGATTCTTCATGTTTGCATGCTGGTGCCTTTTAAGATGTCGGCTCATAGGCGTCCGAATACAGGGCCGAATTGCTCAAGAAGGTGAAGAGGGGTCAGCAGCTTGTCCTGGCCCTCCCTATGATCAGCTCGTTCAACTTCAGGTCGAAGTCCGCACAAATTAGACATCTCACGCCACAGAGTGATTATGTCTTTAACAGCATATATTTTCAATTGCATACTACATCGAAGATAACTCTTCCCTTCCGAGGCAACCGAAGTGGCACTCGTTCTGAAAGAAGATTACCTTCTTTCCTTTTTTGAAATCAGATCCGATGATACTTATGAAGAGTACTAAGGAGGACGCTATACGCATGACATACATGCGTGCATGTCATACTGTAGGATAGACCTACAAGTAGGCGGCGTTATGTATATTATCCTGAGTGTCTACTCATGCGAACCAATATTGTGATCGACGATAAATTGATGCTCCAGGCCATGAAGGCAGCTGGTGCTCGCACCAAACGCGAAACCGTCGAGGCTGGATTGAAAATGCTTGTCCGAGTCTACCGCCAAAGGAAAGCGCGCAAGCTCCGAGGAGCAATACATTGGGAAGGCAGTTTAGATGAATCACGCCAAGAACGACTGTCTGTATTGACTCCTCCCACGAAAACAACAGCACGCTAAATCGAGAGTAGCCTGAAAGGCTTCGGCGGTCCGCAACGAAAGGACTGGCCGCATGAAGTGTCGGGATCACACACATCCTTTCAATGAACTGAGGTATATTCCGGCACCGTGAATGGCGATCAAGATGAGTTGCGACGGCGACGGGTCTGGGTTCAGCTCTATGCCGAAACCAAAGATGCGGGCTTGGTCTGTCGGCACTGCGGCATCAGTCGTCCGACTTTACGACTCTGGTGGAAACGGTTTGTGGCGAAGGGGGAGGCGGGACTCGTCAGTCTGAGCCGAAGACCGCAGCATTCAGCCCGCCGCGTCCTGGATCAGAAACGTATCGACCTGATTTTAGCCCTACGCGATGAGCGCAAGCTTGGCCCGAAACGCATCCAAGCCGAATTACTGCGTCATCATGATCTTCGCTTGTCCACTGCCACAATCTGGAAGGTCCTTTATGCCCATGAGCGAGCCCCACTGGTACGCAGGCGACCGCCAGAGAGTCCACGGCGGTATAGCCGACCGCTGCCTGGCGATCGCGTACAGGTCGATACGATGAAAGTCAGCACGGGGCGCTTCCAGTATTACCGCCATCGACGATTGTACGCGTCTCCGCGTGCTGGGCCTGTACCCCAGGCGCACCGCCAGCAATGCGGTCCACTTTCTGGAACATCGCATGGTTGAAGAATTTCCGTTTCCGATCCAGCGGGTCCAAACGGACCCCGGGGGAGAATTTTTCTGGCTGGCGTTCCAAGAGATCCTGCAACGGTATTGCATTAAGTTCCGGCCCAACCGTCCCCGAGCCCCCCCATCTCAATGGCAAGGTCGAACGTTCTCAGCAAACCGATTGGATGGAATTCTATTCCACCGTGGACCTCAAGGATCCGTTGCTTCCTAACCTTTTAGAGGAGTGGCAGTTCTTTTATAACTGGCATCGCCCTCACAGCGCATTGGGCGGGAAGACACCCATGGGACGCTGCTGTGAACTCCTGGAGACCACCCCATACCAAGAGGAAGTGGAAGCCAACTACCATCTCAAACAGGAACGCGCTAAGGTACGCGAATTTGGGGTTGATCAACGGCTAGCAGAATTGAAAGGATGTCCGTGATCTTCACACATGAAGCGGTTGAAATTCTCGCGCATTATAACCAGAATGAATCAACCTGTAATTAACATTGACTCCTCTTCTTGGGCGAAAGATGTGTCCAATCGTTTGTCTTTCAATCTTTCACAAATCGAGATTTGATATTGCTTTGCTAAATGCAGCATGGCTTTATACATGGCGCTCGTTTATGGTGGACCTTGACCTGCTGCCAGTTTGCTAGATGCATGCAGCGCACCAGTCATCGTAGCGCTAATTTGCAAATGAGCATCCATAGCGCATGACTCAATGCCCCTAAGCCTTTTTGGACCACTTATCAGATCAATAGTTTAGAAGATCGCTAGCGAACAACCCTATTGCCCCTGTCCAGTTGTCAGCCCAGTTTCGATCTTCGGAACAAACCTTCAAGGTTCACCATAAACGAAACGGGATTCCCCACAGACGCGTTGAGGCTTCGTGTATCTCTTCGTCGTTCCGGACTCGGCGAGTGGCCGGTGTAGGCGTGGCGACTCGCCAATACGCTGACGACCAACTTCCGCCGTTCTTACGGTTACCTTGCCCAACTGACTCCCTCCCTTAAAAAAATGGAAGTATTTTAGCATCGTCAGAAATCCACCTGACCCGTTGCTTTTCGTAGCTGTTTCAACTACACCTGAGCACGAAATCTCGAGAGATCCAGGGGTGTAGTCGATGCCGCAAACACGTTGCCCCAGCTGCTTCGGTACAGGGCGCTATAGCACTACTCAACAAGTGCCGAATCCAGGGGGCGGCAGCTTGTATCGGGATATCGCGGTATGGAAATCATGTTCCTTCTGCGGTGGGATCGGCACCATCTATCGCCCGGAACCCTATAGTCCTCCCCGTCCGCACTCTTCCCCTACCGCCGAATCGCAAACATCGAAGCGCACACGTCCATTCCAGTTTGAGGAAAGCATAGCGTCGCTGGCCGTGTTCGGAGCCTGGGGTGCCATCTGGTACTACGGGTACCGCTGGACGACTCTTGATTGGTATTGGTCAGGGGCCGTCGGTGCTCTAGTCGGTCTCCTCATGGGCAAGCTCCTGACAGGCCCTTTCCGCTGGATACTAACGTGGCTCAAATACATTGTCGTCATGGGACTGGTCCTGGCAGGCTTATGGACGGTCTACATCATCGCCACAACATGAGTGTCTCTCGATGACGACCGGCCATCTCATAACGAACCGTCTACTCACTCCCGGCAACACTGTTTTCGATAGGTCAACATCCTGGGCGGAGTCGTCCATTCTGTGGCTGATCATAGTCGGACAATGACGTCAGAACTCTAAAGAGGAGGCATCCCATGCAAGACGGTCCTAAACAACTCCGTAGACGTAAGGCACTCCAGTTTGCACTCTTGTGCCTGTACGCCCTAACTTTATCGGCATGCTTCGAAAGCGATATCGCTCCTTCACTCGATCCCAACCACCTCGTGAGAGTCCCTGGCTTACAGGGGATCATAAAATTTGACAATGATATTTGGCGCATTGCGGAAGCATCGGGATATCAATACGAGATGACAAAAGTGATTTTAGCAGCCAACGCATACACGGTTCCCCCTTCGTCCGAAAACCTGTCGATACTCCCACTGAACACCCCGGATGCACCTGGTCAGCATTTTCTTGTGATTCGGGCAGAGCATGTAAATAATCCCGCGAATCCGCGAAAGGTTATATATAAGTATTACGAGTTACGGACGGATGGTAGGACATTTGCCGTGAATCTATTTGACCTTCACGAGAAGAATCCACAGTGGGAAGAATCCACTCGAATCGCCGCTCGTCATGGAGTGACCCTTGGTGACACCGGTGCAGGCATCCTGATGAAAGGGAGTCTCACTTCGCAGAATCTCCAAGCGCTATTCAGCGACCCGGCTTTTCGGAAAAATGTCCTTTCCAACTACATGTCCTTGCAACGGTTGTCTGATGAACAAGTCGCAACCCTGCGAGCTGCAGCGATCGCTGAGCTCAGGAACACTGCCACCAGGAACCCTTCTCCTCCGCCGCCATCGATGAACGAGGACATCCCGCAATGGATTGGAGGAGCCGCTCTGTTCCTGGGCATATTAGGAGCTCTCTCGAACGGGAGTTCTGGAAAAGATCGGTCGTCGTCTGGAGCGGCCGGTTCTGATAACGACGTTCCCTCTGATTACGACAGGCAACAGCAGTTCAATAAGGAGCGCGAAAAATACTGGCGGGATTGCGCCACCTGGAAGTCACTGTGTTAACCGAACGAACCCTGCTAGGCACGCTCTGAACATAAGAAAGACCATGGCTTTAGTTGTTGGAGTGTCACCATGAACCGTCTTCGTCTCTACAGCAACGTTCCCCTCCTTCTACGCCTTGCCATAATGCTGGTATTTATTTTTGTCGGACTGCAGGACGTTCAAGCGTACGAGGTCGAGTATACAAACATTAAGGTTTGCAATACGGGGAACGTCAAATTTCTGGTCGCCGTTGTCAAAGCCGATTGGAATTTATTCGGTGGCGACTTTCGAGGGGATGGATGGTATGGGGTCGATCGTGGAAGGTGTAAGGGAGTTGATTACCGAAGTCAGCCTGGAACCTATTATCTGACATTCATCCAATATGATTCTGATGGGAACCCGGGCATTGCGACATATAGACCGGGAAGTAGTAGCGGTATATTTAAGGAATCTGGGTGGTCATTTTGCGTAAAACTAAAAAATTTCGAGTATGAAGAGTCAGGACGCCCCACTCAAGATTGCCCATCCCCATACTTTCTGGCGCCCTTTCCATTCAGCATTTGGCGCGTTCCTGGTCAAAATGATTTGTCAATTGACATTCCCGCTACCTCGTCTGCGAGGTTAGTTGCCATTCCTGGATATAAACAAAAGAGCCCGCCAGCTAAACAAAGAGAGCAAGAGGCGACCCCAGTGGCGCCAGCTCCTCCCGCGCCGCCCCCTCCTCCAAAGAAACCGGGCTGGATTGGCATCACCGTTATTGACATGACTCCTATGGGTGCAAAGATCGGAGCGTTCCTTGGAGGAACCCTCGGGAACCAAAATACTTTAGAGGAAAAGAGGGATGCAGGAGAGGCATGGGGAAAAGAGTTCTTCGGAGGTTTGCAAATCGAGTCCGTCGCCGATGGTAGCCCGGCAATGAAGTCGGGACTCTTAAAAGGAGATCGAATCAAGACAGTCATTTACGATATATTCAAAGAGTGTACGCCAAAAGACATACCAGAGCTGCGCGCATGTACTAAGCAATTTCAAACCGAAGATCTGATTGCACTATACGTGCAGCGGGGAAAGCAACATCTCGCACCTGTGATTAGATTAAAGGAAAATCCCATAGTTAACGGAGATGCCTCGTCGGCCAATAAAGAGGCTGAGAAGGAAGATGATTTCAAGGAATCATTTTAACATGACACGGGCTTTGACGTGATCTGATTCAATCTTGCAGTGCATTATTATCTCGTCATACAAGCGTAAACACACGGGGAGTCGGCATACCATTAGACTCCCCATTCAGCTTGGTTATTAAACTTCACACGAAACGTCAGGGAGTTCTCAGGCCGCGTCTTCCGTCGATCATATAGAGGAAAAGCCCATGATCGACGGAGATACCTCATCGACTGACAAAAAGATTGAGCTGCCCGATGATTTCCGCGAAACATTTTAGAAAGACACGAGGCGAACAAATCATCGTCGGCCCGTCGAGGCATGCCGTGTCAGAGCAAGCGATGTGTCGACATGGGGATGGCCACGCCTCAACGGGCCGTGGGAGGACAGGAGGCCCAGCGATCTGGGACATGCACTGACAGGTCTTTTCACGGCGATTGCTGCATCGTCTGCCCTCGCCTGCCTGCCCCCTGCTACGGCGAACGGTGCCGATGTCGGCTTCTGTGCCACGCCCGCCACAATGACGGAAGCACTGAAAGCGGAAGGGCAACGCTCCCTCGCCTTCGGCAACCAGCGCATCCTGTTCGAACAACAGCCCGACGGCACGACCAAATCCGTCGACAAGCAGATCGGCCACATCTTCACGGCCGGGGCATTCGACACAAACGGCCTCGCAACAGTCGGGTACGTCATCCAGGCCGACCAGCCCATCGGCACGCCCGCAGCGAAAATGTGCGTCGCCGACCGGATGCAGGATGTGAAGATGTACGACGTCCGCAAGCCCGAATTGCCCGACGAAACGCTGATCCAGAACACGCCGGAAGCGGCGGCGAAAAAATGCGACGAACTGACGGCGAAGGGGGTCATCACCCGGGACGGGTGCGGCTTTCACAATGATATACTGAAAAGAAGCGAGGCCGTTGGTGAACGGGTCATGCTGCAAGGACTAGGCGTCAAAAAACAGAATGACGGTTCATTTACACCAAACGGCCTCGTCATTACCATCACCGCAAACATGACCGGTGACAAAACTTTCCGCGATGGGCGTGGCGCAATTCAGTACAGCACCCTGCCTGAGGGCGCCTCCATGCTGGCGGGAGTGTTTACCGGCACGGGCTATACGCAGACCGCGCTGGGCGAACTGTCGCGCACGACGGGCCGGTGATGGTGGGGCGGGGCGTGGATCGCGGCCCCACTCGAATTGAAATAGGACTGCTCAGGGCAATGTAGGAGGGTGCCCATGGCGACGACCTAAAGCCTGTCGGGCGCTGGCCAGCTATCGCGATCGTCTTGGGCCTCTTCGATTCCAGATTGGGGGAGAGTTAAACGCCTCTCACACACTCCCTTTGCCGACATCGGCGATCCAACTGCTCCGTGATCTCCTGGCAGAGATGGCGGCAGGAAACGGTGTCATCCTCCTGCCCGTTCAGGCTCAGCTGACGACGCCCTGAACGTCTCCAGACCCTTTCTCGTGAGTCTGCTCGAAGCAGGCACGATCCCGCATCAGACAGTGGGGACACAGCGCCGGATCCTTCTCGAGGATCTCATGCGCGACAAGCAGAGCGTTGATCGAAAACGCTGCCAAGCCCTTGATGCGCTCGTCACGGAATCACACGCATTGGGTATGGGCTACTAAGGTTGGCGATATTCACGGCCATTGGCGCGTGGTCCCTGACCTCCTTCATCCCAATGGGGTATCGCCTGAGGCCACTTGATCCGGTAGACTGCCGTTCCTGGCTACACCGCAACGCGTCCGTCTCCGAACCTATCGCCGCGTTCCCATCCAGGGCACGGCCTTCTTTCTGAACGAGGACACTCGCAGCCGGGGGGTCGTGTGGAACCTTTCGCCCACGGGATGCCGAATCGATGCAGAGAAGACCGTGCCGGCAGGGACGGAACTGACCATCATCCTTCATCTGGACAAAGCTGACGAGAGCATCCACGTCCACAGCGCGGTGGTGGCGTGGAGCCGCGGGCAAGAAGTTGGGCTCCGCATCGATGCCATCGACACACCGGAGGCCGTCCGCTTGAAACGGTACCTTCGGCACGCTCACTAGCTCACCTCGTCAGATCCGCCGGCTCGCGTGAGTCCATAGCGGCAAGCCAGCCCATCCCGCAATTTCAGCGACCGAGGTCATGGAGGCAAGCGAAAAGCCTTGGGGGCTGTGTGGGAAGGAAAGTTCAACTTTCAGACGAATGCTGACCCTCCCCCAATAGTGACACCAGCGCCGGGGAATGTGGGGATGGCCTTGGTGTCCGGTATCTGCTAGTATTGAGCCATTCCTGAGAGGGCCTATGACCCACCTCATTGCCTTCACCGCGATGGTTGTCGGAACCGGAATTCTTGCCAAGGTTTTCCCGAAGGTCATGGTGTGGGTGTTCGGTCGCTTTCCAGAGCACTTCAAGCCTTCAGAAGCCGCCCAATCTATACCAAAGAAATGAAGGGGCACTGTGAACGGGAGAAACAGCTCGCCCGCCAGGCGAGAGACGTGGTCCGTTCGATCCTCAGCCAAGCCGAAACCATCCATCTCCGCAACGCCAGCCGAGACAAGCATTTCAGAATCGACCCAAGGGTGATCGCCAATGGCCAGCATCTCAGCGCGGTCTTGATCAAGCAAGAGCTAGCGATACCCTATGACGGCGGGACCAAGACCAAAGACTGGTGCGTGGAGGTTCCAGGCGATGCCTCCAACCATCTTAGCGGTGTGCCATGAACCCAGAGGAGCCTGTCCATTACTGCCCTATCTGCCAGACCCCCGTCGTCCCAGAACGTCTGCTGATCAGGCCAGACGTTCCCGGTCGGCGTGGCGCCCCTCTGCGGCCGGAATGGCACTGTAACCAGTGTGGGCGGACGTTCGCGCCGGATTACTTCGATGCTGCGAAGTAGGGATAGCTCCTGAACTGGTGTAAGCCGCATCAGGCTCACCACCCCACTAGACCCGCAAGCACTCGGCACGTGCCGCATCCAGGAGCGGTGGAAGCGTGCCATGCAGATGGGCTTAGCTTTCCCAATCCTCGGTCCTCTCTTGCCCGTGTCGTCGGAGCACTGACTGCCAGGGGTGGACATCGAGTCAGGACCCGTGCCCGAGAGATCCATCAGCGCGTCTCTACTGAGCCCTGACGGTAGTCCGAGGGTCCCGCTTGCCGTCGCGACGGCGATGAGGCCCCAAATCGCGCAAATCATGGGCCATTCTCCCTCTTCGTGATAGGGTGCGATGGATGCCGCGAGCAATGCCGCGGAGGCAGGTATGAGCTCCCGTGGCTCGCAGAGAGGCTGCGAGCCCTCATGTTCTTGATAGGACAGACCCATGGGCGTCCGCGATCGAGCATACATGCACCACCGGGATCCCCTGCCGGCTTCTCGTTTGCCGACGCGCCGAGTCCTGGTGATCGGATTAGTGCTGATCGGGCTAGGGTCGTGGTACCGCCTGACGCACACCGTCACGAACCAAGCGCCGCCGACCACGCAGCAGGCAGCCCCTGTCCCCGTCAGTCCCCGCACGCCACTCCAATCGCCAGCCCATCGCTATCAGCGGTATCTGGATGCCATCGTGCCGGAATCCGATGGGCTTCGGGCGCTGGCCTATGGAAAAGTCAAAGACTGTCCAGCCGGCGATCGCACATGTGTGCTGACGGAGTTGTATCGATTCGTTCAACAGGAGATCGGCTATTTGGCCGATCCTGTTGCCCGGGAGCACATTCAATCCCCACAGGCGACACTCGACATTGGCGCGGGAGATTGTGAAGACCTGTCGATTCTCCTCGCATCACTCCTCGACAATGTCGGCATTCCTAACTATCTCGTCTTCACAGAGGACCATGCCGATACCATGGCCTGCGAGGTCGACTCACGGACGATCGTCCCCACGCTTGAACAGCGGTACGCCATCCAACAACCGCCAGTCCTGCGGGAAGAGACGCGCTGGATCCAGCCTTGGTCACTCTCAGTGACCACGCTCACCGCCACCACGCCTCTTCAGGTGGATATCGATCTCCACACCAGTGGTCCACTGGATTGGATGGTGGTCCCCTCGCAGCAGGACGTCGAGGCTATTCAGCAGCACCGTGCCTATCGGACCTACCCGTCATGCTCGAGAGAACAGATGACCAGTTTTCGTTCGACCTGTGCGATCCCAGTGGGCGCGCCCTTGGTGGCCTACAATCGTCAGGAGACACCAATTGAATTGGCCCTCACGGTACGGTATCAGCTCCCACCAGTACCACCCACGTTGCCGCCCATCAAGACATACGTCGTCAATGGCACCCAATGCCTGCCGCTCGATCCGTCCATCAAAGGTCAAGCCTATCCAGGACAGCTCATGCCGAACGTCGTGACGGCTCCCTCCAGGACAGCTGTGAATCGAGCGGGGCACCTGCTCACGCTCAATTAAGCCGTATCACGAGCGCTACCTGCGCGAATTCCCTGTCGGCGGCCCAGTTCAGACCACCAAGAGAGCCAAGCTCACACCAAATCGAGTGTGTTGGTGACTTACGCAACCCCCAACACACGGGTAAAGCTATGGTTGCACTGCTAGTCGCCGGGGCCACGATTCATCATAACTGTTGCTAGGACCGCCGCCGCGACGGCAATGGAGTAGTCCTGCGAGCGGCGTTGCCTCTTGTGCCGGACGCCCAATGCATTTAGTACAGTTTTGTACGTGCACCACAAAACGGATCGACCTGGTCTGGTTTCGGTAGATTCGCCGTTTGGAAGGGGGAGTCGGCACCGTGAAGGACTCCCCCTTCAGACCAGTATTTCTCACTGCCGGGCGGCTGTGCCCCATCACCAATTCTTTCCATCCCATCTCGCGCGAGTTCGCCAAACGGGAGTACAATTGCCCCTCGACAAATTGCTATTAAGCTGTCGGTTTAATTGAAGATCTCTGAGCGAAAAGATATCGATTTACTCACTGCCCCACGCTGGACTACGTGTGACCGAGAAGAATCTGAGCCATCTCCTCGCTTTAATTGGCGTGAAGAAGATACTAGGTCCTGCACCTCGGCTATATATGTATGCCATTAGGTGTTCCGTTTAATTCCACATTGAGCGCGACGCCCTCAATCTATTAGCGAACTCGCACATCACACTGGATGACAAAATGACGAAACTCACGGGATCAGGGGCCTCTTTAGCAGACTTCATCTGGAAAAACGCCGAAGACTTATGGGGTGACTTTAAACATACCGACTTTGGCAAGATCATCCTTCCGTTTACGCTGCTTCGTCGTCTGGAATGCGTCCTTGAACCCACGCGCCAGGCTGTCCTCAAGGCACAGAAGAGACACAACAAATCGGGCATCGATCTTGACCTGATCCTGCGTCAGACGACCCGGTATCCGTTTTACAACACCTCCGAATATGAGCTCGTCACATTGGGTGGTACGAAGACCAGGCAGAACCTCCAGGATTACATTGCGCAATTTTCAGACAATGCTCGTGTAATCTTTGAACAATTTGATTTTACGAATACGGTCATTCGCCTGGACAAGGCAGGCCTTCTGTTCAAAATCTGCAAGAACTTTGCTGCGATCGATCTACATCCGGGCACGGTCCCCGATCGAGTGATGAGCAATGTCTATGAGCACCTGATTCGTCGTTTTGGGTCGGAAGTCAACGAAGGGGCTGAAGACTTCATGACTCCTCGCGATGTGGTTCATTTGGCCACGGCACTCCTGCTGGATCCCGATGATGACCTCTTCCGTTCGAACCCGGGCCTGATTCGCACGCTGTACGACCCAACCTGCGGCACGGGTGGCTTTTTGACTGATGCGATGAATCATATCGCCGACTACGGTAGCCGCTTCAAAGTTCCTCCAGTCTTGGTGCCGCATGGACAGGAACTCGAACCGGAAACTCATGCCGTCTGTCTCACCAGCATGCTCCTGCGCACACTGGAGTCTGACCCTGGACGAGATCTCTCAAAAAACATCAAGCTGGGCAGTACGCTCTCCAACGATCAATTTCCCAGCGATCGCTTTCACTACGGCTTGTCCAATCCGCCGTTTGGGAAAAAATGGGAAAAGGATGCGTCTGATGTGACGAGCGAGCATAAAGAAAAGGGTTATAACGGCCGCTTTGGACCAGGATTGCCCCGCATCAACGACGGATCCATGCTGTTTCTGCTCCATCTCGCTAGTAAACTTGAACACCCCAAGAACGGGGGTGGCCGCGCCGCGATCGTCCTCTCCGGCTCGCCATTATTCAATGGTGGCGCAGGGTCAGGAGAGTCCGAAATTCGCCGGTGGCTCTTGGAACAGGATTTGGTGGAAGCCATCGTGGCGTTGCCCACCGAAATCTTCTTTAGAACAGGCATTGGGACCTACTTGTGGATCTTGTCGAACAAGAAACCGAAGCATCGACAAGGTCTGGTCCAACTGATCAACGCCACCGGCCTCTATACCCCAATAAAAAACGAAGGCAATAAGCGCCGAATCATCAGTGACGATCAGATTCGTCAAATCGTCGATATCTATGCTTCTGCGGAGGACACTGACATCAGTCGGATGGTTGACTCGAGACGCTTTGCCTATCGCCGCATTCGCGTGCTGCGTCCGCTTCGGATGGCCCTGCACATTAACCCGGAGACGATGGCAACCCTCCAGACCGAAAAAGCATGGACCAAGCTCACGCCGGCACAGCAGAAGGTCTGGACACGCGCGTTGAAGCCGTTCATGGAATCCACTCAACCGGTTCGTTGGGCTGAATCCTTCGTAACCAACACAGCCAAAAAGGAAAAAGAGGTCAGCAAAATTGGCGGAGGGTTCCTGAACGCGCTGACTCACGCGTTTGGGGTTCGTGATCCTCAGGGCGAACCGGCCTGTGACGTCGATAGTCGTCCTGTGTCTGACCCTGATCTAACTGATTACGAGAACGTCCCACTGCTCGAAGATATTCGCGAGTACTTCGATCGAGAGGTCTTGCCGCATGTGTCAGATGCTTGGATCGATGAGTCTTACTTGGATAAGAAAGATAAGGCGATTGGGCTTGTCGGCTACGAGATCAACTTCAATCGCTTCTTCTATAAGTATGAAGCGCCACCCAAATTGAAGGATATCGATAAGGAATTGAAGCGCGTTGAGGCCGAGATTGCAGCATTGCTTGGCGAGGTGACGGAATGAGTCACTACAAGCCGTATCCGAAATACAAGGCTTCAGGACTGGAATGGATCAACGCAGTGCCGGTCCACTGGAATACAAAACCTATTAAGGTAGTAGCCTCATGTAATGATGACTGCCTTCAGGAATCTGTGTCACCCGATACCCCAATAAGGTATGTCGACATTTCCGCTGTTAGCCACAATGAAGGAATCACAAAAGAAGAACTAATGCTGTTTGGTGATGCTCCTTCTCGCGCTCGGCGCAAGGCAAAAGTTGGAGACGTGATAGTTTCGACTGTTAGAACTTATGGAAGGTCTGATTTATTCTCTTTGCATGATGTGCTAAGGGTAGCGCAGCACTGAACTGGAGGCGTGCCCCATGCAGCAACAGACGTTTGCCGAAGTCTCGTTTGAACAGTATCGCAAGCCCACCCGCCGGGAGCAGTTTCTCAACGAGATGAACCAGGTTGTTCCATGGGCGGAATTGGTAGCGGCGATCGAGCCGGTCTACCCCAAGGCCGAGGGCCCAGGGCGTCCGCCCGTGGGTGTCGAACGCATGTTGCGCCTCCATTGTCTGCAACAGTGGTTTAACCTGTCGGACCCGGCGGTGGAGGAAGCGCTGTACGACTCACACGCCATGCGGCAGTTCGTGGGGATTGATCTGGGCCGCGAGCCCGTACCGGATGAAACCACCATCTGTAAGTTTCGGCATCTGCTGGAAGCCCACCACTTGGGCGCACAGCTCTTTGCGCGGATCGGCGCGTATCTGGCTGCCCACGGGCTGAAGGTCAGCCGGGGCACGATCGTGGATGCCACGATCATCAATGCGCCCAGTTCGACGAAGAATCGCCAGAAAGAGCGAGATCCGGAGATGCATCAGACCAAGAAGGGGAACCAGTGGTATTTCGGCATGAAGGCGCATATTGGAGTGGACAGCCGGACGAAGCTGGTTCACTCAGTGGCGGCCACGGCGGCGAATGTCCATGACAGCCAGGTGTTGCCGGAGTTGCTGCATGGACAGGAGACACGAGTATGGGGCGATGCCGCCTATAGCGGGCAACGCGACATGATTCAGCACCATGCTCCCCATGCCAAGAGCTTCGTCCAGACGAAAGCCCATCGCCATCGGCCCTTGAGCGAGACGGAGCGGGCCCGCAATCGGACGAAGTCGAAGGTTCGTGCCAAAGTCGAGCATGTGTTCTTGGTGATCAAGCGGATCTTCGGGTGGGCCAAAGTGCGGTACCGGGGGCTCGCGAAGAATGCGCACTGGTTGTCTATCAGTTGCGGCTTGGCGAATCTGTATGTAGCACGCCGGCACTTGCTGGCGGCAGCCTAGCGGACGGGGGTGCGAACGGGGCGCGGGCCGCCTGACGGCGGAGGAATCCGAGAAAGGCGCTCTCGGACCAGCGGGTTCCCAGCTGATGGCCCGTCTTGATCCACCGAGAAACAGATTGCTTCGTGGAAACGCGAATTAATCAGACGTTCCTTATCTTAAGGCAGTGGCATCGGTTGATGACAAACATGCCGACTGCGTGTACTCGACGGGGTTCGCCATACTTCGCGCTCGTGTCGAACAGCTCAGACCGGAATTCCTCAAATGGCTTATGCTCAATGAGTTGCTCATCCAGGCGGTAGAGTCTCATTCTGAGGGGCTTAGTTATCCAGCAATCAATGCAGCGGAATTGATAAATCTGAAAACTATAGTGCCGAGCTTATGTGAGCAAACGCGAATAGCATTAATCCTCGATCGCGCAACCTCCCGCATCGATGCCCTCATCGCCAAGAAGACTGAATTTATCGAACTCCTGACCAAGAAGCGCCAGGCCCTGATTACGCATGCCGTGACAAAAGGGCTGAACCCGAAGGCCGAGATGAAAGATTCAGGGGTGGAATGGATTGGAGGGGTGCCAAAGGGTTGGTCCGTCTGTAAATTGAGTTACCGGTACTATGTGGAGCTTGGAAAGATGCTTGACGAAAAAAGAATCACCGGTAGTCATCCCATCCCGTACCTTCGAAACAAGGATGTTCAGTGGGGTAGCATTAATACCGCCGATCTCCCGGTTATGGATATTCCACCGAATGAAATCGATCGCTATACAATCCAGAATGGCGACCTTCTCGTGTGCGAAGGAGGAGATGTCGGGCGAGCTGCGATTTGGCGTGGTGACAGCAACGTTATTGGATACCAAAAAGCACTGCATCGTCTTCGAGCGGTCTCAGGCGACAAAGATTATGTCGAGTTTTACTTCTATGTTTTATCTGCTGCGAAGACAAATGGGGTATTCAGTGAAAGTGATAATAGGTCAACCATTTCACACTTGCCTGCAGAAAAATTCCGAGAGTACCGCTTCCCATTTCCGCCTTTCGCCGAACAGAAAGCCATTGCTGATGAACTCACAAAGCACTCAGAACGCATTGATACCATGATCAAAAAAACTCAAGACAGTATCGGTCTTCTCTATAAACGCCGTTCTGCTCTGGTCACCGCTGCCGTCACCGGCCAAATCGATCTCCGGGAGCCCGCATGAATAACACGGCCCATCAGGAACGACATTTCGAGGAATACATTGTCTCCAAGCTGAAAGCCCAAGGCTGGAACGTTGGGGATTCGAAGGGCTATGACACGGAACGCGCCCTGTATCCCGATGATCTAATTGGCTGGCTGAAAGCATCCGGTCAAGACGACAAATGGACCAAGTTCCAAAAGGACAATCGTGAGCGGGCGATTGACGCGCTCATGGATCGACTGGACAACGCGCTGGAGACTCATGGGACTATTCACGTGCTCCGCAGAGGGTTCTCCATCGCTGGGTGCGGCCATCTGGATCTTTCCGAGGCAGCTCCAGAAGACGCGCGGAATAAGACCATCCTCAAGCGTTACGCCGCCAATATTCTGCGCGTGGTCCCACAACTCAAGTACCATCCTTCCCGTGAACTGGCCATTGATCTGGGTTTGTTTATTAATGGGATCCCGGTCGCCACCGTCGAACTGAAAACCGACTTCACCCAGTCGGCCGAAGCGGCGATGGACCAATATCGCACCGACCGCCTTCCATTTGATCCGAAGACGAAACGCCGCGAACCACTCTTAACGTTCAAGCGAGGTGCGATCGTCCATTTTGCCATGTCCGATTCCGTGATTCAGATGACGACCAAACTCGATGGTCTGAACACTTACTTTCTTCCGTTCAACCAGGGGCACAACGATCATGCTGGCAACCCGCCGCGGCCTGACGGCGAATACCCCGTCGCCTACTTCTGGGAATCAGTGTGTGATCGTGATGCCTGGTTGCGTGTCTTTCACAGTTTCGTCTACGTCGAAAAGAAAGACGTCGCCGACCTGAAAGGAAAGTGGTCCAAAAAGGAGACCCTGATCTTCCCCCGGTACCACCAATGGTCCGCCGTCAACAAGATGATTGCTGACGCCAAAAAGCATGGGCCTGGGATGCAATATCTCATCGAGCATAGTGCGGGATCCGGCAAAACGAGTACGATTTCATGGACCGCACACGATTTGGTGAAATTGCGTCGCAACAATGGCGAGGCGATTTTCAACAGTGTCATTATCGTCACCGATCGTACCGTTTTGGATAGTCAACTCCAGGAGGCCGTCAAACAGATCGATCATCAGTTTGGCGTCATTGCCGCAATTGATCGTCAGAAATCCAGCCAATCTAAGAGCGATCAGTTAACTGAGGCGCTTCTCGCTGGCACGCCGATTATTGTGGTTACCATTCAGACCTTCCCTTACGCCATGGAGGCGATCGTCACCCAGAGCAAGCTGAAGGATAAGAGCTTCGCGGTGATCATTGATGAAGCCCATGCCTCGCAAACTGGGACAACTGCGGCGAAGCTTCAAGCGGCTCTCGTGATGGGTGGCAAAGGAGCACTCGGATCTCTGACAGTGGAAGAATTGCTCACCGAACTTCAAAACTCTCGATCGCGCCCTAAAAATATCAGCTACTTCGCTTTTACCGGGACGCCGAAGCATAGCACGTTGATGTTATTTGGCCGACCTGGCGATCCATCCCGCCCGGCGTCAGAAGCTAACCTTCCTGAATCCTTCCATCGCTACCCGATGCGCCAAGCCATCGAGGAGGGTTTTATTCTTGACGTCCTTTCAGGGTACGTTCCGTACAAGACAGCCTTTAACCTCGCAAAGCAGATTGAGGATCTCAATCGAGTGAGCGGCAAAGCAGCCAAGCGGGCACTCGCACAATGGATGGCACTGCACCCCACAAATGTGACCCAAAAAGTACAATTCATTATTGAACACTTCAGTAACAATGTGGCTCACCGCTTGAACGGGAAAGCCAAGGCCATGATTGTCACGAGTTCTCGACCGGCAGCGGTACGCTATAAGAAGAGTTTCGATGCCTATATCCAGCAGCATCCGGAATACGCAGGTATTCGTTCTCTGGTTGCGTTTTCTGGAAAAGTGACCGGAAAACAGGTTCTACATGCTGATGATGAACGGATGGGCGGCGAAGCGTTCATTGTGGATGACGGCGAGGAATTCACCGAGATCAGCATGAATCCAGGCGTCTCCGAGCATGATCTCCGGATCGCATTTGAACGACCTGAATATCGCGTGATGTTAGTGGCAGATAAATTCCAGACTGGCTTCGATCAGCCCAAGTTGGTTGCCATGTACATCGACAAAAAGATCGCCAACGATGTAGAGATCGTCCAGACGTTCTCACGTCTGAACCGCAACGCTCCTGGAAAAGACCAGGTGTTTATTATTGATTTTGTGAACGAACCGAACACGGTAAGGGCGGCCTTTGCCAAATATGATCTTGGCGCACAAATTGACGAGATCCAGGATGCCAACGTTGTCTACGACATGAAAGACCAGCTTGATGGCCAGCATCTATATGAAGTTGCCGACCTCGAGTCATTCAAAACGGCCCGCTTCAGCACCCTCCACGACATCGTTAACGCCAAAGAACCACAGCACAAAGCACTCTATGCTGCCACGGATCGTCCGACCCGCCTCTTCAATGAACGACTCAAGGCCCTATGGGAGAGTGTGAAGACATTGGAGACTGCTTACGAGAAGGCTCGAAAGCAGGGCAATAAAGATGGGATGCACGCTGCCGATCACCAGCGCAAAGACGTTGGTGACCAACTCAAGGTCCTGATGAGCTTCAAAACGGGACTGGGACGGTTTTGCCGTACCTATGGGTATGTGGCCCAGCTGATCGAATTCGGTGATCCGGATTTGGAGAATTTTGCAGCGTTCGCAAAATTGCTTCAGAAGCGGCTCGACAGTGAGCCTCATGAAAACGTGGATCTGAAGGGTATTGTTCTTACTGGTTATGATATTCGAGCTAACGACCAGCCGCGCGATGATGGTCAAGAGACTCCAATCATCCACCCTATCGGCCCGGGAGGACAGTCACGAACAGGAGATGATCCAGAGTATGTTCGCGAGATTATCGAACGTTTGAATCGCTTGTTTGGTGAGGCGACTCCGCTTCGAGACCAAGCGACTTTCGTGAATCACGTCGTGGCGATTGCAAAGGAAAATGATGTTGTGGTCGCCCAGGTGGAGAACAACACCCGCGAACAAGCACTAAAGGGCAACCTCCCTGGGGCAGTCCAGCAGGCTGTCGTTCGTGCGCTCAGTTCGCACCAGGCATTGGCTACCCTTGTGCTCAAATCTGACAAGCAGGCCATGTCGGGGCTGATTGAAATAATTTATGATCTTGTCCGAAATCATCAGACCATCAACCTAGATCACCTGAATCCTAGCCACACCACACATCCCAATAGTTGAACAGATCACGATATCCGACGACCGGTTTCGCCATCATAATTCCTAACATTAATTACGCCTTCCTTGGAGGGCATTGTCGTAACAGGATTCAGCGTGTGGCGCGTAGGTAATCCCAGCCGCGCTGCCTGACGCTTGATGGTTGCAAAACACACCCCTAGACGTACTCCCATCTCTCTGAACTCAATCGTTGGGTCCATCCACAATCGTCGTAGAGTCTTATCCCAGTCTCGGCCCCAGCTTCTCACCTTCCCAATTCGGAACATATCTTCTGGTCGTTCATCTGGACCTCGTCTCACATAGGTAAACAGGCATGTCGGACATGAAAACGTTCCAAGTGGTACGCCACCAACTGGCGAGCGCGTAACCTGACACGAAGGAATGATCATACGTTGAAAATGGTCGGAGGCGCGATTTAAACAGGGCCATGGCCCTGAACCGAATGGGTGTGATTTGATTTTTGTCTGTAAAAACTCTGAAACTGAATATCCCAGCCAATGAATAACCAGCAAGTGCTGCAGAGGATGCACCATCCGTATGCGAGAGGCATAAAACATCCGGACAAGCCAATTATTTCGATCCGGGCCGCCGATGATGCAGTGCACGCTGCCCAGGAACTTCCTTGAGTAAAAGTTCTGGAGCTCATTTATAAGATGGTTCCTCCGCAGACGATTGCCCCAGGTCGCCAAACCTTTAGCTTGGAGCAAGGTGAAGTATCGGTCGCGAAGTTCCGCCGGATCGACACCATTGCCAGGATTGTTCAGAATCCATTGGCAATCACAAGCGAGTCTTAGTTTGTGACGATCCATACCTACCGCTTCGGATCTTCTGGTTGACTGTCTTATTCCGTCCTCAGCTGATACCAGGGCTCGCCACTGAGCTCGCATCAGCGATGGGACTGAACTATTCTGAAGCGGAACTCCATGCAGGGGGCAGATATCTATGACAGGTAATTGGTGCATTCTATGCCAGTATCGAAATCCGAATTGTTCGCGGTCCTCGTCAGCGCATGTTCTGCAGTAACGCACCCACGGCGGCAAAGGCATGTGACTCGCATGAAGTCCCGCTAACACCTCCGCTCTATTGCCGCTTGCTGAACGCATGGCATTACGGAGAAAACTGACTCTTTCTGGAGACCAAAAACAGCTAACAAATGGCAATAGGGTGTGATGGTCCATCAAATAATTTGCCGTAAGGCTATGGCCTGGCGGAAGCATCGAGAGAAGATGATCGAGGCGACTAGGAAGAAAGTTGAGATTGATTGGGTTCAGAGAGCCTGTAAGCTCGTGAAGCAGCTTTAGGCGTCCAGGATACTGCACTCTTTGGCCATATCTGGCAAAGATACTGTAGAGGGTTTCATCCGGCTGAGGCTGCACAAAGAAACCGAGCATGGGAGGTTAAGCCAGTGGCATATGTAGGAATCTCATCATGACGAGGTGTTCTAGGGGGTGATAATTAGGCCCACCAAGGACTCTGTTTACCAACTTCCGCATATCATTTGAATAGGCGCTGAACGATAGTTGGTGAAGTAGGTTTGAGGTATAAAACCCCGTTATCGCCTGGCCTAGTTTATCGGTCGAAAGCCTATCATTCCAAATAAACTCTGTGGACTCAAGCTTAGTTCGATACTGAAAGCGAAGACCAGACAGCTGGATTAGTACGCCTTCCTCCACGATTCGTCTGGCATCATTGGCAAATCCTAACAAATGCCCATTGGCGGACCTGCTCGTTCTGCCTGTGTTCATCGTAGTAGTTCTGGTCTTGGCACTTACAAGGGATGCCCCCTGCGCCCCTACTTTACTCTCCATAAGGTGGCACTCGTGCTTCGTGCAAAGAAGCACGCCAGGAATTTGATGCAGGCGATGCCAATATGGTTCTCCATATAGAGACACATCTTCCTTGACACATTCATCGCAAAATCGCAGGTACTGGGGACAATGCTGTCGATACGTTATCATTCCGACGGCCCGGTACAAGACCGTAGCGGGGGAATCTCCAAGTGCCGCAATAATATGCCGTGCTTTCTCGGGAGACCGCGTGCTGACATAGAATGGGAAAAGAGTATGTCGATAGAGCAGCTCCTCTAGGGTTATTCCACTATTACTTGGGAGCTGGCTTACAAGACGGTTTAGCTGTCCTGGCACATCGTAAGCCACTCGACTGCAGCGATCACCAAACAGATCAGAAATTGCGCTCATCCGAGCAGGATATCGAAATGTATCTGCATAGCGAGCGCACGCACTCGATAACAGCTCATCTGGATATAAATTAGGAAACCACCCAATCATGATGAAAGGACGTCCGCATCCATTTAGTTAGGCAGCTTTCTTGACCTTGCTCTGTTTCGCCTTCTTTTTTTGACGCGCTTTCCGCTGATCTGTTCTTCCACTTGAGGATTGCTCAGCCGTAGGCCTTTTATCGTCGCTATTTTTCTGAACAACTTTAATTTTTCTGCTTTCTCGCGCCAAAAATTGGTCCAAATCGATCGGAGCAACGTCTTCCATTTCCATCAACCGTCCTCGATCCTTTCGCCTTAAGGCATCAAGAAAAGGCTCGGCCTGTCTCAGCAAATCTTTTGCAACGGACCTGATTATTCCGGAGGTAATTTGCTCTTTCCCTGCATCGATAGCGCGCACCTGAGCCGCAGTAAAGACCTTTACGATATAGTCGGTAACTCCCTGAGTGACATCGTACAACGTGCTGCGCATTTCAGACGAAAGTGCCACAGGTTTCTTCACATACTGATGTTGAAAGAGCGCCTCACAGAGGAGCTGATAGTCACTACTATCTTCGAGCCAGTTGTCCCAAATTATTTCGCCTTCAGTTCCCCCCGCACGACGAACTTGCATCATATATTTTCCAAGCACCTTCATGGCATGGTAGGTTCCAACCATTACGACCGGAATTCCTATGGTATTCACTAATTCCACAAAGAAATTCAGAAGACGTTCATGACCACCACTTCGTGCGGCATTCAGGAACTGGATCTCATCAATCACCAACAGGCCCAGCGCTTGCACGCTGGCAACTGTGGCCATCGCCCGGCCTAGTTGCTCGGCAGTTTCCCCTTTATACTGCTCCTCATACTTAGTCCCTAGCAGGGCATCCATCTCACTAAAAAAGTTATTGCATAGCTCTTTCAGTGAAGCGCCATCAGATGGACATGACACAATCAGCCATGGCACTTGTTGAAGAATCAGTGGCTGCCCATTATACCTACTATGGACGATAACCTGCGGATAAAGCCCCTGTAGAATCCCCACAAGAGATGTTGTCTTCCCCATTCCCGACATACCAATGAGTGACAATCCTAATGGTGCCGTTTGCAGCGATGGCGAGGTTCGCAACCCAGGCGTGAAAAGCTGACTATTTCCTCCGGTACTGCTTTGGCGACGCTTAGGGCATGGATTTCTAAGTAGATACCCCGTTCGAAGGCTTTGAGCAAGACGCCGTTCTAAGTCGAAATGTAAAGAGAGTGGCTGGAACAATGTGCGAATTTGAGAGGCAAGCACACATCGCCGTGTGTGGCTCGGCAAGCGACGAATCTTGGCGGGTAAGTCAGGAGCATAGCTTAAATGCTCAACAATATCCTCTTCCGTATAATTGGGTGGTAGTGCTTCAATTAATGGATTTCCGTCGAAATCAGGCACCCCTGTCTTCTGATAGTTTGCAGGACACGTCGCACCCTTGTTAAATCCGCTCATGGTCTACCTTCCCTTCGGACTCTGTTGATTGTCTTACTGCGGATCATGTTGGACCGGTCTGGCACCTTCACATCTTCGTCGTTCTCGTCCACGAGCTCTTTAGCATTGGCGGAGCGGTATTTTCTTCGTTCCTGCCGCTGCTCTTCCTTGCGATTCTTTTTTATTCCCTTCAAGCTCGCCGATTTCGACTCAGTGATTGGCGATTCCTTTGTCTTTTGTACAGCTTTGGTGATGACATCCTTTATCTCCGCCCTCGAATCAGCGAGGCGCTGCTCTTCATTTGAGCGCGAGCGTTCCCTCTGTTGCTTTTTCACAGCAAAATAATCGATCACGTCATCCCAATGTCGATCGGCAAAGGCATGATCGCGTCCAAGCAAGTGGCATTCCTCAAGCCGCCCGTTTGGAAGCCTCACGAAAATGCTGCTGGTATTTTCTTCGTGGTAGCTAACTCTGATCGATTCCGTGCCGTTCACGCGAGCCCTATCAAACCAATGTCCTCGTATTGCCGATTGGCAACTGTAAGACAAACCCTCAAAGATAATGCCCTTCGGTGTGATGCGCGCTTGAGCACTGGGAAGTAGATTTGGCAAGAGTTCGGGTGACACTTCTCGCAGATGGCTACGATTACCTGCTCCCCAATGCCATAGATCCACTGGATACGGCGGCACGTCGTCCTCGATCATGAACTCCTCGTAGGGATACTCTTTTATCGGAAGTACATTGTTATGCTGATAAACGAGTTGAACGAACAACTGTTTGAACTCGAGCAAGGTCAACTTCGCATCCAGCCGGTAGTCTTCCCCCATCAAGGTTCGCTCTTCACGTACTGCCCCTGGCGTCCAACTCAACCCACGTTCATTGATCAACTTAAACTGTCGTTCCACTAGGCCTTTCCAGTCCGCTCGATAAGGCGCAGTGTTGTCCAACTGAATGTCAAGCCCCAACACAAGATCATCTGATGCATAACTCAAGTATTCTTTGCCGCGATCTGCGCGAATGGTCTCTGGCAAGTAATGGCAGGGCCATTCCTCCTCTGTTATCGGCCTAGCTAGCCCAATGGATTTGCAATATTCCGTTTTATCTTCCGCAGCATTCTTGATTGCTGCTATCGCACCACGCCATGAGGCGGGTCTAAGACCAATGTAGAAACCAACGATCAGACGACTAAAGACATCGATGACGACATAGATGATCGGTCGTCCGATGATCCTTCTCCGGGACAGTTGGCTCACGAGATAGACGTCGGCTACAGTGGAGTCAATTAGAAAACACGAACCAGGCCCAAAGGCACGCTTGGTTGGGCTGCCCACCATTCCTCTGTATTTGAGCTTGACGATGCGCTGGCCTTTTCGTCTCGACAAGTCGGCGATCCAGCGATCGCTATGACGATACCAATAGTGGGCCTGTCCTTTGGTTGGGCGCCGAGAAGGGGGGAGCAGGATTGGGGCGAGTACGCGGCTACGCAGCTCATATTCGCCGGCATTGAAATACTCTTCGGTCAGCCTTCTAAATGCTTCAGCGAAGGATATCCCTTTATGCTTGGCGAATATCTTTCGAAGCCCACGCAGGGTTCGATCTCGCATCTCGATAGTCATATTGGGGCCGGTTTGCTCGTTCGTAGATCTGCTTAAGTCACTAGGCCGTCCCCTCTTAATGCATTCTGTCCGCTTCTCCTCTTTTTCAGATCGCAGTCGTGTCTTTCCCTTTCCGCCGCACAGGTGACGGAAAGGCAAAAATGCATTCTGAACTTGCCCCGCTTGCCACCAGCGATGGAGGTATTTGTAGATGACAGGCTTTTTCCATCTATGGATTTGAATGAGCTCATTAACGATCTTGCTTCGTTCTTCCCGATCAAGGATGTTGATCCCTTCGACATACTGCCCCAATACTTGCCACACCTTGTCTCGCTCGTCGCGATGCGCTTCTGGCAGATCCTTTTCCTTCCATAAAAGACGATGAACGGGCAAACCACCCTCAGCACCATCTGTCTTATCAGTTGATGGCTTTTGCGTATATAGATCTTCCAAAACGATCTTGGCCGTACCATTATCAACTGACGATTGCAGAACGTCGGCCTCGATGTCGTACGGCATACCAATCGGCTTCTTGTTATTGACGGGCATTGGATAGAGTGAGGCCCAATTCCGCTCCAGATCGATACGGAGTACCCGGTCTAGTCGACTATCCTCCACCCACTGAATAAGCGAGTTCTTAGCGATACCCATTAGGCGGCCGTCACGTATGAGGCGAGGGGTGTGTCAACTGTGTGCGTCAAGGAGAGAGGCCGGCGGGGGTTATAGGGCTTGTGCAGGTCTATGGGCCACTCTCGATTGGCAATTAAATGCCTCGAGACCTTTAAACATGTTCCCACCCGATACCCCAAATTGTGGTCCAGGACAGTGCACAGCTTAACGAGGCTCGTCTTCCGCCTGAGCACTCCCGGTCTCAGTAGTCTTGCAATTCTTTTCACCTCTCGAGCCGAAAGGGGATAGAGCGACTCTAGTCGCCTATATGGACGGATGATTTCCAAGTTTCCTACATATGGAAGCGACGCCTCCTCCTCCGTCAATATCACGTGTCGGACAAGAGTGGGCATTGAATGCCAGTAGTCGCGTTCTATGGCTAATTTGTTCCGAACTCGTGGCCTAATGGCATCCTTCATGTATTTGACCGCGATGGCGACATCCCATTGTCGGCATCCACGCTTGAAGGTCACCAGAAAATCCGTCGTCATAACCGTCGGCACCCCTGTCCTAGGATAATAAGGATGACGAATGCCGAGATTATCGGCAATAACAAGAGTCCTAGCCCTATCGAGTGGGTATTGCTCTCTGATGTCCCACACATTGGGGAGGTCTTCGAGGAGCAAAAGTACTTGTCGCTCGAGCATGCTAAATGTGTGATGAATTCGATCGCAGAAAAGACTCTTTACTCGGCTCGATAAACCATAGGACGAAAATCTTCTTACGGTGAGCCACGGCTTATAAGAATCGCGAGAGCCACTTCCGAGTCCCTCCTCATACCATTTAGTGATCTGATCTTCAGAGATTGGAGTCCGGCGAGCCATCGTACTTTCCTGCCGTTCCGAGTAATAGTAGACACTCAATATCAGCAGGCATATCGGATAATCTGACCAGAAACTTGAACTAGGGAACGTCTGATTAATTCGCGTTTCCACGAAGCAATCTGTTTCTCGGTGGATCAAGACGGGCCATCAGCTGGGAACCCGCTGGTCCGAGAGCGCCTTTCTCGGATTCCTCCGCCGTCAGGCGGCCCGCGCCCCGTTCGCACCCCCGTCCGCTAGGCTGCCGCCAGCAAGTGCCGGCGTGCTACATACAGATTCGCCAAGCCGCAACTGATAGACAACCAGTGCGCATTCTTCGCGAGCCCCCGGTACCGCACTTTGGCCCACCCGAAGATCCGCTTGATCACCAAGAACACATGCTCGACTTTGGCACGAACCTTCGACTTCGTCCGATTGCGGGCCCGCTCCGTCTCGCTCAAGGGCCGATGGCGATGGGCTTTCGTCTGGACGAAGCTCTTGGCATGGGGAGCATGGTGCTGAATCATGTCGCGTTGCCCGCTATAGGCGGCATCGCCCCATACTCGTGTCTCCTGTCCATGCAGCAACTCCGGCAACACCTGGCTGTCATGGACATTCGCCGCCGTGGCCGCCACTGAGTGAACCAGCTTCGTCCGGCTGTCCACTCCAATATGCGCCTTCATGCCGAAATACCACTGGTTCCCCTTCTTGGTCTGATGCATCTCCGGATCTCGCTCTTTCTGGCGATTCTTCGTCGAACTGGGCGCATTGATGATCGTGGCATCCACGATCGTGCCCCGGCTGACCTTCAGCCCGTGGGCAGCCAGATACGCGCCGATCCGCGCAAAGAGCTGTGCGCCCAAGTGGTGGGCTTCCAGCAGATGCCGAAACTTACAGATGGTGGTTTCATCCGGTACGGGCTCGCGGCCCAGATCAATCCCCACGAACTGCCGCATGGCGTGTGAGTCGTACAGCGCTTCCTCCACCGCCGGGTCCGACAGGTTAAACCACTGTTGCAGACAATGGAGGCGCAACATGCGTTCGACACCCACGGGCGGACGCCCTGGGCCCTCGGCCTTGGGGTAGACCGGCTCGATCGCCGCTACCAATTCCGCCCATGGAACAACCTGGTTCATCTCGTTGAGAAACTGCTCCCGGCGGGTGGGCTTGCGATACTGTTCAAACGAGACTTCGGCAAACGTCTGTTGCTGCATGGGGCACGCCTCCAGTTCAGTGCTGCGCTACCCTTAGCACATCATGCAAAGAGAATAAATCAGACCTTCCCTAGGTGAATCTGATGACTGATATAGCCAGGCAACAGAAGTTTCTGTCTATGCTGCCTCTTAGGAAGGTAGGTAATGAGTCTCAGCGATCAAAGCTAACTGATAGCCTATTTTTATGATAAGCGTTGTCCCGACCCCAGCTGTATCTCTTCAACGAGTCGTGAGGAGTAGGTACCATCATGCCAACCGACCCATAATCCATCAGCATGGTTAGCGGTCCCTACGATGACCAAGACGAACCCGACGAGCTCATGTGTGGATTTCTTGAAGGAGTCAGCAATTCTACTCAAATCTTCGCTGGAAGGTTCAGGGTGCCTCTGTGGATGTGTATGCCAATCACCGACATAGTGCAGGCCCTGCATGAAGCAGGCTTCTATATCACTGTTCTCCTTTCCACGATCAGGACGAAAAAAGTACCGTCCTCGACTGTCACTTGTATAGGGCCCCGTTGCTTTAGAGATTTCAATCTGCGAGGGAGACAGCTTTGCGAACAACTGTCCTCCCGCCTCAGCGCGCCATGACCAGCGCTGACGATGGCGCCGAAAGTGCTTGACCGCGTCTTCGGTGAAGAGAAGTGTGTGACCGGTCTCTGCAACCCGATAGCGGAGCGGCGGCCGACCTGTCATTTTTGGCATAAAGGACAGTGCTCCTGTACTGGCCACGCTAAACGGTAGACTCGTTCACCTGTGCCTATCTCGCCATACCGGGCGATCCAGGCTTCGCTCCATTGGGCACCATGGCTGGTCAAAGCTTCCGAAGAACCAACCCAGAGTCGGTGGTGGGATCGTGCGATTGTTCCTTCAAGCACATCCAGGGCAGTCGAAGCAATCATGGCGTTGATGGGATTTGTTGCGATAGAACCAAACGGTTGAAAAAATCCGCCGCAGCCTGGTTCTCGTTGCGGTATCGGCGTCACGGACCATGAGATGGGCGAGTGCTGAAAGGTGCCTAATCCATCCATTCCACATGTGAGGCAGCCCCCCATATCAAGCACCGCCACCGCGTGGCCAGCACAGGCGTAGGCCTCGCTCCATCCGAAGACCACGGGAGGAAAGTGCGGACTCCGTCTAGCAAGCAGATTCAAGGCAGCCTCGGAAGCCCAATCTCCTGTCGTCGACACGATGACATCGCATTCCCTAAAGAGTTGCTCCTTCTGCTGATACACGTCTTGCCATCGACGACCAGCCGCGACGATATCCAACTCCGGAAACCGCTGTTGCAGTTCCTTGCCGATCGCCTCAGCCTTGTTCGTTCCAACCTGGCCCGGACCACCAAGGATATGCCTCCCTACATTGTCCCATGACAGTGTATCGTGATCCACAAGCACCAGTCGTCCGACTCCACCTTGTGCAAGCAACTCTGCGATTTGTGAACCGAGCGCACCGCAGCCAATGAGCATGATCCGCTTGTGCACGTGGCGAGCTGCCTTCGCATCGCCTCCTCGGGCATGGATCCATGCCCGATCACACCGCTGGACTCTTCGCTTTTCCAAGACACCGGGCGACGCTAAATATCGTCTGGCAATGACAGCCGGAGGAATCTTTCCGGAGCGAAAGCCTCGAGTTAGCGACGAACGAGCATTGTGGTGAGGGATCGAATGGTTCAGTGGCAACGACCAGGCACCGGCTAGAACAGAGTCCTGGCCAACATCAAATCCAAACACGACGGGAAAACCTTCTTGGCTCGACTTGATGACCTTCACGAGGACATCAACACTGTGCTGCCCTAGTTTCTTCGCGATCTCTCGAAGAAAGGTGTTATTGGCCGGGTATTGTTCTGGGTAGAGTGGTGCAGGAAGCCACAAGAAAATCCCGGAACTGAAGGAGAACCGACTGCCCGTAAATTCTCCCTTGAAATGCTCGAGCCAGGTCCTCCCCTTCTCTGCGGTCTCGGCCAATAAGACGAATCGTTGGCCTTCCCAATAGGCAATGCTCCGAGTTGGTCCAACTGGCTTCAGTATGCTCCAGAACCGCTTAACCTTCGCGTCATTAAGGCCTGCGCCCCAGTAGCTGATGACTTCGGTGGCTAAATCCGCCCGATTGGAGCCGTCCAGACACTGGCGAATCAAGTCACGGGCGTTCTGGACCAAATGGTCGATAAGCCGCACATCCGTAGATATTTCAAAACCGGCGTGTTCCGGAAGGAGGCACAGCTTCCCGCTTTGTTCGACGTGCGGCCAGCTGAGGAAACGGTCTTGGCCAACGAGAAAGATGCTGGGCAGCGAGAAGGGAAAGTGAAGATCGACGATGATGTCCAGTTCAAACGATTGGCCGTTGACCTCAGTCGAGATCCGCCATCCCCTAGATGGCGAACTAGACCGACCCAGTTCTGAGGAAGATAGCTCTCGGCCGGGAGGTGTGTGATTCTGAATATACGCAGCAAGTGCGGCTACGGCCTTTCGGTGCCAGGCCGCAAGCGGCCAATCAGGCATATCTCTCCCCGCCTTCTCTCTTAACGGGAAATTGAGGCTGGTTGCCCGACGTCGTCAGAATCGTGGGCCCTTGCGTCTTTCCTTCGTCATCTAGGAATTTGTTAAAGAAGTTGGTATTGAATACCTTGCCCCACGCCTGAAGCGCTGCTTTCTTCGTGCAATCCCGATCGTGAAGAATTGCCAACCACTCCAAGGCCTGCTTCAGCTGGGTCCTTAGCTCAACCATACTTGCGTCTTCGGCAGTTTTTGTCAAAGCCTCATCGACCACTGGATGCCGAACCGTCAGATCCCATTCCAATCGGGCATGGATGCCACGGATGGTTTCATAGAAACTGACATCCTCTCGTCCTGCCAGCGCATGATATTTTTCGCTGGCCAAGACTGAAAGGATAAAACCGCTGGGCATATTCCATGATTCACGGCTCTTCGCAAAGGCTTTCAGGAGTCGAACTTGGCGACGCAGCTGCTGTTTTTTCCCCTCTTCATCGGGACTATGCGTCTGCACTTGGGCGTCGAACCACTCGGTGACGGCCTTGGGATTAGATTGGCGCCATTCAACGCTTGCGAGTTCAAGATAGGTAGCTCCAAGAATCGAGATCATCTGCCGGTACACCGGAATGTCGACATTGTGCCCTTCCTCGTAGTACACCCGCACGCAGTTAGTCCGTACTTCGGGTTCCTTCTTGAACCGTGAGTCCTGCACCGCCTGGCAGACGACCTGGCGTACTTGCAAGGGGGTCCATTGCCCACCTTGAGAACCGTGCAAATCGTCTGCACTGAAGATGACACCATCGTCAATGTCATAGTCACTTTTGGGCTGCTGGATAATGGTCTCCATATCGTAGGAACCCTGAATCAGAAAACTAGTCGGTGTCAGACCATGCGAAGCTTTGAGACCGTTCGAGACGCGCTCTCTATTCGTGTTTCGATGATCACGCAGTTTTTCCTGTACGGCTTCTGACAGACGGACTTTCTCATCGTGGAATGTGAGTAACTCGTGCGAACAATCAGGCATATGTGTTCCTCCATGACGAAATCTCGATGTAGGCAGCAAGTAGGCTAGACATCCAAGGCCCGCTCCTATCAAACGGGAATCATTTCGACGGTAAAATGGCTGGCATGTCATGAAACAGGCCGTTCAAACACTCTCCCTGGCGATCTCCCACTCTCTGTGTCAGCCGGTACGCGAGGTCGGCATCTGTCTTACCCAGTTCGCTTAACACATCGAGAGCCTCTTCCGTGGCCTTGTCCAAAGCGAGATGGGCCACCTGGGACGGGGACGGAGGGGACTGCGGAAGACGGATGACGGTACAGGGCCGAGTGAGGTGTTTGGCAAGAAATTCCGCCATGAACTGGTACCCGGAAGACTGTGCGTCAAGAGCGACTGACAGGGCTCGTGATCCAAACTGCCATTCCACAATCCCCCAGGAGGTAGCATTTTTCTTGATTGGCTCTCCCTCGGGAGGTGCACAGGTGCCGACCGATAAAATCTCCACCGGTTGTCCTGGGGCTGCCGTCTCGAGTGCTTCTATCAAGCCAACGAGCACTGGGTTGTTGGCCCATAGACCACCATCAACAAAAGTACGGGCATGGGCAGGATCGTCCGGATCAGGAATCTTGGCGATCGGCAAAAACATGGGAGCGGCGCTCGTAGCCAGACATAGATCAACCAGCCGATATTTGTCATCTCTCCGCTTGTTCGCCAGATGAGGCGTCTTAAAGACCCAGCTTTTCTGATTCCCCATATTGACCGTGGGAATACAAAGCGCAACCTTCCGCAACTTGAAAACTTGCTCAAGCGTGAGATCGCCAAAAAACTCCCACAACGCCTGTTTCAACGTCTCTACGTCGCATGAGGCCTTCGAGGCATTCCTCCACCCCCACCTGACGAGGCTCGCAAACGTTGACGGCATTGGATCGATAAAGATCTTCGGTCCAAACTGTCGATAAAGGGTGATCAGCTGCTCCATTGGAACTCCCTTGGCAAGCCCACATGCCAGGATTCCCCCCGTACTGGTTCCAGTGATCAGATCAAATCCTTTGCCGATATCCAAGGACGCGACATCGCGTGAGCGCCCGAACCGAGCCGCCAAAGTCTGCAGCAAGACCGCTGTGTAGAGTCCCCGCATTCCTCCACCATCGAGGGCAAGAACGCGATATGGATGTGTGTGCTCGTTCGTCATTGGTAACGCCACCGCGGCATCATTATTCGCCTATCCTCGTCCACTCTTGTTTCTTGTTCTGTCGTTGATAACGTATGTTTGCCCTTGCTTTGGCGTGGGTGGAAGTGGTTCGCCTTTCACTACGGTTCTCTCTTCCCCGGTATTTCCTCCTCGTTGTCCGCGAATACCGTATTGCGCGGATACTGGAGCCGGTGTACCAGGTTTGAACGGACCTCTTTTTGGCATGACTATCTCCTTATTAGGTTAATGTTCACTACGCTCACTCACGGCTATAGATCAAAAAAACCAAAAGGCCGCCCCCACCTTAGTTGTTTCCAAGGCAGTCGCGGCCTCTCCGTCAAACTGACGGTGCCTCTGCGACTAGGTTATTTTTGCAGCCGGATTAAATGATTCCGTTTGGGACTTTAATCCAAGCGTTACAACGGCATTGGACAGTCAGTTGACCACCAAGGCGGTGAACCGCCTTATATCTGGTCACTAGACGCCCGTCACGCTCCTGAGCGCTTTCAATAACTGCGCTTCTACAACGAGGACATCTAATCTTGATCGGCTCTTGCTCCATATCACTCTCCGATTATGCTGGTTTTCGTAGTAAACAGGTTTATTTTTCCGTTAACGACTATGTTTTTCAGTTAATGACTTAATTTTTCTCCACACTACGAGCAGCCGCTCGTCTCGCCGCAGCTCATGCACTTCAGGCAGGTTCCGTTACGCACGAGCGTGAACTGCTTACAATTCTGACAGGGGTCGCCCTCGTAGCCCTTCTCCCTGGCTTCCTGACGCACCGAGGTGACGGTCAGAGTTTCCCGCTTCAGCTCCAGTTTGTGGGCGACGCTGCCGTTCCCATTACCCTGCCGGCGGCTATGGCCATTGCCGCCGTGCAGTCCGTTCCGGCGGACCGGCAGGTGCTCGGTGAGGATCGAGGCCTTTGCGAGCGCGCTCATGTCCGCCTCCTCCTCGACGCACTCCGGGTCCTGCTCGTCCTTCTTCATCGAATCCATCCGCAGGTCGTCTTCCTGCACCTGCGACAGGTCCTTCCGTTCGAGATAGGTGATCGCCAACTCGCGGAAGATGTAGTCGATGATCGACGTGGCCATCTTGATCCGATCGTTCAATTTGACCGGCCCGTTCGGCTCGAATCGCGTGAAGACGAAGGCCTCCACGAATTCCTCCAACGGCACGCCGTGCTGCAGGCCGAGCGAGATGGCGATGGCGAAGTTGTTCATCAAGCTGCGGAACGCCGCCCCTTCCTTGTGCATGTCGAGGAAGATCTCGCCGAGCGTGCCGTCTTCGTATTCACCGGTCCGCAGGTAGACCTTGTGGCCGCCCACGATGGCTTTCTGCGTGTAGCCGCTGCGCCTGGCCGGCAACGGTCGTCGTTTGGCCAGGTACCGCACCAACACGCGTTCGGCGACTTTTTCCGCCACGCTGGCGACCGTCGGCGCCACCTCCGCCGCCTTGCCGCTGTCCGAGGACGCATTCAACGGCTGGCTGAGTTTGGAACCGTCGCGGTACAGCGCTACCGCCTTGACCATACTCTTCCAGGCGAAGAGATAGGCCGACTTCACGTCCTCTAAGGTGGCATCCGCCGGCATATTGATGGTCTTGCTGATCGCGCCGCTGATAAAGGGCTGAGCCGCGGCCATCATGCGGATGTGCGCATCCACGGCGATCGAGCGTTGCCCGATTCGCCCGCACCGGTTCGCGCAATCGAAAATGGGCAGGTGCTCGACTTTGAGGTGAGGCGCCCCCTCCACCGTCATGGTACCGCAGCAATAGTCATTGGCGGCCGCCACCTCCTCCTGCGTGAAGCCCAGGAACTTGAGCATGTTGAAGGTGGGGTCGACCAATTGCGCATCGCTGATGTGCAAATTCTCCCGGCAGAACTCCTCACCGAGGGTGAATTTGTTGAAGGCGAACTGGATCTCGAACGCCTGCGCCAGCGAGCCTTCCAGTCGCTCCAGCGCCGCATCGTCGAACCCCTTTTGCCGCAACACCTCATGGTTGATGAAGGGCGCACCCTTCAAGGTCTGATGACCGACGCAATAGGCGACGATATCCCGAATCTGTTGGTCGGTATAACCCAAGGCCGACAAGGCCGGGGGCAGGCTCTGGTTGATGATCTTGAAGTACCCGCCGCCCGCCAGCTTCTTGAACTTCACCAACGCGAAGTCCGGTTCGATACCGGTGGTGTCGCAGTCCATCACCAAGCCAATCGTGCCGGTCGGAGCAATGACCGTCACCTGGGCATTCCGGAACCCATAGGCAGTCCCCAATTCCAGGGCTCGATCCCAGGCTCGCCGGGCCGCCAGCAACAGGGCCGGAGGACAATGCTCCGGTTGGATCGACATGGGCTTGATCGTCAAGCCCTCATAGTCATCGGCGGGCGCGCTGTAGGCGGCACGCCGGTGGTTGCGAATGACGCGCAACATCGCCTCACGGTTGCTGACGTAGCCAGGGAATGGGCCGATCTCCGCCGCCATTTCGGCCGAGGTCGCATAGGATTCGCCGGTCATGATCGCCGTGATGGCGCCGCAAATCGCGGTCGCCTTGGGCGAATCGTAAGGCACGCTCTGTTTCATCAGGATGGTGCCGAGATTGGCATAACCCAGGCCGAGCGTCCGGAACTCGTAACTCTTTTGCGCGATGGCGCGGCTCGGGAACGACGCCATCAACACGCTGATCTCGAGCACGATGGTCCAGATGCGCACGGCATGGCGGAACGACTCCAAGTCGAACTCGCCTTCCGCGTTGTAAAACTTGGCGAGGTTGAGCGACGCCAGGTTACAGGCCGTGTCGTCCAGGAACATGTATTCGGAACAGGGATTGGACGCGTTGATCCGGCCGTCATTCGGACAGGTGTGCCATTCGTTGATCGTGGTGTCGTATTGGGTGCCGGGGTCGGCGCAGGTCCAGGCCGCCCAAGCGATCTTGTCCCACAACTCGCGCGCCTTGACCGTCTTGCTGACCTTGCCGTCGGTGCGGCGCCGCAACTCCCAGTCACCGTCCCGCTCCAGCGCGTCGAAAAAGCCGTTGGGAATCCGCACGCTGTTGTTCGAGTTTTGCCCCGAGACGGTCTGGTAGGCCTTGCCGTCCCAATTGGTGTCGTATTCATGGAACACGAAGTGGGTGTAGCCCTGCTTTGCATAATCAAACATGCGGTGGATGTAGGCCTCCGGCACCATGTCGCGGCGCGCCGCCGCCACGGCATCCCGCAAGGCCTGGTTCTTCTTCATGTCCAATTCGACCGTGCCCTCCGCCGTCACGCAGGCCTTGAGCACGCTGTTGAGGCGCTGAGCGCAGATCTTCGACCCGGTGACCATGGCGGCCACCTTCTGTTCCTCCACCACCTTCCAATCGATGAACTCTTCGATGTCGGGATGGTCGAGGTCCAGGCAGACCATCTTGGCCGCGCGCCTGGTGGTTCCGCCGGACTTGATGGCGCCGGCGGCGCGATCGCCGATTTTGAGGAAGGACATCAAGCCGGAGGAACGTCCGCCGCCGGAGAGAGACTCGCCGTCGCCCCGCAAGCGCGAGAAATTCGTCCCGGTGCCGGACCCATACTTGAACAACCGGGCCTCACGGACCCACAGGTCCATGATGCCGTTCTCGTTGACCAGGTCGTCCTCGATGGACTGGATGAAGCAAGCATGCGGCTGGGGATGTTCGAAGGCGTTGGTAGCCTTGACCACCTCGCCGAGCTTGGGATCGACATAAAAATGGCCTTGCGCCGGGCCCGACAGTCCGTAGGCATAGTGCAGCCCCGTATTGAACCACTGAGGACTGTTGGGAGCGGCCATCTGGTGGGCCAACATGTAGCAAAGCTCATCGTGAAAGACCGTGGCATCCTCGGGCGTCTTGAAATAGCCGTGGTTCTTGCCCCAGAAGGTCCAGCAGCCCGCCAGCCGCTCGAACACCTGGCGCGCATCCCGTTCTCCGCCCAAGACCGGCTTGCCGGCCTGATCCAACACCGGCTTCCCGTCCGCATGGACCTGCGGGACACCGGCTTTGCGGAAGTACTTCTGCGCCAGAATATCGATCGCCAACTGCGTCCAATGTTCCGGCACGTCGATCTGATCCAACTTGAAGACCGTCGATCCATCGGGATTCCGGATCTCCGAGGAACGTTTTACGAACGCAAGACCCTCATAGGGGCTCTGCCCACGCGTGGTGAATCTTCGTTCAATTCTCACTGGTTCCTCCTTCGAGAGAAAACTGAAAGATGATGGGAGCGGCGAACGACCATGGCGAGCCTGGCTATGTGTGGAAGTGAGGGCGCCTGATTACGTTCAGTCTGGTGGTCGACGCCTTGCCCGACGAAAGATGCTACTAGATATAGTGATCCGATTTTTTTGTCAAACAAAATGTTGTGGCAACGCTGTGATATCTGGGGATAAGGTGGTGATAGCAGGAGCGCCAGATCTGGCGCTGCGTTGGCCGCATTTTCGGCCAGGTTATCCACAACAATCCCCGCTCTCAGGTCGGTAGGACTTTTATACCGGAGGCGAGAAAAATGTCCGGCTGGACTCAGAAAGCCAGCCGACCGACCTTCAGCGTCGCCTCCTCGACCCCGTGTACCGGTACGAACTGGCCGCCGACGCCCAACACCAGCACCGATTGGTCCAGCACATTCGTCTCGAACAGGCTGAGGAGCCCGAAATTCGTTCGCACCGTCTTGGGCCGCACAAGCCCCTCGATCAACTTGCCGCCCTGCGCGCGCACGACCTGCTTGATCAAATCACGGTCGCCGCGCGGAGCCGACTGATCCATCTTGTCGAGTTCCGCCGCCAGTCGCACCTCGATAAAGCGTAGATAGGCCTCCATCGTGGGATTCGTCGCGGCCAGCCCCACCGCCACGGCCAAGCTTGCCGTCACCGCGGCCAATGTCCCTGTCCTCATGCCTCCTCGCCGCCGCACTAACCAGGCCGCTGCCGATGGTGGTTCGGCATAGCGGCCGGTTTGACAAATACCACGCGCCTGTTTAGCTTACGCCCCATTTGATGCAATTGAAACCCCGGACCGCTCGGTACGGCGGTGATCAGGAGGACCTCATGTTCGTGTGGAGTAAGCGTCTCGTCGGCGGGCTACTGGGGGGCTTCGTGCTCCTCATTGCAATCTTTCTCGTTCAGGGTGAGCCGGAATCGGTCAGCGGCCTGAAGATCCATACCACGCGATGGATGGCCGCCAACTACATCGGGCTGTTGATCTGGGTATTCGTCTGGATGTTCGATCAGGCCCGTGTGCGGGGAAAAAACGTATGGCTGTGGCTGGTGCCCTTCGCGCTGGCGCCACTCCCGACGCTCATGCTGTTCGTGCTGTTCCTGCAAAAAAAGCTGAAGCCGTAAGAGGTATGAAAGGAAGCAGGATATGGTTCCAGATTCGCCGAGGCATGACTGGCTTCCCCGGCAGTGACCTTGGCTCCATACGCACTCCCTGCCGCGTTGAGTTATGACGCCCACCTCAGATCAAGCTTCTTCTGATTGAGCGCGCAATCCCGCAGATACAAATTGATGAGATTCTGGTATGGCATCCCGATTTCGTCGGCCAACCCCTTGAAGTAGGCCACGGTCATTTTGTCACAATCGAATCGTGATCGGTTGCTTCAGCTGCCCCCGATACGGATTACGCTGCCCTTTCACCTTTGAGAAATCATATTCCGCCCTCATACATCACCTCTTATAATGCTCGCCCTCCTGTCGTGTCGCTTTTCTGGCTGAAATAATCCGGATGACGGAGTCTCGCTCCCGATAACAGTGACACACAATCAGAATACGCAACGTAAAACTCAGGCCCAGCATGAGAGATGCCCGTTACCGCGCGATGCTGGATACAGTCTCACACCATTCCGGGAATCTTCAGCAAGACACACTCGCTTCACTCTTCCCCTCATTCATCTCCGCATGCTGGGCTACTGGCCTGCGAAGTACCCACAACAGCCATAACCCCGGCAGCGCGGCGAGAACGGTCACGAAGAAGAAAGGCCCCCATCCGGCGACCCCGACCAGCTTGGCCGCCGGCCAGCCGAGAAAGACCCGTCCGAGGGCTTCCACAGAAGAGAGCAGGGCGAACTGGGTCGCCGTGTAGCGATGGTTGCAGAGCGACATGACCAGCGCCACAAAGGCCGCGGTCCCCATGCCGCCGGTCAAATTTTCGAATCCGACCGTAAAGGCCATGACGGCGTAATTCTTCCCAGCCCAGGCCAGCCAGAGAAACGAGAGGTTCGACAACGCCTGCAGGATTCCGAACAGCAGCAGCGAGCGATACAGTCCCAGCCGCGGCATGAGGCCGCCGCCGATGAAGGCGCCCAGGATCGTCGCTCCGATCCCGAAGGCCCGGACTACCCCAATGTCCTCCGAAGAAAACTGCATACCGCGAAGCAGGAACGACGTGGTCAAGGCCCCGGCAAAGGCATCACCGAGTTTGTACAGCACAACCAACCCCAACAACGCCCAGGCCATGGGGCGCGACAGGAATTCCGCCAGGGGCCCCCACACCGCCTCCGCCATCGACTGCGGCGCGGATCGCGCCGCCTCCGGTTCGGGAATCAGGAGGATGGTCAGTACCCCGAGCGCCATCAGCCCGGCCATGCAGAGATAGGCGGAGGACCAGCCCAAGCGGGCCGCCACGATCAGCGCCAACGAGCCGGACGTAATCATGGCAATGCGATACCCCATCACCCAGGTGGCGGCACCCAACCCCCGTTCGTCCGGCTTCAACAGATCCGTGCGGTAGGCGTCGAAGACGATGTCTTGCGAGGCCGAGAGAAAAGCGACCCCCAAGGCCAGCGCCGCAAAGAGCTGGGCGCTTCCCGACGGGCCGACGAGCGCCATCGTTGCCAGCGCCAAGGCCAGTCCGCTCTGGGTCATGATCATCCAGCCGCGACGGTGGCCAAGCCAGGGCGGCACGATCCGATCCATCACGGGGGCCCACAGAAATTTCAACGTGTAGGGAAGCCCAACGTAAGCGAACAGGCCGATCGTCGCAAGGTCCAGCCCCTCCTCGGTCAGCCAGGCTTGGAGGGTGGCGCCCGTGAGGGCCAACGGGAGCCCCGAGGCGAACCCCAGGGGCAACATGGTCCCGAGTCGCGGAGTCGACAGCGCGCGGAGGGTCGTCCGGCTCATGCGATTTCGTATGATAAGCGAATCACGAGCTGCAGCATACCACTGCCGTAGGGCCGCTGCGCATCAGAATCGCGAAAGGTTAACGGGCCGCCGCCGATTCAAGGAGGCTTTTCCGCAAACGACCTGGTATAAGAGGGCCAGCCACGAGAAGAGGGATGACCATGACCAACTTAGGCCTGTGGTGGAATGCTAAGTATGTCGAGCTGGAACCGACGGAGCTGGCCGTCGGCGGAGCCTTGGCAATCCTGATCGGCGCGGCAGTTCTGTACGTCATCATCAAGGTCCTGAGAAGTCGGATCGTGAAATTGATCGGCATGGGAGCGCTGCTGCTCACGGCGGCCTTCATCGGTTGGCTGGTGGTGGATCAGCAAGTGCGGGGGGAACGTGAACGGATTGCGCAGATCTGGAGTCGCACGTTCGACAACAATGAGATCAAGGATTTCGAGTCCTGTGTCGCAAATCGCTCCCCGCGGATCGCAGGCACGCAGTACCGCGTGGAATTGGTAACGGAGTGCGGCGAGGTCGCCAAGGCGATCAAACAGGGTTTGGAGGCCCGCTGATCATCGCACTGGGGCGTCCGTCCTCAGGTACACAAACCAATACACGAGCGCCACCAGCAGGGTCCCGCCGATGATGTTGCCGAGCGTGACGAGCCCAAGATTCACAAGCGCGCCCGCAACCGACAGGGATGCCGCGCTCCCGGCGGCCAGGACGAGGCCCAACGGCAGGAAAAACATGTTGGCGACCGAATGTTCGAAACCGCAGGCCACAAAGGCGCTGATCGGCAGGACGATGGCCAAAATCTTGTCCGCCACGCTCCGCGCCCCCATGCAGAGCCAGACAGCCAGACAGACCAGCACATTGCAGAGAATGCCGCGCGCCACCGCCTGAACGGGATCGAGCGCGATCTTGCTGCGCGCAATCTTCACCAAGGTCTCGCCCACCGCCCCGTCGCCCAACGTCTGCACCCCGGCCGACCAGACAAGTGCCGCAGTGCCGACAGCCCCCAGCAAGTTCCCCAGATAGACCCAACACCAATTCCGAACCACCTGATGGGTCTGAACGCAGCCGGCGGCCCAGGCCATGGCAATGAGGTTGTTGCCGGTGAAGAGTTCCGCCCCGCCCACGACCACCAGCACCAGGCCGAGGCTGAAGGTCAGGCCCCCGGCCAACCGCAGCAGCCCGAAGGGCGGAGCCGCCGCCCCCGGTCCCGTCGTCACGGTCACGGTATAGAACAGCGCGCCCAGCGAAATAAAGGCACCGGCTAGGACGGCCAAGCCGACCATCGTGGAGAGGGGCGTGCTGACCTTGGCCAAACCGACCTTACAGACACGCGCGGCGATCTCGGGAGGAGGATAGGCGTCGGCGACGGACACAGTGGAAGGCGTAGTGGATTCCGTCGTCACGTGATCAACATCGCATGGATCGGCGCCGCGCGGACCCCGGTCGCCGAGCATTTCTCAACCCGCACCGTCGACACCTTGTACTCAGGACACTTGGAGCTCTCGTCGGCGCTGGACGACAACAGGACATTCACATCTCGGTCGGGAAAATGAAAACTGGTGAAGAGTTCTCCTGGTTGAACCCGTTCGCTCACCACCACCGGGAGGGTCGCCTCCCCGCGCGCGCTGATCAAGCGGACCAGCTCGCCGTCTCGCACCTCCAGCCGTGCAGCGTCGCTCGCATGCATCTCGAGGACGTCGGTATCGACCACCTGCATGATGCCGGTCCGTCTGGTCTGAGCGCCGCAATTGTAATGCTGCAGGATGCGTCCGGTGATCAACACCAACGGATAGGCCTCGCTCGGAGATTCGCCGGGCGGTAGATAGTCCACCGCCACGAACTGCGCCTTACCCTTGGGGAACGAGCGGTCGTGCATCAAGGCCGTACCGGGATGGTCGGTCGACGGGACCGGCCACTGCAGCCCCTGGGCTCCTTCCAAACGATCGAACGACACCCCCGCAAACAACGGCGCGAGTTGGGCGATCTCATCCATGATGGCCGAGGGGTGGTCGTACCACATGGGATACCCCATGCGTGCCGACACTTCGCAGACCACTTGCCAATCCGGCAACAGGCCGTCGGGCGGCTCCACCACCTTGCGGATGCGCTGAATCCGCCGTTCCAGGTTGGTGAAGGTGCCATCCTTTTCGAGGAACGAGGCGCCGGGAATCACCAGATGCGCCAGCTTGGCCGTCTCGCTCAGAAACAGATCCTGCACGATGAGGAACTCCAGGTTCTTCAGGGCGGCATGGACCTTCTTCAAGTTGGGGTCCGTCTGGGCCACGTCATAGCCGATGACCCAGAGGCTCTTGAGCGTGCCCGCCAAGGCCGCATCCCACATATCGGGCGTTTTCATGCCGCGCGCGGTCGGCAGCGGGCGTCCGGTCACCGCCAGGTGGGCCGCCGCCAAGGTTGGATCGTTCAACGATTGGTAGCCGGCAAAGTAGGTCGGCAGGCAGCCGACGTCCGAGGCCCCTTGCACATTGTTCTGGCCGCGCAGGGGATTGATCCCCGTCCCGGGCTTGCCGATATTGCCGGTCGCCAAGGCCAAGTTGACCAAGGCCATGACCCCGTGGCTTCCCCATCGATGTTCGGTCATGCCGAGGCCGTGCAGGGCCATCGAGGCCCCGCTCGTCGCATAGAGGCGGGCCGCTTGGGCGACCAGGTGAGCCGGGACGCCGGTGATCTGGGCCGTGCGCTCCGGTTCGCAAGCCTCGACCGTCTTGACCCACTCCTCGAACCCCTCGGTCCGTTCGCCGACGAAGGCCTGGTCTACCAGATGCTCTTTGACGATCACGTGGCCCAGACCGTTCAACAGCGCGACGTTCGTGCCGGGATGTAATTGGAGATGCAGATCCGCCAACCGGGCCAGTTCGGTCCGGCGGGGGTCCACCACGATGAGCGGCACCCCTCGCCGCATGGCCTGTTTGATGCGCGCCCCGACCACGGGATGCGACTCAGTCGGATTCGCGCCCACCACCAGCAGCAGGTTTGCCGCCTCCACATCCTGGATGCTGTTGGTCGCCGCCGAGGCGCCGAGTGTCTCCATCATGCCGGTGACGGTTGCGCTGTGGCAGACGCGGGCGCAATTGTCGATGTGGTTGCTGCCGATCACGCAACGCATGAACTTGCCGAACAGATAGTTCTCCTCGTTCGTGCCTCGGCTGGATGAAATGGTCGCGAGCGCATCCGTCCCATGCTGCTCCTTGATGCGCATCCATTCTTGGGCGATGCGATCGCAGGCATCCGACCAGGAAATCTCCACCCACTGGTTCCCCTGCCTCAGCAGCGGCCTGACCAGCCGGTCCTGTGCATAGTTGTAGGTCCAGCCGAACCGACCCTTCATGCAGGCATGCCCCTGGTTCGACGGGCCGTCGTCCGCGGGCACCATGCTGACCACGCGCCCATTGCGCACGCCTGCGTCGAACGCACAGCCGACGCCGCAATAGGCGCAGGTAGTGCGGACGGCCTTTGTCGGCGGCCCCTGTGTGACGATCGTCTTCTCCACCAAGGCGCCGGTGGGACATTCCTTGACGCAGGCTCCGCAGGACACGCAGTTCGACGAAGCAAACCCTCCCGCCTGGCCGGTCAAGGCGGCGGCCCCGGCCGTCGGCCTGGCCTCGAATCCGCGATGTAACATCGTCAGGGCATGGGTGCCTTGGATTTCATCGCAGGCTCGCACGCAGCGGGCGCAGGAGATACAGATCGCATTGTCGAACGAGAAAAACGGATTGGAGTGGTCGACGACCTGCGCGCGCAACGCCGGCTGCCGATACCGTACCTTCTCCAGCCCCAACCCCTTGGCCAAGCGCTCCAATGCCTCGGGATGCTCTCCGCCGGCCGGCTGTTCCGAGCGATACAGTTCGAGGATGTTCCGGCGAAGCCGAGTCAATCGTTCGCTTTCCGTGTGCACCACCATGCCCTCGCGCACGGGCGTGGTGCAGGAAGCCGGCAGCCCCGCCTGTCCCTCCACCTCACAGAGACAGAGCCGGCAGGAGCCGAACGGGTTCAAGTGGTCGGACGCGCACAGGCCGGGAATCGCGATCCCGGCCTTCTTGGCCGCGCTGTAGACCGTCTCGCCCGGCGAGGCCACCACGAGCCGATGGTTGATGGTGAGTTTCATGGTCCGCTCTACGCGTTCAGCTTGCTCCGGAACTCCGACGGAAAATGTTCGATGGCCGTCAACACCGGATAGGGCGCCCTGCCGCCGAGGGCGCAGAGACTGGCAACCTTCATGGTCTCGCCCAGGTCGTGCAACAACGCAAGGTCGTCCAGGCTGCCGCCGCCGCTCTGGATACGTTCGAGGATTTCGCGGCCGCGGACCGACCCGATTCGGCAGGGCGTGCATTTGCCGCAGGACTCGTAGGCGGTGAAGGCCATGAAGTGCCGGGCCAGGTCCACCATATCGGTCTCATGGTCGTAGACGACGATGCCGCCATGGCCCAGCACGGCGCCGGCTTGGGCGAAGGCATCGTAACAGATCGGCAGATCCAACTTGGACGAGGGAAACAGACTTCCCAGCGGTCCGCCGACCTGCACCGCCTTGAACCGCGCCCCGGGCGCCATCCCGCCGCCGAACTGATCCAGCACCTGCCGCAGGCTCATGCCGAAGGGTACCTCCACCAGACCCGGTTGCTTCACCCGCCCGCCCAATTGCAACACCATGGTGCCGCTCGACCGCCCCGTGCCCAATGAGGCATACCAGGATCCTCCCCTCGCCAGGATCGAGGGGAGGATGGCGAACGTGAGCACATTGCTCACGATAGTGGGACGGCCATAGAGCCCGGCTTGAGCGGGATAGGGCGGCCTGGCCCGCACCACGCCTCGTTTGCCTTCGAGCGATTCCAGCAGGGCGGTCTCCTCGCCGCAGACGTAAGACCCTGCCCCCTCGACGACCTCGATGGGAAAGGGCTCCCCGTCCAGCTCCAGCAGCTCCGCTTCGTCCGCCTTGAGGATGGCGGCGCGGAGGGTCGCCGCGGCGGCGGGATATTCTTGGCGGCAATAGACATAACCGCGGCTCGCGCCGATCGCACGGGCGCAAATCAGCATGCCTTCCAACAGCCGGAAGGGATTCCCCTCCAAGATCATTCGATCACAGTAGGTGCCGGCATCTCCCTCGTCGGCATTCGCCACCACGTACTTTTCATCCGCTTCAGCTTGCCGTGCGACCAGCCACTTATTCCACACCGGAAAGGCGGCGCCGCCGCGGCCACGCAACCGGGACTGTTTGAGTTCCTCGATGATGGCGTCCGGCCCCATGTGCAGGGCCTGTTGCAGCCCCTGAAGCCCGCCGCGCGCCTGGTATTCATCCAATGCCAAGGGCTCCGTCTCGCCGAATTCGGCAAAAGCGATGCGGGTCTGGCGCGCGAGAAAGGGAATCGCCTCGACCGGCGTGCCGCCCGTTCCGGCGAGGATGCGAGGCAAATCGTCCTGGGTCACATTGAACCAGGCGATTCGTCCCGCTGCGCTGTCGCGCTCCACCATCGGTTCCAGAAAGAACGCACCGCGGGACGAGGTGCGGATGAGCTGCAGGTCGGGCCGCTCAGCCCAGGCATCGGCCAGTGCGGCAGCCCCGGCGGCTCGCGCCGACGTGTCATTCGAAAGGTATAGTCTCGTCGCCATGTTCCGTCACCGATACCGGTCCAACAGGCCATCGAGCTGCGACGGCAACACCCGTCCGTAGAGATCGCGATCGATGATCACCGTCGGGGCCACCGCGCAATTGCCGGCGCAGGACATAGTCTCCAACGTGAACTTCCCCCCGGCGGTGGTTTCGCCTGCATCCACGCGCAGCCGATCCTGCACCCACCGCAAGAGCCGGCTGCAGCCGTTGGCATAACAGGACTCCCCCATACATAGGCGGATCACGTGACGCCCGGGCGGCGCGTCGCGGAGATCCGGGTAATAGGACAGGACTCCCGCTACCTGAGCCGTCGTCGTCCCCAGTTGATGCGCAATGCCGCCGATCGCTGCAGGAGTAATCGCGCCCTCTCGCTCCTGCAGGGAGAGCAGGGCCTTGAGAATATTTGGTTCAGTCATTTCCGACCTCTCAACAGAGACCGACATGCGCACGGAGTTTGTTGTAGTCGAAAGCCGAGACGCCCGAACGGAGCAGCCCCAGATCGGTCTGCTCCATCTCAGTGATCAAGGCTTCGACGCGGACCCTTCCCTCGGCGCTCGCCGCGGCATGGCGCGGCACATCACCTCCCAACGCGGGCGATTCGCGGTCGGCCCATTCCAGGTACGCGGTCTCGAAAAACGTATTCAGCAGCGCGCGGTCTTCCTCGGCTGTCACCACCACCGTGAGGGGCTCATCGGCTGCCAATTCAGCCGGAGTGACACGGCGAAGCGGCGGCTGTTCGATCTCCCCCCTGAAATGGAGCGAAAATCCGAAAGCGGCTGCCAAGGCATGCTTGATCGTATCCAATCGTTCCCGTGAGTCACACTCGACATACAGCTGCGTCCCCGTGATGGTCACCCGCCCCACTGCCTGATCCGCCGCTCCTTTTTCGGTGAGCACCCATCGACGCAGTTTCTTCGGCATCGGCGCACCGGGCGGAAGCGTCGGCGGCTCCTCCTGCCATCCGTCCAACAACCCCATCCCGCTGCTCAGGCAAGTGAATTCGTGGTGCTCGTACAGCGCAACCACATAAAAACAGGGCGTCCCTCCGGCAGTCCTGTAGCGAATCTCGCTGACCGCCTCCACGAGCGCCCCCAACCGCATCCGCGCGAACGTCCGCAGCAGCACATACCCAAAACGTTTGGCGAATTCCGGCCAGTCGCCGAGTTCGAAGGCGCCGCCCACCACCTCCATTTCCCGGCGTTCGTCGCAGGCGCTCTCGTACAGCGCCTTCGCATCCTGCGGCGACAGGATAAGCAACGGCCCCGCCACCACCGCCAAGGGGCTCTCAGGATCACCGGGCTCGCGGATCAGGCGGGTGAAGAGAGATGACCCTGCCTCCGGATCTGGCCCCAGGCGCCCCACCTCGACCTCGTAGATCCGGCCGTTTCCGAGCGAGCGTAACCCGCGGCGAGCCGCGCCGGGAGAAAGGGGCAAGACCTCCATCAGATCCATATAGGAATGTTTGAGCGGATCCAACCAGGCCCGTTGTTCCTCAGGAATATGTTCCGTGATGACGTCGCGCAGCTGCTCGATCAAGGTCAGCTGGCCGTCCTCCGGATAGAAATCGGCGTAGAGGAAGAGATCGGCCAATTCGACTTCTTCGGGCAACGGCGAAAGCGGCGACTGCGCGCCCATTTCCACATAGACCTGCAGCGCCCGCCGAAGCGCGATCTGACGCTGCAAGGCGAACTCGGGCGCCATGGACAATCGGTCCAACCGATTCAAGAGCTGATCCAGCTCCTTCGACACCTCCACCGACCGTCCGATCGTCCGCTCACTCCCGAGCTTCATGGATTTCCTCCATGACGATCGCCTCGGCGTCCAGCCAGTCCTGCAGGGCATACCCCTCTCGGAATCCGCGCTCCCTCCACAATTCGTAAGCTTTCTGCGAAATCCGCTCCCACATCCCGTCCGGCAACTCGATCGAGGCGGGGCCGGTCGCCAACTGCTTCTTCGCCGAGGTCTTCATGGCTCGCTCCTTTGGTCAAGGGATCCCACGATTACGTTTCTCCAAGAGGCACGATGCGTTCCGAATCCGTCGGGACCGTGAACTGCCGAACCGTCAACACCGGACAGGAGGCATGGCGCAACATGGCTCCTGCGATGCTGCCCACGAGAATGTGCGACAACCCTCGCCGGCCATGCGTCCCCATAATCATCAGATCGAATCCTTCCTGCGTAACATAGGACGCGATAGAATCGGCTGGCAAACCGGGCTTCAACACGTACGCGGCCCTCACGCCCTGCGCCGCCAGGCAGTTCGCCAGTACCTGTAACCGCTCCTCCAAATACTCCCGTTGCCGCCGCCATTCGTTCGCATGGCTCAGACTGAAGTCCAGTCCGTAGGCCACCGGTTCCATGGCATGCAGGAGGGTCAGGGCTGCGCCGCTGTGTTTCGCAAACCGCGCGGCATACTCGAGAGCGTCCAAGGAACAGCGGGAGAGGTCGACCGGCGCCACGATCCGCTTGAGGTCTCCCGCTGCGCCGCTGCCCGCAGCGCCCTTCGGGGCCTTGACCGACAGGACGGGACAGGGTGCCATCCGCACGACCCGCTCGGCCGTGCTGCCGATCAAGACATGGTCCAGCCCCGTACGGCCATGGGTGCCCACCACCAACAGGTCGGCCCCGATCTCCGTAGCGACCGTCTGAACCACCTGGCTTGGAATACCGACTTCGATGCGGGTGGCGGCCGATCGCCCCCCTGCGCGAGCGCGCGCCGTCGTCCCCTCCAACTTGCGCGCGGACTCGTCCCGGAGGTGGTCCAGATACATCTTGTTGACCGTGTAGTCCGGGTCCATGCCCGGATAGAACTCAAGGACGGTCAGGACAGTGAGCTCGGCCTGCCATTGCGCCGCCAGGGCCACTGCATAATCCAGAGCCCGATCCGCACAGGCGGAAAAGTCGGTGGCAAAGAGAATCCGTGTGATCAGCGGTGCCATGGTTCAAACCGCCTCCACGTTCAAGAGCAGCAACTCACCCTTCATGTTCGGATGAATAGAGCAACGGAATTCATGCCGCCCGGGCCGTTCCATCGTGAAGCGGATGGTCGCCTCCTTCCGGCCATCGAGGAAGACGCCGCCGATACCCCTCCCGTACGAGAGAACGCCGCCCGACTCGACCCTGGTTTGAACACCGTCGAACATGGCGGATCCAAAATCGTGCCGCTCCTCATCCCTATTCGAGATGGCGATCACGGTGGGGACCCCCAGGCGCAAGGGCACCTGTTTCGTGACAAACGCAAAATCCTTGATCGTGACCTCGATCCGCTGTTCGGCCTGCGCCCCGCCCTGCGAACAGAGCGCCAACACGAACCCGATCGCAGACATCCATCGCCCTGTCGAAAGCCTGCTTCCGCCCATGGTTCCTCCTTCAAATGGTTTTGCTCGCGCGAGCCTTCATCCGCTTGGCCGGCAGCGGAACCGTGAGGACCGGGCACCCCGCGGTCCGCACGACCTTCTCCGCCGTCGTGCCGAAGAAAATCTTATCCACTCCGCCGACCGCCCCGCCATAACTGCCCATCACCACCAAGTCCACCCCCTCTACGCGGGCCGTCCGGGCAATTTCTTCGAAGGGGTTGCCGGCCGCCAACAACCGCCGCACGGTCACGCCTTTCGCATCCTCCCAGGCCAAGAGTTCTCTCGCCTTCAAGCGGGCGTAGTGATGAAGTTGTTTCTTCTGTTTGGCGGCTTCGGAAGGAGCGGCCAACCCCAGGCGATTCAGCGCATCCAAGCTCTTGGTATCAATCACGTGCAACAGCAAGACTTCCGCCTGAAACTGTTTGGCAAGCGAGAGCGCCAGACGGAACGCCTCTTCGGAACAGGAAGAAAAATCCACCGGCACGAGGATTTTGGAAAAGAGACGCGTCGCCATCACCCCTCCCTGACTGACCTCTTTACACCATTCCGCCTACCAATTGCTCAGCAAAGCTAGTGCCATCCGAACGGATGCCGCGACGACCGGCAGCCGTAGGAAGGACGGCACTTATCGCACTGGGCTCCCATGCGCCCTCTGCAACCGTCATCAATCGGGGGTGTCCTGCTACAGCATCCGCATGTGTCCTGTAGCGGAACGCCACAGATTTGGCCGAAGTGGCTCGTGCTGTCTGCGGACCTCGGTGGCACTGCTCTTGCTCGACCTGAGAAGAAAGGACTCAACTATGTCGCAGACAAGGTGGCTCTTGCTCGGAGCGGTGGTGGTGGGATTGACCGTCGCTCTGTACCTGATCTTCTTCTGCCCAACTGAGTGCCATTGAGCCTTGCTGGATATCTGTTTCCGATGAATCCCCTATGCCGACTGCCGCCGACTTGATGACCGCTCTGGTTCCACGAGCCGGTGCCGAAGACACCGTGGCGGCGGCCCTCGCGAACCTGCGAGGATCGGAGTGGTCGGAAGTCGGGCACCTCTACCTTGTCGATGCCCATGCCCACCTCGTGGGGCAGGTGCCGATCGAGCGGCTGCTCATCGCGCCCGGCGAACAGGTCCTCGAATCTCTCCGGGGGGATCCACCGATCGAAGTCCGAGCGGGAGAAGACGCCGAGGTGGTGGCGTTGCTGGCAGTCGAACGCCACGATGCCGATGTGGCCGTCACCGATACGGATGGGGTGCTGCTGGGAGCCATCCCCATCGGACGCTTGCTGGCACAGCTGCACGACGAACATGTGGACGACCTGTTGCGGATGGGAGGCCTCGGTGCCAAGTATCCAGCCCCGACGGCGCCTCCGAGCGCGGCAGCCGCGTTCCGAGCCAGGATCCCCTGGTTGGTCGTCGGCCTTGCGGGCGGCATGCTGGCCGGCGGAGTCGCTGCAGCCTTTGAGGAGGCCTTGCGACAGGAAATCGCCCTGGCGTTCTTTCTACCCCTCGTCGTCTACATGGCAGATGCGGTGGGAACCCAGACGGAAACCCTCCTGGTGCGGGCCTTGGCTTACGGTCACGTCGACCTCACACCACAACTGCTACGAGAGGGGCTGGTCGGGCTCCTCTTGGGCGGCGCCATCGGAGCCCTGGCGGGGGTGACGTTCCTATGGTTCGACGGGCGCGGTTCTATCGCCCTGGTGGTCGCCGTCACCCTCGGAGTCACGGCCGTCGTCGCCACCATCGTAGCCAGCCTGCTCCCGATGGCGCTCGCGCGATTGGGGGCGGACCCCGCGTTGGCCAGCGGACCCGTGGCAACCGTGTTGCAGGACATTCTGAGCGTCGCCATTTATCTCGGCATCGCCTCGACCATTTTGCACTGGTAGGGAGGCCGACGAGGCACGAGAGGACCACGGAGCATGGACGCACACACGCAGCAGGTGACAATTGCCGGAAAGGATATCTCGCTGGATGGATTACTGGGATTGGCCGACCGGGCCAAGGGCGTGGTCGCCTTTGCCCATGGCAGCGGCAGCGGACGATTGAGTCCCCGCAACCAGTTCGTCGCTCGCCACCTGCAGCGAGGAGGCTTTTCCACGCTTCTTTTGGATCTCTTGGAGCCGGATGAGGCGGACGATCGCCGCAAGGTATTCGATATCGATCTGCTTGCCGACCGGCTGCTCCTCGCAGCGGCCTGGCTGGGGAAACAGAACCGTACCGCGGGACTCCCTCTCGGATACTTCGGTGCGAGCACCGGCGCCGGGGCCGCCCTTCAAGCTGCCGCGCGCGAGCCGCATCTGGTGGGCGCCATCGTCTCGCGCGGCGGTCGGCCGGACCTTGCCGGCCCCTACCTCAGCCGGGTCACGGCGCCGACGCTGCTCCTGGTGGGCGGTGATGACGAGCCGGTGATCGGAATGAATCAGGAGGCCCTCGTTCGATTACGCTGCCCCAAGCAACTCATGATCATTTCCGGCGCCACGCACCTGTTCGAAGAGCCGGGAACCCTCGAACAGGTCGCGGAGGAGGCCCTCCGTTGGTTTACACGGCACTTGGCCGCCGACTCACCCACAGCAAGCCGCACAGAGCGAAAGGAGTCCATACCATGAAGCTGGTTCTTGCCGTCGACGGCTCCGACCATTCTTATGAAGCCGTCCGGGCCTTGAAGTACCTACGGCGCGCCGACGAGTTGACGATTCTGCACGTCGTCGACCCGCCTCGGCCCTCCTACCCGATGATGATGTCCGATGTCGCACAGGACCTCTACCGCCAGTTGGAAGAGAGCATGAAGGAGGATGGCGAGCAGCTCCTGACCCGCGTCCATTCTCTCTTGCCGCCGCACAGCGGACCGGTCACGAAGCGGCTGGAAGTGGGCTCGCCCGCCGACATCATCGTGAGCATGGCCGAATCCGGCCATGCCGATCTGGTCGCCATGGGCGCCAGAGGGTTGGGCCCGGTCTCTGAGCGGTTGTTCGGAAGTGTCGCCCACCGGGTGCTCAGTTATGCTCCCTGCGCCAAGCTCTTGGTGAAGGAGCCGCTCCGGGCGTTGGACAAAATCCTGCTGCCGATCCAGGGCCAGTATGATGCCGACGCGGCGATCCGGTTTCTGGAGAAGCAGCCCTTTCACAAACCGGTCGAGATCCTCCTCTTGACCGTCCTCCCACCGACCCGGCCGCCCTGGCCCGTGGACCACGCCGCAGCTGAGCAACTCGAGGCCCAAACCCTCCGACATGCGCGTGACTTCGTCGAGGATGTGGCGACCAAGGTTCGTGCGCTCGGACATCACACCCACAGCGCGAGTCTCCTGGGAAGCCCTGCGGCTACGATCGTGCACGAGGCGGAGAAGGCCGGGACGGACTTGATCATGGTGGGCTCGCGTGGGAGACGCGGTATCACCCGCATGGTTCTGGGCAGCGTGTCCCATGCGGTGTTGCACCAGGCTTCCAGTCCGATCCTGGTATTCGAGTAACGGCGGCCGGGGACGTATCGGCAAGAGGCCGGAGCACAAGCGAGACAGGTCTCAGCAGGGCTGTCCGTTGAAGAGGCAGGGCTTGTAGCGGGCGATGTCGAACTCGACGTCTTCCTGGTAGACGCGCTCGTTGCCGTTCACCCCGTCTTGGTCGGGATCATTCCACATCGTGTGGTTCCACCAATAGAAGAGTGGGTACTGCTCCGTGTAGTAGACGGGATTCCCATAGTTGCTGCGTGAATAGTCCTGCACCAATCGTCCGGTTATGTAGTCCACCTTTCCGTCGCCTTTGAGGGAATAGAGCATGATGAACAGACGGGTCTCATGGTCATACAGCTCATCCACGCGACTGTTGACGTCTGGCTCGACCGGAAGATTTTCTTTGGGCCACCCCGCAGTCCACGGGAGGAGCAGCAGTGCGAGGAGCAGGACGGCAGTGATGGTGCGATGGTTCATCATGATTCGCTCGCGCGACGCACACCCGGGCCCAAGCGATTGCGGTCATGCTACCACCCGCCTGAGACCTGTTCAAGCCGCACGGTGAGTTTTCCTCCCGCACTCGGCTTGCCGATGGCTCAATCTCCCACTTATAATCCCGCCCATGCTTTCGTCGCACCAACCGCGCGCCTCGTTCCACACTCTTGGTTGCCGGCTCAGCCAATCGGAAACCTCGATGTTGGCGGACAGCCTACAACGCCAAGGGTACCGGCTCGTAGAATACGGCGAGGAGACCGATCTCCTTGTGCTCAATACCTGCTCCGTCACGGAAAACGCCGAAAAGGATTGTCGGTACGCGGTGCGCAAGACATTGCGTCATTCACCGCACGCCTTCGTCGCCGTCACCGGCTGCTATGCACAAACGGGCGCCTCCCGGCTCCAGAGCGTCTCGGGTATCGACTTGATCGTCGGCACGCAGTTCAAGATGAACCTGCCGGACTATCTGCCGGCACCGACCGAATTGCGGAAACAGCCGGCTGCGGAACTTCGGCATAGCCGCACGATCGACCGCGAAGACTTCGTCCTGCCGGGAACGGCCTACTCCGATTCCACGCGCGCCCTGCTGAAGGTCCAAGACGGGTGCGACTTCATGTGCAGCTTCTGCCTCATTCCCTTCGCGCGGGGGCGTGAACGCAGCCGGGTCCTGGAAGACGTGTTGCGTGAAGCACGGGAACTGGCCGCCCACGGCTATCGGGAGTTGGTGCTTACCGGCGTCAATATCGGCCGCTACCACCACCAGGGCGCGACGCTGGTGGACCTGTTGCGCGCGCTCGACCGCGTGCCAGGCGTCGAACGGATCAGAATTTCTTCCATCGAACCCACGACCGTTCCCCTCGACTTGCTGGAGTACATGGCGGGATCACCAAAGGTCTGTCGGTATCTGCACCTTCCGCTCCAAAGTGGAGACGATACGATTTTGCAGGCGATGAACCGCCGCTATAACGTCGAAGAATACAGGCGCTTAGTCGACCATGCTCGTGCGCTCATGCCGGATCTCGGGCTCGGAACGGACCTGATGGTGGGGTTTCCCGGTGAGGACGAAGATTCCTTCGCCAGAACGGTGCAAGTCGTGGCGAGCCTTCCCTTTTCTTACTTTCATGTGTTCAGCTATTCCGCGCGGCCCGGCACAGCGGCGGCCCGCCTCGACTGCCCGACTCCTCCCGGCCTGATACGACGGCGCAGCAGAGCTCTGGCGGAACTCTCGCGCGCGAAGACCGTAGAGTTCTACCAACGTTATCTTGGCCAAACCTTGCCGATCCTGTTCGAACAAGGAGAGCGGGCCGGTTTTCGAACCGGCACCAGCGGCCACTTCATGAAAGTGGCCGTTCCAGCACGACTCGTCGAAGCAGGCTCCATCCATGATGTGACGATCACCGGCGTCACGGATGGCCTGGCCTACGGGCGCCTCGCCGATCCCGGTTTTTCGACTTCTTTACGGACACTCCTATGAAAGCCCATAAAGTCCACATCGAAACCTTCGGCTGCCAAATGAACGAGTATGACTCGGAACTCGTGCGATCCCTGCTGCGCAAGGCGGGATTCGAGTTCACCGAAGACCGAGAACGAGCCGACGTCATGCTGATGAACACCTGCGCCATCCGCGAGAATGCCCACAATAAGGTGTTCGGCCATCTCTCGGAGCTCAAGACCGTCAAGGAACAACGCCCTCTGGTGGTCGGCGTGCTCGGATGCATGGCGCAGAACCTCAAGGAAGAGTTGACGGAGCGGCAACCGCTCGTCGATGTGCTCGTTGGTCCGGATGGATACCGTCAACTCCCCGTGCTGCTGGCCAAGGCCCTGGAGAGCGAGGAGCAGGGACACGCCCAACGAGGCCTGGCCGTCGACCTGTCTGAGTACGAGACCTACGACGACGTCCTGCCGGAACGTGACGGAGGGATGAACGCGTGGATCGCCATCATGCGCGGCTGCGATAACTTTTGTAGCTTCTGCGTCGTCCCCTACACGCGAGGGCGCGAACGGTCACGTGATCCGCAGGGACTGCTGCGTGAGGTGGAGGCTGCGGTGGCAAGCGGCCATTCTCAGATCACCTTGCTGGGGCAAAACGTCAACTCATACCGCTTCGAAGATTGGGACTTTGCGCGCCTCATCCTCGCGGTGGCGGAGGTGTCGGGCGTGCAACGCGTGCGGTTTACGTCTCCACATCCCAAGGATTTTCCGCCCGCCCTGCTGGATGCCGTGGCCGGCCACCCGAACATCTGCAAACACATCCACTTGCCGTTGCAGTCCGGAAACGATCGCATCTTGGATCTCATGAACCGTACCTATACCCGCCGGGAGTACCTCGACCTGGTCAGGCTCATCCGTCGGCGACATCCTGGGATCGCCCTGACCACCGACATCATTTGTGGGTTCTGCTCCGAAACGGAAGAGGAGTTTCTCGACACCTATCGAGTCGTCGAGGAAGTCACCTATCAGTCCGCCTACGTGTTCAAATACTCCGAGCGCAAAAACACGATCGCCGCTCGGAAATATCCGGATGACATTCCCGAAGAGGTGAAAGGTGAACGCGTCAGCCGTCTGGTGGACCTGCAACGTCCGATCACGGCCCGTTACAACAGGGGCCTGATTGGGCAGACGCTGCCGGTCATGGTCGAGAACGACTCCAAGCGGTCTTCCGATCAATGGATGGGTCGGACCGATACGAATATTACGGTCATCTGGAATAAGGACGATGCGCCGGCTACCGTGGGTAGCATTCAGCCCATCACGATCCACGAGGCCAATGCCGCCGCCTTGATGGGGCGCCTCGTTCGCCCCCTTGCCCACACTTGAACAACGATTGCCAATTTTTAGACATGACTTCTGTCAGACTGACGGCCCATTCCGTAATCACTGCAGTCGCCTCATGAGTCGCTGCATCATTGTGGGTCACTCAATCTCATGGCCTTTGAGGAAGCCGACTCACAGCCGTACATTGGAACTTCAATAGCTTAGGGCATGGAGTCCAGCGCCGGTACCCCAGGGACGTTCCCCCAGCCCACTGCACCGACCAGTCGTACCAAGAGCTGCACATTGGTATCAAACAAGAAAACAACAGGGCATAGCCCTTGCTAGGTCCCATCTGGCAACTAGAGCGACCCATCGCGTACCGACCGCAGGCCCAGAGGACCTTCCATCATGAATAAGGACAAATCGCAAATCCGCACGGAAGAAGCTCAACGTGGCATCAGCCTCGAAACCATCATCGCCGTAGGCGTCTTCGGCTGGATGGCCTTGGGAGTGGTCATGATGGGCTTGGGCATCTGGTAAAGATCGCCTATCCGTCCCCGCGCCTGCGCCTCCTCCGTCCAGCATCGAACAGTCCAGAGAAGGAATATGCTATGCGGAACCGCGGCTCTTTCGTTTCTTTGACACAGAGCATGACTGTCGGGCTTTCATTGATGACCCTTGCCGGAGTCGCGGCTACGGGCTGTTCCACATCGTCCCTCCTGCACCAGCATGCCACCGCACAATCACAGGGTTCCGTGCGGTTGGAGGAAGTCGCCGATTGGGAATTTGAAGCCACACACCCCAGTACCATCGATATCGCCACCCTCGAAGGATTGCTGCGTGGTGTCGTGATTGCCGAAACACTCACTGATGTTTCCAAACTGCCCGTGGATGGCGGCAAGCCGATGAACGTATTCAGCGATGAGGACGTCCGATACCTTGCTCCCCTGCTGGCCGAGGCGCTCACCCAAGCGCAACCTGAATATGTGGTCACGTTCCGTGTCTCCTCATCGGCAGGGTCAGGCTCTGCACCCACCGCGGGCACCCTTTATGTCAAAGACGACCGGTTGTTTCTCACCATTACCGAGCACGACGGCTCACTGGAGAAAATCGAGTCCTCGTGGTTTCGTGAGGGGCGACCGGCGCGCATTGTGACTATGAACCCGGAATCAGCCGGACGCGTGGAGCAGACCCTCCCCTCCATCGCGCAGGGCCACAGTCACCTCAAGTCCCTGGCTATCGATTACACACTCTTTGCCTCGAATCAGGATAAGTCATCGGCCATGGTCGCTGCGGTTCAACCTTCGCTGGCACAGGGCGCGCCGGCGGCCGTGAAGGGCACCATGATTCAGGTCGACTCCGAAATGCAGCAGGCGAAGGCCGTCCTGCCGGTGTCGCAATCGACCATCCGGCAGCCGAACATGCCGGCACCCGCCGATCAGGCGGAGCGGCTGAACGAGGCCTTGCAGGAGGTACAGGAAGTCAAACAGGCCATGGCCCGAAAGGATGCCAAGATCGATGCGCTGCGGAAGGATTTGGAGTCGATGCGCGTGCAGCTCGAGATGAAGGATCGAGAACTTCGGACTGTGAAGACGAAATCACTACCGCCCAAGCCAGAGAAGCGCCGCACCGCAGAAATTACCGTCCGCTGACAATCCGCGAGAACGCCTCTCAGCCCACGTCGATCAAATCCGGCTTCAAGAGCACCACCTCCCGTGAGATGGGTTGCCGGAAGTTCATGCGACAATAGCAGCCATAGGTCACGTAGGTATCCTGCAAACAATAAAGCGCGATTTCCCGCCCCTGCCCCTCCGCCCACATCTGTGCCACTTGAGATCCACTCCCCGACTTGGTCTCCACCTGTAACGCCCTGGCTAGGACATCCAGCTTGACCCAGCCGCGATTGTCCCAATTGCTCCAGATCGCCATGGTGTCATAGACCGGTTCGGCCCGAAACTTGGCCAAATTGATCTCCATCGTCGGCTTGATCTGATGGATGATGGATCGCTTCTTGATGAAGGGCAGGTCAAAGTTGAGCCCGTTGTGGGTGATGAACAGGGAGGGCCTGATTTGCCCCACATGGGTCCAGAAGGCACGCAACAGTTCCCGCTCATTACCTCCATACCAGGAAGTCGCGCCGCGGGGATCGAGGGTGTCGGAAAATTCCAAGAGCCCGATGCAGACGATCCGGCTGAAGGTCCCGTCGAACGATGACTTTTCGTAGAGTTCATCGTCGAGCCGCCGCTGGTGCTCGGCCTCGCCGACCGCGAACAGATCACCGTCGGTTTCGTCGAACGCCGCCGCTCCCGAGACCAGATCGCGACCGGCCAACCTTGCCCATTCTTCGCGAGGAGCCTGGACCGTTTCGATATCCAACACGACCTTCACGGTAACCTACGAAGCCTCCTGCTGAAGCGCCTCGATAACGGCTTGGTCGGCTGCAGGAAACTCGAACGAGGCCATTTCATGAGGAGCGACCCATCGAAGCTCCGCACAGTCCACCGCCGTCGCCTCGCCTGCCTCGATGCGGCAGCGGAAAAAATGCAGTTCCACCGTTTTCTCGGGATATTCATGTCGCACCACCCGGAAGGGAATCGGAGGGGCAATGCGCACGTGCAATTCCTCCCACAATTCCCGCGCTAAACAAGCCGCCAGGGACTCTCCTGCCTCGCGTTTGCCCCCCGGAAACTCCCAGAGCCCGCCCAGATGCACTTCCGGTTTGCGGCGCGTGATAAGGTACCGCCCCCCCTGCAGGATCAATCCGGCCGCAACCTCGATGGTTTCCGGCATAGTGACTCCCGTCTGATTGCTGACTTCTCCCGCCCAAGCGCCCGCCGGACAGCATCGCCGCTACTTTCCACCGTTGAAAGGATAGGTTTTGCAGAACGTCTTCATGGGACAGAGCAGACAATAGGGATCGCGGGCCGTGCAAACCGTCGCCCCGAAATCCATGATCGCCTGGTTGAAATCATAACCCTTGCCGCGCGGAATCAAGGCTTCGGAGAGATTCCACAAAGTCGCCTTGTTCGCCTTGGGATCACCCTCCGCGATAAAGACGCGGTGTAACACACGGATGACATTCGTATCGAGGATCGGAGCATCTTCGTTGAACGCGAAGGATCGGATCGCGCCGGCCGTATAGCGTCCGATGCCTTTGAAAGACAACAACTCATCGGGATCGCTCGGCAGCTGCCCGCCGTATCGGACCACCGTTTCCCGAGCGATGCTATGCAACCGCTCGGGCCGTATGTTGTACCCCAACGGATACCAAGTCTGCTTCACTTCCGCGACGGGAGCACCGGCTAACTCTGCGAAGGTCGGATACCGTGCAAGAAACTCATGGTATTTCGGAATGACCCGATCGACTTGGGTCTGCTGCAGCATCACTTCGGACACGAGGATGTGATAGGGATCGGAGGTCTTGCGCCACGGAAGGTCTCGCCCATGCTCCTTGTACCAAGTCAGCAGACGGCGTTGAAACCGCTGTTTTACGCCCCGCGCCAGCGGCACGGAGGACGGAGTCGATTTGGTCGTACGGCGGGGCGATTTCGTGGTGCGGGATTTCGTGGGCATAACCGGTCGTGATGTAGTGGCGGCATTCTAGAAGGCGGGAATGCGGAAAATCAAACCTTATGGAGGGCGGCCGAGCAGGGCCCTGCATCACGGTGCATCGCCCTGCCCTGCGCGTCGGTCGTCACATCCGACTTGGTTTCTCCCTATTTCGGCGAAGCCTGGACCTTGGTGGCCTCCTTCACCGGCGGATCGATCACGATGTTGGGGCCTTGCACTTTCGGTAGTAACCCGGCTCCCGGTTTCTCCAACAGACGCTGATCGTGGTCGTTGATCGGCAGCCGTTGCGAGGTATGCCGATCATCGAATGCCGCCGCCTGATTGAGCGCGGACTCTCCGACCGCATTGGAACGGCCCGGATCGTTGGCAAGCATCTGGCCGTTCACCGGATCCGTGGCCTTGCCCATCGGATAACCTGGATGCTGCGGCAACATGGCTGGATTGCCCCAGGTCGTTGCGGTAACGAATAACCCCGTCGACAAGGCCAGACCTATGACAAATAAGGCTCTCATGGTGCAACCTCCTTCGTGACGGTGAAACATCAGCCCTTTCGGGACAGGCCCCGAGAGTGCCGTGAGCCGACGTCATGCGGAAATCGCAGCCCGGACCCCTCACGGCCTCCGGGTCATCAAGTAGCTTGACGCCCGCCGAAGACCGTAGTCAAGCCTGATGACCTAGTAAACCTCCCAATACCAAATGGTCCGAGACGTTATCCTAGTCGCAGTCGTCACGGCGATGTGTTATGTCTCTGGAAGAAAGGCCGGGGCCTTGAAAATATTATCCCTGCAGGGCCGCCGACCCGTCACACGCATGAAGGTTCACTACCGTGTCTCCCTGTCACCGACCTCCACCGCCAGCGGCGAGGCACGGCTGTTGGATCTGTCTGCGGAGGGTTGCCGTATGGACTGTCCCAACCCACCCCCTATCAACACCTATCTCTCGCTCCGCCTGGAGTTGAGCGCGACGGAACTGCCGATCATTGTGGACCTTGCGGCTGTGCGCTGGGCCAAAGGTTCGGAATGCGGCTTGCACTTTCTCTCCATCCAACCGCCGCAAAGGCAACGTCTCCTGGCCTTCGTCAACCGCCGCGCCTAGAAGCCCCTCTTGCCTTTTTCTCGCGACTTTTGCATGCTGTCGCCCGCTCCGCCCCCGGCACATCCACCGACCGGAGACCGGCATGGCTAGAATCACACCTCACAGAGGGAAATATGACCCCTGACAATCAGAGTCGACAGATTGATGTATTGGCGATCGGCCTTTTCGGCTTGGCCGTGGGAGCCTTGACGCTGGGCGTCGCACAGCTCGGCTGGATTTCACACAAGAACATGGTGGGGGCTCTGGTCATCGCCCTTATCTTCGGCGGGGTGGTGCAACTCCTGGCCGGTATTACCGACATCCGCTACAACGAGCAATTGGGCGGTACGGCGTTGACGATGTATGGGTTCCTCTGGGTCACCCTCTGCACCGTCAAGCTGGTGAGCGCCAGTACGACCTTTCAATTCGACGCAGTACTGTACGCACCGATCAACCTGGTCTACGCCGTCTTCTCCGGCGTCATGATTTTCCTGACGGCCTACCGGAACTTGACCTTAAGCGCCCTCCACGTCGTCATCACCTTGACGTTTCTGACCACGACCTTTGCGCGACTGGACTTCATCAGTGAACTCCTCCCGGGGTGGGGCCATATCGTCGTCGGCTTGATGGCCTTTTACCATGCAGTCGGCAGCCTCACCCAGGCCTTCATCGGCAAGGCCATCCTACCGCTCGGCCCCCCGCTGCTGCACCACACGCCGAAGCCCCTGCACTCCATCGCCAAGGTCGTATAACCGCATCACCAGTCGGCGCCGATTCGGTCCACGATCACCTGTTGAACCGTAGCCTGCGGCCCCAGGCAAGCGAGGTAGAGAGCCGTTTCTGCGATATCGAAGGGATCGATCTTTTCGCTTCGCGCCCGTTCTGAAGCCGGAGCGTCCACCAGTTCATCGGCCACCCCGGCGGGGCAAATCGCGCTGACCTTGATACCGAACGCCCGCCCCTCGTCAGCCAAGGACTTGGTCAAGGCCATCACGGCATGTTTCGAGGCGCTGTAGGTCCCGGTGCCGGTCCACGCCTGGACGCCGGCCACACTCGACATGTTGAGGATCAGACCGCCTCCCTGCTGCTTCATCTGCACGAAGGCGGCGCGGCAGCAGAAAAAGGTCCCGCGTACGTTGGTCTTCATCACGTCGTCGAAAGCCTCGGTGCTGGTTTCGGCCAGTCGACGGCCGCCGAAGATGCCAGCGTTGTTCACCAAGATGTCCAGCCGCTGATACCGCCGCACGGTCTCGCTGAAGAGATGCCCGACCTGCCCCTCATCCGCAATATCAGTTTGAATTGCCAGGGCGATTCCCCCCGCCTCCTGAATCTGCGTCACGGTTTCTTGGCACCTCGTTAGCCGCCGAGCCGCCACCACCACCGTCGCTCCCTCTTCAGCGAACCGGAGCGCAATGGCCTTGCCGATGCCGCTGCTGCTCCCGGTCACCACAGCAACCTTCCCGTTCAATCGTCCCATGCGAGCCTCCTGTCTGGTCGTTATACCTTGCATGGAAACCGACTTCCATCGGCTCAGGTCGAGGAAGAAGGCTTGGCGAGTCGCACGGTAAACCAGAATCGGCTGCCTCGATCGTCGCTCTCCACCCCGATGTCTCCCTGCATCAATGTGACGAGCCGTTTGCAGATTGCCAGGCCCAATCCGGTTCCTCCATAATAGTTCCTGCTGCTCGACCCATCCACCTGACTGAAGGGCTGAAAGAGTTTCTGACGACCGAGCGGACCGATGCCGATTCCCGTATCCGTCACCTCTCCGCGCAGGAGCACGGCATGTTCCGTCTCGTGCACGACGGCCAGATACAGGCCGACCTGCCCCTCGGCGGTGAATTTCACCGCATTGTTCAACAGATTTTCCAGCACCTGCCGCAGTCGATCCGGATCCCCTCGGAGGAGCGGCGGCACTGAGGAATCGACCTGCCACAGCAACTTCAACCTCTTAGGCCCCAGCCCCTCGGCCAGTTGATCCAACACGCCTTCCGCCAGCGACCGGACATCGACATCGCGCGATTCCAACACCACGCGCCCGGCTTCGATCGTGGAATAGTCGAGGATGTCTTCGATGAGCGCCAGCAGATGTCGCCCGCAGGAACGGGCCGTACCGACAAAGTCCCGCTGCTCGTCCGTGAGGCTGGTTTCGAGCAGCAGCTCCGTCATCCCGAGTACGCCGTTCAACGGGGTCCTGATCTCGTGACTCATCGTCGCGAGAAACTCCGTTTTGATCCGGGCCGCCTCCATCGCCTGGTCGCGCGCCACGGCCAACGCCTGCTCGGCGCGTTTTCGTTCGGTGATGTCCGTGGCGATGCCGCCGATGGCATAGGGCACCCGATCGGGAGTCAGGAGCGGGAACTTGAGCACGATGCTGGTGCGTACACCGTCCGGATGCGCAACGACCTCTTCGAACCGCAGCGGACGTTTCACGTCCAACACCAGGCGATCATTGACTTGGAAAGCCGCCGCCTGCGCGGGAGCAAACAGTTCGGCATCGGTGCGGCCGATGACATGGTCCTTCGTGAGGTGAAAGGTCTGCTCGAACTGGCGATTGACGTCGAGATACCGTCCTGCCGGATCCTTGAGAAAAATCAGCGCGGGGCTATGGTCGAGAATCGCTCGTAGATGGGCTTCGCGTTCCGCCAACCGCATCTCCGTTTCCTTGCGGGCCGTCACATCCGCCACGGTCCCCAGCATGCGAAGCGGCCGGCCGGCATCGTCCCGCAACACATCGCCCCGGCAAGCCACCCACCGGAGGGTTCCGTCCGGCCAGAGGATCCGGTGCTCGATGCGATAGTCATCCTGGCCTTGGATGGAGCGGTTGATGGCCGCCAACAGCCGATCCAAGTCCTGAGGATGCACTAACTGCAGGTAGGCCTCATACGTGCCGGCAAAGGTTTCAGGAGTCACACCGAAGATGGTATGGACGTTGCCGGCCCACTGCACCTCATTGGTCTGGATATTCCAATCCCAGATACCGAGTTGCGCGGCGTCCAGCGCTAACCGGAGGCGCTCCTCGCTGGCCTGCAACGCCGCCTCGATACGCCGGCGTTCCGTGACATCGATCGCGACTCCGCCGACGTACTGATTCCCCTCATCATCCACAAAAGGAAACTTCCAGGACCACCAGTGCTGCATCCTGCCGTCCAGGCCCGGCACCACCTCCATAAACTCTCGGGACCGACCTTCCGACAACACCAACCGGTCGTGATCCCGCAACTGCGTCGCGACGTCGGGCGGGAACAACTCGGCGTCCGTCTTTCCGCGACTCTGCTCGGGGTCCAGCGCAAACCGGCGAGCGAACACGCCGTTGATATACACATGCCGGCCTATCTCGTCCTTCATCCAAGCGACCGTCGGCCCCTGGTCCATGAACCCGCGAAAACGGGCTTCGCTCCGGTGTAGCGCCGCTTCGGCTTTGTCCTTGTCCGAGATTGCCGCAGCTTGTCCGTGCGACGACTCCGCCAGCGCCCGTTCGAGATCGCGTAGACGGGCAATGAGCGAGACGACCAACGTGGAGACGGCAAGCGAGATCACAAAAGCCGTGAGGGGATAGTCCCAGGTGATTCGATCGTGAATGAGATAACTGAGGAGGAGACTCAGGAGGCAGGAGAGCAGGACCGAGCCCCAGATGAAATGCCAGAGGCTTCGGGGGGCAAACCGGACCAGCAGCGGCGTCATACCTATCTGCGATCCCTCAACGGTGACCGAACGGGACGTCGCACCAACAGCCCCCCTTTCCGTAGGGGCATTATACCGAGGTCATCACCTTAAGGGTAGAGGAGAGAAAAATCTCGCCACCGCGCTTGCATTGAATGCCTGAGCGCCGTATGCTCTGCCCCTTATTTGCGAGGAACCCATGACAGACCCCACCACAATCTCCAATCTCAGTCCGGCTGAATTGAAACAGTTGGTCGAAGGCATCGTCGACGATCGGCTGCGCACCCTGCTCGGCGATCCTGATCTGGGCGCGCCGCTGGGTGAATCGGTCCGTGAACGGCTCAAACAGTCGCTGGCTTCGACCGAGCGCATCACGGGTGACGAGGTGGCCGAGAAGCTCGGCCTGCGCTGGTGACCCATGCCCTGGTTTCGCCTCGCCTTCCGCCCGGGAGTGGTCTCCGATCTGAGCGCCGCCGATCCCGTTATAGCGCAACGGCTCTTTGACAAGACGAAATGGCTTGCCTCTAACGTGGACAACCTGCGCCACGAGCCGGTCGCCGCAGACCTGCCGGGCATCCATAAATATGCGGTCGGCGACTGGCGCATCTTTTACTCCATCGACCGAGCCGACTGCCTGGTCGACATTCACTACATCCACCACGCGCCGCCCAAGCCCGCGCAGGCCCGCCCATGCTGAATCTCACCTGGGCCGCCATTGAACGGTTGCGTCAGCTGGTGGAGGAACATCCTCAAGACCCGGTCGTGCGGATCACGTTGCGCGACGTGGACGACACGCGCCTGTCCCTGTCCATCACTCTGGAGTCGGCCGCGCAGGAACAGGATGAGGTGCAGGAGGTGGGCGGCTTAACGGTGGCCGTGGAACGGCGGAGCGTCTCCCGCACGAACGGCTTGACGGTGGATTACCGGGAAGGCGGAGGATTTTCTTTCGTGCACCCGCCGGCGAACGACCTGGGCCTCATCATGCCCGGCAGGAACTAGCCGGGATGCGGAAACAGCCGCCGGATTTGTTCTTGCGCCGCGACAGGGCCTATCACGTTTTCCCTTCACGCTGTACGCTTCAGGCCCGTTTAGGACTTCATCCTGGGGAAGACGCTGCCCAAATGCATGGAGAAGGTGCCACGGGCCACATCGGCGACGTAACGTTCGAGGGCTTCATGAATCACGGGGAAGGCCAGATCGTCCCAGGGAATGTCCTTGAGTGCAAACAACTGCACCTCAAGGCTCTCGGTGCCGGCCTTGAATTCCGGCCTCAGCATGCTGCCGCGGAAGACCATATGGACCTGGCTGATTCTGGGCAGGCTCAGCACGGCATAGAGCGAGGTGATCTCCACGTCGGCATGAGCCTCTTCGAAGGTTTCGCGGATGGCGGCCTGCTCGGTGCTCTCCCCGATTTCCATGAAACCGGCGGGAAACGTCCAATGTCCGGTGCGCGGTTCGATGGCGCGGCGACAGAGCAGGATCTTGTCTTCCCATTCCGGGATGCAGCCCGCGACGATCTTCGGATTCTGGTAGTGGATGGCCTGGCAGGTCTCACACACGAACCGCGGCAGATTGTCACCGGGCGGGATTTTCTTGGATAACCCCGCTCCACATTCGCTGCAGAATTTCATAACGGCCCCCGATCAGCACGGCTGAACGCATGGATAGCACAAATTACGATCTTTTTACACCCTGTCCGCGAGGACTCGAAACGGTCCTGGCGGAGGAACTGACGGAGTTGGATGCGTCGGCCATCCACGCGACGACCGGGGGGGTCCATTTCCAAGGCACGGCCGCGCTCTGTTACCGCGTCAACCTGCACAGTCGCATCGCAAGCCGTGTGCTCTTGCGTCTCTCGGAGACCCCCTATCGCTGCGAACAGGACATTTACGACGCGGCCCTGGCGGTGCGGTGGGACGATTGGTTTCCGCCGCAATCCACCATCAAGGTCAAGGTGAGCGCGCAGCACTGTCCGCTCAGGAGCTTGGACTTCGTGACCTTGCGGGTGAAGGATGCGGTCTGTGACCGTTTCCAACGCGCGTGTGGAACACGACCTTCGGTGGACACCCATGCCCCGGACCATCTGATCGCCGCCTTCCTCGACCGCGACACCTGCAGCCTCTATCTCGACACCTCCGGCGACCCCCTGTTTAAACGGGGCTGGCGCCGCTCGACCGGCGAGGCCCCCATCAGGGAGAACCTGGCCGCCGGCATTTTGCGCCTGGCCCGCTGGACGCCGGAGATGCCCCTGTACGACCCCATGTGCGGCAGCGGCACGTTCGTCATCGAAGCGGCCCTGATGGCTCGACGCATCGCGCCTGGTATCGATCGACGCTTTGCCTGCGAACGGATTCGTCGCTTCGATCCACAGCAGTTCCAGGAGATGCGCGAGGCCGCCAAGGTGGGCGAGCGGCCTGCATCGATCGGCCTGCTCCATGCCGCCGATCGCAGTGAACAGGCTCTTGCTTCGATCCGTACCAACCTTGCCATGGCAGGCTGCGGCGACGTCGTGACCCTTCGCTGCGGGGATGTGCTCGACCTGCTGCCCCCGGCCGACAGCGGCCTGCTCCTCACCAATCCTCCCTACGGCCACCGCATGGGCGACCAAGAAACCTTGCACCGGTTCTACCCGCAATTCGGCGATCACTTGAAGCGACACTTCGCCGGCTGGACCGTCCAGATCTTCACCGCCGACTTGAAACTCCCCGGTCTCCTACGGTTAGCACCCTCGCGCCGTGTTCCACTCTTCAACGGCGCCATCGAATGCCGCCTGTTCGAGTTCCGCATGGTGGCCGGAAGCCATCGAAAACCTCGTCCGCACGATCGACAACCGTCCACGCCGTAAACAGTATCCTCCCCGATCCGGCATTGACTTCATTCCGCGAGACTCCTATGGTGGATAGAGAAGGTCGGCCCCGTTCACCCACGAACTCTGATGGTCGAGGTTATGAACGAGTCCCCTACTCCCCTCGAAGCCTTGCAGCCGCATCCAGGCCCTCCGTTCCCATACCTGATCGTTGTCTCCAACCGCGAACCCTATGAACATCGAACGGTGAAGGATCACCTCGTGTGGGAGCGAACGGCCGGCGGCCTGACGTCGGCGCTCGATCCCATGATGCGGCGTCTGGGCGGAACCTGGATCGCCTGGGGCAGCGGCAAATCCGACCAGGACGTTGTGGACGCCGACATGGCCATGGCCGTCCCGCCCGACCACCCGAGTTATCGGCTTCGCCGGGTCTGGCTCCAGCCCAATGAGATCAAGGGTGGCTACCAGGGGTACGCCACTCAAGTCCTGTGGCCGCTCTGCCATGTTACGCTCGATCGCCTGGCCTATCGGAGGGCCTACTGGCACGCCTATCAGGCGCTGAACGCCCGGTTTGCAGAGGCCGTGCTCGCCGAGGTACAGGAACGTTCCGGTTTCGTCTGGGTACACGACTTTCACCTCGCCCTGCTGCCCGGCCTCATCAAGGCGTCACGGCCCGAGCAGCCCGTCGCCCTGTTCTGGCATACGCCCTGGCCCGGTCCCGACGTGTTCCGCATTCTTCCGGAGCGGCGCGAAGTGATCGAGTCGCTCCTGGCCGCCGACGTGCTGATGTTCCAAACCAGCCAGTACCTGCGTGGGTTCGTCTCATGCGCCCGAGAGTTTCTCTCATCCGACCTCATCATCGGCCAGGACACGATCGACTACAAGGACCATGTCACCCGCCTGGTCGCCAGACCGATCAGCGTGGACTTCGCAGAACTCTCCGACCTTGCGCAGTCGCCCCGCGTCGCCCGCTCCATGGACGCCTTGCGTGCTCTGCACCTGTTCCGGCGCGAGACCCGCATCGGCCTGGGCGTCGACCGGCTCGACTATACGAAGGGCCTGCTCAAGCGCTGTTGGGCCATCGACGCCTTCTTCCGGCAGAACCCCCATTATCGCGGCGCCTTCACTTTCATCCAGATCGCCATTCCAACCAGGAGCGACGTGGACACCTACCGTCGCTATCGGGAACAGCTCCGCGACACGGTGGACGACATCAATCGGCGCTACGGACGGATCACGGGTGCAGGCAGCCCCCAGGCGACGCGGTGGCGGCCCATCGAATTCCGCGAAGGCCAGATCGGGCGCGAGACGCTCGCTGCCTACTACCGGATGGCCGACTTGGCCTTGGTCAGCTCTGTGTACGACGGCATGAACCTCGTCGCCAAGGAATATGTCGCTTGTCAGGTCGAAGAACAGGGTGTGCTGCTCGTGAGCCACATGGCCGGCGCGGCGGAAGAGTTGAGCGATGCCTTGGTCATTAATCCCTATGACCATGAAGGCGTGGCCGAAGCGATCCGCGACGCCTTGGAAATGCCGCCCGGCGAACGCCATACCCGCATGCATCGCATGCGCGCCTACCTGGCCGCCCATGATCTTCGCGCCTGGGCCGACGATTGTTTGCGAAACTGAGGGCTCTTGCCACAGGACGACCATCCCACTATTCTGTAACCGGTCCGAGAAGGCCGGTGCGTCCCTGATCCCAAGTACTCATGAAAGCCATGCGACAAGCTCCGACCCCTGACTGCCGGGTGTGGCGTCTCATTCTGACGATGTTTGGCCTGTGGCTGGGCATCAGCGGCTGCACGCACCTTGGTCCCTGGCCGCAGGCCTCATCTTCGGAGCCCTCGGCTGACTCTCAGCAGCCACCTCTCATTCCGAACCTGGCGGCGCAGATCGAGACGGATCTCCGCGACAACTTACCGGCTCGACTTCCGGCCTTGCGAACCAGCCTGAGCAATCAGAGCAATAAGGTAGCAAAATTTAAACGCGGCGCCGTGACACGAATACTCGCTGACCCGTGGGCGGGACTGTCCGAGGTCGAGGGAGCAGCGCTCCTGGCCGTGGCCGCGGCGGAGTCGGGAGTCGAGGGACTGCCGGCGCTCGTCGACATTCTCGAAAATGAAATGGGTCGGACCGGTACGCCCTTCACGCCCCGCACCTTTCCCGCTACCATGGCCCGTGACGAATTACTGGGATTCCTCACGACGGTGTTGGAGGAAGCCCACCACGACCGCGAGGAGGCCCTGCGCCGCCTGTCGCCGCAGGAGCGCGAGTTCCTCTTCAGCCAAGCGCGGACTCTCGTCGAGGGCTTCATTCCGCAGATCACCCCGCCCGACCAACTGTCCGACGTAGAGGTCGCCGGCAAGTTCGCCGCGCTGTTGATGCAACAGGTGGACTACGCTGCCCTCATTACCGCCGCTCAGCGATTGGCGCGCTTCGGGAACAGAAAATTCTTGCGCCAGCTTGAGATCGCCTTCCAGAACCGCAAACCGATCAGCCACGCGCCGCCCGGCGTCACCGGGGAGATCTTGCTGGCAGAGCAAACCGCTTACGGCTGGCTGATCGTGGGCGGACGGGGTCCCAACAGTTATGACCTCGATCAAGGTGCGGCCTTGATCATCGATCTGGGCGGCAACGACAGCTATCGCGGCGTGATCGGAGCCAGCGCCAATAGCGACATCGGGAACGGCGTGGTCATCGACCTCGCGGGCAACGACCTCTACGAACCCCTGTCGCTTGGCTTCGCCACAGGGCGGCTGGGCGTCGGGCTCGTCATCGACCAGAGCGGCGATGACACCTATCGCCTCGCGCCCGGCACCGGCGGCGTCGGATTGGCCGGACTCGGGTTGCTGTATGATGGAGAAGGGCACGATGTCTACGAAGGCAGCCGCTTCACGCAAGGGGCCTCGTTCGGCGGGTTCGGCCTGCTCGTGGATCGCGCCGGGGACGACCACTATCAGAGTTTCGGGTATGCGTTGGGATTCGGCGGACCGCTGGGGGTGGGCGCCTTGATCGATGTAGCGGGGAACGATAGCTATGACTGCGGCGGGCGATACCCGAGCGCCTACAACGCGACTGATGCGCCGAACGCCCAACCGCAAGACCCCGCCTTTCAATACGATTGCTTCGGACTGGGCACCGGAGCCGGTCTGCGCCTCTTCAGCAAGAACCAGGCGCACCGCGCGCAGAGTCTCGCCGGAGGATGGGGGCTGCTCATCGACGCAGACGGCAACGACCGGTATCGGAGCGCGAACTTCTCCCAAGGCCACGGGTATTTTTTCGGCCTCGGCGTGAAGCTCGACCTCGCGGGGGATGACGAACACCAGGCGGCCCGTTATGGACAGGGAACCGCCGCCCATTTCGGCGTGGGGCTGACGGTCGATTACCAGGGCAAGGATCGTTACCGCTCCAAGGGCCCCTACTACAATGGAGGGTCGGCCTGGGACGGGAGCGTCGCCTTGGCCGTCGACGGCGGCCACGACAGCGACTTTTACGACCTCCCCGCCTCAAGCGGATTGGGTATGGCCGACCTTGGCGGGTGGGGCCTCTTCATCGAGCAAGGCGGCGCGGATCAATATGCCGTCAGCCGCGGATTAGGCTACGGCGCCGACACGAGCGTGGGGGCCTTCTTCGACTTGGAAGGGCGAGACGACTATTCTTCGGTCCCTCCTCCGGCCGATGGCCTGCATCCGGAACGGCTCAACCACAAGACCTATTTGGAAAATATGGGCAGCCTCTTTGTCGACCGGTAGCCGACGATCGGGCAGCACGCTTGACTCCCTCTTCTCCGTGGATATCTCCAACCAACAGGCATGGCCTGTCGAGGTCGGGAACTTTGGAGGATGACATGAACGATCCCAACACGTCGATATTCAAGAACCTACCGGTCCTTCCGTTAAAACGAACGGTGCTCTTCCCCGGCACGATGATGCCGCTGACCGTGGGGCGGGATCGTTCCGTGGCCGCCGTCGAAGCCGCCTTAAAGACCGAAGACAAGACCATCCTGGTGGTGGCCCAGCGCGATGCGCAGACGGATCAGCCGACGCAAGAAGACCTCTATACCATCGGCACGAAGGCCGTCATCAAGCAGACGGTCCGGGCGCCCGAAGGCCATTACAACATTTTGATTCAGGGATTGGAGCGCTTCGTCCTGTTGAAGCTGGACCAGGTCGATCCCTACCTGCAGGCGCGCGTGAAACAATTGCCGCCTCCGAGTGAACAGAGCACGGAGGTCGAGGCGCTGCACCGCGCGATTCTCGACATCATCACCGAATTGCCCAAACTCATCCAGACTCCCGGCGTCAACGAGGCGGTCACGGCCCTCGGGACGGAAGAAGACCCGGTGGTGCTGGCCTATCGAATCGCGTCCCTACTCAACCTCACGCTGGACGGCGAACAGCAACTGCTGGAAGCCCACACCCGCGCCGACCTGCTCCGCGGGCTCTACGCAGCCCTGTCGCGGGAAGTACAGATTCTGCAACTCCGCGACAAGATTGCGAGTGAGGCCAAGGAGAAACTCAGCAAGACACAGCGCGAGTATCTCTTGCGCGAGCAATTGAAGACCATTCAGCAGGAGTTGGGCGAAAGCGAAGGCGAAGAAGGCGACGTCGGGACGCTCCGGAAGAAGATTCAGGAGGCCAACCTGCCGGAGGCCGTCCGCAAGGAGACCGAGCGCGAGCTGACACGCTTGGCCAAGACGCCCAGCGGATCGCCGGAGCATCAGGTGATTCGAAACTATCTGGAATTGGTCCTTGAACTGCCGTGGAACAAAGCCTCAGAAGAACATCTGGACCTCGCGAACGTCCGGAACGTGCTGAACGAGGACCACTACGGCATCAAGGAAGTCAAGGAACGTATCGTCGAGCACCTGGCCGTCTTGAAACTGAACCCGGCCGCCAAGGCGCCGATTCTCTGCTTGGTGGGTCCTCCCGGCGTGGGCAAGACCAGCTTGGGTCAGTCCATCGCCAAGGCCATGGGCCGCACGTTCGAGCGGTTCAGCCTGGGCGGTCTGCACGATGAAGGCGAACTGCGCGGACATCGCCGGACCTATGTCGGTGCATTGCCGGGCCGAATCATCCAAGCGATGCGACGAGCCGGCGTGAACAATCCCGTGATCATGCTGGACGAAGTGGATAAGCTGGGGCGCGATTTCCGCGGCGACCCCGCCGCCGCGCTGTTGGAGATCTTGGACCCGGCGCAAAACCATACGTTCCGCGACCACTATCTGGATTTGCCGTTCGACCTCTCGAAGGTGTTCTTCATCACGACGGCGAACACCTTGGAAACCCTGTCGCAGCCGCTGCTCGACCGGATGGAAATCATCCGGCTGAACGGCTACAGCGAGCGGGAAAAGCGGGAGATCGCCCTGCGGTACCTCTGGCCGAGACGCTTGAAGGAGGCCGGTCTCAGGGCGGAGGACGTGCACCTGCCCGAGGCGGTCTTCGATCAGGTGATCGCACGGTACACGCGAGAGTCCGGGGTGCGGCAACTCGAGCAAATGTTGGGGCGGCTCACGAGGAAGGTCGCCGTCGCCATGGCAGACCGGCCTGCCGACTCCCCGGCTGAGACGATCGAGATCACCCACGCGTTGCTGGACGACTGGCTCGGACAGGAACGGTTCCAGCCGGAAGAGGCCCGCAAGGACCTGCCGGCCGGCGTGGCGACCGGCCTGGCCTGGACGCCGACGGGTGGTGACGTGCTCTATATCGAAACAAGCCTCCTGCCTGGAAGCCATGAATTGACCCTCACCGGCCAACTCGGCGACGTCATGCAGGAGTCGGCACGCGCCGCACGGAGTTATCTCTGGAGCCATGCCGAGTCCATGGGGCTCGACATCTCCCGGTTCAAGCGGAACGGCGTGCACATTCACGTGCCGTCCGGCGCCATTCCCAAAGACGGCCCCTCGGCGGGCATCACAATGGCCACGGCCTTGGCGTCGGCCTACGTCGGCAAGCCGGTGCGAAGTGACACGGCTATGACAGGCGAGATCAGCCTGACCGGGTTGGTGCTGCCGGTGGGCGGGATCAAGGAGAAGGTGCTGGCGGCCCATCGGGCCGGCATCCGGCGCATCATCCTCCCGAAGGCCAACGAAAAGGACTTGAAGGAAGTCCCGGAAGAGGTACGACAGGACCTCCAGGTCTTTCTAGTCCAGCGGCTGGACGAGGTGTTGCAGGCTGCGTTCCAAGAGGAAGCAGCGGGCCCTGTCCCGATCGCAGCGGAGGCGTCCGCGGGAGCCTCGCAAGGCTGACGGGATATGATTGGAGGACCAGATGGGCGAGAAAATTTCAATCGGCCCGATCGTGAAGATCACCAAGAGCGACAGTGACTGGAAAAAGCAGCTGACCCCGGAGCAGTATCAGGTGTTGCGTCACGAGGGCACAGAGCCGCCGTTTCGCAACGCCTTTCATGACAACAAGACGCCCGGCCTCTATCACTGCGCCGGTTGCGATTTGCCGCTCTTCTCCTCGGGACATAAATTCGACAGCGGCACGGGCTGGCCCAGCTTCTGGCAACCGCTGGCGCCCGAGGTGATCGCAACGAAGACGGACTTCAAGCTCATTCTTCCGCGAACGGAAGTCCACTGCGCCCGTTGCGATGGACACCAGGGCCACGTATTCAAGGACGGGCCGCCACCGACGGGGCTGCGGTACTGCATCAATTCCGCAGCCCTCACCTTCGTTCCCGCCTGACGTCATCCCGTCATCCGGCAGGGCGCGGGTCGCGCGGGCTCGGCTTGCTATTTCCTCGTCCGAGCCCTAGACTATTTGCCTTCATGTCGCCGTTGCCCTCCATACGCATCGCCCTATGCCTGCTCATGCCCTGGACTTCGATCTTGGGTTGTTCGCAGTCTTCCGATGTCCTCTCGGCCAAGCTCAATGCCTGTGTGATTGTGACCGAAGCCGATGTGGAGCTGGCCATCGGCACGCCCGTCACGGCCGGCAAGCAACAGAACGACCGGCAATGTCTCTACCAAGCCAAGGGCAATCCGGAAGAGTCCGTGATCGTCGATTTCAATCCGGTACTGGACAGAGACGGCAAGAGCGCCTTTCAGGACCAACGGTCGAAGGCCGACCATCACTCGGTGCCCGGGATCGGCGACGGAGCCTTCACGATCCGCTCGCCGGTCGGCGGAGTGCAACTGACCTTTCTCAAGGACGATGCGCTCGTCACGCTCTCGCTCTCCTCCGCGAAACAGGCCAATCAGCAGGCGGCCGTCACCAATCTGGCCAAAGTCGCCGCCTCCAGGTTGGGGATGCCGATACCCAAGCCGACGGCGGCATCCGAGAAATCGGCGCCGGTTGCGTTTTCATCGCAATGGGCAGGCGATTGGTACGGCTGCGTCCCGCTTGGCCTCCTCTACGGAAAAGGCCACCTGTCGCTGAGTGACCGAGGAGACTGGACCTTGGCAAGCGCCCTGGTCATGCCGGGAACCGTCACGGCAGACCACGGGCGCTGGCAAACGGAGTCCTATCAAGAGATTCTTCACGGAACCTATCAGGTGGCCGACCAAGATTCCTTCTCGACCACCGGCATTCTGAATGTGAACTGGTCCCGGCTCGGGAAGGCCCAGGCTCCTGGGCGCTTCGATCCTCTCCTCTGGCAATCCTTCGCGTCCATGCCTCCGCGCAAGGTGACCGTGAAGCGGCTACCGCCGGTCGAGCCTAAACTGGTGGGGACTTGGGAAGGGTCGGCGAAGTTCGTCGATCGACAAGAAGAGTTCGTCTGGTTGATCACCTCGGCCAACGTGTCGGAGTTTTACAAGGCCATCACCCAGACGGGCCGCATGGAGGCCGACGGCGATCGCTTCAAGTTGATCGTCCCACAGAGTAAGTCGACCCCCTTGACCGTTCGCTTTCAGGCTCAGGACAAGCTGGAATTGACCGACGGCAGCGGCGCGTCGTCCACCTGGGGGCGAAGCGAAATGCAGCTCACCCGCTGCTGACCCTCCACGGCACTCCCTCAAAAACCGTTTCCGCCATCCTCTTCAGGGCCTTGCCTTGACTGCCCATCGAGACAACCGATAGATCGGACCAACAGGAGTTAATCCTCCGCTTCTCATCTCCACACGACCCGCGCCCTCCCATCAACGACGACGTGATCTACGCTGTGGCGGTCGTTAATCGTGCAAGAACGCGCGCAGGGATTCGGTCGGCACTAATCCCACCAGGATCGACTGATCCTGCCGCTCAAGCAGCGGCACGCCGGCATGATCCGTTTCCGTCCATTGTTCCTGCCAGGTCCACAAGAGGGAATCGACCGACAGTGCTGCAGGTCCCACCACCTCGGTCGGCGCCAGCTCAGAACGTCGCGCCGCTTCCCGTAAGACCTCTTCGTCAGACAGATCCTTCCCCTCCAACCAGAACGACCGATACAACGCTCGTGCGAAGACGAGGCCGCGGGAACGATCTTGCTGAACTGCCCGCGCGGCTGCGGCAATCGCTCGCTTCGTGTTCGGCTTCCCCGACGGAACCCGAATCGGCACCTCCGGCGCCAATCGGCGGATCAGTTCGACTTCCTGCCTCAATTCAGCGGCAAGGGGTCCGCCCCAGGTCGCCATCGGAAGCGAAAGATGCGGCGCATGTTGCACCCCCTGCCACAGCACCCGGTCCAGAAGCCCGAGCCCATGGAGTCGTTCATGGAGGGCGTAACAGAAGGGACAGTTGAAGTCGCTGTAGAGTCGAACCTCGTTCATCGCGCGATCCGGTGCTACGGGACGATGGCGATGATCCGCACCGGCGCGCCGGTTCCGCCGGCGATCTTCATGGGCAAGGCCACGACCGTCGCTCCGACGGGCGGAAGTTCATCAAGGCGGGCCACGTTTTCCAACCCGTACACCCCAGCGGCACTCAGAATTCGGTGGACCACAAAATCTTGCGAGGGCCCATGGTCCATGCTGGGGGTATCGATGCCCACACCGCTGACCCGCTTGGCCACCAGCCACTCCGCCGCCTCTTGCGAGATCCCAGGGAAATGCAACGTCGTAAGGTGATCCGGCGTCGCGCTCCCGAAATACCTCGTCCGGTCCTTCCAATAGGTTCCCCAGCCGGTGAGCATCAGGACGATGGCGCCATTCGGCAAGGGGCCATGATGAGCCTCCCAACGTTGAAGGTCTGCTGTCGAGACTCGATAATCCCGGTCGAGTGCGGTGGCCTCACGGACGTCGATCACGGCGGCAAGCCCCATGAGTTGTTCCACGGGTATGCGGTCGATCTCCACCTGCCCTTGTGCAAAATGGATCGGCGCATCCATGTGGGTGCCCGCATGTTCCGACAATGCCACCTGTCCGGTCGCGTACCAGGCCTCCGTCTCGGTTCCGCCCTTGGTCATGCCGCTGCGATGGAACGGTGGATTGGTCGGCCAGACCTGTGTCGTCTCATCGAATGCGTAGGTCAAATCCACCAGGCGTTGGCCTGCGCTCGCCTCGCACCATGCTCCGAGCCCGGGAAGACAGAACAGAAAGACACCTGCGGCCAGAACGGCCTGCCGAACTGCGGAGTTCACGGGATCATCGGTCATGCTGCGCTCCTTCATCTCTACGACCGGTCGGCCATCGGCCCGGCAACAGGCGACTGGACTCCGACAGGTCGGAGGGCTACGCTACCCTCTCTCATCTTGAACTGCAACTGTGGAGATCAGGTCATGGCAAGCCTCCCAGGGCGAGTGGATGGTCACAACTTTTCAGGCCGTCGGTTCCTGGCCGAATACCACATCGTTGGCACCCGCGCCACGGCAGAGGAGCGGGCGAAACTGCTCTGTGTCGAGCAGACCGTCGAGGCGGCTGAACACGTCATTCCGCCCGGTCCGATCCGAGACCACGTGCTAGGCCGTGTGGAAGAGACAGAATCGCTGGACCAGGATCACCACCGATTCAAGATCAGCTTTGCCGCGGAGTTGCTGGATGGCTCCATGGGCACGTTGCTGCATGTGGTCTTCGGGATGGCCGCCTTAAGCAGCGGCGTGCGCCTCACGGATCTCATCCTTCCCGACGCCCTCGCTGATCACGGGACCTGCCCACATTTCGGTTCATCCGGCCTGCGGGATCTCCTCGCTGTTCCGACGCGCCCGCTGACCTGCGCCGTGCTCAAACCTCTCGGGCTCTCCCCGAAGGAACTGGCCGCCTTGGCCAGGGAGTTCGCGCTCGGCGGAGTAGACATGGTCAAGGACGACCAAGGCCTAGGCGACCATCCCTTCTGCCGATTCGAGGAACGGGTTGCTCGTTGCGTCGAGTCCATCGCCGATGCCGTGCGCGTGACGGGGAAACGTTGCCTCTACGCGCCGCACATCTCCGGCCCATGGCCCGCCCTGTTGCAACGTGCTACTGCCGCACAGCAAGCGGGTGCGGGCGCCCTGCTGATTTGCCCGGGGCTGATCGGGTTCGACGCGATCGCGTTGCTGGCGCGCCATCAACCCCTGTCACTGCCCCTGTTGTCGCATCCCGACTTTCTCGGCCATTTCGTCCACCCGGACAGCGGGATTGCGCCCTCCGTCCTGTTCGGCCTGTTGCCTCGACTGGCCGGCGCCGACCTGTCCATCTACCCCACGTTCGGCCTGCAGTACCCCGTCTCACAGGACGACTGCCGGAACATCGCGGAGGCCTGCCGCCGCCCGCTCGGAGCACGCCTGCCGATCTTTCCCACCGCCGCAGGCAGGATGGAAGCCTCCCGTATCGCCGAAATGATGCGGGTCTACGGCCGTGATCTGGTCTTCATCCTGGGAAGCGACCTTCGCAGAGACCCTGCTCGCATCAGCCACGCCTGTCGGACATTCATTCGTCTCACAACCGCCGAGTTCCCATAGGATTCGCTCAAGTTCATTCTCGCCCGGTCCGATAAAGCAGAGGGCCGTCCTACGTAGTGGTCTCGGGATTCACGCTCCAGAGAAAGTGAGAAGGCCTTGTCCGAGAAGCGAGACAACAACAGCACGCATGCGGTCGCCCCGGAAGCCGTCGTCCTGCAGCCGTCCAAGCTCCGGGTGGGCATGTATGTCGACTTGAACTGTGCCTGGTTCAAGCATCCCTTCCCCCGGCGCTCGTTCAAAATCAGCACGGCGCATCAAATCGCCACCATCCAAGGCATCGGCTTGGCGACGGTCCTGGTCTATCCCAGCCTGTCTACCCGGGAGGCGTTGGAGGAAGAAAAAGAGCAGGAGGCGAGTCGATCGGAGGCGTCGGCGGATCCTCTCGGCCAGCAACCGCCCGCCGCCCCCGCAACAGCTCAGCAGGACTATCAAGAAGCCGTCGAACTGACATCCGAGGCCTATCGGAGTGTGCTGGATCGCAGCGCTCAGGTCATGAGCGACCTCTGCAGCGGCTCTCCGGAAGGGTTGGCCAAGGCCGAGGGCATGATCAAGGGTCTCAGCGGCCTGATGACCCATGGCGATGCGACCGGCGCCGTGGCCAGCGGCTTCGACCCCGTCGAGGTCGACAATGTGAACGTCCTGAATGCACTGAACATCGCAACCCTGTCGATGCTGGTAGCGAGGCAATTCGAACTCGATGAGGAACAGGTGCGGCTGATCGGCATGGCAGGGTTGCTGCTCGATATCGGCGAACAGCGTGTCCCCCAGCACATCCTGCAGACCCGGTCGCGCCGCGCGCAGGTGGAACAGGTGAAGTATCAGCACCATCCCTATTATTCGGTGGACATGCTCCGCAAGTATCCGGGGATTCCCGAAGCCGTGTTGGACATGGTCCGCAGCCACCACGAGCGGCTGGACGGATCCGGGTACCCCGAGAAACTCAAGGGCGACCAACTGTCCCTCCCCCTTCGCATCATCACCGCCGTCGAGCAGTACAACTCCCTCATCAACAGTCTCGACCCGCAGGATGCCCTCTCACCCGCCGAAGCCTTGGCCACCATGTACAAGATCCAGAAACACCTGTTCGCATCCGACGTCGTCATCGCCATGATCCACGCGTTAGGCGTCTATCCGCCGGGAACAGTCGTCAATCTGTCGGACGAGTCCCTGGCCCTAGTGCTCAACATCAACTTCGAGCATCGGCTCAAACCCCTCGTGCTGGTCTACGACCAGGTCGCATCGAGCCGGCAACCGGCCACGCTGGATCTCTCCTTGGACGCACAACTCTCCATCGTTCGGGCTGTCCCGAAGGCGGAACTTCCCGCCGAGGTGGCCGACTACTTCCATGTGAAACGTTGGACGGGCTACTTCGTTCAGGCCGCCCTCCATCCCGCCGATGAACAGGCCGCGGCCTAACGCCAGACGACTGGCGGCGGTACGTTCCGGTATGGTATGTCCCTCGCATGCCCCTGCCGCGCGTCCTGTTTCTCATTCCACCCTTGACGCAGCTCAATACGCCCTACCCTTCTACCGCCTACCTGACCGGCTTCTTACGCTCGCGGGGCTATGAGGCGACGCAAGCCGATCTCGGCCTCGACATGGTCCTTCGCCTCTTCAGCCCTGCAGGCTTGAGCGAGGCATTCAGACGCATCAAGCAGGCGGGGGAGACTTGGCCGGGAGAGGTTCGCCAAATGTTGGCGCTGGAGGGGGCCTATCTCACAACGATCGAACCGGTGATCGCTTTTCTCCAAGGCCGCGATCCCATGTTGGCGCCGCATCTCGGCCGGCCGGGTTTTCTACCGGAAGGGCCTCGCTTCTCGATGGACCAGCGTCCGGGACATGACCCCTTTGCCGCCTCTCCCTCCGACCAGGCCCTCCATCGAGCGACGTTGTATCTTGAGGACCTGACCGATCTGCTGCACGGCACGGTGGCCCCCCACCTCGCACTGAACCGCTACGCCGAACAGATCATGCAGGCCACCTCGTCGTTCGATGGTCTCGAGCAGGCGTTGGCCCGGCCGCTCTCCTTGACGGACGAATTGCTGCTCCAAGGCCTCTGGGCCACCGTCGACCGCACCAAACCGGACGTAGTCGGATTGACCGTCCCTTTCCCCGGCAATCTCTTCGGCGCCTTGCGCATCGCGCAGACCCTCAAACGCAGACGGCCCGACCTCGCCGTCCTGCTGGGCGGGGGCTACGTCAACACGGAATTGCGGCGGCTCGAAGACCCCAGGCTCTTCGATTATGTCGACTACGTCACGCTGGACGACGGCGAGCGGCCGCTCCTCTCCATCTTGGACCATGTGACAGGCACAAGACCGGAAACGAAATTGCACCGGACCTTCGTCCGCGTGAAGGGCAAAGTTGTCTTTCGAGACGGAGGCACCGAACCGGATGTGCCGATGCAGGAACTCGGCACGCCGACCTACCAAGGCCTACCGCTGTACGACTACCTATCCATTCTGGACAGCTTGAACCCCATGCACCGCCTCTGGTCGGAGGGGCATTGGAACAAGTTGACGATCGCCCACGGTTGTTATTGGAAACAATGCACGTTTTGCGATGTCGGCCTGAATTACATCGCACGGTACGAACAGACTCCGACCGAGGCGCTGGTCGAACGCATCCAGGCCCTCATCCATGAAACCGGACAACGGGGCTTCCACTTCGTCGACGAGGCCGCGCCGCCGGCTGCGCTTAAGGCATTAGCGCTCCGCCTGCTGGAAGAGGGCATCACGATTTCCTGGTGGGGCAACATTCGTTTTGAGGAGGCCTTCACCCCGGACCTGGCCCGGCTGCTTGCGGCCTCCGGCTGTATCGCCCTGACGGCCGGCTTGGAGGCGGCGTCGGATCGAATCCTGGAGCGTATGAAGAAGGGCATTACCGTGGATCAGACAGCCCGCGTGGCGGAGGCGTTTCACCGCGCGGACATCCTGGTTCACGCCTATTTGATGTATGGTTGCCCAGGGGAAACCATTGCCGACACGGTGGATTCGTTGGAGCGGGTGCGGCAGCTCTTTGCTCAGGGATTGCTGCAGTCGGGGTTCTGGCACAAGTTCACGGCCACCGCCCACAGCCCGATCGGGCTCAACCCCGCCGCCGAGGGCCTGAGGATTCTTGGTCCGACCTTTCAAGGGTTTGCCGAAAACGACTTGCGCCATGCCGACGCAGGGGCGACCTGCCCGACGTGGCTGGGAGAAGGGTTGCGGGCGGCGCTGCTGAATTACATCGAGCAGGCTGGACTGGACATGCCGGTCCAACGTTGGTTCGCACAGCCGGTCAAACCACCCAGGGTGCCGCGCAACTGGCTGCAGCAGGCCCTGGCCGACGCGCCTTCCTTATCCCTCACGGCTGAGCGGCGTTCGGTCTGGATCGGGGCCCCGGCGCAGCCGACCCGCGCAGGCAACAAAACCAGGGTGATCTTACCAACCCGCAGCGAAGACTATGCGGTCAGCCTCTCCCCGGCACAGGCTGAATGGTTACTTGACCTGCTCCAGCACTCGACGCCACACCCCCACCGGAAGGGCGAAGACTATCCCCGTCTCGCAGCCCTGCGCGAAACCTTCCCCGGCAACGACTCCACCGGATTCGACCGATTCAGCACGACCCGCGCCTGGAAGACGATTCGTAAGGCCGGTCTACTCCTCGTTTGACCTCGAACCCTGTCGCTTCCGTACGCACGAGGAGAGGCTCCACACACACAAAGGGAGCCGGCCACGAGGCCGACTCCCCTGGTTATCGTCCTTCCCGCTTCGAGCCGAGTTACTTATTGGGTTGCGGGGTCAGGCGCAGATAGGGCTTCACGGTCTTGAAGCCCTTGGGAAAGAGCGTCTTGGCTTCGTCGTCGTTGACCGCCGGGGTGATGATGCAGTCCTGCCCGTCCTTCCAATTGACCGGGGTCGCCACCTTGTACTTCGCGGTCAGTTGCAGCGAGTCCACCACCCGCAGCAGTTCATCGAAATTCCTGCCGCAAGATGCCGGATAGGTCAGCATGAGCTTGACCTTCTTATCCGGGCCGATCACGAAGACCGAGCGAACCGTCATATTGTCCAGCGAATTGGGATGGATCATGTCATAGAGCGTGGCCACCTTCTTCTCGGGATCGGCAATAATCGGGTAACTCACTGTGCAATTCTGCGTCTCGTTGATGTCCTTGGTCCACCCGCGATGGGAGTCGAGCGGGTCCACGCTGATGGCCAGGATCTTCACGCCGCGTTTGTCGAACTCACCCTTGACCCGCGCCATGTATCCCAGTTCGGTCGTGCAGACCGGGGTGTAGTCCTTAGGATGCGAAAAGAGGATCCCCCACGAATTACCCAACCAGTCATGGAAATTGATCGTGCCTTCGGTCGTCTCTGCCGTAAAGTTCGGAGCATCATCGCCAAGTCGTAGTCCCATGATTCCCTCCTCCGCTCAGGATTGTGTAGTGCATAGAATTCTCAATGATAAAAAAGAAGCGCCTCAGACTACCGTGTCTCTGGATGGTGGCGCAAGGGGGCGTCGGACGGGGGACGAGAGAACGGCTCAAGTTTCCGCTTCCATTCCCGATAAGAGAGACAGAAAGGTGAGGCCGATGGACAACAGCAAGCAGCCGCCGCCCGGACTTCGCATTCCCAATGACCCGATGTACCGCCTCCTCCGCGAAGGCTGCATCAAGGAGTTCAACGTCAAACGGGCGGCAGGCGAACCGGTCAACTTGACCGGCTGCGACCTACGCGGACTCGATCTGCGCGGCCTTGACGCCAACGGGCTGGATTTCAGCGACGTCTATTTCCGGCAAGCCGATCTCCGAGGCATCGACTTCCGCAAAGCCCGCCTGGAAGGCGCAAGCATCAACGCGGCCAAGATTTCCGGCGCTTATTTCCCTGCGGAACTGCATCCCGGCGAAATCGAGTTGTCGTTGCTGCACGGCACCCGTCTGCGATACCGCACCAGGCCCTGAGATCCGCCCGGTCAGCTGCCGGTGAGATTCAGATGGCTGCGTGTGGAAGCGCCGCCGTCGCCGCCCACCTCCACATCCACGAGAAAGACCCGGTCCTCCGTCAATTTTCCCTCGGTCAGCACATACTCGCGAATCGCCTTCGCGCGAGCCTGAGCCAACGCACGCAGGTCGCCCTCGTCGACCCCCATGGCGGGCCATAACTCCTGCCGGAGCTCGTCGACGGTGAGGACCCGCTCGAACACCTTACCCTCCGGCGCCTGCTCACGTTTCGTCGGCGGCTTTCCCAGCCGTTCGGCATAGAGATCGCTCAACAGTTCGAACTCTCGCTCGGGCGACGGCGTGGACTGCACGTTCTTGGTGCCGCCCTGGGTGAAGCGCCGCTGCACTTCCGTCTGAATTGTTTTGAGCGCCAAGGCTTCCCGATCCTGAGAGGAGTCGACGGCTCCCACGACCTCCACCCGAAGCGCCGGTCGCTCCGCGAGCGCCTTCGCAACGGCATCGAGTTTCTGCCGCTCCGACGCAGCCAGGTCCTCCGCGCCGGCGGCAAACTGAATGAATTGCAGGTCTTCACCACCACCCCCGACCAATCCTCCCAAGGCGGTAAACGGCGAGGTCGCCACCTTCGTGATCAGATTCGTCAAGGCATTGAGCACCACCCGCCCATAGCGAAAATCCGGCTCGCTCAAATCTCCGCGCACCGGCAGGTCGATGTCGATCCGTCCACGACGATCCTTCAATAGGGCCACCGCCAACCGCACGGGCAAATTCGTCGCGTCCGGGCTCTCCACCGGGTCGCCGAACGTGAATTGATCGATCAGGACCTTGTTCTCCCCGACCAGTTGTTGTTTCGACACATGATACTTCAGGTCCAGCGACAGCTTTCCCTTCGTGATGGGATAGCCGACATACTTGCCGGCATAGGGAGAGACCGTGGTCAAGTCCACCGCCTGAAAGAGAAAGGTGAGGTCCGTGAAGGCATCTCCGCTCAAAGGATTGATACGGCCTTGGACCTTGAGCGGGGCAATGTTGTCCACCTTCCCTGCCAGCGCCACCTCCGCCCTAGCGAGCTGTTTCGACGACAGGCCCTTGATCGTGCCGCTGAAATCTTGAATCCCGGTCATGACAGCGGGCTCGATCGATTCATCCACGAAGGTGGCGGACAACTTGGACAGGGTCACGACATCGACCTCGATCGGCGTGGGCGCGGCGCTTTGCTTCGCGGTCGGCGTAGGCTTCGCCGCCGGCTCGGCCGTTGCCGCGTCGGGTTTATCTGTCTTCATAACGTGCGATAGGTTCGAGCTGCCGTCTTTGGTCATCACGAATTGCAGCGACGGATCACGCCAGGCGATTTCACCGATCTTCACCTTGGTCGGCTCGACCTCCAGCGTCACGTTGTTCACCGCCAGCGCCGTCCATCCGAGCAACTCCGTCTGTGACAGTGGATCGGCCACGTGCAGATTGTTCACCCCTAGTTTGCCGACATAGCGCAGAAGGGGTTCCGCCTCGTGCCTGCTGCGGTACCGCACCTCTCCCTTGGACTCCACCTCCCCATCCCTCACCTCAATGTTCGCGACGCGAACCAGGTAGGGCTGAAACGGCGGAATGCCGAGATGGGCCATGGTCACGGTGAGGTCCGCACGCAGGGGATCCATCCCCACGGTCCCGCTGCTCTCGATGGTCCCCTTATCGTTGAGCCGCAATTTCGCCTCGACCGGCATCGTGCCTCGGAAGGGCACGTGCACATCGCGGATCGACAGCTGCAGGTCGTCGATCTGCAATTCCGCCGTGGTCGGCAGGCTCCGGTCTTCAAATCCGATCGCCATCTTGGCCACCTCGACCTGCCCCACGTCCACGGTCCAGGGCGCAGCCTGTTCCACAGGCTTAGGCTCGCGGGGCGGCTCCTCGGCAATCGGAGTGAACAACGGTTTGAAATTCACCACCCCATCCTGACCCAACCAGGCACGGATGTCGGCGCCCTCCAGGCGGACGGCCTCCAGCGCGACCTGGCGTTTAGGAAGATCCACCTCGATGCCGTCCAGGGTAAACGAGGGCACGGTCACGACCGGAGCCGCCTCACCGACCGGCGCCAACCGAAAATCCGCCAGCGTCACCTTGCCTCCATGCAATTGCAGATTCACCGGGGCGGCGGACAGATCCAGATGGTACCGTGCGTCGACCGAAAGCACTCCGTGCTGAACCGTGAATCGAAAGCGGTCGCGGACACTCGGCCAAAAGGTGGTGAGATCGAGATTGCCGAGCGACAGCTGCCCGGTCGACTCCAACGGATCGAGGTAAACGGTCCCTTCCCAAGCCAACGTTTCGCCCGCGCCGAATTCGGCGGAAAAGGCATAGGCATTTTCATTGCCGCGCTTCGTCGCGAAGTTGCGAACCGTGACTTCGATCGGGACCACGTCGATGGTCGCCGGCTTCGACTTGGAATCATCACGGAATTCCAACACGCCCTGCCTGATGCTCAGGAGTCGGATTTCCACGGGCGGAATCGGCTTCTGCTCCACATCCCGAACCGGCTGCGCCGCCGCGGGAGTCGGCTGCTCCGGCGGTGGAACCAGACCAAGGAGGTTGAGTTGTCCGTCCGTCTGGACATGCGCCAACCCGAACGGAAGGGTGAGCAGGATTTCGTCGAAGAGGTAGGCAGAACGAACGAGCGAGGTCACTTCGAAATTTACGTACAACTCTTGGAACCCCAGCATGGGGGTCCCATCCGGCTCTTGAATCTCAAACTCCGACAGCGTCAGCGAGCAGGCAAAGGGATTGATCCGGATATCGCTGAGCAGGACCGGATGGCGCAGGCGCTCGGAGAGGGCGGGGATCCCGTAGGTTTTGATCGCGTAGGGGGCAAGGAGGAATCCGACCAGCGCGTAGAGGAGAACGGCCGAGCCCAGGACGAACAGGATCGTACGATACCGAGCGAACAAGGCCATAACCAACGTCAGAACGGTGATGGTGCGCCCGGCTGGAATCGAACCAGCGACCCTCAGCTTAGAAGACCCACAGGATAGCACTGCGATTAAAAAGGACTGAGTGGCACTGATAGCCTATAACCCAGCACAGATAAAGGAAAAATAAGTTCTTTCATTGTTACGAAGTGAGATTATGTAACATTGGCAACTGGGACCAAAATTGGGAGTGAACCGGGAGTGAACCGGGAGTGAAACCGGGAGTGGATTGGATCGTTCAATCGAGCGCACAAAATCACTTTTGTGAATCGCCCACCATTGCCATCACAACTGGTTGTAGAGTCCGTCTAGAGATCAACGAGCTCGGTCAACTAGCCAGCCATTGCTGGGCCAATAATTATGAACATTGCCGCCAATACATAAAGAACTGTCTCGCTGGTACCAAAAACGCATCCAACCGACCGATGTGAAGATATGATTGAAATCAAGTGAAAACTATAACCGCTGGCATTCAGTCAAATCGAAACAAGAAAAGCCGGTTTTTAGCTTGTTTGATTCAATCGACTCAGCAATCTACAACTCTGGCTAATAACGAGGTCCGATTCGAGAGACATGCGATACGATTTGCGATCGAGGTGGATGAACCGTCTATATCGTTGATGAAAGTCTGATCGTAAAATTCTGTTAATTTTCCGTGCAGCTTTGATCAGTTTCTCTTCCCGCCGTGCCATCAGCTTCCTCCATCTAAGGCGAGTTCCCGTGGCCTGCGTGGACTGTGGCGTCAAATGCTCTATATCCTCGTTATGCTACGCATGATAGGGTACTCACTCATCAGGTGTGATATCCAAATAAAAGTCAGGCATATATCGATCCCATATAAAAACATATGTCCTCAAGAAAAGAAAGAAGCACAACAGACCGGCTCAGACGCAAGCACCCAACCAGCCGACTGCGGTCTGTAGAGAAGTCGGGTCCGGGTCCGGGTCCGGGTCCGGGTCCGGGTCCGGGTCCGGGTCCGACTCATCTCATCCTCATCGGCGCTTCCGCTGGAGGCCACTCCGCTGTAAAAGACGTCATTCGCGAACTATCGGACGATCTACCGGCCACGATTATCATTATTCGGCACATACCGACGGTGCCACCGTCAACCTACAAGACCGTGCCTATCGAAGACTGGTTGCGCGACGTGACGCACGCGCGAATCCGCCTCATAAGGAAAGGGGAGCATATCGACAGTGGCGTAATTTATCTCACGCCACCGGGAATGTCTGTGACCATTAATCGCCAGAGATTCCAGCTCGCGCCCTATCCGGAAACACCATCTCGATCCGTGGTAATTGACGACCTCTTCACGTCTGCCGCGCGAGAATATGGAAACCGCGTCATCGGCGTGATTTTAACCGGAATGCTCTATGACGGCACTGTGGGGCTGCGAGCCATCCATGAGGCTGGGGGTTTGACGGTCGTCCAGAATCCGTCCGACGCGGCATATCCCAGCATGCCCAGCAGTGCCATGAAGGACCTCCCCGTCACTTTTTGCCTGAATCTTGCCGAAATTGGTCTCGCATTAGACCTCCTAGTGCGCCGAACTGGCGGACTCGAAACAGGGCTTGTCGTCACGGTGCGAATGTTGAAACAACGAGTGGCCTTGCTGGGGCGCCTCATACAGCAGTCCAAACGGAACCAACAGACGCTGCAATACCTCTCCGAGGAAATGCAGTTGCTAGAGCAGGAGCTGGCAGATATTCAGACACTCCTCCATCAACTAACAGATCATTAAACAGGCGGCTGATACCGATGGTCGACCGGTATAACGCGAGCGGAACAGCACAATGCGGAGAAGATTGGGCTGGGGATTCGTTCCCTACAGGTGAGGAACAAACCTATGAAGTGGAGTATCCGTCATCTAGATTGTGCAATGGGTGTGCGAGGCAGCCTAAGATGTCATGAACAGATCGAAAGGTACACGCTCTAGGTAGTCAGCTCCAAAGTCGCACCCAGCACCTTTGATACTGACAGGGACCAATGAAGAAAGATGGATATTTTCTTTTTATAGAACAGCGACTTGTGAATTAACACATAAGGATCAATGATGACTGAGGCATACCCGTATCCGTAGCCAAAACCGTGACCGAACCGTGACCAAAACCGTGACCGGATTTCATCTATGAGAGGCAATCCATCCTCAGTCTGTTTGGTCCTTCGACGCACCAATTTGTCTTACACGGCAATGTGAACCTAGTTGTTGGCGCACGTTTTAAGGGGTGCGAGCTGAAATAATAGAATCACCAAAAAAATGCGGAAGTTGAGAAGTCGATTTTCATGAGGTTTTAACCTATTCTTTCGCACAAACCTATTTGGGTGCCCAAATCTATGCCGAGTGACCTATTCAGAAATGAGGTGTTCTCTAGAATACAGACGGCTATTGTGCGCGCTAAGGACGCTGGTCTTCTTCAACATCCTGGCCTAACGGGTCGTGCCAGGGAGGTATTTGTAAAGGACCTTCTTAAACCTCTGCTACCGCCGTACGTCGAAATCGGCACCGGTAAGATCTCTGACTCGGATGGCAATCTATCCGCCGAAGTAGATGTCATTATCTATAGCGCTGCGACACTACCCGCAATTATTTTTGATGCGGGGTTTGGGATCTTTCCTGCGGACGCGTGCGTCTATGCCGTCGAAGTCAAAAGCGTTCTAACAGCTGACCAGTTGCGAGATGCTATTAAGAAACTGAAGCATCTTCAGCAGCTACGGTACTTACCGTCAGCTTTGGATTGGAGGTACCAGCCAGCCGGGCCACCCTGCCGACCGGTGATTCCAGCATTGTTTGCTTTTGGTAGCGATCTCACGAATGCTGGGAAGGGAGAGATAGACAGATACCGCGAATTGGATCTGGATGCAGACACGAATCCTACCATCCCAGTTTTATGCGTGGCTGGTCGTGGCTACTGGTGGTATAAGCCAAATGAACCTGCTGAAAAATGGATTAACCACTTGCCGACCGAGAACAATGAAGAAATTCTAGATTTTTTAGGTGGAGTCGCGAACACAATTCCTGATGTAGTAGCGCAGAAGGGCAGGCCGAGAATTGGACAATATTTTCTTCGCCCTCGTGATTTCAAAAAACTGTGAGCGCTCCCACCCAATAGGTAAAGTGACCGCCTTACCATTCGGAAGCCATGACGCTAGCCATCGTTCAGAAGGATAAAAAATGAAATACGCTTACCAAGCTGAAAAATTTTCTGCCGCGCGAAAATGCCTTATGCTTCCCCAAAGGGTGAGGCGCAGTCGATAGCAGATTCTTTTAATGAGTGCTCTCTGGCTCTTCACAGTCTCGACAGAAGCGGACTCGACCATGACATAACGCTGATGATAACGGATCTCGAACACCTAATGGACGCAACGCATCTGAACCGCCCCGACATCGGCGGATGGCGTGCGAAAGCTGAGCAATTCTCACTGGACCAAAAATTTCGGGTATCCCATTTGATTGACGAGTTAGCAAACTGGTTCAAAATGGCAAATTCGTCTTCTGGCAAGACCTAGAGCCCTGTCTCGGCACGTCCTAGTAACCACCCACGATGTTAAGAGTGAGCTTCACAAAACTCTGAAGCTCACCGTCGTCGATAATTTCGGTGTCGGCCTTCGCATGATTGGAGTCATGGTGATATTTCTTTGAATAGTCATTGATTGACTGAAGTTTCTCAAGAACGTCGAAGAGCTGGTGATCCGAGCCTTTCGCTTTGATTTTTTCTAGCATGTCTCCTAACCACTCCTTGTCAGTAAACTGCCCAGGAAAACGGTAGCGACAGTATCCTTCCAAAACAGGCCTTATTTTGCGAGCGATGTCACGGAGATCTTTACTGCTATCCTGGAGGTAAGCAGTAAGAGCCGCATGATCTTGAAAATAACCTCCCTTAGTTTCCTTCTCGATGTCCCATTCTTCTATAGCAGTGTTTTGGAGGCCGACGCGCGACAGTTGAAGAATTCGTTCTTCTGCGTAAGGCAGGCTCTGCGAAAGGTATTTAAGAAAGTAGGGATCATGAGAAAACACAAAAATCTGCCGACACTCTTGTCCGCATTTCTTAATCAATTCCTTGGTACGCGTCCTACGTGACCGGTCTTGACTGTTAAAAGGATCATCAAAAACCACAATTTTCTCTGCCTTTTTGTCGGTCTGTTCTAACTGGGCGAGAAAGAAAGCAAAGGCGAGAGTGTTTTTATCACCTGCGCTCAATGTGTTACGGAAAGAAGGTGTGCCGAGGGGGGTCTTACTATCACCAACCTCGACCGGCGTACCATTAATGAGAATCTGATAAGTTGAGCTGGCCGTTCCACCCGGATAGTTGTGCCTGATATTGGCAATGGTAAATCCTGCATTGAAACCATTCAGCAAATCATTAATGCGTTTTTCATAGTGAGTGATAATTGATTCGGTGTGCTTATCTAAATTTTCTTTTGCGGTCGTCTTTTGACCTTCTAGAGTTTTCTTATCCGACAGGGCATTTTGGTATTGGACGCACAAGGCGGCAACTTCAGGGGTGTGTCTATGCCGAACAATCTGGAGTTCTTCGAGAGCCGCTTGGACTGTCAATTCGTTGAGCGTCTGAGTCTTAACCTTTTTATCCTGTATAAACGCGTTCGCCGCCGCGATAGCCGTGTTGTACAGAGCGAGCTTGGACAAAGCATCTTGAACGGCTACTCGCTTCGGCGCAAAAGCAGCGTCTGGCGTAACTTCTTCGAGAGGAGATGAGGCCTTCTTTGCCAAAAGGGCAAGGGCCGCTTCGGCCCAATCGTTCAGTGGCTTCCCGACATCCTTGTCGAAATCCAAGGGGGGCAGATCAATGGTCACGAACTGCTTCCAAAATTCGATGGCGGCGTCATTCTGGATAAGGGATTTTTCAATATCGGAAAGTGGTTTTGTACCGAAGTCTACCTCGATGCTAGTCTTGAGGTCTGCGATTTCATTTCGGAGCTGGTGGTAGGCGGCACTGAAGAATGCACGGTAGGCTGCAACTAGATCATTACTGGAAATCCCTTGCCCGCAGAAGGGGCATCGGTCGCTGTGAATGTAGCCAACGCCTTCCGAAATCCATTCCTCGCCCTTTTCGTGCATATGATGAACTTCTATCTGGGATGCCAAACGTTTCTCGGCATCCTCCCCTATACCTTCAATACCTTTCAAAAGAGCAACTTCCAAATTTCCCGAAAAAGTTGGAATGTGAAGACTTGAGAGAAGCCCCTTAATTTTGATTTCGGTGGCGCGTCTCGCAGCCTGTTGCTCGACTGTTTTGTCGAGGATTTTAGCCTCAACATCAGGGTCGGAAGCGATGTTCACAAACGCATCAATATCTTTGAGAGACCGGGGAGCCTGCTGCTGAAGAGTCGCTTTTCGCACGCCGATCTCGATATTTTTTGCACGGATAGCCTCATCGAGCCGCCCCACCTCCGAGGTGAGGGCAATTCCTTGACTCCCGATGATAACGCGGTAGAGATTTCGTTTCTGCTCAAGGTCAACATACTCGCCGACGAAGACATTGGTAGCGATAAAAGTAGAGTCAAAGATTTCGATGAGTGGATGCGACTTATTCCATTTCTTTCCGTCAAAGATGACAACTTCCTTGGTGTCGAGAAGGATCTTAACCTCGGGTTTGCCGGTTCCGCCAAGGGTTTCACGCTCAGTGATGTATTCTGGCTTTGATGTTTGGAGAGATCGCATGATGGCGCAAAGGGTCGTTTTCCCCCTGCCGTTTTCGGCGAAAAATAGGTTGTAGTGACGCAATTCCATGTCGCCGTGATAGGCATAATTCAGAAACCGACCAACATTCTTAAGAGTAACGATTTTTCTAATCATGGGCCCCAAGCGGAATATCGGATTTGTTCATCGCTGTTTTATGCTATTCGAAAAATTATCGGGACAGCTTTTGTTTCTGGCCCCTTTAGCGAAAGAATCCTAACGCGATAACGCAAACCTTTATCATTTTTAAAAAACACCTGGTATACGTGCGTCGAAAATATAGCGCTCTTAGCTAAGAATTTCGAGGCTATGGACCAGAACTTTTGAAGTTCAATAGATAACAACTTTCCTTAAAACTCAGATCCGAGACAAAAAAGCAAATAAGATTCTTAAGCCTGGCACTTGAAGATAAGTTTCGTCCTACTTTGACCATATAGATCAAGTGAAGCGGGGGCTCCGCCCCCGATCCCCCCGGCCGTCCGGTCCAGTGGTCCGGAACGGCCGGGCGGCCTCGTTGGGCGAATCTTTGCATTCCTAATCTCCCCATGGTTTCAGTATTCCTCTTCCCTACTCTGGCTTTGTAAGCAAGGATCGAACAGAACGGCGGCCAAGCTGACGCATCGCCGCCTTGAATAAGGATGGAGCATCGCTCCCTCTCACCCGTGAGGGATAGTGGACGGGTGACAGGGAGAAATTGATTAGAGCGTGTCACCGTCGCCCCGTGAGTCCCGCACAGTCCACACAGAGCCAGATTTCGCACGTCACATCCTTCTCCGGATAACAGAATCGCACCCAAGCTCGTTCGAAGTGGCAGAACTCACAGAGCCGTTCTTTGGTATGTTCCGGACAGAGCCAGGCTTTCCGTGCCCGATCATACGTGGTCGCTTCCCGTCCGCAACAGGCGAGACCGAACAGGCTTGGCAGCTTCAGATCACATCGATGCCAGATCATTCTCACACCTCCTGATAGACCAGTCCCTTCCCCAACACGAGTTGCAGAATGGTGCCGCTGAACCAAATAGGATGCCCTGAAAGGAGATCCTCCCAAGTCTTGATAAAGACGATACGCGGGATTTCGATCTCCCCTCTGATCCGTCGATAGGCGTTCCTGGTGGACCATTGATGCCGCATTTCTTCCCACAGTCGACTGATCGGAAAGCCAAGAGACCGTTTCCAGGACCAACACATGTTCACGTAGCCACATTGATCCTGGACATACTGGCTGATCACATACCGGCTCAGACGATTTCGAGAGCGGTGACTAGGCTGGTACGCTTTGATCCAGACGACTGGAGCCCCATGGAGGGCTTGCCATTGGGATGAGAGCCATTCCTGCGAGATCCAGAACCGGCGGGCGCGTTCTCCATCCGGCACCCGCCAGGCCCAGAAAATGTGGAGGACGCCATGCCCCTCTTCTGTCCGGACCTGGTAATACTCCAAGCCTTGAAAACCAAGCTGCCGCTCAATCCGTTGACGCAGTTGCTTGTGGTGGTACGTCAGTTTCTCCGCATCCCCGCCTTCTGCCGTCGACAGCGTGACCCACAGGACTTGGAACTGGTGGCACTCCCAGAACCACAGGAGCGACCGCACCCGGTGATAGCCCCGCTTCTGTTTCCTGGTCCATTCGCCGGCGACGGGCTCCCGTCGGAACTCCTTCCAGCGGCTCATCGGGCACCTTCCGGCTGGGGAATTACCGGCCTGAGGCCGGCAGCCAGAATCCGTTCCAATTCCTCAATGGGAATCCGCACCGCTCGCACCGACGGCTTCACATAGGCAATCTGCCGCTTCAGGATGTACTTCCTGATTGTGCTTTCCTTGAGCCCTAACCGGTTCGCGGCTTCTCGAATGGTGATCAATTTTGTACTGGGGACCATCGGGCACCTCCTTAAAGAATGGTTCAAAAATGATCACGGCTGATATTGTTGAGCCGTGATTCTTCTTGACACCCATTACCAATGCAGAGGTACACTTGCCAAACACATTCCGGTGAAATCGGCCCTTTCGCACGACACATTTCCGGTGGTGTTGGGATCAAGAAACTCAGGAGGGTCGGCGTGAAAAGGGCCGAAGGCATGAGCGCACAGGGCACGCGGAACAGGACTTCAAGTTGAGTATGAGAAGGCGATGGAGCGGATCCAGACGATGCCGGATGGCGCCGTGGGTGGGTGCTCGGTTTTACAGACCGATCTGGAGGCTTTGACGCCCACGGAATGGACGCTGGTAGCGTTTGAGGTCGCGGCCTTTGTCGATGAGACGGGGAGCGCTATGGCGGGATGGTGGCCCCGGAGGTGGCTGGAGCGTGGAGGGCGTGCCTCACGCGAAGAACTATCAGACGATACCCAGTCGCAAAGAAGCCCTGGACATTCAGGCTGCCGTCCTGGAGCACTTGGAGCTCTATTGGCACGAAGGCTACACCGAGTTCACGTTTCCGCAGATGACGCTGGTCGTGGTGTCGCCGGGTGAGGGCTCTGACGAGGCGGGTACGGTCATCGTGAGTGCGAAACGCAAGGCGAAGGAGTTTGAATACCGGTTTGTCCACCTCCTGGCCCACACGGGGGACTACATCCGGCGTTGTCCGGAATGCGCCACGATCTTTTTCGCGATCAGACGCGACCAGCTGTACTGTCAGCCCCGCTGTCAAAACCGCGTCGCGGCGAGAAAGTGGCGCGAAGCCCAGAAGACCGGGGAACGAAAGGAGAGCCACCGTGGCACGAAAAGACGGAAAGGATAGAGGCATTGTCGAAAAGCCGGCGGGATCCGGGAAATGGTGGGTACGGCTCACCATTAACGGCCGGGAAAAATGGTTTCGTGCTACCAACAAGAGCCAAGCGAAAGCGCTCTATGGCCGACTCAAGGCCGAAGCACGTGAAGGAACATACTTCCCAGAAAAGTATAAGCAGACTAAACAGGTCACGTTACGAGCATGGATTGCACGCCATCTTGAGGGCTGTTCGAATCGGAGCGTCGCCAATTCACGACGGTATGGCCGGTTTTGGTCACTGCTGTTGGGGAATCGAACCCTCCGGGATATCTCTACGGAAGACTTACGACGGATTCAGGCACAACTGAAAGCCCGCTACGACTTGGACAAGGCCAAAGGAACCAGGCGCAAGGCTCCACCGACGATCAATCGATATTTCTCCTATCTGAGGCATGTTCTCACTCTGGCGGTGAATGACGGCAAGATCGACCGCAACCCTATCAGCGGCGTGAAATTCTTTCCAGAGGCCATCAAAACTCGGTTTCTGACAGACGACGAAATTCATCGCCTCCGTGACCTGATGGCGCCGCGAGTGTGGGAAATGGTCGCCTTTGCGATTGAAACGGGGTTGCGACGATCGGAACAGTTTAATCTACGATGGTCGCAGATCGACATGGAAAATCGGGTGCTCAACTTACCGATGCCCAAAGGTTCGAAAAGCCGTTATGTGCCATTGACCGACGGGGTATGTGCGCTACTCTCCAGATGGGATTCATTCACGAGGTCCCCTTTCGTATTTCCCGGCAAAGATCCTCTCAAACCCCTGGACGCACGCTCATTTGTCCACCGGCACTTTGACCCGGCACTACGGCAAGCCGGAATCGTCGGCGCAAGCTGGCATTCCCTGAGGCATACGGCAGCCACCCGCCGAGTCTTATCCGGCGCGAGTCTTTACGGCGTGCAGCAACTGTTAGGACACCGCGATATCAAAACGACGGCGAGGTACAGCCATCTGACACCCGGCTTCATGCAGGAGACAGTGGCCAAGGGCAGCTTGTTTGCTTCGCATCTGGAAAGTCAGGTTGAAGCGCGAACCGGGAGTAAAACCGGGAGTGGTCTAAGTAACCTTGGAGGGGCTGCTACACAACCTATTGATTTTATGGTGCGCCCGGCTGGAATCGAACCAGCGACCCTCAGCTTAGAAGGCTGATGCTCTATCCGACTGAGCTACGGGCGCGCTGCTGGTGGTCTAGAACGCTTTGTTTGGTCGGGGCGAGAGGATTTGAACCTCCGACATCCTGCTCCCAAAGCAGGAGGCTGACGACCAAACGGATTGCGCGTCCTCGATCTATGTAGTGGCAGCATAGCCGAATGGGCAGAGCCAATGCCAGGGCCATACGGCTTTAGGCAATCCCCGAGTTGTCGACGATTCTACGGCACGCTATAAACCGTGCTCCTTGATTCACAGGAGACCTATCATGCTCGCTTTCGGGATGCTCGCACAGCGGTATCGGGAGACGCTCGCCGGACGTCCGGCCTTTATCAACTATTCACAAATCCACAAGCAGTACTTCCTGCCCTGGGAACCCCTGCCCCTGGATCAGATCACCAAGCCGATGATCCGGGCCTGGCACCTGCAGCATAAGGAGGCTCCCTCTCATGCCAATAAGGGCCTGTCCTACCTCAAGGGCGTGTATAACTTTGCCATTAACGCAGGAGCTTGGGACCAGGCCAACCCTGTTGACGGCATCAAGAAGCATGCCGAGTACAGTCGCGACCGCGTGCTCATTCAGCAGGAGCTGCAATTGCTCCTGTTCGGTATCGAGTGCCTGGAGCCGAAGCGGCGTGCCTATTTGACGCTCCTCCTCACCACAGCCTGTCGGCGCGGAGAGGCCTGCAAAATGGAATGGGCGCATGTGGACTTGAAAATCGGCCGCTGGTGGAAAGGGAAGACGAAGAACGGCCGCGGGCAGTGGATCCCGCTCCCGTCGCAAACGCGCGCCGCTCTGGACGCGTTGCCACGTACCGGCCGGTATGTGTTCGCTGGAGACCCCAATGGAGAGAAACAGTATTGGAGCGAATCTAGCGCCGAGAAATTTTGGGGAGACCTCCGCTCGAAGTGCGCGCTAGTCAACGTCACCATTCATGACATCCGCCGGACTGTCGCCTCACGAATCTACGCGCAGGAACGCGACTGGCACTTGGTCCAAGCCGTCCTGAATCACTATGACGGTTCGCCGACCGCGATTTACGTCCGGCTCAACTATGATCTGATTGCGCAGGTCCTGCAGAAGCACGCCGATAATCTGTGGGCCCTGGCTCTCCCAGGACCCACAGATTACGCGGAACCGCTAACCCCACTTCGGGAGACTGGCGCCCTGCCCTTCGCTGAGGGGCTCGCATGACGGAGCTATTTCTTGTGTGGGGATTTCTGGTGCTGCTATTTGTGGTCGTATGGGGGAAGGTGGCGCGGCGGAATTGAGCTGCCGATCATCGCACTCTTTGCGCCCGTCCATTTCGTACGTCATGAAATTGAGCAGATAAAAGACACATGCAGCGAGAGGGTGACAGCCTGACTCAGGATCGACCCTCTCACCTTTCCACCACCACGCAACCCAATGCCGCAAGAATGCCGCCGCGCATTGGCTAAATAGCAGGCCTTTGCGCCAGTTCCAGGCGTCATACTTCTTCACCCCAAAGGTGTAGACCCTTGCCACTTCTTCGAGCGCGCCCATCGGCAGTAGGTCCCATCGTACCTTGCCGTCATCATACTTCAATCCGCCCGGCTGCATTAGTTCACACTCCTTCCGATTTCTTTCCAGTTGGTCCCATCAAAAATGAGCCGGATATAATCGTCCGCCGTGCAGGACAGGTTGCCGGCCAGCTTCAGGTTGCCGCCGTCGACGATCGTGGTGTTGGACTCGCCGCATTCCACGACGATTTCCTGCCCCCGGTAGCCGTTGTCAAACATGGTGATGTTGGTCGCTCCGGTATTCTGCGTCTTCCACCAGTTCCCGTAACTCACGCTGGGCGTGGTGTCGGACGCGGTAAACAGCAGCGGAAATGAGCTGTTGGTGGTGTTCAGCTCAATCAGTCCCCGCGTAATCACCCGCGTGACATTGTCCAGGGCGCCTTGCTGGATCACCATGCGGCCGTTCGTGGCTCCATCGGCATAAATATCCGAGAGCCACACGGTCCCCACGGTCCCGTTGCTGGAGGTGCCGATCACCGGAAAGGTCCCCGCGCTTGAGGTGCCCCAGTTCTTCACCCACAGGCGGCTAATGGCGATATTGTGCGTGGTGTCCCCGACTCCGGTCTGGAAGTAAAATACGCGCTTCGTGACGTCTTCCACCTTGTTGTCCGTCATCGAAATGTTTTCGATCACGGAGGAATCGAAGTGCGTCGTCTCGATCGCCGCGAAGTCGCCCGCGTAGGTCGTCGTCATGTTGTGGATGCTGTTTCCGCTGAACACGAGATGTTGCAGCGTGCTAGTCCCGCTCGGATAGGCGACGAATGCGCCGTCGCTGTTCGTGATGGTGTTATGCGTGACCTCCCAAATGGGGTAGGTAATCGCTTCGCTGGCATCGTAGCCCACGAGCTTGATCGCTTTCGAGCCGTCCGAGGCGTCCGCATTGATAAACGTATTCCCGCGGATATGGATGCTCTTGACCCCGATCGCGTAGAGGGCATGGTCCCCGACATTGTTGTTATCGAATCGGGACGCGTCGACGGTGAGCAGTTCCGCCCGGACCGGGACGAGGCACTCCGCAATCGTGGCCGCGGCGCCGCTGATCTGGCAATCACTCCCCCGGACCGCGATTTGGTCCAGGTTGTACCCGGACCCGCCATCGGCGAAGATGCCGAAGTTGAACCCGCGGATCTTCACATACTCGAAGATCGCGTTTTGGTGAGCCGTCACGACATTATCCACACTCACCGCCCGCATGTTGTAGTTCGCGCTGGGCGGGGTGGCGACCTGCAGGGCCAGGTGCCGCAGGGTCAGGCTCTTGGTGGTCGCGATACCGTGCCGAGCCGATGCGACGTTGTTCATTTCCAGCTTCGTGACCTCCATCCCATGCCCTTCGATGATGATGGGCTTGGTGAAGCTCAGCGTCGCCGACAACACATATTTCCCGCTGGCCGGGTTGATCCGTCCGCCGCCGCTCGGCAGACTGTCATGAGCGGCTTGCCAGGCCGAATCGGACACCGTCACACTGTCCGCCGCGGCCCCCCAATGCTCCGGGCAGACCCCGTGCCCGGCTGTGGTAAAGCTCACCGTTCCTGAACCGTAGTAGATCCGCCGGGTACAAGGGGCAATCACCGAATCCGGGCTGTAAATCGTGGCCGTCACACTGACAGCCGGCGTCAGGCGGCCGCCCTGCAGGAACCACAGGTGAAGGGTCTGCGGCACCGTGACATTGGAGGCGACGGCCTGGTCGGAGCTGATCGCTAAGGTGGCCTCCGTGCTGCCGATGGAACTGACCGCGGTATTCAGGCTGGCGTAATCCTCCACCTGAAAGACGAGCCCGAAGTCCTTCGACACGCGGACCTTGTCGTACGTGTAGAGCGTCACATCGGCGGAGGTATCAATCCGGAACTTATAGAGCCCACCGGCCTCGCAATACATCGACACGATGCCGTTTGCGTCAGCCACAATCGGCTGCGCAACCGTGGTCGACTTCTCATAGTCGGACCAACAGTGTTTCAGCGTCGTGGTCCCAGACGCGTAGTGGTAGACCTTGATACCGGTCTGCAGCTCCCCGCTATCGAAGAACGGCCCGAAGGTGATGAATTGCCCGTTGTCGGCCAGGGCCGGCACCACGGAGAAGAGAACCAGGAACAGGGACAAGAGCAAACGATGCATGGAGACTCCTTGGGTAAACCCCGCGGAGTCTCATGAGAGAGGAGGCGGGAACGGTTAGTCTTGGCTGGGGTCGAGTTGATTCATGTTCAAGAGGTGCGTATGCAACCGGGTTTGAATCAATCGCTCCCCGGCGCCGCGGCCGGCGAGCATGAGGGTTTGCGCGACCTTCGGATCAAAGAAGGCCTGATCCAGGATCCCCTTCACCTGTGCTTCGGACATCTTCGAGAAGTGCCCTTGGAGTGTTCGCGCCACTCGCTCCGTCAAGAGCCACTTCATGGACACGATGCCACGCTGGTGGCTGTAGAAGCGCGAGAGTAGCGGCCCCAGGTCCGACATCGTGGTCATGAGATTGGCCGCGGTATCTGATCCGCCCGGCGCCATCACGCGCCCAGTGCGCTCGAGCATTTCCATGGCTTCGCTGGCCTTGTCCAGCCGCGCCATGCGTTCGGCGCCGAAGACCTTTTCCATCCAGTCCCGATTCTCTTGCAGGAACTCTCTCATGTTCCGCGCCTGCAGAATCGGCTTGCCCATGGAATCGATCGCCTTCGACTCGAACTTGTCCAACGACGCATCCCACATTGCTTTCTGAAATCCGGCCAGGGCTTCCGGATCTTTTCCCACGATCTTGAGTACCGATGAGACTTTGGTCGCCGGCGTCTGACTGTTGACGATCTTCGCCGCGGCCCGGTCTGCATCCTCCCCAAGGAAGAGGGTCGCCGTGGACTTCTCAAAATCCTTTTTCGTGCGGTTAATTGTCGCCGCCACTCGAGCTGCATGTTTCTCGGCCGCGTCCACCTGGTCGGCCAAATCCGGCCGCGTGAGTTTCATGAACTTTTCCGGGTTGCTCAGAATTTCCTTCCCGGTCTTCGTCATGTCGTCGGCCAGCTGCTGCGCTTTCGTCGCATCGGCAAACTGAGCCCGCAGTTCAGGGAACTCTTTCAGCATCGGCTCATGGGTCTGCATCCACTTGAGCGCCGCGGCTGGCTTGACCTTCCCGCTCACCACATCGACTGCACTCTGGTAGAAGTCCAGCTTGGCCGACTCCTGCAGGGCATTGCGCGCCGCCGGCCTGGAGCCGATCGCCGCGACAAAGTCATTGATCGAGGCCTCTCCCTTCATGAACAGGTCGGCCGCATCCTCGTCGACGGTCCGGTAACGCCCAGTGACATCCTTGGAACGGAGTCGGTCCGCCATCCCTGCCTTGAGCCGCTGCGCGCCCTTGGCGTAGTCTTCGGCCGTCTGCCGGATCTGTGCATGCGCGTCCGGGTACAGTGCCGCCAGGTCTTCGCGTGTCGCCAGGCTGTCGATGGTCCCGTCGGTCGATTCGAGGAGTTGATTCAGTCGTCGCTCCAGGGGGTCATTGCGCGTGGCCTTCGCCTCTCGAATCTGCGTTAGGATCTCCGAACGGAGCCGCTTGACCGTGTCATAGGGTTCAGTCAGTTCACCAGGGAGGGCCGCATCATCCACACCCAGCCGCTCGATTCGCCCTAACAGCTCATCCGGCACCCGTGAGCCGCTTTCCACGCGAGGGTTGAACCCCGCCCGAATCCGCTTGACCGCGTCCAGGATCGGCTGCATCGGCATACGGATTGTTGGATCCAGGCTGTCATAGGCCGCTTCGGAGGCCGCGCGGAATTTCCCCAGTTCATCCTGATACTCGTCCCGGATAATCTTCCCGGCCTGCTGTGGGGTCAGGTTCGACTTGAGCGCGAGCAGCCGCTCCGAGGCCCGCTGATCCGCCGCCGCCATGCGTTGCTCAGTCGCCTGAACGACGCGTGCCGTCGCTTGCGAGAGCCGCCCCTCCGCCGCATCGATCTTGGCCTTGGCCCGCGCCGTGCCGACTTCAAAGAGCCCTTCCCGCCGTGCGGCTTCCTTGTCCACCTTGGCCGTGAGGGCTTCCACCGTGCCCTTCGGCGCCGCTTCGTCCACATACTCCCGCACTGCTGCTTGGTTGTCGCCGCGCCGGTTCGCAAACTTCGCCCCCGGTTCCGCGCCCGATCGCTCGAAGCCTCGCTCCGCTTGCATGAGCCCCGGCTCGCCGGTCGCCTGCCCCGTCGTCGGTTTGAATCCTGGAATCTCGGCGCTTAGCTTCTCGGCCTTGTCCACTCCAGCATTGACCTTTTCAGCATCGGCAATGCTGTTAAACGTCTCCCCGATCCGTCCCTTAGCCGCGTCCTCCGTTTCCAGCCCCAACAACTTCCGCCCTGCGGCCGTCGCCATCTCCTTACTTTTCCGAATCAGCCCCAATGTGGCCGATGGGCCGACTCCACCGATCAGTTCCCCGATAAAGTCGGCAATGGGCCCGCCCTTCGGAAAGATTTCGTTCATCACCCCGGCGCCCAGGCCGGCGGAGGCCGCGAGTCCGGTCTCTACCAGGGCTAGCGTCGCCGGCGGGACCTTGCTCAGTTCTTCCACAATCAAGGCAGGGAGGTTCTTCACGACTTCCATCTTGGTCGGGTCCGCAAGCTGCGTAGCGCCCTCCTTTGCCACGCGCGCCCCCGCGGTTGCCGTGGCCTTGGCAATCCCCGCTTGCGGGATCACGTTAGCACCGATCTCTTTGCCCATCCGCGCGAGAATGCGTTCGCCTGGAGTTTGCGGTTCGACCGGTTCCGGCATGATGTATTTCTTGATAAAAGCTGACCCCATCACCGGCTTGTCCGGCATGGGAATCCCGAGCATCTTCAGGCCCTCATTGAACAGGTCCACCGGCAGCCCGGCAAAGTCCGCCACGCCTTCATTGAAGCCCGAGGCCGTGACTTCCGCTTTCTCCAACCAGCTTCGCGCCGGCTTCGGGGTCTCCGTCGGCTCAGTCGGCGCAGCCGACTTCGTGCCCCGCTCCTTGAGCATGGTCAGAGCCCTGGTCTGTTCGGCCTCCGGCAGTCCCGCAAACCGTGCATCGAGCCGCTGCAGGACCTTCATCTGCTCGCCTTCCGGAAGACCGAGAAAGCGTGCATCCCCAAGCACGCTTTGAATCGTCGGTGCTTGCTTGGGTGCTTGCGGTTCCTCTTCGATCGACGGATCAGGAGACCGCAGCGAGTGCATAATCTTCGTCACATAGTCCCGCGTCTCCTGTGGCCACTTCTTGCCGGCATCCACATTGGCCGGCCCGAAGTTATAGGCCGCCAGCGCCATCGTCTGATCCCCGTTGTAGCGGTTCAAGAGTTGCGACAGGTACTTCGTCCCGCCCTCAATGTTTTGCTTCGGGTCGAACGGATCCCGTACACCCATGTCCGCCGCCGTGGAATCGAGGAGCTGCATGAGCCCTTTTGCCGTGCCATATTTCGTTTCTCTACCGATCGCCGCCGGATTGCCAGCGACTCTTGGTGAATGACCGCCGACACCAACGCTGGATCCACCCCGTAGCGTCCGGCTGAATCTGTAATGAGTGACGCGAATGAACCGTTCATTGCACCCCCAAGAGGTTCAAGAAATCTTCCGCCGTCTGTGGCGCCTCCACACTCCCGCCGCCCTTCCCCTCGAGCCGCTTTGCGCCGCCCTGCAGGAGACTGCTCGCCCGCCACTTGTTCAAATTGACAAATTCGTCAATCACATCGAGTTTGTTCAAGAGCTGCTCGGAGCCGCCCAGTGCTTTCAATGTGCCGACCACCCGCCGCGCCGCGTTCACATCGGGCTCGGTCAGGACCCCGCGCCCGTTCATGGAGCGCGCCACCTGGAACACGAGGATTTCCTGCAGGGCCTCGAACTTGTCCGCCGGCTTCGTGTTCAGGAACCGCGCCGCGTCCTTGTCGCGTCCCACTAAGTCCTCGAGCTGCTGAGCCGCGCCGGCCGCCATCCGCTGAATGGCGCCCTGCAAGCCGACGACGTTCGGATTTTCCTTTACAATGTTCCGGAGTTTGCCCGTCAGCTCGAGCGCCGAGTCGGAGGCATTGATCACTTCGTACGCATCCGCGCGCGTGGTGTTCGGTAGCTCAATGGTCAGCTTGCCCTTCTTCGAGGGATCCGCCAGGGCCTTGATCGTGTCTTCAACTTTGACCCCGTACTGCCGGGAGATCCTGGCAATGTCCGCCTCCTTCGCATCGCGGCCCAGCTCGAGCACATCGGCCTGTGCTTTGACGACATTGCTATCATAGTCGGCCTGCCGCTGGTCCTTGTTCTTCGACAGCTGCAGCCGATCGCTCGCAATCTGGCCCATTTGCTTCGACAGCTCCAGCCGTTGCGCCTGCAGCCCCATATCCTTCTCTTTGAGGGTATTCATCACATGGGCATTGACCCGCTGCAGTTCACTTTCCAGCGCCCTCCGCGTCTCCGTGGTCGGGTTCTCGTAGTACCGTTGCCGCGCTTCGGTCAGCGGGATCGCCTTATCGAAGGCACTCACCAGGGCCTCGGTCTTCGTCCGCGTTTCATCGTCCGGCGGCGCGTCGTACCAGTTCTGTGTCGACTGCCGCGCCTCCATGCCGCCGAGCCTGGTCTTGAGCACGCCCTGTTGGGCCTGGAAATAGAGATCCGGCAACGAGGCCATATACTCCTTGAACTGCGGGTTATTCGCTTCCAGTGTGGCCTGAATCGCCGCCCTGGCCTCCGGGCTTTCGGCCTTCCCCAAGGCGTCCAGTTCCTTCGTGAAGGCCTGCGACATCGACAAGTCTTTCATGACATCGGTCCGGTAGCCCTCAAGCTGCTTCGCTTCCATCCGAATCGCCGCTGCTTGCGCCATAATGGCCTTATTCTTCGTTTCAATCTGGTCAGCCTTGGCCCGCTCGAACCTCGTTTCGATCAGGGTATCTCCGACCTTGCTTTGCATCGGTCCGCTCGTCGCCAGCGCGTTGGCCACATCCGGTCCCGCGGGAAGGCCCGCCTCCTTGCCGAGGGTCTCGAATCCCTTCGCCGCGGAGTTCTTGCGCAGCTCCTCGTCCAGGTGCTTCGCGAGAACGGGGTTGCTGGCGCGCAGCTCCTTGAACGCTTGCGCGCCTTCCGGTGTGCCGGCTTTCGTCAGTGCCGTTTCCCACCGCGCCCCGTCGACGGTCAGGTCGTCCATGCTCAGCTGATAGGGGTTCTCGTTCGGGCCGGCGCCGAGCGACAACATCTTGTTCATGGCCTTGAGCTTGGCCTCACCCACCGGCAGCTGCGGAATCACCTCTTTGAGATTGGCCCGCTGCTCATCGAGGGCAATCTTGCCCATCTGCATCAGCATCTGTTGGTTCTGGATCGCCTGGTGCGTGTCCGTCAGATCAAGCCGCTGCTGCTCCAGGTCCAGCCTTTGCTGCTGCTGAATCAGCGGAATCATCTGCAACGGATTAAACGCCTGTGCGAGGTTCTGCATTTCAGCCATTGAGTCCCTCTTGTCTCGGTGCTATCTCGGTGCTATACTTAGTCGTAAACGCCAGCATGGAGGCCGAAATGAACGCGCGATTGCTACTTGTATTCCTCGTCGTCGCCGGGTGCGCCGATCCCTATACCCCGTACATGCGTATGCAGGACGAGCAGGCCGCGCGCCATGCCGCACCGACCCGCTCCGTCGCCCCATCCTCTTCTCATGACCTCGCGGAAGGCATCGCCCTCTATGGCGCCATGCAGAGCAACACCGCATGGGCCCAACAGATGCACCAAGCGCCGTCAATGTCGACCCTGCAGAGTCCGGCGCCGGTTGCGCCCATCGTGGTCCCGCGAGGGGTAACGTGCTCCACCGCCGGCGCCTATACCTCGTGTTATTAGAATGGTGCATTGACAAGGAAGTCATTTCCTCCCGCGTTGTATGACACCACTCCGCCCTTCGGCGTTGCAAAGGACTCCTGTGCCGGTGCCGTCCCCGCGTTCCGCTGCTTAAAGAAATTCTGAAACAGATTGTAGTTCATGAGCCCGCCGGCCGTGCCCGTCACGGCGTTGTTCACACCCTGGAGAATCCCCTGTGTGGCCTGTGCCGACCCGAGCGCCGCTTGCGCTTGGGCCTGACCAATCTGGTTGAAAGTGCCGGCAATCGGTACGGCAAACCCTGACAGGAGATTCGCCGCCGCGTTCCCGGCATTGGCCCCGGTGTTGTACAGGCTAAACAGCCGGTCCGTCTGCCGTTGCGTCTCTTCCGCGCCGAGGCCGCGGATAAATTGCTCCAAGGTCCGGAGGCCGGTCCCGCTGTTGAACTGGCCACGCGCCGCCAACTGCTTATTGATCTGCTCGGTCCCAATGTCCGCCTGGAACTTGTACAAGGAACTGGCCTGCAGGTTGGCGCCGCCGGTCTCTTGGGCCTTCCGGGAGGCCTCCTGCATGAGCTTCGTTTGTGCATCGAAGGCCTCGAGGTCTGCCGCCAGGCCGTTGACCTTGTTCTGCCGTTCCAGTTCGGCCTGCTGGTAGAGCGTCTGTCGCCGCTCGCTGGCCTTCGGTCCGGTCAAGATCGGGAAGCTCGCTAAATCTGTCGGCGTCCCGTACTTCTTCATTTCCGCGACCAACTGGGCCCGCTGTGCGTCACGCTGAAACTGCAGCATGTCGGGCGAGTTGATCATGAGGGCCAGGGCATTGCCCGCATTGACTCCGTGCTGCATGAAGGGACTGAGGAGTGCGAGCGCCTGGTCACGAGACCCGGTAAGCGAGCGTTGCGCCACCATTGCCGCGTCCTGCATATACCCCGCCGCTTCCTGCTGGGACTGTCCGCCGATCAATGAGGACCAGATCGACGTGCCCATATTCAGCAGCCCGCCGCCGGCCATTAAGAGACTAAACGGATCCATGCGCCCTCCTCATGCCCCGATAAACCCAAATGTGCGCAATACAGTTAAACACGTATTCACCTTTGCCGTGAGGTCTGCAATATCATTTCGTAGGGCCGGAATCAAATTCGCCACCAGATCATCCCGCAGCGCGTCCGCCGTGGCCGGTGCATCGGCCGGATTCGGGAGGGCTTGAATGGTGTCATCCGCCGTGCCCCCGCTGTTATCGGTCAAGTTTGCCGAAGCGGCCTGCTGCGAAGCCAGCGCCGCCCCCAGGACGGCAAATTGTGAGCCGGTATGGCGAACGGTCCCGGTCAGCGTCAGCGCACTGTCCCAGTCCTTCCCGTCCAGCTTTGCGACGTCCAGATTGTCGACCTTCGTTGACCCTGGAGCCACTGCAAACGGCGGATTCGCTCCCCGGGAAAACGTCACGAGCGCGGCAATCGTTCGAGCGACCGTGATATGCACGTACTGGCTATGGTCATCATCTGCCAGCCCCGACAACTCACCATGGTCAATCACTCCGCCGGCAAAGATTTTCTGAATCCGGATCAGATACTGTTCCAGCTCTCGCCAGTCCCGGGAGTCCCCGTACAGTCGCGGAGGTGGCTGTAATGGCACGGTCATGAGGGCAGCACCTCCACCTTTTCCTTTGCCCCGACGAAGATAAAGTCAACCCCATCGCTGCAACTGACCTTGATCTGGAGACTTCGATATTCCCCTGATCCCCGATCCCGCACAAAAAACTCATGGTTGCCGACAGCCCCCAAGGCGTACTGCATTTCGTTGCCCCACTGCCCATTGTTCCGCCGCTTCTGAATCATCACCTTCGGATTCGGCACGTCGGCTGTGGCCACACCCCGCTTGAAGTAGTACAGCGTCTCGCTCGAGCTTTTGCGGTTATAGGTGCCATGGGTAATATGCCCAGAGGTGCGACTGGTCCGGATCGGACTCCCGTTATCCGTCATCGCCCGCCGTGTCGCCTCATAAATCAGCCCCGTCACACGGTCCCCCACCAAATGCCGGCCCCAGGTTGCGGCATAGCAGGCACAGCGACCCCGGTAATCCTGATATTTCCCCTGTTCCTGGTTCCAGTAGCCCCACTCGTACCAGTCTTGCTTTTTGTAGTTGTAGACCAGCGTGCGCTGTTCGCTAGGAAACGACATCACGTACAACGGCTGGCCCTCGACTTCCAGGAGGAAGGTCTGGCAATCATCGACCCGGGAGAATTTCCCGAGAATCCGATCGAAGGGAATCGACACCTCCACCGGTGTCCGGTTCTGCATGTGGACCAGTCGCCGGTTCTGATCTAGCCACAGCCAGGTTGAGGCCGATTTTGTGACTTTCGCGGCGATGCTATAAACCGCGCCGAGCCCCCGCTCAAGGAATCCGCCCGGAAGCCGCGTAAAGGGCGACCCGTCGTTGTACCAAATCTCCGTCGACTCCTCGCCCCACAGCATGATTTCTCGAAAGCCGGTGTACATGGCCAGGAGGTTGTCGCCGGCGCCGTCAATGGCAAAGAAACTCAGCGCGTCCCAGGACAGCGGATTGCCCACATCGCAGTACCAGAGCTTGCCGTCTTGGATGGCGAGAATGTAGTTGTCGAGGTACGCGACATGCGTCACCAGTGTCGGTGCGTCCGGATCCACCATGATATGCGTCGACCCCATGGCGCCCGAGGCGGTGATCATCTGCCCCCCGTAGGCCAGGACTGCCGTGTCTCCGTTGTTGTCGAAAATCACTGGACGCCCAGGCGTCGTATATTGGAAGCCGCCCGACAATTCCACCCACTGCCCGCTGTCGCTGATAATGAAGATTTTCCCGGCGGACACGGCCAGCACCTTGCGCTTCTTGGCCCACCAGTACATCCCGTCGATCGGCGCACCGGTTCCCAGGTCCGTAAACACCTCAAGTCCCGGCCGGCGGACGGTATGATCCAGTTCGTTGACATAGGCGTCATTGACCGCCGCCGAGATCGCGTCCAATTCGATTTCGTCGACGTTGGCATGCGCAGGACCAGACAGCGGGAGATCGACCTCTTTAACTTCGCCCATTAGTAGTACCTGCTTGCGCGGTTCACTGGACGCGACGACTTCTTGACCATGGTTCGCCGGAACACTTTCGTAAAGGCCTTATCCGCCAGCCCTTCCCACATGGGGATCTGGTCATATTTCCCATGCGACGGCGCCAGGCGCGCACAGAGCAGGTAACTCAGAAAAAGGGCCTGGCTCTGCGGAATATCCGGATTGTGGGCCGCCCCGTCGAAATCGTAGAGAGGCCGCGCATAGGTCAGGCGCAGCTGTTCAGGAGCCGTATAGGTCGTATCTGCGGCCCAGACCGAGGGCCCGCTCCCGCCGGCCTCCCAGTACAGCCGCCAATTCGCTCCGGTAATCGGACGGTTCACCGATTCCGCCAGATGCGTGCGCAGGCACTTGTAGGGGCTTGCATCGGTCCCTGTCACGACACTTTGTGTATTGACCGTGTTCGGCGCCGGCCATGCGTACAGAGTCCGACTCCCGATGCTCAACTCGTCCGTCAGGAACACAGCTTGCGGATCGCCGTTGTAAATCTTGTTCGGAATAGCCTCGTAGCGTTCGCGCGTCAGAATGTCGACAGGATGATCAATGCCGGACTGATCCCGAAACGAGACCGCCAGCAGCTCCACCATCGACTGCGGGAGCCCGTTCGCCGACGTGTAGGCGAAGACGTTCGCCGCCAAGGTCAGGGATTGCGTGATCTTGCAATGGATATACAGCTCATCGTCCGACAATTCGCGGACGATCATCCCGAGCAGCTGCTCGCCGTCCTGCTGCTGAACGCCCGTCAAGGACTGATCATCGGACAGCGCCCCAATATCCTTGTAGGCCCGCTTAATGAGCGCATCCCGCGTGATCGTTTGATCGAACGTAGTCCCAACAGCCATTTATTGACTGAGCCTCCGGATATCGTTCATAAAGTGTTCGTTATTTCGCATCACACACCATCCTGAAATCACCGCGTCATAGGGCTCGGTCTCCAGGCGGGCCACCATGTGGCCGTATTCGTACACATAGGCCTCCTGGTCCTTGGTGAAGACCCACTGATAGCAGGGCCGCCCCTTACTCGCCTCTGGCCGCTCGGGCAGCGTCGTGCACGCGCTGCAAATCAGCGTCGGCAGCATTAAGCTCATGAGCAGTCCGCGCGACTTGCGCCCGCGCAAGGGCTTCTTCGCCGGCGTCTTCGAGGCGACGGTCGGCGCGGGTTTGTTCGCCGGCAAAGTAGTGCCAGAGCTTCGCCGCCAAAGCCGCCACTGCAGTAACCGCCCCAGCCACACCGCCCATGTCATGCCTCACCGTCCGGCGCTTTCACTTCCCTCGGCGACCGCAGCAGGTTCGCTACAATCGCGAGAATCGCGCTCATGTTCGTAGCCGCCTGCGGATGGGCCGCCACCCACGCCATAATAGGATCGGCGAACGTGTTCGCCAGGATCCCTAAAACCGCAATCACGGACGGCCAGAGTTTTTTACTATCCATCAATCCCTCCGATCGTGAACCGACGACATGAGGTTGTGATACCGCTCATCGTCCTGCTTTTCATGATTCTTAGCCCACTCCTTCAGCGTCCCAACCGACCCATTCAACTGCGACAGATGACTGTTGATCGACACCACGCCTTTGATGATCCATCCCAGCATGGCGACGGCCAGTGAGCCGAGAAAATGATTCACGTCGATCCCTGAAATCATGCCCGCGCCTCCATATGTCCAGGATCCCATCCCACCTTGACGGCATAGTCCGCCGGATCAACGCCAAACCGCCCACCCCAGCGCCCGCCCAACTGTTCCCAATGCTCGCCCATCGCCCGATAGTGTTCGCCCCGGTTAGATGGTTGCCCGTCAACCCACAGGATCACATCGATGGCACACCGCTCATTGTGCCGGCTGAACAGGACCTTGCTCCGTCCATTCGCCTTCAGGAGTTCCTGATAGGAGACCCCGGTTGCGCAATGGGGACACAGCAACTCATCCGTCGATCGCCAGGCATCCCCCAGCGTCCACAGGAGCCCCTGTGCTTTCATCCAGGCGAATTGGTCGGCCAGCATATGGCTGAATCGTTGCTGTCGTTCAGAGAGGCTCATTAGGGCCCCGCATGGACAAAACCCGTTGGTGTGGCCGGCGCTCCCGCCGGGGTATCAATCGGTTGAGACGCTGGCCCCGTACTCACATGCAGATGGTCGATGAAGTGAGCCCACTCGACGGTCGGCACAGGATTGACCGTCCCATCCCACGTCTCGGACCAGACCCATTCGTTCAATCCCTGACAGCCATAATTGAGATTGGTATAGGCTCCCGCCGGCACACCGTTAATCCACCATCGGACAATGCCGTCCCTCGAGGTGCATGTCGTACTTTTCTTGATATACGCCTCGAGCTTGGTCCAGGTCCCGCGAGTCAGAGACCCGGAACCCACGTTCGGATAACACACAAGCCCAAGATCAAGCGCACAAGCATGGCTATTGTCGAGAGTTCCCGAATTGTGCGCGAAGATCATCGGGGCAGATCCCGCCACCAAGGCACTACCCCCAAACAAGAACACACCGTTGGATCCAGGGCCGCGGATGAAGAACATTTTATTTCCTACTGTTCGCCCCTCAAATTCTGGATTTGTTCTCCACATAAGCCCAACAAACAGTTCGGTGTAGAGCGTCTGTCCATTCGTCAGCCAATTGAGTTGCATTCCGCCGCTGCTATTCCCGGCATAGATGGCAGATTTCACGACGCCCGACGCGGAAATAGGAGCCGTCCCATCGGTGGCCTGAATCGAACTTGAGTAGACATCCAGAATGCCGCACGCGCCAGGCGTACTCGAAAAGTTGCAATCCAATAATTGAGTCGCCCCATTCGGCTCATTGGGCCAATTCGCCGAGGCATGGCTGAGAGCCGGGAATAGAAGCACCAAAAGCAATGCCAACATCATGGTTTCACCTTTTTCAATTCTTCGAGAATGCCAACATCATGGTTTCACCTTTTTCAATTCTTCGAGAAGGAAATTCGCGAAGGTCTTCCCGCTGCAACTCTTCGCCTGCTTGCAGCGCATAGCTGCCGTGTCCAATGCATCCGCCACCGTCACCGCATCGTCCGGTTCATCCGGCGGCGGCGGAGACGTCGGAGACGGCACAAACGGCGCCGTCGTGAACGTCACGACGTCCGACAGGTCCCCATAAATCGCACCCTGGTTCATGACCCCAAAATAATAGACTCCCTGCAGGGCATAGACCCGATTCGGGAGCAGATTCTCGAGCAGGCACGTCAGAACCCCGCCGGCAGATGCACAGGACAGGCTTGTTGCGCCGCCCCAAGCAATCGGATCCAGCGAGAGGCGAATATCCGCACCCGTTCCAGCCGGCAAGGGCACCGTGACCTTGGCCGACGTCGACCCGATATTGGACACCTGGAAACCGGCCAACTTCCCCGGACGGACTACCGGAGGCGGATTGACGACCGGCACAAACGGCGACGGCGGGAGCGGTTGCTCAACCTGCCCGCCCGTATTCCCAATGATCGGCGGCTTGACCGTCAGCGACACCACATTGCTTGGCTGCGACCAGTTCCCCGCCTTATCACCGGCAAACAAACGAAAGAGCTTCGTACCAGGCGCCAGGTAAGCACCATACTGCAAGGTGATCGGAGAGACGCACGGCTGCGGGTGGGGAATCATGCTCGCCACTCCCCAACTTGCGCCTGCATCGCCTGATCGCTCGAGCCGATACTCCTTCATATCGGACTCTGTGTTGCAGTCCCAGGAGATCGTGGCGGACCATGCCGGAGCGGCACAGAGCACAGTAGTGAGCACGGCGAGACGAAGAATCATCGCCCCACCCCACATAACATCATGCGGCAGCCGCCGCTGGCGCTGGCCGCAGGCGTGTAATCTACATAGGCCTGCACATCCATCAGCCGAGACAGGACGGCGGTCGTCTCAATCCCGCCCACCTCTAAGGCATCCACTCCCGAAAGTGTCCAGGCGGTGCTGGTATCGGGGTCCGTCGCGTACACCTTACTGAGATAGGCTCCACCCGTTGTGAGCGCCAGTCCAGTCAAGGTCTCCGTGGTCGCGCCTGATTTGACACGCAGCGCGAATGAGTTTGTACCGGTCGAGTCAAGGCGTGGGTAGACCAGTACACGCACGCCGTTCACGGTCCCTGTGATGCCAGCGGTTCCGGTGTCGGTCAGCGCAAACAAGGCCACATCGTTGGTAGAGACATTCTTGACGTAGCTGGCTTCTGCGAACGGCACGTCATCGACCTCCAGGTAATTGCTGCTGCCCGTCCCGGCCGTCCACTGCATGGTGGACCCATTGGCGGTCGGGACCAAGCGCAGAATCGCGCCCGCTCCAGGGTACGCGGCGTCATCGATGGCAATATCGTCATAGTAGAAATCCACACTCTGCCCGCTCACGTCTGCCACTTTTCCGAACGCGGATCGCCCATTGTTGCCGGTGCCGACATTCGCGGTGCCGGAGATCTCGACCGTTCCGTCAATGAGCACTTCCCATGCTGCACTCGCGCCGGTCGCCACCTTACACTCAAGGCGATACCAGGTTGAGGCGCTGAGCACAGTGGTGCCCGTAGCGAGCAGCGTCCCCGCAGAATCATACGCGGCGAGCGTGCCAGTACTCGTGATGCGGAGAGTAAATTTTGTTGGTCCCCCACCTTGTTGAGCCTGGAAAATTGGTTCGCTCCCGCTAGCCGGGAGTGTCGCCACATAGAAATACCAGCGGAAATAAGCCGTGGCGGCGCTGTAATCGCCTTTGACGCCCGACGCATCATGGCCGCCCATACGTCCCCAACCGACGGCGGTGGTGGTGGGGTTGGTGCGGAATGCGTACCCACCACTGCGCTTGGTAGTTGACGAAGCCGACACGGTTCCGCTTTTAGTCACGAACTCCGGGTTCTCTGAACCGGACTCGATGCCGTTGATGGCGATGCGAGCGGCCTCCGAGAGAGAGGGGGTGACAAGAGCATAGATAAGTATGAGTACTGCAATCATGTCGTTGGTGCCTCCTGGATGCACACGATAAACCCATCATGTCGTCCGCTGGCGCTCCCCCAGTTGCTAGAGAAATTGACAAATTTGCCATCTCGCGAAATAGAGGCGAACGGTGAATCGTAGTATTCATTGAACACGCTCCGATGGTGCGCAATCCGCCGTACCCGCCCGCTGCCATCTGTCGCCACTTGCATGATCTCGTTGTCGAATGCTTTCGTCACACTAGACCCGTCGCTCTTGTAGCGCGAAGCCAGCGCCCACAGATCGTTTGCCCCTTGCATCGAGAAATGGTCCTGCGTGCTGCTGTAGCTCCAGCCGTTGGTCATGCTCGGCAGCAGATCGGTGATGGTGGTAGGAGTTGCGAGCGAGCGGTAGCCCAAACTCGTATTGGCGGGGCGGTGAGTAAACACCCCACCACTGCCTGTGTCTCGATGGTTGAACGCATTGTTGCCGGTCAAGTCGCTGCCCACCTGCGTAGGCCCTGCGGTGAGGTCCCACACTTCCGCGCCATTGCCGGACGTGTAGACAATGATCCCGTACTGCCCAGATTTGTCGACCTCGACCTCGTCGAGGTTGGCGACGGACGCCGCACTCATCAAAACGGTGTTGGTCGATCGTTTCCAGAACACGTACCCGTTGCCGGTTCCACCCTCGAACCGCATGGCGAACACGTCGGCATCGTCCGACATGTTCATCTGGGTCACGTAGCCGCCCGTGTGGCCGAGTCCCGTAAATGTTTTGAGCGTCGTACTGCTTCCAGAGGGGACGGTGATTTCGTAGAGGTTGTAGTTCCCTACCCCGTAGATTTTGTTAGGATCTGTGGCGCTCCAGGTCATGCCGTATTCCTGCAGTCCAGCAGGGGCACTGCTGAGCAGGTAGCCGGTCGTGTTGACGGTGCAGGCCGAGGGGTTGAAATCGAAGAATCGCGCCCGCGTGTACCCATCCCGCACGAGGAAAAGGACGCGTGAGCTGTCGCTGTTGAACGCCTGCTGCGTGCTGTAACTATTGAGCACGCCTTTGTGCCCGCCGGTATCCGGCTCGGTCGTGGCGTCGGTGACACGCAGGATCGTGGTGCCGAAGGTGGGGTCGGTGATTTTCGTGCCTGCCGCGCCGAGTGTCGGCAAGGTCGGCTCTGTGTGTGTGTCAGTGTCAGTGAGCAGTGTTTCCTCGTATCCGCCTCCACCGCCTCCACCACCGGCGGGAAAAGTCAACCCGCCGCCCAAGCCGACGCCTAGATGTCCACTAAGCCCATAAGCGGACAATGGTGCAGCGAACAACAGCAATACGGATAATAATTGTCGCATCATAATGTTGTTTTGAATCCTACCGCCGTGATCGTCACCGTGGAGGCTGAGGCAGACGGGTCAGCGGCAAAAATGGTATTGGCTGATGTGCAAAGAGGTACGGCTAACGGGATCACACCACCCCCCATGTTCGCTGCTGCCGGGATCGTCATCAGCACAGAGCCCGCCGTCCCGTCTCGAATATCCACGGTCACGTTGGTCGCGCTGGAATTGCTAACCACTATGGTGGTGGCACAGAACCTCACGCCCGAGCCTTGCGCCGCGACCACTGAGGTGGACGATCCATCAGTAATGCCCACCACGTTAGAGACTCGGTCCGCCAGCAACGCATGAGGGCGCACGATCTGCACGCCGGTAGATTCGGCGGCAGCTTTTCCCATAAAATCCCAATTGGTCCCGTCATGCACCATCGGGAAGGTTTGAATTTTGGAGACCGAGGGCGTAGCCGTGTCTTCGGCCATTGAGGCCGCAGATGGCAGCTTCCCACTCAATGTCGAGATCGCCGTGTTCAAGGTGTCTAGTTGAGTGGTCAGGAGCTTGAGTTTGGCATTCAGACTCCCATCACTCCCAGGTGTCGCAGGGGCATCTGTGGTTGATCCTACGCGCACGGAAATATCTGCCGTGGTCGCGTCGCGCGTGTACAGCCGACCTGTACTGTCGATCAGACACGGGGCATAGTCACCATCTGTGTCCGCCATCGAGGCTGCCGTATCTTTGCGGACGCACAGGATCTCCATCCCTGTATGGCCTGAGCTATGGGGAGAATCCTCTGCTCTGATCGCTGCCGCAATCGTGCCGGTGTCCGCGTCGATGGTGGTCAGCAGTCCAGTCTGCGCCTGCTGTTCAGCGAGCGAGGCGTCGCCACCACCGCCTCCGCTGGCTTGCGCCAGCCCTGGTGAGGCCGTTGTCAGCCTCCCGAAGACGTTGACCACACAGCTTGAGCATCCAGAAATCCGCGCGCGCACTTCCCCGAGGCCGGCCACTGGGCACTCATAATTCCCCGTTGACGTGGCCGTCGTACTCGCTGATCCGGTCGCCCGGTTCGTGCACCGCATCGACGAGAACGAAGACGCCCCCGCTGAACGCCCCTCAAATGTCACCGTGGCCGTGTTCGTCACTTCTACATCGAGCCCGATGGTCGCATAACGCGTCACAGAGACCGCTGTCCCGTTCCCGTCAGACGCTGCCGACGATTGCAGCGACGCCGTTTCCTGCTCTTCGAGCGCCCACGCAGGGGCAACGCTAACCAGCAACAGGACCAGGGCTAATGTAATATGAAACCGTTTCATGCTCGCTTCTGGCATAGCATCCTCTCGGCAGGGGGAGCGCAACGGCTCCCCCTGCATTCGATCCTTACAGCGGCAATTTCTGATACCGCAGGTAGAAGTACCCCGCCGCGGTATCGGATCCGGCCGACCCGGTATAAGAAAGCGACTTCGCCACTCCATCAGTCCGGTACTGCTTCGACGTGGTGCCTCCGACCGTCGCCACCGCATCCGCGCCGGCAATCGTCGTGGTGAGCAAAGCGCCCACGTAGTTAGTGCCCAGGTAATCGATGTTCGTACCGCCGGTGATCTGCGGCAGCAACACCACCAGGCCAGCCGTTGCCACCGACGCCGCGGCAATGAAACCGTTCGCATCGCCACCTGACTCCGACGCCAGGATGCCGAAATCGATCGTTTCGGTCGCATCCTCTGTCGTCACACGCAAGAGCGGACTGTGCATGTCCAAGAAACAGCCGGCCGGCAGATCCAGGCCGGTATCCGTCTCCGTGTTGTTACTCGCCCCGAAGGGGATCGCCAACAGCTGAAAACAGTTCAGGCTGTTGATGGGGATGATCTTATTCGCGTTTGCAGCCAGCGATTGCAGACCAAACGCGCGACCTCCCGCCGTGACTCCGGTAATGTCGACCGATGTCACCGTATTGGCCGTATAGAACTTGGCCCGGCCATCGGTGAAGGTCAGGACGGCCATGCCACCCGTCGCCGACACCACCGTTCCGTTCCCATCGCTATACACGGTCGGGCTCGTCGGAGAACCCGCCGTCAAGACAATCAGTTTCCCGGAATCGTCATCGATATTCGGGACAGACTTGCCGAGGTTCGGCAGCATGTCTTTTAACTCTAGGACCCATTCAGTGAGTAACAGGCTCATTGGTTCTCTCCTTTACGCCTCTGGATGCCCGTACGCGACCCAATCCACTCGGTCGGTCCCGGTTCCAGTGATCGTGAACGTATTCCCTGACACCGCGGACACCCGCGCGGCATTCGCCGTCTGAGACGACGCAATGGCCATGTGCACTTTCCGCATGAACGGAATAGTGACAACCGCCGTTCCGCCAGTCAGGGCCACGCTTCCTTTCGCCATCGGCAGCACGTGGCCGATCTTTTCGACCTTCTCAATCGCATCTGCCGCATAATGAAATGCCATGGTGCCCTCCCTTACGCGTCAGGTTCCGCAGCCGCGAAATAGTGAATGACGGCATTGTCCTCGTTCGTGCTGCCATCTTCCGCGTTGCGGTCGTAGACCACCTTACTGATGCCGTTGATTTCATGATGCTCGAGACCGAGGTCCTTCCCGTAGTTGGACACTTCCTCGGTGATCTTGCCGTGCTGCGCCCAGGCCACGACCGCGGCTTGCGCGCCCATGAACAAGTTGTGCGCCACATCGATGCTGCTATCCCCGGCATCTGGCAGGACCTGGACGCCTTCCCATCGATAGATGAGCACGCCCTCATACCCGCCAAGGAACGAGGAACCGGTATAGAGCGGAGAGTTTTGCGGCGCCATCGCCGGCAACAACAACATCGGATTCTTCCAGGCTGGATCGTCCTTCGTGAGATCGCGCGCGCAATAGGTATGCAACACGAGCACATACCACCGCTGGATCCCGTCGCCGACCATCACCTTGTACGGGCGAATCTTGGCCGTCGCATTGCCGCCCAGGATTTCCGCCTTGCGGGTGAGTTTGCCGATCGTGTCGATCGTCACCTTGTCGTCGGTATTGTCGACGTTCCCCAGCGCGGTCGCATGGGTCGCATGCCAGTTGGAATCGAGCTTTCCATACTGGTAGCGACCTCGCACACGGCCAGTTGACACGTCAGACAGCGCCGCCGTGATCCGGTCATCGTGGCGCAGCTGCCGCTTGTCCTTCAGCCCGGAGCGCATGGATTCGATGATGCCAAACGCCACGCGCTGCTGTGACAAGGGAATGTTCTCGTACTTCACGGCGACCTTGTCGTCATCGACGCTCATCCGGAAGTTATAGAACTGCATCGACCCTTCATTGCCGGTCGTCTTCACGTTCCCGGTAATGACGCCACCAGAAATTTGCGAGCGAATGCTGGTATTGATCGCATCGCCAGGACCCTTGCCCAGGTCCTCATTAAGCTGGATCAGAGCATTGTCGGACGTGCCCATCCACCGCGACCAAAACTGATCGCGCAAGTATTCCTCATTCACGCTCGCTTCCCACTGTTCAGGGACTACGCCCTGAGAGGTGAGGATTTCCCGTAATGCCATGGTGTCGTTCTCCTCCTACGCCGTCACACGCTGTTGTGCTTAAACATGCCGGCCACACTGAACGACTGCGGGGTTGAATCCGTCTTCTCGTCCCCGGCCGGCTTCACATGGCTGAGTGTCGGCGCAGCGGCTTTCTTTTTCTCTTTGCCGCTGACTTCGGTTTGAAATTCTTTGAAGAGAATCGGACGCAAGATTTCTTTCGCCTTCTCGAGCACGGCCTCTTTGGTCCGGCCAAATTCCGTCAGGACTTCCTCCTCCGCGACGATCGCCAGGACTTCATGCACTGGCTTTTCGGCGCTCAGGACTCGATTCGCCAACCAGGGTTTCCGGCTGGCAATCTGCTTATAGGGCCCGGTCTCTTCGTACGCCGTCTTCCGCACAAACTCATCACCGTACTCTTCAATCGCTTCGGCTTCTGAGTCGGCAGACCGCTGCTTGAAAGCTTCCCAGGCCTCTTTCGCCTTGTCCTCATCGGTTTTTTTGTCGGGATCCTTGCCGTCGAGCTTGTCACTGATGTCCTGCATCTGCTTGCGCAGTTGATCATTCTGACGTTTCAGCTCTGCGACATTCCGGCCGAGTTTGAGATTCGCTTTGGTCTGGTCCGACAGCTCTTTCTTAAGCTGTTCGGGAGACTTTTCTTTCTCGCCCTTGGTCTCTTCGGTTTTCTTCTCTGCTTCGCCTTGGGCAGCCTTGCCGGCCGGTTCCGCAGCGGTTTCTTTGCTCTGATGTTCCGATCCTGGTACTTTGCCCTGTTCCTCGGCGCGTTTCGCCCGCTTATCGGCGAAGGCCTGGAGTTCAGGGTTGACACCGGGAACAGGATCAGTGGCGACGACAGACATACGCTCTCCCTTCGTTACCCGCACTTCCCGAAGCCGACAAATGTCCGCTTGGGTTGCATGGTGATAATGCGCTCGCCTCGCTTCTCGTCGTCTTCCATCCGGTCGACTTCGTAGCGATGCAACGCGTTCTTGTCGCCCATGGCTTGTGCCAGGGCCTCCCGCACAACGCCCGTTACCTGTCTCGAGTCCCGGATACGATCAAAGCTGATCCGGATTTCCTTGCCCATTGTCCGCTCCCATCTGTGCCTGTTGATCTGCTGTCTGTGCCCGCGACTCCAACATGCCTTCCATGGCCGTCTGCATGGCTGAGAGGTTCATCTTTCCCTGCTCGAGGGAAGCCCGCGTACCCTCTTTGATCTTCGTTTTTGCCAGGTCCGCCTTGATCTTGGCCATAAATGCCGCGTCTCCCGATCGCGCAGCAAGGAACTGAGCCAATTCCGGCGACTGCAGCTGCGTCATGGCCATGAACGCTTTTTCTTCGTCGCTGAGTTGCTCCCAGGTGAAGGACAGCGACATTTTGGGTTGGTTCGGCGGCGGCTGCGTCATGCTCTGCACCATCTTGATCAGCCCCTCCTTTTCGCGGAGGTCCGTCAGCTGCAGCATGAACGCCACCCAGGCCGGCCCAAATTGGAGCATCTGCGGCAGCTGCTCCCGCAACTCGCCGAGCTGCTGCTCGCGCAGCGTTTCGTAGTCCGGCGTATCCGATACGATAATGTCGTAGATCCGCTCTTTGATCGTCTCGATGTGGTTGCGAGTGAGCTGAATCACGCGCGCCGCGTTCGGGTCATCCGTCACAGCAAACGTCATCTCTTCGTCGTAGACTTCCCGAATCAAGTCCAGCTGCAGATAGGCTCGCGTCCGCCGATACAGGCGCAAGCGCATCACGCCAGGAGCCATAATCAGCCCCGTCATCTGCTGCTTGCGTGCAATGCCCGCCCCTGAACGTACTTCGGTCCGCATCCCCATGGATTCATCGGAAATGCCGGACACGCGCGGCATCGCGGCCTTGGCCTCCTGGAGCAGGGCCATCTGCGCTTGCCCAATGTCGACGTTGTCAGGAAACTGCACCTTGCCGTTGGCCAGCGCGCCGACCGCGACCTCCACATACCCATCCGCCTTGGCGTTCTCTTCTTGCGCAAGGTCAGGATCTTTGATCGCGTTCTCTTCGGCGATGATGCGCCGATTCGAGAGCATGTTGAGCGACTTGGACTCCCGCTTGTTGATCGCGTCCTGCAGAGGAATCAGCGTTCCGGCCGGCCCAAAGGGTTCGCCGTTCTTTCTTCTGTCCCAAATGAACGGCGCAAAGGGAATCCGGTTAATGATAAACGCGTCATTGTCCAGCAGGAGGCTCGCCGTCCACATCGCCTTCCAGACCTGATCGACGATCAACGGCGCCGTCACAAACGAGTCTTTCGGGAGTGATTTCTTAATTTCTGAGAGGCTGGAGCGCGTCAGCGGCTCCGTCATCACCCGGGAACCGTCTTGCGAGAAAATTTTGTACTTCCGGACCTTCCGCCGATACCATGTCTCGACGATTTTCAGCCGGCGCCGCTTCGGGTCCGTAAATGTCAGTAGGGGATCATTCAGTACCCGCGCATCGACCCCGGTCAGGTCCGTCACATGGTAGCCGTGCCCGTTCGCGCACTGCCGAATCTCGTTTTCCTTGTCAGGAACCAGGGCAATCACGTCCTCCATGTCGAGCCACTTCACCCGATGCAGGTAACGCGCGTCCGTATAGTCCAGCTTCGTGAAAAACGGGTCCGGGAACATGAAAAACGGGTTTTCGGCCCGCTGGAAAATGCTGTTTTGTCCGAGGTCGTTCTCAATGACGCCCGATTCGTACCACCCGATGCCGCCCGTCAGCGCATCCAGCGATAATTCCGCCTCAATGAACTCATATCCGTTCTGCTGGTCGGCGTGGCGGTTCAAATCAGCGAGGACGTTCGCAACGGGATCATCTTGCGGAGAATTGCGCCCGATATAGGTCGTATTCAGGCGGGTCTGGATCAGCTGCCCCTGAATCCGGTCAATAATCGGCTTGATTTCGTTCCGAATCGTCGGCGGTTGCCCACGACGCTCGAGATCGGCCAACTCTGCCGGGGTCCATTGCTCGCCTTCCCGGTAGAGGTAGGCTTTCGACGCATTCTTGCGCCACGATTGCCACACCGGATGCCGTGCCGACTCCTCGTACATGCCGTAGAGGCGCGTGCACACCTCAACATCGGACTCCTTCGGCGTGTCCGTGCTTAGGATGTCGATTTGATCGTCAGTTGGTTTGCTGGAATACGCCATGCCGTCAGGGTAGACATGGCGCTCCGTGAATGAGGGGGGTGTCTGGTGACTGAAAATCCGTCTAGTTGTTCAGATTTCCTTGTGGCCTGTAATTGTCCTTAGCAAGATCCTCGTACGTTGTCAAGAGCTTGTCGACGGGAATCAGATTTTCCCGAAACATGATCCGCGCCAAGGCCAAATAGTGGCCCTTGGCCTGCCGAAAGAGCTGCTGCAACTCGTCTTGCCGTGGCGTCATACGGTTTTCCAATTCTTGGCCGTCGGCCGGCCCCCGCTGAACCGCGTCCGGCGCCGCGCCGCCACCGGCATCCGCGACACGCACCGCCGCAGGAGGTACTCCCGCATCGCCAGCATGTCAGCAATGTTCGGCGAATTGAGCCCGCGGCCCTTCATTTTGTCCTTCGTCTCAATCTTAATCTTGCCCTGCACCTCCGCCCACTTGATCGACGTCATTTCCGCCACCGCCTCATCTACGAGCCGCTGCTCAATGCCCCCGGGATCCTCTTCGGTCCGCTTGCAAATCTGAATATCCCGCGTTTCGGTCACGCGCTCCCGCAGCTGCCAGTACAATTCGTCCCGCAGCCGATGGTATCGCTCACCCTCAAGCGGTTTTTCGGATACGTCGATCGGATAGACGTTCGTCAACAGCTCAACATTGACCAACTGGTCATAGACTCCGCGCCCGAGCCCGATGACATCGACCCCGATTGCGAACTGCCGGTCATTGGTAACATTCAACAGGGCCCGCGCCAGGATCCCCTTGACTAACCAGCTAATCTCCGTCGTATTTTTCTTCTCGAACTCATGAATTTCGACCAGTCGCGGCCCTTCACTCACCCCGACAATAGTCTTGTCTATGCCTTCACCGGCCACATCGACCGAGATCACAACGGGATCATTCGGCAGTGGGGCAATCTGGCGTTCCGTCGCCGCCATGGCATCATCCCAGCCGATCAACGTGTCCTCCGCCTGCAACGGCGGAAGCCCCTTGACGCGAATCCGGTAGACGTTCGAATCCTTCCCGTACTTCTCGGCCAGGGCCACCTGTGCTTTGTCGTTGAACCAGAAGTATTTTTGCGGGTCGGCCTGCTTGTACTTGGCCATTTCCTCGCCGTCCCAGTGCAGGCAGATCCAATTTTTCCGGAATTTCCGCTGGCTCTCGAGTGCGAAGCCCGTCGTCCGGGTCGGATTGAAGATCTGAATCACCAAAGCCACCGGATCGGTGAGTCCGCCCTCAATCGGCTTGAACACGGCTTCCGGCACGCCCGAGGCTTCGGTGATCAGATACAGCACACTGATGGAGTGAATGCCCGCCAGCACCTCGCCTTGCGCATCCGGCGAGCTGTTCGGCTGAATCGTGCGCGGCCGGATACAGTACAGGTCGCGGTTCTCCTCCTTGTCCTCGATCTTATGCACCCGATTACTCTGCTTCTGGACCAGTTCCGGCAGATACGGGGATCGACTGATCCATTTCCCGAACTCTGGCCACAACGTCGAGAATAAGGTAGGCCCGGCCGGCGCGGTACAGATCACTTTCGGCTGTCGCATGCAATTGAGAAAGTGTAATCCGAGCGGGGCGACCGTGCCCTCTTTGCCGAGCCCATGGCCCGCCATGACCGAAATCCCATGCTTGTCGACCACCTCGGCCTCGGCCGGCAGCAACGGCACGCCGTCCAGCCGTTTCAGCTTCGCCGTGGTCAGCAACCGATACGCTTCCCACAGCTCGAGCTGTTGCGGGGAGGGGCACCAGGCCGGAATCTTGACCCCTCCGACCTCATGCTCCGGAAACATATCGTAGGCCCAGGACAGCGGATCCAAGATCCATTGCCGCGCCCTGGCGACCTCCTGGCTCTCCGCCGACCGTGCCGGCATGCGCGATGCCTTGGCCATTACTGCACTTTCTTCTTCCGCGGTTTCGCCTTGACCTCAATCACCGTTTTCGACGGAGGCACTTCTCCGACTACCGCATCCGCTGCAATCCATGCCGCATTCCAGCACGTCGTCTTCCAGAACTGCGGATTTAGGTCCTTCTGCTTCGGATGATGGAACAGGCCCTGATTCTCCAGCATGAAAATATAGGTGCGGTTGAACACGTCCCTCTGACAGATATTCCACCGCTCCCACTGTTTTTTCGGCACGCGATACGAGTTCTTCGGCCCCCTCAGCCTCTCACGCAAGGACTGCACATTGAACACGTCATCGACAACGGACTTTATCATCTGAACCTCCTGACCTTGCTTTCGGCTCATTGCGGCACCACCAGTCCCGGCGGGAGGTGAATGGGACTCGGCGCCAGCTGCGTATGGTGCTTCACCACGCCGTCCCACGCCTTCATGATGATCTGCTTGAACAGCGCCGGGTTCCCGATCGGTCCGACCACATCGACCTCGCCGTTCTCCAGCAGGGCAATCGCGACGATCGTCACCACCGCCTGCTTCGGCGCCGGCATCTCAATCACGAGCTTCTTGGTCTTCGGCTGCTCCAGCGCCTCGCCGTTCCGGAAATTCACGAGTTTGTTTGACATGCCGCCTCCCGCTCCTTCTTCTTCGCCGCAGATCGACGGCGCATATACTCCCGCATGTAGACCCGATTGCGTTCCCGCCGCTCCTCTGGCGTCCATTTCGATGTCCGGCCACCCCGACGCAAGACGGCCATGTCAGGGAGTCGCACCACAACCTCCCCCGTCAGCAGCTGATTGAGCCAGGCCAGCAGCTGCTCATACGTAAGGTGACAGCCGCAGTTGATACACCGCGCCTCATCCTTCGTCACCGCCAGACAGCCATGACAGCGGGAACAGCGCATTACCGCGCCACTCCCGGCGGCACCGGCCCATCCAGCACGAGCGTACTGGTCCTGACCGAGCTACCGGCCACAGACTGCGTGATGCGCGCAGCTTGCGCCGCAGCAATCCCGCCGCCAATCGCACCCAGTCCCGCCGCCTCGCCAATGGCCGGCACGTACGTGGAGGCGAGCGACTTCGCCCGGTAAATCTGCACACTCGGCACCATCGACGTCTGGTACATCTGCTGATGGACCGGCGCGGGGCAGCTCCAGGCTTCCGGCGAGTCGCCCGCCTTCACCACGAGCCGCTTGACGGAAATGAGTTGATCGCATCGACACGTCAAGGCGTCCGGCTCCTTAGTCTCCGCGTTGAACTTCCGCTGATCATGGGCCACCGTCGTGCAAATCGGCCCGTTCTGAATCGTGTGGAAATCGGAGACAATATCGTCATACTTCGTCACACAGCCCGAGACCATCACCATCAGCAGGAAGGACGAGATGATGCCGACGAGGTAACGCGCGCGAAATCGTTTCGCCATCTTCCCCTTCGGTCCCCCTTCCTTCACGAGCATGTCCGCCTTTTGGCGAAGCCAGGTGGCAATCTTGCTGCGTTGGTCCTTCGGCATCGTGTCCGCGTCATGCATGGTCAGCACGGCGATCGCTTTCTCTTGCATCATCACCAATCTCCTTCGTCGGGTTGTTGGACGGCTTCACGCCTTCGCTCAATGTGTGCGCAGGCGGCTTGCGTGAGACCTTGGCAGGTCCTGTGTTCGCCCTTGAACTCGATCAGCTCGAAGATGTCGCACTTACCTGGATCGTCAGGCAGCGGCCGCACCTTGCCACCCACGAAGACGGCGTGCTGGAAGCGCGAGAGCAGTTCATTCACCAGCACCGAGGTTTCAATCAGTTCAATATTCATGATCACTGACCTGTCAGTTACTCAATCGGCCGCTCCTTTCGCTATTTCTTCAACCCCGCGATCGGGACGCACGCAAACGCGTGACCCTTCGGATTGTCGGCATCCAGCAACCCCTTCGCTTGGACGCATTGCGCCTCGCTCTCGAACACCTTCACCACACGCGAGGCCTCCGCATGGGGAATGGCGACCTGCCCCCAGTTCAGCCCGTTACTGCCCCACAGCACCACGACTTGGACTAAGACAAACAGCATCGGCCCCTCCTACTTCGTGAGATGTTTCACCGCCCACATCACCGCGTCCTCAATTTTGGTCTTCGCCAACGACAGTTCCCGCGATCCATGCGGCTTGTCCGGCTGCCCCGTCATACTGGCCACACGGTCGCAGTATTCGAGGAAGGCGAGTCCCTTATCCTTGATCGTGCGCATCATGATTTTTTCCTCATCACTCAGCACGCGGTACTCATGACGCATGACGTTGTTCTCAACTCGCTGATCACTTGACGATTCCATGCGACCCCCCTTTTTTTGAATGGTAGAAAAAATTACGTAGCCTTGCGCTTTTTGTTTGCCGTCTTCGCTGCGCGGGACCTGTTGCCGACAGGCCGCGCCGAGGGCCCCCCTAGGGGTCCCTTCTCAGCAGATGGGACCCGGTCCGGCGCGCCTTCGGCTTGTTCAGCCTCGCTCGTTCCACCTCCTGGCGTAGGAGGTGGAAGGGCCTCGACAGGCTGAACGCTGGATTCCTGCGGGGTTACGCGATCGGACCATAGCGAACCATGCGCTTGACCCATGATCCGCCCCATAACGGCCAGGTTTGTGGTGCTTTGCCCGCGCTCGAGGCGTTCCTTGTCGTAGAGCGTGCCGGTAACTGTATTGAGAGTATGGAGCAGGCCAGTCTTTTGATGGGGCGCGAGTGAGCTTAGAACGCCGTCCGTAAAGCTCTGAATGATGCGCTGCTGTAAATCCAGAGCTTGCCCTTGGATCTTCGCAAACACATCCGCCCGACAGCTCTTGTATTGCTGAACGGCCCTATTCTCTTCATCGGTAGACTGGAGAAAGCGAAACACCGTGCTCGGCGCAACGCCCAGCCTATCGGCTATCTCAGGGCTTCGCATGCCGCCCTTAGCCATGGCCAACGCGGCATCACGATCAAGCTTCCGTGAATTGCGAAACGTGCGTTCCCGACCTTTCCGAGGGCCTCGATCCACAGCAGCCGCCATAATGCCCTTTATATAGCAGGAGTATTCTACTTGTACAATACACCTTCACAAACGCCGACCTAAAGACAGACTGCGAGACTGTGGACTTTTGCCCCAAAGCACCACGTTCCCCAGTAGCAAAATGCGCCAGTACTATATCTATACAATACGCATAGTTATGAAGTTGTGCACAAGGAGCTATTGAAATCATGCCCCTAAAAGGGACAGTACGAAGGAAAGAGGGTGCCGCGCGCCCTTAGCGATGTTGCACGATTGGCAGGAAAATCGGACGTTTTCAAGGCTATGAGCCCCACCCCTGCTGAGTGGCAAAACATGGTCCAGATGGGTGCGGCATTCGACCAGTTCACAGCAGCACCAATAGCAGCGCCCGCCTTGCCTCATGCGGAGTACTGCGAGCTGTGCAGCCGTGAGATGGTTGCTTGTGACCGTTCGCTGCTTTCGCTTGTATTTACACACCCTTACAGTGTCAGCGGTAACTCGTGCCGAATGCGCGATTCGAAGCGATGAGTGATGCGCCACCAAGTCAATATGGCTCAACGCACTCTCAGGAATTGGCCCAGATAAATACCGCCTCATTGTGCAACCTTCATCTACTCGGTCTCATCCTAGCATGTCTCCACGACCAGCTCAATTACGTCACCCGTACAGTACGGGTACTGCATCTGGCATAGCCCCTGCAATAGGTATCGGCATGAACGCGAACACTAACCCAGGAGCCGAGACCATGAAGCCGAAACCATGGATTGACGAACCCGAAGAGGCCGACGACCAGGACGAGCCCGAGAAAGTCGAGTGCTTCGAGTGTGATCGAACCTTCATCGCCTATCGGTACGAAAGCATCTGTCCCGAGTGTATCGAGATCATGTCACTCAACCGCGCCCACGCATAAGGAGCCGAGACCATGTGCAACACACGCGAAGAGAACGCCGCTGAATTAGCCAGGGGAGCCGAGAAACCTGTGGTCAGGATCACGCGAGCCGATCGGCAAGGTGCGCGATCTCTGCACAAAGGTCGAAGGGAGGAACTAGCCATGACCCCGATCCGCGCGACCTTCATCGGGATGCAATACAGCCGCTTCGGGCAGTTCCCGCTGTATACCCTGCTGGAGCCGCTCGGCGACGAGCACCCGATACACAGCACCGTGAGCCTGAACACGATCCACGTGCACGGCAGGACGCCGGTTGAGGCCGTGCAGGACAGCGAAACAGAAAAGGAGGCATGCAAGTGACACTGACGAATGACCCGCAGGAGCAGCCGGACGAGTGCGATAGTTGCGGATTCACGACACAGGAGCTTGATGCGTACGAAATGTACCGGGGTTTTCCGCAGAAGACGCAGTACAAATGGCTGTGCGAGCTGTGCGCATTCACCCCAGCCGGGAACGCCTACGAGTACCCCGAACATTTTCATGATAGGCCCCTCATGCAAACGGTCTGCTATGTGGGGAATGCTATCATTGCCGCCATCAAGGCCCGCTAGAAATACCGAGGGGGGCTTGAGCCCCCCTCCTTTCCTTCCCTATGGCACAATCGTGGCGCCCGATCCGGCCCCACCGCCGCCCCCGCTGCCGCTGGGCTCCGTGGGAGGCGGGAACGTCGGCTCCGTGAGCGCAAACACAAACGCCCCGTTCGCCGGGTCGGTCTTGCTGCTCTCATTGCCGCTTGTATCGTACGCGCTCATACTGATGAAATGCTGCCCGACCGCCGCCCCCAGCGTGACGCAATTGGTTTGCGTCACGAGGCCGACTGTTCCGAGGAGACTGTCCGCCCCGCCCGACGTGGCCCGTGTATAGAACTTATACCCCGCGAGATCCGCCTCCGTGTTCGCCGTCCAAGTCAGCGTGCAATTGTCCGTGTACGTCGGCCCCGAGGCCCAGGCCGGCAGACTCCACAGCATCACCACCACAAGCACCCATCGTGTCACGTGGCCCCCCTTTCGTTGATGGGCCCGAAGATACCACATCTCACATCCTTTGCCTGCCCCTCCTGCGCGAGCTGGTCAATTAATTCGGCGCAATCTATCGCCGTCTGCCGTGAAATCTCTTTCTTACTTGCTGTCATCCACCACTCAATGTCGTGAGGTTTGCCACGTTCCCTGCAAATAATTGCCGCCTCCAGCAGCGCCGCTCGGCGGGTTTGTTTATCGTGTTCAATAATGTCACCCATAAATTGAGAATCGGCAGGATGCCCGCATAAACCCATTCTCTCAAGTAACGCTGCCGCCCGCTCCTGCGGGGTCATTTCGCGTGCCATGCGTTCCTCACTCGTGCGTGTTCGTAGTGAAGGCAGGCCAATAGTGCAGCCTGACGCATCTCAGACGGCGTATATTCTGCGCGATGAATAGCGGCTTCCATCATATCGACAAGTTGATGAAAGGCTGCATCGTGTAGATACCTATACTCGGGGTCTTGCCAACCCTGCCATTGCTGTTCGTCTACTTCGCGTGCCATGCGTCACACCTCCCTTGCGGTGGTTGGGCTCGCCTCAGTCCCCTCTGCTGTGTTCGCAAGCTGTGTGCGCAAGCTGTCCACCTCCCGGCGGTACGACACCAGCATTCCTCGCAGCAACTCAATTTGTTCAAGGTACTCCCGCACCTGCCCCTGCAACGCTGCAATGGTCGCCTGGGCGTCGGCAAGTTGTTCTGACAGCACCTGCGCAATAGCTTGATAGCCCACTATTGGCATCCCCTCATCAGCCCCTTTTTCAATATGGTGTGTTCGCTCCACGTCACGCCCTCCCCTTCGTCAGCAGATCCAAGACACGCTGCAACTCATTCAGTACTGAATCTTTCGCGCCAACCCTAAAGGTGTACTGGTCCTTTTTGATTCGATCTATTTCCCGCTTCACTACGCGCACCGCCCTCGCGTGCTCCTTGCGGAGCAGCCCGGCAATACACCCATCATCCTCATGGCCGTACTGCTGGGCGACGATCTTGTCCGCCCACTCCCGCCGCGCCATCACGGCGCCTCGCGTTCTGGATGCTTTACTTTTCGCACCGATCCGTCTGTCCACACTTCATACTCTCGACCACGAGAATCTGTAAATCGTGACCCCGCAGCGTGGGCAATGACTCGCTTGTTACTTTTGTCCCTGACTGCTTGACAGATTTCATCTTCTGACACAGGCCCTTTGATAGTTTCAAAACCGCTCCATTTAATTTCCTGCATCCCACACCCCCTTCTCGCCCTGCGCGGCGCGTTATCGAACAATCTCCCAATCGTTGGCCAGCATGTCCGTTTGGCTACAGAGCCACGGCACGATTTTCCCGTCTGCCGTGCGCATGTCGATGTGCGGGCAGTAGTTAACCTCGGTGCCTTCCTCGTAGATGCCAAGCAACGGGGGACGGTTCACTTTGAACGTCGATCCAGGCACCAGAAATAGGAACATGTTCTTTCCATTCCATCCGGCACGCGCTACCTTATGGCCCGCCTTGATCTCTTCGAGCGCACGACTGAAGTTGAAATTCTCGTTATCCATGATTATCCTCCTTGGTTAATTGAACTTCCTGCGCCTGCTGCGCGAGTTGTATCAACCCACCACAATACGGGCAATACTTGTGTTCATTGTCCTTGAGCGTGCCGTCAGCCAAGCAATACGCATTCTTACAAGCCGTCTCGTAATAATCATCGATGTCGTCATACTTCCACGCACAGGACGCCACCCGCCCTAGGTGCCGCTTTAACCATGCCGCTATACGGTCTTGTGGGTCTTCGGTTTCACCTGTCTTGAGATTGGCTATAGTCGAAAACTTGATCTTTCGTCCAGACGTTAGCTCGATAAACGTCAGCAATTCATCCACCAGCTTACGCTCCCGCGTCCACCCCGCCGCAGTCATGTGATCACCCGCCCTGTTAAAGCGTCTCTAATTTCTCCACACCACTCACACTTGATGTACGGGTCGTCTCCCCAAAACAGCCAGCCGTGGCTCTTGCCGTCCACATGCTTTGTGCGAGGACAGCGCTCTGGATCGTTCACAGCCCCCGCCTCAGTCATGCTTGCAATCCTTCAGGTGTCGCACGTAGTTCGGCCCCTGCAACAGTTGGGATCGTGTAGGGGTTGCCGAATAGTGCCGCCTCAAGTTGAGCGTTAATCACATCGACCGTTACAAAGGATGTGCCGCTATGACACCCATCCTGTGATAGGTGAACCTGCTTGATAATTAGCCTAACCATTGGTTTGCCCTCCTCCTGCGCTATACACAAACCCCGCCTCAGTCATGGGGTACCGGCCTTGCGTTCAGATACTTTCTGACGATGCCAAGCAATCTTGCGCTCAATGTCCTTGATAATACCTTCATGGTATCGAACGCTCCAGGTCTTGGACTTCAACTTCTGCTTGTTTGACGTGACTGACCTACGCATATTCTCCTCAACCAATTCCTTGGCACGCTCTACACACTCTTGAAGTGCTACGGCCTCAGATTCCCTCAAACACTTCCAGTTAGCTTGCCGCCCAGTTGTAGAAACCACGTACCACTCATCGCTATGCATTAATGCCACGCCTGCAATTGTGAACGGTGTCACTCGGGGAGTGTACGAATAGTCATGAACAAATCCGCGAGGTCCATCAAACCCAAGCCCGCAGCCATCGCACTCCACTGACACGCGGTCATCATTCCCCAGGATAATTTCAACACGCTTCTTCCCGTAACAAACAGGACAAGGCACCTGGATCTTTTCGGGCTGATGCTCAGGTAGGTAATAGGTTTTCCCAATCTCAAATGGCGTTTTCATCACGCTCGCCTCACTCATCCCGCGCTCCTTTCGTGGGGTCGTGATAGCCGCTCATGAACGTCACCACGTCGTCGACGCTGTACGCGACGAGGGTCCGGGCTTTTGCGGCGCCCCAGCGCGTCAGCTCCCGGTCCTGTAGCCGCGTGGTCTTACCCCCCGGCGCCTTCACCTCAATCAGAAAAGCCTGCCCTGCGTAGCAGCCGACAATGTCCGGCCATCCGCTGGAGAAGAAGCCCCCGGGGACTTTTCGGGCATAGCACCCGACGAGTCCGTTGAGGTACTTGAGGATGTTGCCGGTAATAATCGACTCCTTAACCGTTCCTTTGACTGTAGGAACCCGCTCTTGTTTCCCGCCCGGTACTGGTCGTCGCAATCCGACACGAGCTGACACACGTCCGCCGGCTGCTCCCCCTTCGTCCACTGTGCAATCTCCCTCCATGCTGCCCTCCAATCTAAGGTGAGTTCCGCTTTTTTCTGTGCCCACTTGCTCATGCGTCACCAGCCCGACAATAACGGTTGCATCTTTCCGCTCTCGTAGGCCTTGGCAATCATCGGCACCACATGCTCCGAAACCGTCTTCCCGTCAGGCATGACAATGTTCGCCATAAATTCATTCTCGAAGGTCGCAATCTTTGACTCGACCGCTTCGAGCTTCGCTTTCACGACCAGGGCGAGGGATCGCCACAGCCTCCGCACTTCCTGCTCATAGAGACGCCGCGCATCGTCCTGTGAACGAGCCTTCCCATAGCGCGGATTGACCGTGAATCGCTTTTCCTGGATGTCCGGCAGCTCCAAGACGAACCGGACATAACGGCCATGGACAAAGAATTGAATCCGGGCATCCTTTGACGACCATCCCGAGACGAATTGTTCCGCTCCATACTTCCGGAGCAATGTTTCAATTTCGGCCCGCGACCGCTCCACTGGCACGCTTGTATTCTCTGCAAAGCTCATAAATACCCTCCTATGCTCAGTCCCACCGGTTGCGCCCAATACAGGGCTTCTTTTGCTCTCGTCATCCCGACATAAAACATTCTCCGTACGGCATCCTGTGCCTCCCCCGGCGACGTCCATTCCCGATACCCCGCCGGCGAGAGGTCCGGAAACAGGACCACAATGTCGGCCTCACCCCCTTTGACAGAATTGTGCACGACGGCCCCGCCAGAGATGTAATGGTGGTGCGGAAGCACCTCAAGGCTAAAAACATCCCCGGCGAACGGCTCGCACAAAACAGTGACTTGATGCCACGTCGGCTTATTGCCTCCTTTCTTGCGGCAACAGAACGCATCCTGGACAACGGGGATCTCCATGTATTGGTCGATCACGTTTGCCGCTGCCGTTAAGAACATGCCGCGCTGATTCGTTCTCCCGCGCCCTCGTGTGCACAGCGGTTCGCCTTCTATGAGCCCACGATCTCGCAATAGCTGCATCGCCCGATCCGCAACGCACTCAGATATGAGCGTGTCGTGAATGGTATGGAGTTCCTCCGACTTGAATAATCTGGACTTGCAGGCCTGAAATGTGAGCCCTGGTAATCCATATCGACATTGAATCTGCATCTCGGCAATGTACGCCTCACGCGCCGTTTCATAGACCCCCAGAATCCATCCCGCGTCAGCCTGCTCCGTCGACATACGGCCTTTAAGACCTCCGGACGCATACGGCCGTTTACCCGATGTGCACATGCCGACTCTCCACCAATTCCCGCGCCGCATGAGGTAGACAATCCACTTATTGAAAAAGGATTCCGTGAAGCGCACCTGCATCCGATGTGTCGGCGTTACGCGCGTCCGGCTCCCCCTTGTGGTGATTGTCAGCAGGGGTCCATCGTAAGGATTCCTTGCAACCACAAAGGGGTACCCCATCTCCTTCCTCGGCATGCCTTTCTTGCTGTTTCGTCCTCCCCATACGAGCCGGTTGCAGTTGTCCATATAACTGGCAAGCCTGTGCTTGTTTGGATCGAGTCGCCCGATTGGCACATACCCCTCAGTAGTGAGCACTGGTTCATCTCCGGGGGAGCAATGAATCGTACCCAGGATGATTTGCGGCGCCTTCGTCAGAGCCGCCGCGCCTCGAGATTCGATCACATTGCAGGCGTAGCGCATCGGCCGTTCATAGGTGCTCAAGAGATGTCCCCGCAACCACTCCAAATCGCCCGCCGTCACGCGCTCCGCCGTCTCGTCCCCCACAAACCACTTCTCAAGGTCCTCCGTCTCCACCAGCGCCTTCATGGTCTCATCGGCTTCGGCCTTCCGTCGCATGTCCGTCTTGGCTCCATGCCGGAACACGCCGTCCGATTCGAGGCACCCCGCCCAGGCCCACAGGTCGCGGTACGTCCACCAGGATTCGCCGCGCGCCACCTTCCCGAACGCCAGCACCCGCTCCGAGGCGCCGATCGTGCCCGCCTTGGTATGCAGCGGATTCCAGTCCCCGCGTGTCCGTCTGTACGGGTTATGAAACGGCATGCCCCAGTCCCGCAGCTGCCGCTTGAGGGGATCCAGGAAGAAGGAGCAGGACGCTAGGAAGGCCACGGTCTTGCCTTCGCCCAGCCAGGCTTCGAGCTGATCCTTGATCGGTGCCGGGTATTGGTAATTCAGGTAGATGCTATCGACTTCGCCCTGAAAGGCTCTGGGCTTGTAGTCCACCTGGAACCGGTGAGGCATTTGCTCAATCCACTTGACCGCCGCCCCATGCACCGCCACCGGGACACGGTAGGATTGTCCGAGTACCCGTATCTGGTCCGCCGGCACAGCCGGATACAGGAAGGCGTCAGGCGTGGCTCCTTTGAACGTATAAATGCACTGATCCGGGTCTCCGACCAAATACAGCCGTTCGCAACTTTCGCCCCACCAGCGGGCAAGATGGAGTTCCAGGGGGCTAAAGTCTTGCACCTCATCCAGGAAGAACGCCGCGGCCTCATGCGGGATCGGAAGCCGTTGGGTCACGCACAGGTCGATCAGGTCGGTAAAATCCATCGTGAACGTCTGCGACTTGAAATCCTTCCAGTCCTCCGCGAAGGCCTGGACTCGCATCGGCCAGGCATCTGGCTCTATGCGCAGCCCACGCAGCCGATTGAGTTCCTGGAGGAGGAGATCGCCCTCCTTCGTCTCGCCCCCTTCAATGTGTCCATAGGGGTCGTCTATATCGCTGGCAATGCCACCAAATCCCCAGGAGGGATGCTCTGCGTTCCAATCCTTCAGGAGATTGCCGGCAACCAGCTTCGGCCGATCCAATGCCCGATAACACAGGGCATGCAGCGTGCCGACCTGATCGTCATTCAGTGGGAGCTGCCGGGATACCAGTTCCTTCGCCGCCGCCCTCGTGAAGCTCGAGACCAGCACCGCCTCGCTCCCGTAGTCCCGGCAGGCTGTGGCAATCAGCCCCGATAATGCTGTAGTTTTCCCGGCATTAGGTGCCAGGAGGGCCAAACATTCTGTATTCACGCCTTCCCGACAACAGAACCACCCCCCTTCGATGCAAAGCGCGCGAGGTTGTGAAGTCGCGCGTGTTGAGATTGACTGGATAGCACTTCTAAATTTTCCGGCCTGTTGTCGCGCTTGTCCCCGTTTAAGTGGTGGACTATCTCTCCTGAACGTAGAGGCCTTCCGATCGTTCGTTGCGCGACTAAGCGATGTTGATGTTTTCCGTCCTGCTTGATGTATGACAAACCGAGGCCTCTTCCTCGCTGCATGTCCCCGCGCTTTTTCGCAGATTGCTTGGAAATTTCGGCATTGCGAGAAGTATCGAGACATGCTCGACGTTGACATTCCAGGTCGCAATATTTCTGCATCCGCTTCTTGTAAGGAGGGGTGAAATACCCTCCACACCATGAACAGTTTCTTTCCTTTGCTAAGCGAGGGCTTCTCATTCCGCCCATACATGTCTCCTTTCTTGGTTTCTGTACTCATTCGACACCTAATAAATTCAACAGGTTGCAAGCCCTCTGACTCACTCTGACTCAGCGGACTTTCCTAATTGATTCAATGAGTTGAGATCAAAAAATGCCGACTTGAGTACAGGAGTCAGAGAAATTAAATTCTGCATCGTGCGTCCGGCCAATTTTTTTCTCTGACTCACTGACTCTTTGTACTCAACTCTGGCATGAATCTTGATATTAAGAGAGAATTGCATAAGTCGTTGATTTCATTCATTTCACAGGTACAGTACTTGTACGGCTCTTTGGAGTCAGAGCCGAGTACTCGGTTTTTCCTCTGTACTCACGCATGGACCTTCCAAATGCTCCGCTTGGTGCGTCCGCCGCGGTTGGTTTTGACGTTCTTCCGCTCATACTCGTACCCCAGCTTGGTCAGCTGCATGGTCAACTCTTGCGCCGTGATCCGTTCCTGCATCTGCCCCAGCAGGAACCTCCGGAACCCCTCAGCGACAATGTGGACCTCGCCCTTGAACTTGAACGGTCGATAGTTGAAGGCGGCTTTTTCCCATTGGTCCTCTGGCTCCACACCCTCCGAGAGGTACATTTCGAGCCAGTTCTCCATTCTGCCTTTGTTGGTCCCGATTTCTACGTCGACGTTTTCCACGGCCAGAAAGAGCCGTGTCAGGATTTCGTGCCACTTCTCCGCCTTAAATGTCGGGATCCGCACATCGGTATGATCGAAGATCAGCCGGCGAAAACGGGTCTGTGAATCGAAGTCGTCAATGCTCGCTGCCGCAACCTTCCGTCCGTTGACCTGCAGTTCATAGCTGTTCGTTTCACTGCGGAAGCGAACCAGTTTCGTAATCTCCACGCCCAGGTTGATCGACAGCAGCGCCAGGATCTCCGCCGGGTCCTTGGCGATATGCTCCGGAAGGGCCTTTCCCTTCTCGAGGTCCTCGTTCAACTGCCGTCGTTCTTCGACACCCTTCCCGGCAATGGCCAGGTCGAGCGTCCGCTTGTAGTAGTCCTTCCGGAGCTTCAGATCCTCGCCGTGTTTCCGGCGATGTGCCACGAGGAGATTGACCACCTCTTGTGCCGTCCACCCAGCCGCAAGGGCCCTGGTCGCCAGACTCATGTCGTAGCTGCTGGCTGACTGGTCTTGCAGATCCTTCCGGGCATGTTGCCAGGAGAGCCGAAATGTCGTGTCGACTTCGCAGAGCAGCAGAAACTTTTCCGCCGGCGGTTCCGCTGCCGCATTCAGATCGAACGTCCACTCAAGGGAAACCGCAGCCGGCTTGTCTCCGTCCGGCTCTGTTGTCAGGTAGTCTTTGAAGTCCGACGGGTTGTACCGCGAGTCGGTGAGGCTCAGGAGCTTGGTTCGCTTTGGGACTCCCTTCCGGTTCCAGGTCCCCGGCAGGCGCATGACTCGCGTAATGTCGCCCACCTGATCCGCGTCCCAGCCCTTCGCCTTGGCTTTGGCGCGCAGCGTGGAGCACCAGCCCTTGGTCAGGGCTTCGGCGTCCGCCCGATCCTGCTCGCTGTCAAAGATCCAGGGTTCCCGAAACAGCCACCAGGCCTGCAGGCCCCGACCACTGTGGATCACCGCCGATGGCGGCAAGCCCATGTCGGCAATGAGCTGCATCGCCTCCGCTTCGGTCGGCGGGAGATTTGGTTTCTTGTGTTCGGCGCCGTAATCGATATCCAGCCAGACCCCCGGGATGGCCACCACGTCGGCCTTCTCACCCCGGAGCGTGGGCCCGAGGTTCGCACCTCGGAGCCCACAGCCGATGTAGACATTTTCTTTCGCGGCCCAGGTGTCGATCGCCGCCAGCTCATCGGCGCCGATTTCGGAGACCCAGCTGGACCGCTTGGACGGCGCGCCCCAAAAGAGGCACCACCGTCCATCGAGGTCCGGCCACAGCGCCGACAGAAACCGCGAGAGGTCGCTATTCTCCGTCTGCTGGGTCGGCATCAATCACCGTCGCCTGTGAGAACATTTCACGCATGGCTTTGCCGATGGTTTCGACCTTCGCGAGTTCATCCGCCTCGAGATTCCGTCCCCGCGTCAGCGAGGCCACGGAATACTCATTCTTGGGGCCCTGCTTCTTCTCAAGCCGCAGCTGTGTGGTCACATGCCGGAACGACAGCCCGTTATTGACGAGGCGCAGGAAATACTGCCGGGAATTTTTCAGCGAGGTTGCCGGCAGGGACACCAGTAGGGGCATGATGTTTTCCTGGCGCAGGAACAGCATGATGCGTTTCTGCTTGCAGGCTTGGCCGGCCGCAGGTTTGCCGGCCTCATCGACCGCCGTCCCGAATTGGGCCATGGGACAGGTCGCACAGTTTCCGCCGTGCATGGCCGCAATGGTCCCGATCCCGGTGAGTCCGTCATCTGACCGGCAATCTGGAGGCTTGTTCCCACCGTCCTTGCTGGCCCAGTAGCCGCGAGTATCCTTGAAGTGCAGGACAATCCCCTCTACAGCTTTCATGGGCTCGCTGCCGTCTAGGGTCGGCACTTCCCACACGGTCATGCCGCCCGTTGGGACCTTGATCTTGTCCAGGTCGGAGACCTTGAGCCCTTGCGTTCCGACGCTGTCCTTGAGAATGGCCGCAAGTTTCGCCGCCGGCACGGCCAGTGCCTTATATTCATTCTTCACGAGTTCCGGCACGTTCGCCGTTGCGACACTGGTCTCTTTCTTCGCCATGGCCCATCCTTTCTGAGTGATGTACCGATACAGTACACCGGGGTTAAAAAATTAGCCCTTCTTGCACCGCAAGGAGAACTGCTCCGTGATTTTCAGCGTGCCCCGCAGAGAGGCCGGGAATGTCGCCAGCAGTTCTTCCGGTTTCACCTTGGCGCCGGCAAACTTCTCTTCTTCGATTTCCCGCACCCAGGACGACAACCGTTGATGATTGATCGCCTCTTTCACGAGATCGCCGAGGCCCTCTGACTTCAGGGATTCCATGAGCAACATGCTGGACCCGTCGACCGCGCCCGCGCGCAGGTCCCGGCGAATATAGACCACCTGCCCGCCCTTGGACTTCATCGACTGCATCCCGGCATTCTCGAACCGCTCCATGATTTGCGTCTCCAATTTGGCCATTTGGGACTTGATCGCTTCCAAGTCCTCATCCGCCTTCTTCTTCTTTTCGTCCAGCTCAATAAACTGATTCACAAGGTCTGCTGTTGTCGCTGCCATGACTCCTCCTTTTTTCGCGCCTACACCGATGCCTCTTCGACGAACCGATTCCATTCATTGATCTGGTCACGTCCGCATCCCGCGCAGAGCCGCATCCCGCGCACGTGGTACAGTTCATTATCCTTCACGCGGCACAGACAGACCGGGCATTGCGAGAGTCGATTATCCTCCCCCATCTCGTTCATGCCTTCACTCCTTTCAACACGCTCTCGACCACGTCCTGGCGTGCCTCGAGCGCCTTGTAGACCGCCTCGTCGACCGTGTCCCGTGCAACCAGATGGAAATAGGTCACATTCCTGTTTTGGCCTGGCCTGTGCGTACGCTTCCGCGCCTGGAGATACTCGCCCAGAGAGAACCCGAGCGAGTAGAAGACGCAATATCGCGCCCGCACAAGATTAATCCCGACACCGCCGCTCTGGATCTGGACCGCAAGAACTGGCGCCGCACCCGATTGCCAAGCAGCAAGTTCGTTTTTGCGTCCAGACAATTCGAGGGAGGCCCGCCCAAGAGCAGCGGCCACCGTATGCACGGCGTCGAGGTCGTGGTGAAATCGGCAGAAGATAACGATGGGTTCTTCATCGTTCAGGTCCTCCATAAGATCGGCCAGCGCGTCCTGCTTGGCCGAATCCACTTGTACGAGTTCTCCATCGACGCCCGTTCCGACGTCATGGTCCTTCTTTGCCCAGCCGCTGGCAATTTGCTGCAATCGCAGCAGTCGCGTCAGGGCATTGCTCGCTGTGACCGTCCCATCGGCTACCCCCACCACAAACTCATCTTTCAGGGTCTTATAGAGCCGCATGGCATAGGCCGACAGCCGCACAGGCCGGACCACGTCGACGGCTTCCGGCAGGTTTTGCACATCCACCGATGTGACCCGGTAGGCGATGGAATAGAATTTCTTCTGCAGATCGTCCTGGTTTTCGTATCCCAGGACTTGATGATTGCCGTAGCCACCCATCTTGGCGTAGCGTGCCCGGAATGCCGTGAAGCTGGTCCCAAAGATCCCCTTGTCCAGGAATCGGTACTGCGCGTACACATCGAGGGGACTGTGAGGCATCGGGGTCCCTGTCAGGCACAACCGGTTCGGCGTGACATCGCCCAGGCGGGACACGAACATAGCCGCTTTCCCGCCAGGGGCTTTGATCCGGTGGGACTCGTCACAAATCACGGCATCCCAGCCGGCCCGCAGGAGGGTATTGCTCATGCCGTCCCTCCAAGCCGCGTCATAGTTCAGAATGACGATCGCCGGTGTGGACCGTGCCCGCTGCAGCGTCAGGAACGTCGCCAGGGCCTCACTGCGCTGCTTCGTGGTTCCATCATCGAGGGGGAGGCATCCCACTGGCCGCGCACCATGCCGCTCGAACTCCGCCGGCCACACTTGGACCACTGACTTAGGACACAGAATCAAGGTGCGCATCCATCCTTTATTGATAACAATATCGACCGCAATTTTTGACTTGCGTTCAGCCCGTCCCCATGTCCAGCGCGAGCATAACGGCTCCACGCGGACGGGGACGGGTAGACGCCTCCTTAACGTCCATGGAAGTGATGCCTGGCATGTTCAGCCCTCGTCATCAATTGAAGGTTTTCCGGTCGGTTGTCTCGCTTATCTTCGTTTTTATGATGCACGATTTCATCTGATCGAAGCGGCCGTCCGATGATGCGCTCCATCACCACACGATGCTCATGCCGCCCATAGCACTTTCGATAGGTCTTCCGCTCTCCCCGATCAATATGCGCCGCGCGAATCTTGTCCTTAAATCGTCTCCCGACCTCGGCGTTGCGCCGAGGGTTATTGTGCTTTTTCAGCCAGCACTGGCGGGAGCAGTAGAGCCGTGGCGTCCTCTCCGGATAGGACCAGGCCGTAAATTCACGCTGGCAGGTTGGGCACATGGTCGTAATCTTCGGCACCTTACAGACCTCCCAGCATATCGATCGCGAACCAGAATGCCCGCGCCTGATGTGGCCAGGGCGTGGTTTTGGTCTGCGGAATGTTCGGCAGGTTTTCCGCCGTCTTCAACTCGGCCGCTTTGGCGATCCGCTCTGCCTCCACGAGCAGCGCCGCGGCATGATCGCTCCACGTGCTGGTTTCCGAAGGAATCGCGTCAAAGACCGCCCGCGCAGCATGCGGCGTCGGCGGGTAGACCCAGACATGCAGCTCCTTGTTCCAGCGCGCGCCGGGAACCCCTTTCAGGGCATCCTTCAGCGCAAACGGCGCCCGGACGGCCAGCTTGTCATCGGTGAGATACACATGGCAGAGCATAGCTAGTTCTCCTCGGCGCGACGTGCCGCCTCAATGCGGTCCAGCATCCAGGCCACGCCCCCCACCCACCCAAGGGCAAATCCGAGCCCCGCGACAATGATCATTCGCATACGTCCCCCTACTTCCTGGCCTTCAGCCAAGCCGCGATATACCGAGCCTGCAGGACCCTCTGCGGAAGGCCTCGCTGTCGACTGTTCCGCGCTGTCCGGCAGCAATGCGCGGCTCCATAGAACAAAACCCCCAGCATGGCCGCGTCCATGATCCAGCCGAGATAGATCAACATGGGAACCTCCGTCAGGACTTGGTGGGCGCACTCGGTTTCAGGCCGGCCTCTTGCTCCAACAGCGGGAGCCCCAGCTCGAGACAGCGGATAATCTGCGCGCTCACCGTCCATCGCGGGCGCGCCTTCTGGACGCGCTTCATGCGCCGATGTACCGATGGATCGGGATACCCAACAACGGGCTTCGAGAATGCGGGATTGTGCGGCATAACGACCTCCTACTGTATGGTGCTGTACTTGTACAGTACAAGTATGATACTGTCAAGCACAAAAATACACGGATTGATTTTGTAGAAAAAGAGCTGGACGCGGAACTATTCCGGTACTATACTTTCACTGTAAGCGCAGTACGAGAAAGGAGGTGATGTATGATGGCAACAGCCAGCGTGAAGAAGTCGGGCCGGTCGAGTGAGCGCGTGAAGCGCGTTCACGATCTTGACCAGGTGACGGCGTGGGTCAACCCGCGTCTGGGTATCAAGGAGCGGTTGAAGCGCATTAAGGAGATTGATCAACGGCAGTCGGAAAGCCGAGTGGCCGAGGATGCGCTCTTGATGTATTTGCCGATCCTGGAGCAACGCATTTTGCCCAGCTATGGAGTGCCCGCCCGGGAGAAGAAGCCCGGGGCCTAGTTGGGGAGATACCGAGGGTAGCGCAGTAGGAGTGTGACTGGGGAGGGAGAACAGGAGTTGGTCGGGGCGAGAGGATTTGAACCTCTGACATCCTGCTCCCAAAGCAGGCGCGCTACCAGGCTGCGCTACGCCCCGACTGATTGATGCTCCGCCAACATCCCCCGTAACAGGTCCTTCGCTTGCGCAAAGGCCCGCGCACGATGGCTGATCCGGTTCTTCACATCCGGCGGCAACTGGGCCAAGGTCTGCCGGCGGTCCTCCAGCAGGAAAATGGGATCGTAACCAAACCCATGGGACCCGGTTGCCGCTTCGGCAATCCACCCCTCCAACGTCCCCTTCACCGAGGCCGTGCGGCCGCCGGGAAAGGCAATGGCCGCGACCGTGACAAACCGCGCCTGCCGGTTGCTCGCAGGCACATCACGCAGTTCCTGTAATAGTTTGCGGCAATTGTCCTCGTAGGTGGCCTGTTCCCCCGCATAGCGGGCGGCGAAGGCTCCCGGACGGCCCCCCAAGGCGTCGACCTCCAGTCCAGTGTCGTCGGCGACGGCCGGGAGGCCGGTGTACTGCGCAATCTCCACAGCCTTCTTCAGGGCATTGGCCTCGCAGGTTTCACCGTCTTCAACCACGTCCGGCGCCTGGGGAAAGTCATCCAACGTCATAATGGCGACGTCTAGATCCCGCAACAAGGCCATCAGCTCCTGCTTCTTGTGCTGATTCCGGGTCGCAAGGACGATTCGCCTGGTCACTCGAGCGCCCCGATCAACGACTTCTGCATCTCGACCAGTTCGCAAATCGCGCCCCAGCCGAGATGGAGAAACTCGTCCATATCCTTCTTGTCGAACGGCGTCCGTTCAGCCGTGCCCTGCACTTCCACGTACCGTCCCGCGCCGGTCATCACCAGGTTGAGGTCTACATCTGCCTGTGAATCCTCTTGGTAGGCCAAGTCGACCATCACCGTTCCGCCGACCTTGCCCACGCTGATCGCCGCCAGGTAATCGGCCAGCGGACTCTTTTTGATCAATTCTTTCCGTTTCAACACGGCCAGGGCGTCCGCCAGCGCGATGAAGGCCCCGGTGATGGACGCGGTGCGCGTCCCGCCGTCCGCTTGGATGACATCGCAATCGATCCAGACGGTTCGTTCGCCTAACCGGGTGGTATCGGTCACGGCCCGCAAGGCCCGTCCTACCAGCCGTTGAATTTCAAGCGTCCGTCCACCCTGTTTGCCCTTCACCGCCTCGCGCGGCGACCGATCATGGGTCGCTCGCGGCAACATCGCATATTCCGCCGTCACCCAGCCTCGGCCCTTGTCCCGCAAGAAGGGCGGGACCTTTTCCTCCACCGAAGCCGTGCAAATCACCTTCGTATCGCCCATTTCGATCAGCACCGAACCTTCAGCATGCTTGATGAAGTCCCGCGTCACCTTGACGGGACGGATTTGATCCCGCCGCCGCCCGTCGACCCGACTGCCGCTTGCCCCGCTCACCATCGACTCGCTCTCCTTCCCGCACCTCGGCCATTCAAAGGTGCGAATTATAGTGAAGGGTCCGGTAAAGAGCAAACGCTGTCATCCCCTCACCAACGGCGGAAAAATTTTCCCCCTCGACATCACGGTTCCGGACAGGCGACGGCAGTGGCGTCAGAGTTGACACTCCGACCGATTCTCGTACCGAGTGAGGTCCGTATGGTTGCCCACAGGAACTTGTCCCGCATTCACAGGAGTTACTGTTTCCGCTTCCTTCGAATTTTTCATGGCATGGAAGGTGCAAAATCCCCAAGTTCCATCTTGTTCCCACTACAGACCCAGGAACAATTGACCGATAAGCGATCGACCCCTAACAGCGCGAGTGAGTCCATATGAGTAGTTCGACCGTCAGTGAACCGACCGTGAAACCGTCACTACTGGAAAACCGCAATATCCTCATCGTCGACGACGAGGAGCCCATTCGTCGTCTATTGGGCTATCTGCTTCAGCCCCACGGCTACCAGGTCAGCTTGGCGGGAGAGTCCCGCGAGGCTCGTCAACATTTGGATAGGGGGCCCTTTGCCCTCGTGCTCTGTGATGTCAACATGCCGGGTGAGTCCGGCATGGACCTCGTCCGCCATATCCTGACGGAATATCCCTCCACGGCCGTCATCATGATCACCGGCCTCGACAGCCCCGTGCTCGCCAACGCCGCACTGGACATGGGCGCCTTCGGCTACATCATCAAGCCCTTCGAGGCGAACGAGGTGCTGATCAACGTCGCCAATGCCCTGCGGCGCCGCAAGCTCGAAATCGAAAACGCCATGCACCGGGAGAATCTGGAAGAAGTCGTGCGTACGAGGACCATCGCCCTACAGCAAGCGCTGGATTGGCTGGAGCGGAGCGAAAAGGAACTACGGTTGTCGCGCGAGGAGACGATCCAACGACTCGCCATCGCCGCGGAATTTCGTGACAGCGCCACAGCCCAACACATTCAACGAATGAGCCACTACTGCGAGTTGCTGGCCCGCCGTTCCGGCCTGTCCGCCGAGCGTTGCGACCTCATTCGCACCGCAAGCCCGATGCACGATATCGGGAAGATCGGCACCCCCGACCATGTCCTGCTGAAGCCGGGGAAATTTACGCCGGAGGAGTTCAAAGTCATCACTCAGCATACGGAGATCGGCTACCGCATTCTCGCCGGGTCCGATTCCGAACTGCTCAAGGTCGCGGCGCTGATCGCCTGGACGCATCACGAACGGTACGACGGTACGGGCTATCCGCGCGGGCTCAAGGGAAACGAGATTCCCTTGGAAGGGCGGATCGTGTCCATCGCCGACAATTTCGACGCGCTCACGACCGAGCGGGTCTACAAGCCGGCCTACGACTTCGAACATGCGAAGGAATTGATGATCAAGGAGCGGGGCAAACATTTCGACCCCGAACTGCTCGACGTCTTCATGGCGTCGATGGACGAGATTCGACGCATCCATGACCAGTATGAAGACCGCTCGCTTCGCAGCCCCCTGCGCCAGAGCGCGGCGCTCTCGAAGGATGGAAAGCCCCATGGCACGACGGACTACGCCTGAGTCGAACAAGAAGCCGGGAGCCCAGTCCGGTCGCAAGTCATCTGCGGAAGCCGGCTCGCATCCGCCTCTCCATGATGCCGACAACGCGCCGGCGCGCCGACCGGCACGAAACTGGGTCGCCTACCTCTGCGAGACTCTCGCCGCCTCCGGCCTGATGCCCACCTGGGAAGCCGCCACCTATCTGACCGACAACCTCTTCGGCGACAAACCGAACCTGCGCCTCCTCCGCACCGCCAGCCCCCACGAAGACACCATCAACCTGCTCCAACGCCTCTACCAGCCGCTCGTGGAAGCCGCGACACGAGAGGTGTCCCTCCCCTCCGCTGCCAAGATCCATGTCTTTACCGACGTGAGCCTCACGGGAAACTCCGCCGTGCTGGTCGTGTATCTGGCGGGGGAAGAATCCCTCCCGCAGCTGTTGTTGCTGGATGCCGTAAAGGCCTGGGATTTGGTCTTCGAGAATGCCGATCGGTTCAACGATTGGGCAGAAGGGCGCTACCGTATGCTGCGGACTGCGCTGGCCGACCTCGTCGACAGCGCCGACTCCACCCCACTCCCCTACGCGTCGTAATTGAGGTTCGGCGCCAGCCAGCGTTCTACCTCTGCGACAGACAGCCCTTTTCGCGCCGCATAGTCCTCCACCTGATCGCGGTTGATCTTGCCCACGGCGAAGTACTTGGCTTGCGGATGCGCAAAGTACAGACCGCTGACCGAGGCGGCCGGGAACATGGCGAACGACTCCGTGAGCGTCACGCCACATCGCGCCTCGGCCTCCAGCAGGTTGAAGAGGAGGCGTTTTTCCGTGTGGTCGGGACAGGCCGGGTACCCGGGCGCGGGACGGATACCGCGATAACGCTCCCGAATGAGATCTTCATTCGTCAGGGATTCATCTTTGCCGTATCCCCACTCTCGGCGCGCCTCCCGATGGAGCCACTCCGCGAACGCTTCTGCCAAGCGATCGGCCAAGGCCTTGACCATGATCGAGTTGTAGTCATCATGGTCCTTCTCAAACTGGGCGCAGAGTTCCGGCACGCCAATGCCGGCCGTGACTGCGAAGGCCCCGAGATGATCGACTCGCCCGGACTCTTTCGGCGCAATGAAGTCCGCCAAGGCCAGATTGAATTGGTCGTCGGGCTTGTCCGTTTGCTGGCGCAACGTATGGAAGACAGTGTGGAGCGTCCGCCGATCGTCCGCGCCATACACCTCGATATCGTCGCCCACGCTGTTGGCCGGGAAGAAACCGTACACGCCTCGCGCGGTCAGCAGGTTCTGCTGGATGATCCGCTCCAGCAGGGCTTGCGCATCCGCGAGTAGCTCCTTCGCCTTGGGTCCGACGGTGGCATCGTCTAAGATCGCGGGATACCGACCTCGAAGTTCCCACGTGTGGAAAAACGGCGACCAGTCAATATAGGGCACCAGCTCACGAAGCGGCATGCGATCGATGCTGCGCAGGCCAAGGAAGGAGGGCCTCGGAATATCGGCCGTCCCCCAGTCGGTCGGCAAGCGATGGCGTCTCGCTTCCGCCAGCGCACGGAGTGGTTTGGCGCCGCGATCTTGATGCGCCTGCCTCACCCGTTCGTAGTCTTCGCAAACGGCCTCGGTGAAACTCTTCCGTTGCTCGCTGTTGACCAGACTCCCCACCACCCCGACGGCCCGTGACGCATCCAGCACGTGCACGGTCGCGTGGCGATAGGCCGGCGCGATCTTCACCGCCGTATGGGCCTTGCTGGTCGTCGCCCCGCCGATCAGCAGGGGGAGATCGAATCCCTCGCGGGTCATCTCCTTCGCTACATGCACCATTTCATCCAACGACGGCGTGATGAGGCCGCTCAGCCCGATGACGTCGACCTTCTGGTCGCGCGCGGTCGCCAGAATCTTCTCGCAGGACACCATCACCCCGAGATCGACCACGTCATAGTTGTTGCAGCCCAACACGACGCCCACGATGTTCTTGCCGATGTCGTGCACATCGCCCTTGACGGTGGCAAGCAAGACCTTTCCGTTTGCGCGCGCCGTGCCCAGCCGCTGTTTCTCCGCTTCCATGAAAGGCATCAAGTAGGCCACGGCCTTCTTCATCACCCGCGCGCTCTTCACGACCTGCGGCAGGAACATCTTTCCGGATCCGAAGAGGTCGCCTACGATATTCATGCCGTCCATCAGCGGTCCCTCGATCACGTCGAGCGGCCGAGCGGCCTTTCGCCGAGCCTCCTCGACATCCTGATCGATGTAGTCCGTCAAGCCCTTCACCAAGGCGTGGGCCAACCGTTGCTCGACCGGCTGATTCCGCCATTCGTCGTCCTTGACGGCCGCCTTGCCCTTTTGCTTGACCGTGTCGGCAAACGCCACCAGTCGCTCCGTGGCATCCGGCCGGCGATTCAACAAGACATCCTCTACCAGCATCAGCAGATCTTTCGGAATTTCCTCATACACCGCGAGTTGCCCGGCATTCACGATCCCCATGTCGAGACCGGCCTGAATCGCGTGATAGAGAAAGGCCGCGTGCATCGCCTCCCGCACCACGTTGTTCCCGCGAAACGAGAAGGAGATGTTGCTGACGCCGCCGCTGACCTTGGCAAGCGGGAGATGCTGCTTAATCCATCGGGTCGCTTCGATGAAATCGACGGCGTAATTGTTGTGCTCCTCCAGCCCGGTGGCGACCGTGAGGATATTCGGATCGAAAATGATGTCCTGCGGCGGTACGCTCACCTGTTCGGTCAGCAGGCGGTAGGAGCGTTCGCAGATCTCGATCCGTCTGGTGTAGGAGTCGGCCTGGCCACGCTCATCGAACGCCATCACGACCATGGCTGCGCCATACCGGCGGATGAGCCTGGCCTGTTCGAGGAACTTGGCCTCACCCTCCTTCAAGCTGATCGAGTTGACGACCCCCTTGCCCTGGATGTTGCGGAGCCCCTCCTCGATGACCTCCCACTTGGAGCTGTCCACCATGATCGGAACGCGGGCGATGTCCGACTCCGCAGCCAAGAGGCGCAAGAACCGTTGCATGGCGGCCCTGGAGTCCAACAAACCCTCGTCCATGTTGATGTCGATGATCTGGGCGCCGCCCTCGACCTGCTGACGGGCCACCGTCAGGGCCTTATCGTAGTCGCCGGCCAAGATCAGTTTGGAAAAGGCGGGCGAGCCGGTGATGTTCGTCCGTTCGCCGACGTTCACGAAGTTCGATTCCGGACGCACGGTCAAGGCTTCGAGCCCGCTGAGCCGCAGGTAGGGCGGGACTGTGGGAGGCCGCCTCGGATCCACTCCCCGCACGGCTTCGGCAATCGCGCGAATATGATCTGGCGTCGTACCGCAACAACCGCCCAGGATGTTGAGCCACCCGTTCTGCGCCCACTCCCGTAATTGCGGAGCCAAGGAGTCGGGTGTTTCCGGGAATCCCGTCGGCAACAGCGGGTTGGGCAGGCCCGCGTTGGGATGGCTGCTCACGAAGATCGGCGCGATCTGAGCCAGTTCTTCGATCAACGGCCTCATCTCCTTCGGCCCCAGCGCACAATTCATCCCGACGCTGAGCAACGGCACATGGGAGATGGAATTCCAGAACCCTTCGACGGTTTGGCCCGAAAAGCCGCGATTGCTCCCGGCCTGGATGAAGGTGACGGAGGCCATGACCGGCACCTGCCTGGCGCCCTCCGCATAGAGCTGCTGAATGGCGAAAAATGCCGCTTTGGCGTTGAGGGTGTCGAAAATGGTCTCGACCAACAACAGATCGGCGCCGCCGTCCAACAGACCGCGCACCTGATCGGCATAAGCCGCCACCAACTCCTCGAACGTGCAGCCCCGCGCCGCGGCGTCGTTCGAATCCGTGGACACCGACGAGGTCTTCGTCGTGGGCCCGATGGCGCCTGCAACAAAACAGCGTCGACCCGGTTGCGTCACCGTCACCTGGGCGACGGCACGCCGCGCACATTCGGCCCCTGCTTTGGAGAGTTCATAGCCCAAGTCGGCCATATCGTAGTCGGCCAAGGAAATGGCTTGTGAATTGAACGTATTCGTTTCGATGATGTCCGCACCGGCTTCGAGATACTGTCGGTGGATGTCCTCGATCACGGCGGGCCTGGTCACGTTCAGCAAATCATTGTGGCCCTTCAGGTCCTTGGTCCAATGGCTGAAGCGCTCCCCCCGGAACGCCGCCTCGTCCAACCGGTACCGTTGGATCATGGTGCCCATGGCTCCGTCCAGGATCAGGATGCGTTGGCGTAAGAGTTCGCGAATGTCCGGTTCCGGCATCACAACCTATGTCTTTCTGTCACCGAGTGTGTGGGTCTGCTCAAGCTCGGGGTGACTTACAAGTAGAGCGGCATCATATCGGGACGGACTTCTTCCGGCAAGCCGTGGCACGGTTCGCGCCTTGACATTGCCCACCCTGGCCGATACGATGCCTCGCATTGTCTGGCCCGAGCCTGAGTTTGTCCTATGGCACATCAGACAGTGTCTCGGCTTCTGTTCCTCGGTCTCCTGTGCGTGGTGATGGTCCTGACGAGTTCGGCTTCCGCACCGGCGTGGGCCGGCGCCTATTTTGAAGACGGGTACCTCGGGCTCTCCCAGAGTGACCTGCACCAGAAGCTCGGCCTGCCGCAAGCCGTGCGGGACCGCAAGTCGGCCTTGCGCGTATTCACCTATTATCCGATCGGTGATTGGGACCAGTACTTTAAAAAGGTGGTCTCGCCGGAAAACGGCGAGGACGTTTACACCTATAAGCGAGACGGCATCGATGTCCGGTATTCGTTCAGCTATACCTTCGATCGCAACGACCAGAGCGAACAACGGCCCCTGTTCGTACGCCTGGTCGATATCGAATTCACCCCGCCGGTTCCCCTGAGCAAGATTCCCGAATTGGTGCCGGAGTTCAAACCCTCCGAAGATGCGAACGCCCCGGTCTTCCGATCAAATATCATGTTGCTCTTTTTCAGCGGCCCCTCGTCGCCCGAGGCGCGGTTTCTCGTGCGGGAAAAGGGAAAGGAATCGCTGGATTGGTCGCTGGCCTTCCAGATGTTCGCGCTCCAAGGCCTGCCCGACCCGTTGACCTCCAAGGCCCTGATCGACCGGCTGGAAATCAGCACCCAAAGCCTCGCGCTCGTGAAATTGCGCCAACGCAATACGCACGAACCGATTCTCAATCCCTATTCCAAGGCCTTTGCCCAACAACCGCCGCCGCCGCCGGCCGTAAAGAAAATTCCCGTCCCCAAGTACGCCGAGTAGCTGCCGGGCCTGCAGCCGAAATCCCTGTGAGCGCGCGCCCTCCCACTCCCTTGACGGAGCGAAAAACGATTGTTTAGCATGCATTGGCAGGCTGGCCTCTCTCAGGCTGGTACGAAGGAAGGACACTTGTGACGGAACACACGACCTCAGCACCCCAGATCTCGGCCCCCGATGCGACCCCGGAGCCGACCCCCTTTCTTCGGCAGCGGCCGGTACGGATCATCATCAACACCTTTTTGGGGCTGTTCGTGGTGAGCCTGATCGCCTTTCGTTTCGTCCCCGGTTGGCTCGACCCGGACTTCTCGAAACACATCGAGAGCCATCGCGTGATGGTCGGGATGGATCGCAAACAGGTGCTGGAAGCCTGGGGTTCGCCCAATACGATGAACGTCTCCCACACCAGCGACGGATTACGTCGCGAAGAATGGATTTATGAAGATTGGGAAAGCTCGTCGGTCGTGAAGCACCGCTACCTGTATTTCGAAGAGGGGAAACTGATCGGCGGCCACTTTGCGGGGTCCGACGTGCGGCTGCCCCTGCCCGTGAATCCCGAACCGGTCAAACCGAAGGGCCACCCCTAGCCTTCATTCAGTCTCTGCGGTCGCCTCCCTGATCTGCAGGGCCAGGCGACTGATGAGGATCGCCGCCCGAGTTTTTTCCCGTTCCGCCACCATGACGCGACCGCCCAAGAGTGAGACGCCGGGATAGAGCGCTCCGACATGTTCGTGATGCACGGCATAGGGAATGCCGTTCCCTTCGAGCAGGCTCTTGATCAACGCCAGTTCCCCAACATCCCTGGGATAACAGAGCGGAACCAGCTTCGCGGAACCGGATCGCGGATCTCCCATCATTTCGCCGTACCTCCGCCGGACAGGACACCATTCATTGCAATTATCCCCCACTGCCCATACACTGACCTTATGACCGGAGAGGCAGACATGGAGCCACATGGTTGACCGGGAAGGGACGATCGTCTCGAACCGGACACCAGGAAGGGGCCTAGGGCGTTTCGGTAATCTGGACGCGTCGCTCCTTGCCCGGTCCGCCGGACACGGTCAAGACCCGCTTCCATTCTCGTACCTGATAGATCGCCCAGGCCTGAGGCTGGTTCTTGTAAAAGGCCTCAGGATCTTCACCCGAGGCGTTCAGATAAATCGGCTCCGTAAACCCTTCGTCCAGCACATAGTCGAGCAAACATTCCGTCGTGAATCCCTTGCCGCGCAACGCCACTTCGGCAAGGAAGTTCAGGATCTCGTCCGAGTTCTGAATAGTGACAGGTTTCATACGATTAGTATCCGATTGTAGCGATTGACAAAGAGGGAAGGCAAGGCATGACACAGCGGCGACTCCCCAAGCGGATGTTTCTAGAACGGCTCTTGACGCTTATGGACGGCAAACACCACTGGGCCTGGCCCCTTCTCATGGGTCCCGGCATCAGCAAGGACCGGTTGAAAATCCACTACCAGCAGGAATACTTGGTCTACGTGCGGGACTTTCCCGTACTCCTGGCACGGGTGCATGGCCAAAATCCACCCCCGGATGTCCGGCGCATGCTGGCGGCAAACATTTACGAAGAAGACACCGGCGGCCTCTCCTTCGGCCGATCACACCCCGAGTTGTTCAACGAAATGATGGCGGGACTGGGTTTCTCCACGGCCACCTTTCGCCAGGCGCGGCTGCTTCCCGCCGGCGCCCGCTACCGGGCCTGGCTGGAAGAGGTGACCATCAGCCGCGATTGGGTGGTGGGCGCGGCAGCCTTGGCCGTATTCGTCGAAGGCAGCGTGAAGGATCGGCAGGAAATCCTGGCCCCCTCCAAGCCCAAGACAGACGAGGAGATCGAAGTCTATATCGATGCACACCCATTGATTCGCCACCATGGGATCGCTCGGAAGCACATGGACTTGATCCGAGCGCACCAAAAGGTAGAAGCCGGACACCGCCAGGATGCCTATGCGATGGTCGTCACCTACGCCGACAGTCGCAAAAGACAAGATGCGGTGCTCGACTGTGTCTCAAAGGGGCTGGCCCTCTGGATGGCCTACCGGGACGGCGTGGCCAAGGCCTGTGGGGTGAAACGCACATGACCGGATGTCGCGCCGTTTTACAGACCTGCGTCTGTCTCTGGCTCTTGTGGGCTGCGGGATATGTACTGCCCATCCAAGCAGACCCCTTGCCAGACGACATGGTGCTGATTCCGGCCGGCGAATTCACGATGGGCACCGCGGCGGGAAGCGGCGGGTTGCCCGATGAACAACCGTTGCGCCGAGTCTATCTCGGAGCCTTCTGGATCGATCGGTACGAGGCGACCAACACCGACTACCAACGATTCGTGGAGGCCACCGGCTACCAGGCTCCGGCCCACGCCACAGCCGCGGCCACCCTCTGGGAGCAGAACAAACCGATAGCCGGCATCGAACGGCATCCCGTCGTCAACGTGAACTGGCTGGATGCGGTGCAGTTCTGCCGCTGGGCCGGCAAACGCCTTCCGACCGAAGCGGAGTGGGAAAAGGCCGCACGCGGCACCGACGGCCGCACCTATCCCTGGGGCAACGAGTGGGATCTTACGAAGAGCAACAGCGCCAGTTACTGGGCGGGTGAAACCGTTCACATCGCCGACAGTCGCGAATGGGAAGCCTTCTGGCTCAAGGGGGTCGGTGCCGCCGTGTCAAAGGCGAAGGGCATCAAGGGTGAGGTGCTCACGATGCCCGTGGGCAGTTTCCCCGAAGGAGCCAGCCCCTACGGTGTCTTGGACATGGCGGGCAACGCCGCCGAGTGGGTCCAAGACTGGTACAACCCCAACTTTTACCGCATCGCGCCCCTGACCAATCCCCAGGGCCCTGACCGTGGCGCCATCAAGGCGATGCGGGGTGGCTCCTGGTTGAAGCCCGCCGTCAGCTTGCGCACCACCGACCGCGACTGGGGCACGATGGACAGCCGGCCGTCCGGCACCGGTTTCCGTTGCGCCCGCGACGCCTATTAACGCCTGGCTGAATTTCAGTAGACGCTAGGTCCCTCCCTCGCTGGCCGGTATACTGCAAGAAATCCTGCGCCCGATCGCACTTCATGAAGGTCCGCAGCAACCATTCCTCCATCACTGGCTTCTGGATCGGCCTCACGGGTCTCACCTTCTTGGTGGGGCTGCGATTCGTCGAGCACGTCGCCACGTGGCTCCCTTACTTTCTCTTGGGCCTTTCTGTCACGGCGCTCCTGCTCTGGCACTATCGAACGGGGGCGCGGGACAGACATCCACGGCCGGAGCAGATCTTCCTCGATGCCGCGCCGGACGCCGCGTTCACCATTGATCGCCGAGGCCTCGTCACCGCCTGGAACCACCATGCCGAGCGGACCTTCGGGTACGACCGCGAGGAGGCCCTGGGCCGGGAGTTCGCGGACCTGATCGCCGGAGATGAGGCACGGCCGTCACTCATCGCGGCGGTGCGGCAATGTTGGAGCAGCGAGGGGTCACCGGCCCCACGCCATCGATTGGACGTAATTGCGCGACACAAGCAGGGAGGCACGATTCCTATCGAACTTACCCTGCTGCCAATGGGCGACGCGGAGAGGTCAGCCTTGTGTCTGTTCGCCCGTGACACCACCGACCGTGAAGAGGGAGAAGCCACCCTACGCCGGGCGCGGGAAGCGGCGGAAGAAGCCAGTCGCGCCAAGAGTGATTTTCTGGCGAGCGTCAGTCATGAAATTCGGACGCCGTTGAACGCCGTGTGCGGCACCATCGACCTCCTCCTCGCCACGTCCCTCACGCCTTCGCAGCGCCAGTACGGCGAAATGTGCGCCAAGGCAGGTCACACCCTCTTGCGCTTGGTCACCGACCTGTTGGATTTTTCGCGCATCGAAGCGGGCCAGATTCAGGTGGAGCAAATCCCCTTCGACATCCATCAGGTCGTAGAACGGACCGTCCAGCTGCTGGCCCATCGCGCTGAAGAAAAACACTTGTCGCTCACCTGCGAACTGTCGCCGGAGATCCCTCGGTATCTGGAGGGCGATGGGTTCCGGCTCCATCAAGTCCTGGTGAACCTCCTGGGCAATGCGATCAAATTCACCGACCACGGTGGGATCATCCTGCGCGTGACAGTCGAGCGATCCGCCGGAGAGGGAGAGAGGCTCCGCATTGCGGTACGAGACAGCGGCATCGGCATTCCATCCGATCAACTCGAACGCATCTTCGGCCGGTTCACCCAAGTGGATGCTCAAGCCCGCCGCCAAGGTGGTGTGGGGCTCGGCCTCGCGATCTGTAAACGTCTCGTCCACCTGATGGGAGGAACAATCTGGGCCGAGAGCGACCAGGAGCACGGCAGCACCTTCACGGTCGATTTGCCGCTCAAGGCGGTCAGTGAACCGGAATCGTTGGGGAACCAAGGCCTCGACCGTCGCGCCTCGGTGCTCCCCTCACGGCCTACGGCTCACCCATCGGGTGGTCGGGGATTACGCGTGTTGGTCGCGGAGGACTCCGCCGAATCCCAGCAATTGCTGCGGTTCTATTTCCAGCACAGTCCGCACCAGGTCCGAATCGTCTCGAACGGTGAAGAGGCCATCGCGGCGTTTCAAGCCGGCCTGTTCGACCTGGTCCTGCTCGACCTGCAGATGCCCGGCATCGACGGCCTCACCGCCGTGCGTACCATCCGCGCCTGGGAATCGGTCCATCGCCACACATCGATTCCCATCCTGGCCTTGACCGCCAACGCCTACCGCGATGCCGAAGAGCAGAGTCTCGCCGCCGGCTGCACAGGTTTTTTGACCAAGCCCATCACCAAGTCTCAGTTATTCGAGGCGCTGCAACGGTATGAGGTTCCCCCTTCTGAAGCACCGGCTCAGGCGGAGGATTCCGGCCTCTCCCTCGATCTCGCCGCTCGCATCAGTCGCGAGATCCAACGTCAACGTCCTCAATTCCTCGCCTACCGCCGACAGGACGTGGAATTTATCCGACAGGCGGTCGCAGCACAGGACTATGACGCCATTCGGACCATCGGCCACCGTATGAAGGGCTTGTCGGGCTCCTATGGATTCCCGGAGATCGGCGCGGTGGGACAACGACTGGAGCAAGCAGCCAGAAGCGGCGACCTCGCGGCCATCCAGCAGGAGATCGACCACCTGGAGACGATTCTCGCCGACGCAGACCAAGCCGCCTGAGTCTCCAGGCTCCGGCAAAGGAGCACAGGGACATGAGCATTCTCATCATCGACGACTGCCAGGAAGAGCGCGACCTGCTGCACACGATTCTCCACAGCGCAGGCTTCGGTCCCCTACTGCCCATGGCGACGGCCCGAGAGGCGCTCTTGCACCTCGGCATCGGCAAGGGGGGTATGCCGGCGACGACGGTGGACTTACTGTTGATGGATCTGGAGATGCCGGACCTCGACGGCTTGGAAGCCTGTCGGCGTATCCGGGCGGAGGAACGACTGCAAGGCCTGCCGATCATCATCGTCACGGCCCACACCACGGCAGAGGACATTCAAGCCGCCTACACCGCAGGCGCAACGGATTACATTCGGAAGCCCGTGATCCCCGCCGAACTCGTGGCGCGATCGGCCAATTCCCTCAGTTTGAAGCAGGAGATCGATGCCAGGAAATTACGCGAGCAGGAACTGCTGGAGCGCACCAAAGAACTCGACCACGCCTTCGAGAAGATCACCACGTCCCACGGAACCCTGCAGGTCTGCGCGAAATGTAAACGAGTGAAAACCGACGGCTCCTATTGGCAACGCATCGAAGACTACCTCCGCCAGCACGCGCGCCGGAGAGTCTCCGAAGCGGTCTGCGACTCTTGTCTCCACCGGGCCTACCCGCAATTGAACCAGGCTCGCTGACCGCATCCGGACCTTCCTCGGCTCGATCACTGTCGCCGGGCGGAAGACTCGTTCAGCACAAACTCCACCGCCTCCACCTGCACGACCGGCATAATGAGCCCTCGCCCCTCTTCCTCATGGGAAAAATCGTAGACGATGGACTCCGCGGGGATGAGGCGGCCGACGACCACCACATCGATCGGAATCGTCCGCTCCTGGCGGAAACGGACCTTGAGGGCCGCGGTGGCCGGCCCCGCCTGCGCGATCAACGTCGCGGGAAGATCTTCGTGCTTGAATCGCACATCGCCCCAAGGAGTGGGATTGAACCGGGGCCCCAGCGCCACCCGAAACCCCTGCTCCTCCTCATCGAACCGCGAGAGCTCGCCGAACCACAGGAAGGCGATGCGTTGGTGCAGGGCCGGTTTTCCCTCCCGCTTGGCATCCCGCTCGCGATTCAAAGTAAACAATCGATCATCATGGCCGGGATCGTGGTGCCCGTATCCGTAGACGGCCGCCCAATCGGGTGGGTCGCCGTCGAGTTCTGCAAGGAACTGTGCGATCGAGGAGGGGTCGAACAGGTAGTGCGTATCGGGAGGAAGGCGCAGCAAGACCGCCTCGATCGCCCCATGCAGGGGTCTGATGCCGGAGACCTCGTCGGCGTACGCAGTGAAGAGGGGGAACCAGGTCAGCACGAGACCCAAGAACATTGCGCGCAGGGTCAGCGGATAGACCGGCATGTCACGCGATTGCAGCAACCACCATCTGTTGGAACAGGGCGCGCAGGTCCTTGGTGCCCGCATGGTCCCAGGACAACACGCCAGCTTCTACCAACACCTCCAGACGGGGTTCCGGGTCCAAGCGGACCAGCTGAGAACGAGACAACGAGTGGGACTTCAAGACCTGGGCATAGACGCCCAACCAGGATTCCGTCACCGCTCGTAATCCGGCGTCATTCGGCTTCATGCGCCCCAAGCGAACCTGCTGCAGCAGCTTGATCAAAGGATCGGACTGCGCAATCGTGTTGATGGCCCGCTGTAGGTGCTGGTCCTGTTCATCCATCGGAAACAGCTCGTCGAAAGTGAGGGCGTTCAATTCATGGAACAGGCACCGGGGCCGCGCGGATCGCCGCAGCTTCCGCAGCCTCCGCCCGGCGCGGCGGACCCGCCGGTCCAATCGCCGGTCGCTCCGACACCGAAGGCCGAAAACTGTTTGTGCAAGACCGTCGCGCGGCAGGCCGGACAGGCCGGAACCGTGTCGCCTCGCACCAAGAGTTCAAAACGGTGGTTGCATTCTTGACAGACGTACTCGAAGATGGGCATGGCGTTGGTCTCCTTGAACAATGGAGGCATTATATGTAACGCCGAATCCCGTTCGCAATCAACCGACGAGGAATACGCACGATGTGGATAGAAGAAAAGACGTTTACGTTCCGTATCAGCCTGGAGGCTCATTTCCCAGACGACTATGAAGGTGACCAGGACGAACAGGCTTGGGTAAAAGAATGGGAACGGTACATCAAGCCCGTTTTGCTCAAGAACCTGTTCGACAGCCTGAGGCAATACCCGGCATGGACGAGTCACGTCAGGAACCGCGGGAAATCGGCGGACGACGAGATCGAAGTGGCGTTGATCCGGGACTTCTCCCCCGAAGCGGACAATGCGCGTAAGCCCTATGGATGACCGGGCATCGCGCGGGCTCTACCTGCATATTCCTTTCTGCCAGCAACGCTGTCACTTCTGCGCCTTCTATCTGGAAATTCACCAGCCGGAAGCCGCCGAGGCGTTCGTGGAATCGCTCCTCGCCGAGCTGCAGTTGTATGGAGCCCAAGATCCGTTCGACGGTGCGCCGCTGGATTCGATCTATTTCGGCGGCGGCACCCCGACCACGCTGACGCCGCAGCACCTGAGCAAACTCCTGTCGACGGCCCGCCGGACTTTCGGCCTGGCGCAGGATGCAGAGATCACGGTCGAGGCCCATCCGGCCTCGGTTTCACGCGAAGGGCTTTCCCGCCTGCGACAGGCGGGCTTTACCAGGCTCAGCTTCGGAGCCGAATCGATGGACCAGCAGGAGCTGACTCTGGTCGGCCGCCCAGGTTCCCCCACCGACACGGCCACGATGGTGGCTGCCGCGAGAGATGCCGGGTTCGTCGCCCTCAATCTGGATCTCATGTACGGTCTCCCGGGACAAACCCTTGCCAGCTGGGCCCGGTCCTTACGCGAGGTCCTGGAGCTCGACCCGACCCACATCTCCTGTTATGCCTTGACGGTCGAGGCAGGCACGAGGCTGCAGGGCGCCGTCCAGCGGGGGCTGGTTCCGGCACCGGACGAAGGTCTTCAAAACGAGATGGAAGACATGGCCGAAGGTCTTCTGCGCGAAGCAGGGTACAACCGGTACGAGATCTCCAACTATTGCCGGCCCGGATTCGCCAGCCGCCACAATCGACTCTACTGGACCGGCGGCCAATACCTGGGTCTCGGCCCCAGCGCGCAGTCCTACGTCAACGGACGGCGGTTCGGCAACGTCGCCGATCTGGCACTGTACAATCGCATGTTGCGCCGAGGCGAGTGCCCGATTGAGGAGAGCCAGCAATTGCCGACCGCCGTCGCCATCGGGGAACGGGTTGTGTTCGGCCTCCGCCTCACCGAGGGCGTCTCGCTGCAGCACGTGGGAGTAGCGGCCATCCCCAGCCTCGCACGACGGATCGACGACTTGGTCGAAGTCGCCCTCTTGGAACGAGCAGGCAACTCCATCCGATTGACCACTCAGGGACGACGCTACGCAGACCATGTCGCCCTCTCGCTGTGGAGCAGCGTGGAGGCCCCCCCTTCATCCGCCGCTCCCATTGACTTCCGGCACAGACAGAGGAGAGACTGAGCGGCGGAAAGGAGAGAGCCCATGCCAGTCAATATGGATCCCAGCAAACGTCGCCGTCGCCGCCAACTTGAGGAGGCTGCCGCCGCTCAGGAACCGGCAGCGGTGCAAACCAAGCAATTCGGGGAAGAGACGGAAGAAGACCGGGAAAAGGCCATCGCGGACGCGGAACGCAAGAACCTGTGGGATGCGACCGAAGTGATCGATATGGACAACTGGTAGTGACCCGCCCCTCCCTTCGCGATGCGCTGTTCCACCCCTTCCACCTCTGCGCTCCGGCGACGTTGGATCGGCTGTTGAGCCGGTACGACAGAATCCACTTTCGGGATTACATGGCCCTTCGCCTCACGCCGTTGATGGGGACGACGGCCTATCATGACCGCATGGGGGATTCACAGCCCGCCCTCGTGACGGAAGGACGGATCGTGCAGGGATACAACGTCAGTGGCGCCCTGGACCAGGACGCCATCGCCGCCGTCGATCGCGATCTCGGCGACGCCGACTGGCGCCGCCTCTTCCACGAGGCCCTTCGGGAAAATCGGCGGTTTCAGCGTGGCCTGTTCGATCTCACCCACTCGATGCGCATCGGCGCGGCACTCCTGCCTGGCCCTGCGGCGTTGCTCCGGCTGCTCGAACCGGATTGCGTCTCCCAGAGCTACCGATTCCATCGCGTGCAACAACTGGCCGGCCCTTCCCCATCCCTCGAAGACGCCTTTGCGTTCGAGTACGGACTGGCCCTGGTCAAAACTGCCGCAGCTCAGGTCTATACCCTTCGCCTCGCCTCGGCCCACCGGCTCGTGGCCGTAACAGATTCCCCTGCGCATCATGCCCTCTTGAGCCGCTCCCTCGAACGAGAAGGAATCCAGCTGGCCACCGAATTGCTTTGAGGGTCCCAACGCCAAGCCACCTGCCCCACGAAGTCCCGTCCCGACAGCAGTTCATCAGCTTCGCCCGTTTCCGGTTGCGCTTGCCCCCCGGTTGCCTGCTACACTCGGACACGAGCCGACCGCGCATGAGCACCCTCACCCCAGCCATCACCCCGGAAGCCCTCGACACGACGGACACCGGCACGGGCGATGACCTTGAGGCCCGGGTCATCGTGTTCAACTGTGACTGCCATACCTACCAACAGGTCATCAGCCTGTTCTGCAAAGTCATTCCCGGCATGACCTCCTCGCGGGCGTTCGAATTGGCCTGGCGTATCGACCACGAGGGACAGGCGACGGTCTATTCAGGAGCAAGAAAAACGGCGGAGGAGATCGGAACCAAACTCGCCGCGGGTGGGCTTCGAGTCGGGGTTCAGTGAAGGGATGGCGACAAAGAGGGTGGTCGGTTACTTGGCTCGTTTTTTCGCCGGTTGCGGTTTGGCTGCTTTGGGTTTTGCAGCCGACGGGGCCTGAGCGACCCCGGCCTTAGGAGCCACCTTCGGACTCCCATGCACGGCTTTCTGAGGCTTGGCGGATTTGGTGGCGGCCTGCGAGGCTTTCTGTTCCTGCGCAGCGGCAGTCTTGTAGTATGACTTATTCAACTTGTTGAGCATGTCGCCGTTTAACACGCGCACCTGGTAGAGTTCGAACAGCTTGCTGACTGCCTTGGGGTCGCCCTTGCGAGCCAAGGCCAACAGCCGCCGTCGCTGATTCATCTCTTCTTCTTCTGTATGAGACGCTGCCCGACGCTCCATAGCGCTCCTTTCCAAAACTCCAAGAACCTGACCGGCCCAGGCCCATTCTCATATAGGGATGGGCTACCAGTGTATCAGATTCGGCCTAGCCAGTACTATAGAAATTCCAAGCCGACCGGCAGTGTTCTCGATTCAGGTGAGAACCGGTTTGGGAGGGGGCTGGAATCGTTCCCAATCCGGGTTGTAGAAGCGCCGCCGTCGTCTCTATAATCCGATTTGGATTCACTCAGACAGAAGGAAGGAGCCAGACCATGCAGACTTCAGCACCGACGGAAACCAGGACCGATACAGCCGATGACCCCCAAGCCCGGAAAACGTTGCAAGAGGCCTTTGAGAACACCGCTCGCTGGCAGCCTGACTTCAAAGGGTTTTCCGCGGACTTGACCGTCAATACCAATGGCCAAGTGCTCAAGGGCACCGTGGTGCTGAAAAGCCCTCGTGAGGTGACCGTTCAGTTGCCCGACGAAGCAGTTCAGAAGTGGGCGCAGGAGCAGATTGGGATGATCGCCGTGCACCGGGGCCCGCGCAAGTTCGAGGAATCGGACGGCAAGTATCGCCTCACCTTCGGCGCGGAGGATGGACACCCCTTCGGTCGCCGTTTGAATATCGCGGGAGACGGCAACCAGTCGTTCTACCGGATCAAGGACGGACGCATCACCCAGATTAACCGCAGGATGGAGCGCGTCGCCTTCACGATCAATGTCGAGGAAAGCGCCACCACGCAGGACGGCAAGCATCTCACCACGAAATACACCGTCTACTATTACTCGCCGCAGGATGCGAAACTCCGCACGGTCGAGAGCTTCACGGACACACATGCCAGGGTCGGGTCCTCCGACCTGCCAGGCACCAGACGCATCATCTCCTATGAGGACGGCGAAGTCCTGGTGAGGACCCTCACGTTCCAAAACCACAAGCTCTTGGCCTGATGGATTTGCGGCAGAGATTCCCGCGCAGCATGCGTGTCACGCTGGAAGGGCATGTGCACCTCGCACGCATGATCGACAAGTGCCGCGCCTGGCTGGCGGGAACCCAGGGCGAATACATCTACCCCTGTCCAATGGATGAACGGCTGTTGGAGTTTGCCGGCATCACGGCGGCGCAGTTCACGGCCGCCGTGCAGACACACTCCACCGATGCCGGGGTGGCCGATTGGTTCCGACGGACTGCCCAGCCTCACGATCAGAGGGCATTGGACGAGTGGAACCACATGATGCTGACGCGAGGCCCCAGTACACCTGAAAAACAGGCATCCTTCAATCGATACCGCGATGCCGTCGATCCCTCTCGCATCGACATCACCGCTTGGTCCGACCTGCAAGACCTGGAGGAAGGCCGCCCCGTCCCACGACGGCATCCCACACCATCCACTCACTGACCGGGAGGTTCAACCATGGCGCTCGTGCAACAGAACTTGGTTCCAGGAACCGGCGATCATCTCATCACACTCGATACCGAAACCAATCTCGAATGGCTCAGCCTTGACGCCACGTTAAACCTATCCTACCTGGAGGTGCTGAGCGGCGCCGGCGGCTACACCACCACTTATGGGTTCCGCTATGCAACCGGCGCGGAGATCGCGCTGCTCCTGCAACATGCCGGCATTACGAAGTATGGTCTCACGCAGGTGGTGCCGTTTCCGCAGAGCAACCACGTGGCCATGGAGACCTTTATCGAACTGATGGGAGGGGTCTCACTTTACCCGTCCGTCACCAGTGGATCAGTCCTGATTCAAACACAGGGCATGATGAAGTTTCGAGGAGCCGGCGTCCCCTCGCCGACTGTCCCCATGAGCGCAAGCCAACTCTGGCTCTTCAAGAATAATCCAAACAGTTCGTACGCAGATACGAATCCGGCAGGCCCGGCCGGAAAGCGAGCGCCGGAGATCGCGTCCTATCTGGTTCGGAACGGCGTCCAGGCAGCCAGCTCCCTGTCGCGCAGTAAGACGGTCGTGAAGACGCGGACCAGCCGGCGCCGTTGACTTGTCCTCCTCATCGGCATAGGCTGGGACCTGTTTCGGCGTCACTGCGTTTCAACCAGGAGGGGTCGCATGCGAGACCTCACTCCCCCAGACCACCAGCACCGGCCGTTGTAACGGCGGAAACCCGTTCTATATACCGCTCGGCCTCGAAACTGCCGCGCCTTCCGATGGAAGGCGCGGCAGCGCCGCTGCGTATTCCTCTTCGTTGAAGGTAAGGTGATGTCATGACCTTGACCAAGCAAGACCACCCCCTATCCGAGTCGAGACGGTCCCCTGCAAGCCGCACCGCTCCCAAACATCTGTTGATCGTCGTCGACGACTCAGAGGCATCCATCCACGCCGTACACTATGTCGGAACCCTTCTCCGGGAAACCCGAGAGGTGAGCGTCACGTTGTTCCATGTGCTGAACCCCATGCCTCGTGAGTTGATGGAGCACGGCGGTTCCGAAGACCCTGAGATCGAAGACCACCTCGGCGAGCAACTTCGCAAAGAACAGGAAGCCTGGCTGCGGACGGAAGGCGCCATCGAATATCCCATCCTGGTCAAGGCACTGGAGCACTTGGGACAGACCGGCTTCCCCATCGATCATGTCACGCTCAAGTTCGGATATGAGCGCGATATCGCGGATACCATCCTGGACGAAGCCAGGGCCGGCGAATACGGCACCATCGTGGTGCCTCGTGGCGGACCATCGGGCGCGAAGCGACTCTTCGGCGGCAGCGTGACCGATCGCCTGATGCGGGAATTGCCCGGCGTTGCGCTGTGGGTGCTGGAGTAACCGTCGACCCAGGAGGCGGCCATGAACTGCTCACATTGTGAGGCGACCCTCCCCGTGAAAGCCCGCTTCTGTCCCTCCTGTGGGACAAGAATCGCATGGCCGAGCGATCCAGACAGAGTAATGGGCGAAGACACACCGTTGCCTGAGAATGTTGCGTCGCTGAAAGCGATGTTCATCGACTGTTATGTCAACCTCTGCATCACCAAGGATCTGAGCGACTGGCTGCAAGACCTCGGGTTGTCGACCACCGGAACCAGACAGGAGCAACTCGCTCGCCTGCGGCCCCATATCGGTTCGCTCGTACTGCCGGCCGAGAGCCTGTCCCGCCAAGTCATCTGGTACCTCCACAATTATGACGCAACCCTGCTGGGAGAGCTGTGCCGCGACTTCGGGCTGGACCCCCAGGGGACCCGAGAACGGCTGATCGGCAGAATCTATCGGGCGGTGGGCACGAAGGAAGGGTGGTTCCGGCTCCAGTCGGAAGAGGCACGAAGCGTGATCCTCGAAACGTTCCTGCCCATCATGAGGCATCTGGAAGGCCTGCAAGACGAGGGAATCGATTGGCCTTGTGAACTCATGGAGACGCTCAACGAACCAACGGCCGCCCTCGAGACGCATGGGAGCGCCATCATGACGGTCTTGACGCCGGGCCTGATGCAAGAGGCGCAGGGGTCACTCCTCCAACATGAACTCCATCACCGCGTCTCGTCTAAAAAAAAGCTGCGACGAGCTGCCCGAGGGAATGTCGACGCAAGAATCGTGGATTCGTCAGCGGCCCGGAGACGTTTTCCTGGGTACACTGTCAGACAGCAGATCTGTCCGGGGAGGAAACTATGACACCGGGAGACGAAATTGGTTGGCGCATTCTCGATGACATGGAGCGACGCGGGTCCTGTACGCCGGAAGAACTCGTGCAACGCCTCTCCACCTGCACCTGGAACCAGGTGTTCGCGGCAGTGGATCAGCTCTGTCGAGACGGGCGGCTGACGCTCCGGCGCCCCTCTCGCTTCGAGTACGTCATCTCCCTGGCATCCTCATCGACCGCAGAAACAAAAAGCGCGGCGGCATGACATAACGGCTGGTGGTGATAGGGCGCGCGTTCCGCGAGCAGGAGGACCCATCAACCCATCCTCCCCCTCACTTCCACCCCTCCCCGCTCATCCCGCCACCCATGCCGCCGAAATTGCCGCCGAATCCCCCTTGGCCGCTCCCCCAATACTCACCACGGCGCAGCCTGGCGTAGGGATGACGCAAGTCCGGGCGGCTGAGCCACCAGAGAAACCAGAGGGCGCCGCTGGCGGTGGAGATCGTGATCCAAAACCCCAACCCGCGGAAATGGGCTTTTTGCAGCGACCCGACTCGAATCTCTTGTGACGTGGAGGCCAAGGCGACGACCGTGCGGTAGAGGCCCTCGCCGAAATGCCCATTCTTAATGGCGGGATCCAAATATTCACGACCGACCTTGCCCACCACTTCGCCGCCCATCACAGGGATCATGCGTCGGCCCATGGTCACGGCCGCCTGTCGCTCCTGCACCGACAACAACACCAACACGCCATGTTCGTCCTGCGCGGACCCGATCCCCCACTTTGAGTAGAGGGCGGTGGCGTAGTCGTTCGCCGATCCGTAGGGTTTCAGAGAGGGCACGGTCACCACCACCATTTCCACGCCGGTCTTCCGTTCAAGATCCTGGCAGACAGACCGGATGCGCGCGCGCCAATCGGTCTCGATCACCCCTGCGTGGTCGCTCACGTAACCGAGCGGATCATAGACTGGGGCGACTTCGCGCGCCTGCGACGGCCACGTCCACAGCAAGACGACCGCAATCAGCACAAACGGCCAACGCCGCAGCAACAGGCTGATCCTCATGGCGTTTTCAACGTCCCATCCGGTTGGACTTGGCTGATCAACCGCTGCAGATTTTCGACATAGCGGTCATAGAGCCGCGGCACCTCCACCGGACCGGGCGAGATGATGCCCCGCTTGAGATGGAGCACGTCCATGAATCCCGTCAGGTCCAGGCCCGTCATGGCCTGCACGTTCGCCAACAGCGGCTCCGAGTGGAATAACGGCGGCTCTCCTGCGAGGCGCTGCAGGCCGCGAAGGCAGGGCAACAACGCCGTCAACGAAAGGGGCAGCAACATCGTGATCGCCTCCTCCGTCCCTCCCCCTTCGATGAAGCGTTGGCGCAGCCGGAGCAGGTTGCCTTCCAGGCCCTGTCGAACCTGATAGCCCAGGTGTGTTCGGTCGATGTGGAGACCGATGAAGGGATCGCGCCCCCACAGCACTCGATGCTGCTCCTGGATTTCCAAGTACTCGAGCGGGAACACCGTCCCCGGTTTCGTCAGGTCGGCCTCAGTCAGGAGAAGCGGCACCGCGAACTGCTCCCGGCTCCAGCGGCGCTGCGCCTTGGCGTACCGTTTCAAACCCTCACGCTCATACCCGTTGACGAGCAACAGGAGATTCACATTGGACCGGCCCGGCAGAAATTCGCCGCGCACGGCGCTGCCGTACAGGATGATGCCCTCCAGCTGCTGGCCGAAGAGGGCCGTGGTCTCCTTCACATAACGCTGCAGCAATTCCTGGACTTCGGATGGAATATCGAATGCGGTGGGTTGGGTCACAAACACCTCGGTCGTAATGGTGGGACAATCATCGTGTGCATGGCTCGATCAGCACCCAACCTGGTTTGCGCGGGGATCGGGCAAAAGCCCGGCAGCCATGACACGATCCACGAGAGAAAAAGGCGGCGTGGTCCGGAGACCGGCGGTGGTCGAGAGGACGCGATAACGCAATCGGGCGTTGCGGTCCAACGTACGAAAGACTCGATCTCGGAGGAACGCCACCACCGGATTGCCCGTGTTCCAATAGGTCACTTGCTCGTCGGCCAACCGCTGCAGCATGGTGACCTGCGGTC